>NZ_VDGL01000001.1:74484-765660 GCF_006228115.1 Halomonas sp. BL6 | reverse complement strand
GAAGCGAACCAAACTTGGCTCAAGGGTCAAACGAATTCATTCATTAGGCCGAAGCCTGTTTGACGAGTCGCTTGCCTTGATAATAGGTGATTTATCACCCTCATCGGCAAGCGCCCACATGAATTACCTGATCAAATTGTTAAAGAGCAACTTTCTTAATGTCGCTGCGGCGGGCTCGATGACCTGACCCGTGTTGCCTCAGCGAGGAAGGCGTATTCTACGCATTCCGTGGTGTTTGTCAACCGCTGTTTTCAGCGGGCGAAGCGAGCGATCTGACCAACCTACCACAGAACTCTAACTTCCTGACAAACAAGAGGTTTTCCAACCTCATCACCGCTGGTAACGCTGGGCGTCCCCGGCAGCGGATGCGTACTTTACGGATTCGATGCCGGGTTGGCAAGGGCTAATGTGAAAAATTTTTCAAATAGCCGAGATAAAAAAGCGGCAGGCAATGCCCGAGGGCAAACCTGCCGCAAACCACCGATCAGTACCCTGACCAGAGAGTGCCTGGCAAAGGCGTGGGCTCAGCTCTCGAAGCCCAGGCCAAAATCTTCGCTGGAAATCGCCATCAAGCTACCGGCACCTGCCTGGATCATGGCGGCGTGCGCCTTGGTACGTGGCAGCAGACGCTGGTAGTAGAAACGCGCCGTATTTAGTTTGGCGGTGTAGAAAGCGGCATCTTCACCCCCCTGTGCACTAGCGGCTTGCTTGGCAGCGCGAGCAAACAGATAGGCGACAGCGACATAGCCGGAGTACATCAGGTAATCGACGCTGGCGGCCCCTACTTCTTCACGATCCTGCATGGCCTTCATACCGATACCCATGGTGAGCTCACCCCACTGGGCATTGAGCTTGGCCAGCGGCTCGATAAATTCCTTGAGCGCAGGGTTGTCGGCTTCGGCTTGGCAGAACTTGTGAATCTCCTTGGTGAAGACCTTGAGGGATTCACCCTGGCTCATCAGCACCTTGCGGCCCAGCAGGTCCAGCGCCTGGATACCGGTCGTGCCTTCATAGAGGCGCGTGATACGCGCATCACGTACCAGTTGCTCCATGCCCCACTCTTTGATGAAACCGTGACCGCCAAAAATCTGCACGCCTTCATTGGTAGACTCGAAGCCCACTTCCGTCAGGAAGGCCTTCACGATCGGCGTCAGCAGACCCAGCAAGGTCTCGGCACGCTCCTTCTCTTCGCCTGCTGCGCCATGCTCGACCACATCCAGCATCTGGGCGGTATACAGCACCAGCATGCGACCGCCTTCGGCAAAAGCTTTTTGGGTCAGCAGCATGCGACGCACGTCAGGATGGACGATGATCGGGTCGGCGGCTTTATCAGGGGCCTGAACACCTGAAAGGCCACGCATCTGCAAACGATCACGGGCATAGCCGAGCGAGTTCTGGAAGCTGGCTTCCATCAGACCAAGCCCCTGGATCCCCACGCCCAGACGGGCCGCATTCATCATGGTGAACATGCAGGCCAATCCCTTGTTCGGCGCGCCTACCAGGTAGCCCGTGGCACCATCGAAGTTCATAACGCACGTCGCGTTGCCGTGAATACCCATCTTGTGCTCGAGAGAGCCACAGCTGACACCGTTACGCTGCCCGGGGTTGCCCTCGGCATCGGGCAGGAACTTGGGTACGACGAACAGTGAAATGCCTTTGGAGCCTTCGGGCGCATCCGGCAGCTTGGCCAGCACCAGATGAACGATGTTCTCGGCCAGATTGTGCTCACCGGCAGAAATGAAGATCTTGGTGCCGGTGATCTGATACGCGTCGCCTTCCGCAGGAACCGCACGGGTCTTGATCAGCCCGAGATCGGTACCGCAATGGGGCTCGGTCAGGCACATGGTGCCGGTCCAGACGCCCTCGACCAGCTTGGTGAGGTAAGTAGCCTTTTGGGCATCGGTTCCGTGATGACGCAGCGCGTCTGCGGCACCGTGGGAAAGCCCCGGGTACATGCCCCACGCCAGGTTGGTGGCGCAAATCATTTCGGAGAGCATCATGGCCAGCGAAGGCGGCAGCCCTTGTCCACCCTGCTCAGGATCTGCCGCCAGGCTTGGCCAACCCCCTTCGACATACTGCTGGTAGGCTTCCTTGAAACCACGGGGCGCTTTGACCTCCCCACCTTCCAGCAGGCAGCCCTCTTCATCACCGCTCTGGTTCAGTGGTAGCAGAACGTCACGGGCAAAGCGAGCGCCCTCTTCCAGAATCGCCCCAACGACGTCAGGAGACGCTTCTTCACCATTCGGCAGTGCCGCGTAGTGGCTTGGGTAATCAAACATTTCGTTCATCACGAAACGCATGTCACGTAGGGGGGCTTGATAGCTCGGCATGTCACTTCTCCTAAACGAGGGCTGAAAGAGCTGGTACTCAGCAGCCACTTTCAAACACATGTTTGAAAATTAGCGCGCAGACCCGACACAGTCAAGCAGTCGTTTGAATTAAATCGAAAAACCGACTACAACTTTGGTCTTTACCTTAGTAACGTCATGGTTTGAAAATAAAAAAAGCCCGCCCGAAAAAACCGAGCAGGCTGTTTATCAGAGCTTACTGAGCGTAAATCACTGCATGCGGATACCACCATCCAGGCGAATCACTTCACCATTGAGCATCGGGTTGGTGATGATCTGCTCGGCCAGCAGCGCAAACTCGTCGGGCTTGCCCAAACGCTTGGGAAAAGGCACCGCAGCGGCCAACGCTTGGGCGGCTTCATCCGGTATCTCGCTCATCATGGGGGTTTCGAACACCCCTGGCGCAATGGCCATGACACGAATGGCGTGACGCGACAGCTCTCTGGCGGCAGGCAAGCTCATGCCCACGACCCCCGCCTTAGAGGCACTGTAGGCGCACTGCCCGACTTGCCCATCGAACGCGGCAATCGATGCGGTATTGATGATGACGCCCCGCTCACCCCCTTGGTCTGGCGGGTTGCTGGCCATGGCGGCGGCCGCCAGCCGCATGACATTGAAAGTGCCTACCAGATTGATCTGAATCGTGCGCGCATAGCCCTCGAGATCTGCTGGGTTGCCTTGCCGATCCACCAGCTTGGCTACGCTGACCACACCGGCACAATGAACCACCCCCGAAAGACCGCTTTCGCCCCCCAGCGCAACGGCTTTGTTCACCGCCTCCTGCATGGCGTCGGCGGAGGTAATGTCGGCGATGCATGCTTGCGCGTGAGCGCCCAACTGCACGGCAAGGTCCGTCACACGATCACTCATGTCGCACAGCACCACCTTCCCGCCCGCCTTTACCAGCCGTTCGGCCGTGGCGGCACCCAAACCCGACGCAGCGCCGGTAATCAAAAACGTACGATCCTGGACCTGCATGGCACTCTTCCTGTGAATGATATCCTGTGAATTATGAGCTGTGGCGCACTTGTTCGGCCGCTTGAGCACGCAGTTTGAAGCGCTGAATCTTGCCGCTGGGCGTTTTGGGCAGCTCATCGACGAACTCGATGATACGAGGAAAAGCATGCGTAGAGAGCCGTTCACGTACTTGCTGACGAATCTCTTCCGCCAGCGCATCGCTGGGCTCGTAGCCATCGCGAAGTACGATATAGGATTTGATGATCTCGCCACGAATCTCATCTGGCTGGCCAACGGCGGCGGACTCTGCCACTGCCGGGTGCGTCATGACGCTATTCTCTACGTCCGTTGGTCCCACTCGGTAGCCCGCCGTGGTGATGATGTCATCGTCCCTACCAGCAAACTGAAACGAACCATCTTCGTTACGAATCACTACATCGCCGGTCAGGTAATAGCCATTAACGAAGGGATCTTTCTCCTGCCAAGTGTATCCTTGGAAAAAGTGAGCCGGAGAATTCTTAATGTCCACCGCAAGCACACCTGGTTCACCGGGCGGCAGCTCATTGTACTCGGCATCGAGAATGGCCAATCGGTAGCCCGGCATCGGGACGCCCATGGCCCCCACGTGCTTGGGATGGTCAAGAGAGTGATGGTTATTACAGGTCATGCCCGTTTCCGTCTGGCCATAATGGTCCATCACCGGACAGCCCAACGATTTTTCCACCCAGGTGACCACCTCGGTATTAAGCGGTTCTCCAGCGGAACTGGCTGCACGCAGCGATAACGTTTGATGCGCGTCATCGAATAACCCAGATGCTTTCATCAAACGGTAAGCCGTGGGTGCCGCAGCAAAATTGGTGATCTGATGGCGCTTCATAAATGCCAGCGCTCCTTCGGCGCTGAAGCCTGCCTCGCAAAAGTGGGTCGTGACTCCAAGTAGCAGCGGCCCCGCGATGGCGTAATAAAGGCCGTAGGCCCAACCTGGATCTGCCATGTTCCAAAAACGGTCTTCCTCGCGCAGATCCACAGCGAGTTCCATATAAAGGGCGAAAGCCGTCATGCCTGCTAAAGGCACGGCAACGCCCTTTGGCTTGCCCACCGTCCCCGAAGTGAACATTTGCAGAAAGGGCTGATCTGGCGACAGGCGCGGTGGCGCATCGCTCATTGACGTATACGTCAATGCCGTTTGCCAATCGAGGTCATCGCCATGCTCACTGCTCGCACCACCCACGGCTAATACGGGTGGGCACTGGCTCAATCCATCGAATTTATAGCGATTGGCGTGATCCGTAATCACTAACTTGGTATCAGCACGACCGAGCCGATAGTCAACTGCATCAGGGCCAAAAGCGGTGAACAGTGGCTGATAGACCGCACCGATTCGCCAGGTCGCCAGCACGGCGACCAGCAAATTGACAGAACGAGGCAGCATACAGGCAATTCGGTCGCCCTCACCAAGCCCTTGGCTTATGAACCAGCCCGCTAGCTGGCTACTTTGGCTGTCAAGCTCGGCATAGGTCAGCGTATGGGTCTGGCCTTGGGTGTCTTCATGCACCAGCGCTAACACATCACCGCGGCCTTGGCGCACATGCCTTCCGCAGCATGCTTCATAGGCGTTCAGGTAACCATCTTGATGGTCGTCCAGCTTGGCGACGACACTCTCTATTGAAAATTTCTCGACAAATGAGGAATACGAGGGAAGTGACGATGATGTTGCTGTCATGACGGCTCTCTTATGTTGTTGGTCGTGAGCACTCAAGCAGGCAAAACTCCACGCGCTGTCAGCTTTATTATCAGTTTACGTTAACGGAAGCCTGCCAATAGACCAACGCTAAAAGTATTTCACCTATTGCGCAAGCCGCAAGCGCCGCAACAAGCTTAGACGTTGGTCGACCGAACAGAAGACTCGCTGTTAGGCTCACCGCGATAGGATCATCGCCACCAGCTCGTCGGCAAGGTCGTCTGGCGTTCGAGGACCGTTGGGGTCATACCAACGGACAGTCCAGTTCAACGCTCCTAAGATGAAGCGGGAAACGAGAAAGCGGTCACCATGAATCAGCCCGGCCGCCAAGGCGTCATCGATCACCTCGACCCACAGAGCCTCGTAAGCATCCCGCAGATGACTCAAATGCGCGCTGGCAGCAGGGTCCAATCGCCGCCACTCGAACAGTGCGACGACATGGGCGTTACGGTCTGCAAACAGTGTTTCCAGATGAGCTCTTGCCATAGCATGTAGCCGTGCCTCTGCACCGTCGGGACAGGACTGAAGCGCAGCTTTCGCAATGGCAAGCGCATTTTGGGTACCCTCTTCGATCACCGCTGCCAGAATTTCTTGCTTATCTTTGAAGTGATGAAACAGGCTACCCGACTTAATGCCCATTTCCTGCGCCAACATGCGCACCGTGGTGCGATCAAAGCCTTCTTGGACGAATAGCTGAGCAGCTAAGCGCGTCAATTCCTTGCGGCGAGGAGATGCATTCATTACATTCATGTCATTTACACTAGCGCTTGCTTGGTTACTCAGGAGAAAACCACAGCCCCGCGAATGGGTCAACGCATCGCTAACTACTCAGCTCGATAATCACAAAAAAGCTATCAGGAGATAGGTCATGAGTCGCGCTACCGACGTCGTTTTTTTATCTGCCACCCGTACCCCGATGGGCGGCATGATGGGCAGCCTGTCTAGTATGAGTGCCCCTGAACTTGCCGCCGTTGCCATCCGCGCTGCCATCGAGCGGGCGGGCATTGAGGCCGCCGCCATTGAAGAGGGCATCCTGGGCTGCGTGCTGCCAGCGGGCGTCAAACAAGGCCCTGCGCGCCAAGCGATGCGCCAAGCAGGCATTCCCGATGCCAACGGCGCCACGACCATCAACAAGCTCTGCGGCTCTGGCATGAAAGCGGCCATGTTGGCCCATGACCTGATCAAGGCGGGCAGTGGAGAAATAGTGCTGGCGGGCGGCATGGAATCCATGTCGAATGCCCCCCATGTGCTGACCAAGGCACGCGGCGGCTATCGTCTGGGCCACGGCGAGCTGAAAGACCATATGTTCTTGGATGGTTTGGAAGACGCCGAAACGGGCAAGCTAATGGGCGTTTTTGCCCAGGAAGTAGCCACAGAACGGGGCTATACGCGCGAGCGGCTGGACGATTTCGCCATTGCCTCACTGGAGCGGGCCATGGCCGCCACCAACCATGGCGACCTGGATGCCGAGATGGCGCCCGTCACCGTGACGACCCGCCAGGGTGAAACCGTGGTAAGCCACGATGAGCAGCCCTTTCAGGCCAAACTGGACAAGATTCGCCAGCTGCGCCCAGCGTTTGCAAAAGACGGCACCATTACCGCCGCCAATGCGAGTTCGATCTCCGACGGCGCCTCGGCGCTGATTTTATCGAGTCATGAAGCAGCACAGCGTCACGGTGTCAAACCGCTGGCCAGGATGCTGGGACATGCCACCCACTCGCGTCATCCCAGCGAATTTACCATCGCGCCGGTAGGAGCCATCGAGAAGCTGATGAAAAAGCTTGGCTGGGGCGTCAATGAGGTGGACCTGTTCGAAATCAACGAAGCCTTTGCGGTCGTCACGCTGATGGCCATGGATGATTTGAGCCTGCCTCATGAAAAGGTCAACGTGTTTGGCGGCGCCTGTGCCCAGGGGCATCCCATCGGCTCTACCGGCTCACGCATCATCGCCACGCTGATTCATGCCTTGCGCCAGAAAGGGGGCAAACGCGGTATCGCCAGCTTGTGCATTGGTGGCGGTGAAGCAACCGCCGTGGCGGTCGAGCTGATCGACTGATTTACAACGCGCTTCATGGCGGTAGCGATGAAGCGCGTCTGGCCCAGGGCTGACAAGATGATCGGTGTTGCAACAAAAGATATATGAAAATTCATATATCAATGCCAAAATGAAGGACATCGTTTTTAACGGACCTTCACATGGCACACTTCGACACCTTACCCAATCTCGATCCTGCCCTGTTCAACATTCCCAGCCCGGAATCCCTGGGGTTAACGTGTAACGACCTTCCCTCGCCTAAAATACTGCTGCTGTATGGCTCGCTACGCAAACGCTCCTTCAGCCGACTGGTCGTCGAAGAAGCCGCGCGCCTGCTCGAAGCCATGGGGGCTCAAACACGTATCTATGACCCCAGCGGACTGCCTCTCCCCGATGCCGAGGATGCCAGCCATCCCAAAGTGGAAGAGCTGCGCACGCTGGCCCAGTGGGCGGAAGGCATGGTCTGGTGCTCCCCCGAACGACATGGCGCCATGACCGGCATCATGAAGGCACAGATCGACTGGATTCCTCTGGCACTGGGGGGTGTCAGGCCCACCCAAGGCAAGACACTGGCGGTCATGCAGGAGTGTGGCGGATCCCAGTCGTTCAATACGGTGAATCAGCTGCGTATTCTGGGTCGCTGGATGCGGATGCTGACCATTCCCAACCAATCCTCGGTGCCCAAGGCCTTCATGGAGTTCGATGACGACGACCGCATGAAACCCTCCCCTTTCTATGACCGCATCGTGGACGTCATGGAAGAGCTGATGAAATTCACGCTGCTGACCCGAGAGCGCAGCGACCTGCTGACCGACCGCTATTCCGAGCGTAAGGAGAGTGCCGAAGAGCTCTCCCGACGGGTCAACCAGCGCGCCATTTGAACGAGGAGTGAACATGACACAGCCACAGCCAGCCACCCCCAGCAGCGCCGACATGGGACTTTTCGAGCGCTATTTGTCGCTCTGGGTGGCCATTGCCATCATGGTCGGTATCGCCGTGGGTCAATGGGCGCCCCAGGTACCGGAAACCCTGGCGCGCTTTGAATATGCTCAGGTGTCGCTGCCCATCGCCGTGCTGATCTGGGCGATGATTTTCCCGATGATGGCCCAAATCGACTTCAGCGCGGTCGCCGGTGTGCGCCGTCAGCCCAAGGGGCTGACCATCACCACCACCGTCAACTGGCTGATCAAGCCATTCACCATGTTCGCGCTGGCCTGGCTCTTCTTCATGGTGATTTTCCGCCCGTTCATCCCTGAAGCGCTGGCCAACCAGTATCTGGCCGGGGCGATTCTGCTGGGGGCCGCCCCCTGCACGGCCATGGTGTTCGTATGGAGCTACCTGACACGGGGCGACGCGGCTTACACCCTGGTACAGGTAGCGCTGAATGATCTGATCATGCTGTTTGCCTTTGCCCCCATCGTGGTTCTGCTGTTGGGCATCTCGAACATCCAGGTCCCGTGGAACACGGTGCTGCTCTCGGTCGTGCTCTACATCGTCATTCCCCTGGCCGCTGGCTATGTCACTCGCAAAGCGCTGATGGCCAGAAAAGGCGCCGAATGGTACGACAAGGTGTTCATGAAACGCCTGGCCCCGGTCACCCCCATGGGCCTGATCGTCACGCTGGTCTTACTGTTTGCTTTTCAAGGCGATGTCATCCTGAGCAATCCGCTGCATATCGTGCTGATTGCCGTTCCGCTGATCATTCAGACCTTTCTTATTTTCTTCATCGCCTATGGTTGGGCCAAGGCGTGGCGCGTACCGCATAATATCGCCGCGCCGGGGGCGATGATTGGTGCCAGCAATTTTTTTGAACTCGCCGTGGCCGCCGCCATCGCGCTGTTTGGCCTGCAGTCTGGAGCAGCCCTGGTCACGGTGGTCGGCGTGCTGGTAGAAGTCCCGCTCATGCTGGCCCTGGTGCGTATCGCCAATAAGACGCGCGCGCATTTTCCTGCAGCCCAACCCTCCTGATGAGGACCCCGCCATGATCGTGATCTATCACAACCCTGCGTGTGGCACGTCGCGCAATACGCTGGCCATGATCGAAGCATCGGGAGAAATACCGCAGGTGATCCACTACCTGGAAACGCCGCCCAGCCGAGAGCGGCTGTTGGCACTGCTGGCCATGATGCAGCTGCCCCCCAGGGCGCTCTTGCGCCAGAAAGGGACGCCTTATGATGAACTGCAGCTCGACGACCCAACGTTGAGCGATGACCAGCTCATCGACGCCATGATGGCTCACCCGCTGCTCATCAACCGGCCCATCGTCAGTACGCCCAAGGGCACGCGATTATGCCGCCCATCCGAGCAGGTATTGGCGCTCCTGGACCACCCTGTTGCACAATTTACCAAGGAAGACGGAGAGACCGTCTACTATCCCCCCACCTAACGGCCCGGCATGGGCAGCCAGGAGCGTCATGCGTCAAGTCATCGAGATGGAGCACCCTGCCGTGGCATTCATCCAGCAGCATGGAGGCGTGGTGACGGTACGCCGTTCACCACGTCATGGCTGCTGTGGCGGGACGGCACATATCGCCGTGGCAGAGCTGGGCGCGCCAAGCGATACATCGGCCTTCGAATATCATCAGTTGCCAGAGGCCGGCCTCTGGATAGAGCCGTCCCTTGCCTGGCAAGACCTGCGATTACGGGTGGAAGGATGGTGGAAATTCAGGCGGCTGTTCCTGGATGACGCCCCGTTAACGCCGAGGAGCCGGGATACTCAACAGCGCTAGCGTGGCTGCCAGCATGAGCAGCGACGTCAGCCATAACGCGGCTGCGCCCCACTGGTCGATCAGCAGCCCAAACAGCAGCGGCGCCAGAGCCTGCAAGGCCCGAGCGGGCATCATGATGAGCCCCTGCCTGCGCCCAAACCCCTGCGGGCCAAACAGTGCCAGGGGCAGCGTCCCCGAGGCAATCGTCATCATGCCGTTACCCGCCCCATGCAGCAACGCAAACCCGGCGGCCGGCATGCCGAAAAACGTCAGCAACCCGGCGCCCACGGGATGCAGCGTGGTAGCTATCCTGCCTGCGAACAAGGGGTGAAACCGGCGCAGCAAAACGAACTCCCCCATGCGCGCCGCTACTTGCGCAGGCCCCACCAGAGCAGCCGCTGCAATCGCCACCGACAGAGAAACGCCACTCTCCTGCAGCAGCCTGGGAAGGTGGGCGGCCATGGCCGTGGAGACGAACCAGCCCGCCGCGAACACGTACGCCAGCAGCAGCAGGGTAAAACGCGGGCGTTCAGGCGCCCCAGACGCAGGGCTCGACGCGCTGGAGAGCGCTCGCTCGGCCTTGGGCAAGCGAGCGTTCAAGGGCATTCCCAACACGACATGGGCCAGCGCCCAGCTGGCGCAGGCAGCACGCCAGCCCCACTCGCTCTCGATGAAGGCAGTGATGGGCCAGCCAAGAGTACTGGCAAATCCTGCCACCAGGGTCACGCCGGTAATCGATGCCCTGGCGTGACTCCCCAGCAGCCGCCCCAGCGTAGCAAAGGCCGCATCGTAAAGACCCAGCGCCATGCCCACGCCCATCAGCAACCATGCCAGCACCAGTGTCACCGCCCCTTGCGCCAACGCCAGTGCCAACAAGCCCACCGCCATGATGGCGTTCGAGGCCATCAGCACACCGCGCCCGCCCTGGCGATCGATCAGACGCCCGACGCTGGGTCCCAACATGGCGACCAGCAGCAACGCAGCCGAGAAGGCGCCAAATACCCAGCGAGTGGACAGCCCCAATTCCAGCGCCATGGGCCCCGCCAGAATGGCGGGCAGATAGTAGCTGGATGCCCAGGCAAGGGTCTGGGCACTCCCCAGGGTGAGCGTCAGACCAGCGCCAGGCGAACGAATCACGCCACCTGCCGGGGCAGCGCCAGTGCCATGAGTGCGCTGGCAGCCACCAGCGCCGCCGCCACCCACAGGCACGCACTCAAACCATAGGCCATGTAGAGCCAGCCCGAGAGCAGCGTGCCGACCAGGCGGCCCATGGCGTTGGCCATGTAATAGAAGCCTACGTCCATGGACACGCCATCGGCACGGGCGTAGTGGACGATCAGATAGCTGTGCCAGCTGGAGTTGACGGCAAACAGCACGCCAAAGGCCAGCAGCCCCACCACCAACCACCCCACTTGAACCAGAGGCAACAGTGCCATCAGAATGGCGAGCACGGCAAGCGCGGCTGCCCAGCCAGCCGTGAGCATACGAGCATCTCCATGGAACAGTGCGGTGAGCCTGGGCGCCTGGGTCTGCACGCCGCCGTAACCAATGATCCAGGCGGCCAACAGCCCTCCCACGGTCCAGTGGCTCCAGCCATGTTGATCATAGAGGAATACTGGCAAGGCCACGACAAACCACACGTCTCGAGAGGCAAACAAGCAGAAGCGCGCCGCCGAAAGCACATTGATGGCGCGGGACTTGGAGAAAATCTCGGAAAACTTTGGCTTGACCTTCTGTTTGCCGAGATCAGCCTTCAACCGCCACAGCGACAGCCCCAGCACGGCACCCAGCATCAGCGCCATGGCCACCACCGCGCCGCGAAAGCCGATCAGCGTCAGCAGCACGCCGCCCACAAAAAAGCCCAGCCCTTTCAGGGCATTTTTGGAACCGGTCAACATCGCTACCCAGCGGTACAGAGCGCTGTTGGCATTGGCACTATCTGCAGGCACCAGCACTTTCACCGCACTTTTGGCGCTCATCTTGTTCAAGTCTTTGGCAATACCCGACAGCGCCTGGGCCGTCATGACCCAAACGACGGTGAGCATCCCGGCAGGCACCATGAGCATGGCAAGCGCCACGATCTGCAGCCCCAGCCCCACGTTCATGGTGCGGTTGAGCCCCAACCGCGCGCCCAACCAGCCACCCACCAGATTGGTCACCACGCCAAACGCTTCGTAGAACAGAAACAGCATGGCGATTTGCAGCGGCGAGTAACCCAACTGGTGGAAGTACATCACCACCAGCATCCGCAGGGCCCCATCGGTGATGGTAAACGCCCAGTAGTTGCCCGTAATCAACATGTACTGGCGCACGTCGAAAGGCAGTGCGCCGATGCGTGCCCTGAGCGACTCAGCCACGGCGCGCCTGCTCCTTGCCCACCATCCAGGCAAGCTCAGCGGTGCGGTTGGCATAGCCCCACTCGTTGTCGTACCAGGCGTAGAGCTTCAACTGCGTACCATTCACCACCATGGTCGAGAGTGCATCGATGATCGAGCTGCGTGGGTCGGTGCGATAGTCGATGGACACCAGCGGCCGCTCCTCGTAACCCAGAATCCCCTTCAAGGGCCCCTCTGCGGCCATCTTGAGCGCCTGATTGACCTCCTCGACGGTTACCTCGCGCTCGAGCTCGAATACCATATCGGTCAACGAGGCATTGGCCAGCGGCACGCGAATCGCATGGCCGTTCAGCTTGCCGGTCAGCTCAGGGAAGATGGCCGTGATTGCCTTGGCCGAACCGGTGGTGGTGGGAATCAGGCTCATGCCGCAGGCGCGCGCCCGGCGTAGGTCCTTGTGCGGTGCGTCCAGAATCGTCTGGGTATTGGTAATGTCGTGCACCGTGGTCATGGAACCATGACGGATGCCGAACGTCTCTAGAATGACCTTGACCACGGGGGCCAGACAGTTGGTGGTGCAGCTGGCCGCGGTGACGATGCGGTGCGTAGCGGGTTCGAACAGATGATCGTTGACACCCACCACCACGTTGAGCACGCCCTCCTCCTTGACCGGCGCACTCACCACCACACGATCGACCCCCTGATCCAGGTAGGCCTGCAGCTTCTCCGTGGTTTTCATTTTGCCGGAGCATTCGATCACCACATCGCACCCGGACCAATCACCTTCGGCAATCGTCTTGTGGGCGCTAAAGGCGATAGTACGGCCATCGATGGTGATCGCCTCTGGGGCGGCGTCGATGCCCTGCCCCGGCGCCCACTGACCATGTACCGAGTCAAACTCCAGCAAATGGGCAAACGTCGCCGCATCGCCGCCGGGGTCGTTGATGCGCACCAACGTTACCTCGTCGGCAGCGGCTCGCGCCCACAGACTGCGTAGTGCCAAACGACCAATACGGCCAAATCCGTTGATACCAATGCGTAGTGACATGCTGAACCTCCAGAGCAAAGCGAGCTAGATATATGAAAAATCATATATTAAAGATCAAAAAAAAGCAGTGTTCTATCGCGCAGGCGACAAGCCGCCTGCGCGATAGGGAGTGAGCGGCGCTACATCATCCGAAGCGCCCCGTGATGTAGTCGTGGGTACGCTGGTCTTGCGGATTAGTGAAGATTTCGTCGGTGCTATCGACCTCCACCAGGTCACCCATGTGGAAGAACGCCGTGCGATCCGCCACGCGTGCCGCCTGCTGCATGTTGTGCGTCACCATGACGATGGTGTAGCTCTCGCTGAGTTCATCGATCAGTTGCTCGACCTTGGCCGTCGCGATGGGGTCCAGGGCCGAACAGGGTTCGTCCATCAAAATGACGTCCGGGCTAACGGCCACGGTACGGGCAATGCACAGGCGCTGTTGTTGCCCCCCCGATAACCCCGTCCCCGGCTGATCCAGGCGATCTTTCACTTCGTCCCAGAGGCCTGCACGGCGTAAGCTACTTTCGACGATGTCATCCAACTCCGCCTTGCGTTTTGCCAGCCCGTGCAAACGCGGACCATAGGCGATGTTCTCATAAATCGACTTGGGGAACGGGTTAGGCTTTTGAAACACGATACCGACTTGAGCGCGTAGCAACACGACATCGCGATCCGGCGCATAGATGTCCTTGTCATCCAGGGTGATCTTGCCCTCCACCCGACAGATGTCGATGGTATCGTTCATACGGTTCAAACAGCGCAGAAAGGTAGACTTACCGCAGCCAGAAGGCCCGATGAACGCCAACACTTCGTTTTCGTACACGTCCAAGTCGATGCCGTTGATCGCTTGGCTGGCACCGTAAAAGACCTTGACGTTCTGGGCGCTCATCTTGACCGTGTCAGTGGCTTTACTGGTGCGGCTCTCGCCAGCGCCCACGCTCACCATAGGGGATGTCTTTGGCTCTGTTGAAGTATTCACTTACCACCTCGTCTCGAATTTTTTACGCAGCCAGATTGCCAGTGCATTCAGGCTCAGCATCAACCCCAGCAGTACAATGATGGCCGCTGACGTACGCGCTTCGAAGAAATTACGTAGCTCGTTACCCTGCCATAGATAGATTTGCACGGGTAGCGCAGCAGACTGGTCCAACGGCGTAGCAGGCACGTTGGATACGAATGCATTCATGCCGATCAATAGCAGCGGCGCCGTCTCACCCAGCGCCTGGGCAACGCCCAGAATGGAACCCGTTAGAATACCGGGCAGCGCCAAAGGCAGCACATGATGGAAAACGGTCTGCACTCTCGACGCTCCAATTCCCAAGGCCGCCTGGCGTATGGAGGGAGGAATAGAGCGCAGCGACGCCCGAGTCGCGATAATGATGGTAGGCAAGGTCATCAGCGTCAGCACAAGGCCACCCACCAGCGGGGCTGATAGCGGCAAGCCCAGATAGCCAATGAAGATGGAGGCCCCCAGCAAGCCAAACACGATGGAGGGCACTGCCGCCAAGTTATTGATATTGATCTCGACGAGATCGGTCAGCCGGTTCTTAGGGGCGAACTCTTCGAGGTAGATGGCGCTAGCCACACCAATTGGTACCGATAGCACGATCACGATCAGCATCATGAACAGCGACCCCATAAACGCGCCTGCCAGGCCTGCCGACGCAGGCGAGCTGCGCGAGTCCGTATTGAGGAACAACGAGGTGCTGAAAGAGTTACGAATGACATTTTCATCGTAAAGACGATCCGCCCACTCGCGCGTTTGAGCGCTTAGCTGCTGGCGTGAATCCGGCAGGGAGCGGTCGATATTGCCTTTTATCCAGACATCGACATCCGCAGCGGCCAGCATTTTAACTTCGACGGTCTGACCCAATAGGGAAGGATTCTCGACGAACTGATCGCGCAGGGAAAAACGCTCATCCGACGCGACTAATGCACGTAAGTCGCGCAGTTGGCGTGGCTCGACCTCGACACCTAACGCCTCTTCCATGGCGCGGTCGATCAGCGACTGCCAATTTACCATTCCCGCTTGAATCAACCACTGTGTGTAGCGCTCATCGAAGGCCGCCTGGCTTTCACCACTGGCACGCTCGGGCTTCTCGTCAAGTTGAATCACTTCAGGATCGAAGTAAATTTCTGGATACAGAGTTGACTGCCAGAATGCCGGCACACCGCGCATCAAAATACTGATGAACAGAATGGTGACAAGCGTGAGGCCAATCACTACCGCGGCCAAACCCGCAAAGCGGAAACGCTTTTCTTGACGATGACGTCTTGCCAGCGAATTTTCGATCGTTGTCAGACGGTGCTGACGGCGCTGCTCAATCGTAATAGACATGGTCGCTTACTCGTATTGCTGGCGGTATTTACGCACCACAACCAGTGCGATGACATTCAGGCCAAGGGTAATGACGAACAGCGTCAGCCCCAGAGCAAAAGCCACCAGCGACTGCGGGCTGGCAAAGTCCATATCCCCTGTCAGCTGGTTGACAATGGTCACCGTAATGGTCGACACCGCTTCGAACGGATTGCCGTGAAGCACCGGATTATTACCAGCCGCCAATACCACGATCATGGTTTCACCAATGGCGCGGCTGGCGGCCAACAAAAACGCACCGACGATACCTGGAAGCGCAGCAGGCAACACGACTTGGCGAATCGTTTCGGACTTCGTTGCACCCAACCCTAGCGCACCATCGCGCAACGACTTAGGCACTTGGGTAATGATGTCGTCTGACAAGGACGAGACGAATGGAATGATCATGATGCCCATCACCAAACCCGCCGTTAGTGCACTGGTGGTGCGAATGTTGATACCCACCACATCCCCAAGGCTAGACAAAAACGGACCGATGACGATCAACGCGAAAAAACCGTAAACGATCGTGGGAATACCCGCCAGCACTTCGATGATCGGCTTGGCCACACTACGCAGCCAAGGGGGAGCGTACTCGGCCATGTAAATCGCCGTCATCAGACCCACAGGAATGGCCACCAACAAAGCAATGATACTCACCATCATGGTGCCCCATAGCAGAGGCAGTAAACCAAATTCGCCTTGCGCATCGGTACCCGAGGTACTGAAGCGAGGATTCCAGGTCGTTCCAAAGAAGAACTCTGCTGGACTGATGAAGCTAAAGAACTTCAGCGCTTCGCCCAGCATCGACAGCACGATGCCCACGGTGGTGAAAATCGCAATGGCCGAGCAAGAAGCCAGCGCAATAGAGATCACTTTTTCGACATGGTTACGTGCACGCCATTGGGGAGAAACGCGACGGCGAGCAAGCACCAGCCCCACCACCGCCACAACGGCCATCAGTGCGATCAGGGTCGTGTTCTGAAAGGTCTGCAAGCGAGCCATGTGAGCGGCCGCCGCTAATTCTTCGGGGCTTCCGCCACCCGCCACATTTCGCTCGTTGGCTAGCGCAGTAATGCGCCGTAACAAGGTAGCCATTTCACGTTCGTTCATACCCGCCACTAGCTCGGGGGGCAGTTGTTGAACGACCAGCATATCCATCAATTGTGGCGCCAGCAGCGACCACAATATAAACAGTGCAAGCGCTGGCAACCCGCACCAAAGGGCCACCAACGCTCCATAATAACCGGGGCGCGAATGCATCCGCACATCGTGCTCTGCCGCAACCGCGCGACTACGTGTTAACCCTAAGTGGTAAGCCAAGGCCATTATCACGAGTAGCGTGGCTATCAAGGCAATGTTACTCATTCTCTCTCCGCCCATGATTTCCTACGTTCAAGCGCCAGCATCATTTTCATGATGCTGGCGCGATACCTACCTACACATCGCTGTCAAGCGACAAGGGCAGTCTTACTCTTCTACGCTTACCACGGTACGGGCTTGGAACTCAGCCAGTGCTTCAGCACGCTCTTCTTCGCTCATCGGGATCAGACCAGCGTCTTCCAGCGGGCTGCCATAGCCAGAGATCATGTCGTTCAGGAAGAACTCGGTGTACTCGGCCAGACCAGGAATCACGTCCAGGTGCTCGCCCTTCACGTAGAAGAACAGCGGACGAGAAACGGGGTATTCGCCAGAACCGATGGTTTCCAGGCTGGGCGTTACGCCATCCACAGTAGCCACTTGCAGGCGGTCACGGTTCTGGTCGTAGAAGCTCAGACCGAAGACGCCAACGGCATCTGCCTGGGCATCCAGACGAGCCAGCGTTTCGGTGTAGTCACCCGCGATCTCGACGATACGGCCATCGCCACGCAGTGAGTTACAGGCATCGCCTTCTACGTTGGCATCGCTTTCACAGCCAGCGTGGATGACTTTCTCTTCGAATACTTCACGGGTGCCGTGGTTGGAAGCCGGAATCACCAGCACGATTTCCTGATCGGGTAGGCTGCTGTCGATTTCGTTCCAGCGGGTGTAGGGATTGTCGACCAGCTGACCATCTTGTGTGACTTGTGCGGCAGCGGCTTTGAACACGTGCTCAGGCGTTAACGCGAACTCTCCACGGTCGATACGAGAAGCAAACACGATACCATCGTAGCCGAACATCACTTCGAGAATTTCGTTGACGCCATTTTCGTTACAGCTGGCCACTTCGCCGCTGCGAATGGCGCGAGAAGCGTTGGCGATGTCAATGGTGTTTTCGCCAACGCCCTGGCAGAACTGACGCAAACCGCCACCGGAGCCGCCAGAACCGACGACCGGCGTGTTGAACTGGGGATAGGTGTTACCAAACTCTTCGGCAACGATACTGGCAAACGGAAGTACAGTGGAAGAACCGGCAATCTGCACCGTGTCACGAGCTACGGCGGCAGTCGATACGCCGGTAGCGAGTGCGGCAGCAACAACAACACCAAGTGTCTTTTTCGTTACTTTCATCGTCATGTCCCCTCTGGTTTCATGCCCGGGCTGCTTGAATTAACCCGTTCGGCAATGTTGGCGATTGGCCTTTCACACCGAGGAGTTTGCACAGTGACGATTGCAGAAATATGACAGTGGTAATTTTTTTAGCAAGGAATGTTAACGAAGCGTTGGCCCAAGGACTTCAAAGCAGCAGCCCCAGTGCTGCTAGCGTGCATAGTGCCAATGAACAGCGCTGCAGCAGCACTTTATCCAGCCGGTGGGCCACTGCATCGGCCAACGCATTGCCGACCAATACGGCAGGCAAAAACGTCAGTGCCAGCTTGAAATGCCATGCGCTGAGCTGCCCCGCCAGCGCCAGCGTCGCCAGAGTCAACAGCGAGGTGATGACGAAAAAGGCCGCCAAATTACCGCGCATTCGATCGGGCGAAAAGCCGTGCATCAATAGCACGATGGGCGGCCCACCAATCGCCGCCACGGTGCCGAAGATGCCCGACAGCACACCGGCCACGAACAGCGTGACGCGATTCACCGGCACATGAAAACGGCACAGCGTGACACCGACCGCAAACAGCACGATGGCGGCAATCAGCGTTTCCAGCACGGCCATGGGCGCCGCCAGCAGCAGCCAGATGCCCAGCCCATTACCCGGCAGCCGCCCCACCAGTGCCACGCCGATCTCGCTCAGATGCACTTCGTGCCAATAGCGACGTACCATCATTAGCGATACCGTAAAACCAAACAGCACCAGTACGACAGGCACCAACCGAGGCTCCAGCATCAGCAGCAGCGGCGCCCCAACGACGGCAAGGCCAAACCCCGTCGCACGCTGTACGAAGGCACCTAGTAGCAGCACCCCGGCACAGGCAAGCCACCTATCCAGTGAAAGTCCTAGCGAGAGCTCCAACCCTTCCAATACCATCACGCTCAAGACACCCGAGTAAGCTTTCTCACCCCAATATTCCCAAGCAGCGCCGCCCCTAACATGGTTAGCACCATTGGCCAAAGATGCTCGACCTGGAAGAGTCCCACGAGTACACCCGCCAACGCGCCACAGCTAAACTGGATGCCCCCCAGTAGTGCCGTGGCCGTGGCGCTGATATGACCGAAATGATCCAGCAGCGACGAAATGGCATTGGGTGTAATCAGTCCAATCATCCCAGTGAAGAGCATTACCAACACCACCACGACAGGTAATGAAGCCAGGCCAAGCGCCGTCGTGACGACTAACGCCAACGCCGCGAATAGCTGTACCGCCAAACCAAACCGCAGGTTCTGCTGCGGCGTCCGCTTACGCAGAAGATGAATATTCAGCCGATTAGAGAGAGCAATGATGACCACATTGACACCAAACACCAGCGGGTAAATTCCCGGAGAGAGGGAGAAGTAGTCTAAGTAGAGAAACGGTGATGCCGTCACGAAAGCGAACAGGCCTGCAAAAGAGGCGGCCACCGCACAAATGTAGCCCATTCCCTCTCGGTGACGCAGCACGCTGGCGTAGTTGCCCAACACCTGACGTGGGGTGGCGGCGGGCCAACTGGGGTCACGGGTTTCGGGCAATCGCGTGCCCAACAGCCATAATAAGAACCCAGCATAGACCGCTAGAAAGACGAAGATCAGCCACCAGCCTGCAATATGCAGCAGCAGACTCCCAACCGCCGGAGCCACCAGCGGGGCCAGCATCATGATCATGGCCATGGTAGACATGACCTTGGCAGCCTCACGCCCGCTGAAGCAGTCACGCACAATGGCTGCCGAATTCACCACGCAAGCCCCGCCTCCCAGTGCTTGTACGAATCGCCATATCAACAGTGAGGTCAAACTATCAGCAGTGGTGATCATCAAGCTGGACAGCATAAAGACAACCAGCCCACTCAGCAGGACGGGTTTGCGTCCTATACGATCCGACAAAGGCCCAAAACAGAGCTGCCCCAGCGCAAAGCCGAACAAGAACATGCTAATGGAAAGCTCGGTATGGTGAATGCTGGCATCGATACTCTCCGCCAACACGCCCATGGCTGGCAGATAAGCATCTATCGCAAAAGGGGCCAATGCCGTATTCGCCGCCACCAAAAGCGCCACGCGACGCGGATTGAGTTCCATACATCTCCTCACAGCTACGCTGGTCGACCGCCTGGCGGCCATTTAGATAGGACGCTAATCATACACTCAACCCCAGGATCTCGCACCGTTCACTCAGAACTGAAACATTTGCCTATTAAGCTGGCTTCATGAGTCGAATGAGGAATACCTGGGGGCATGATGACACTCACAAAACTTGAAAACATTTCGTTACGCCAGCTAAGCCTATCGGCACTGCTCTTGATGGCGGGCTGCCTGCTGATGTTTGCCGCGCTAGCATGGCACATCATGCAGCAGAGCCAGCGTGATCTGGCCGCTTTGGAGCTGGTCAACGTGCAGCAAGCGTCTTCGCTGAATCGACTACACATCGCCAGTTTAGAAGGACTCAATCGCATGGATCGCGCTTTAGAGCGACAACTGCGCCCCTCGCTCGGTGATCCTATTGCAGCGCTTGAAGCGGTCGAGTACGAGTTGAACGAAATGTCACAGGCACTTGATAGCTTTCTGCAAGCCACACAGAACAGCCCGTATTCAGCGCTACGCGATGCCATCGATGATAGAGCCCATCAACTGCTGGCTAGCATGGATGCGCAGCACGATGCCATCACCTCCGGTGACCGCAGTGGCTATCGACAAATCACGCTGGAAGCCATGGCGCACAGCGAGGCGCTAGCCAGTCATGCACGCGCATTTTATCAGGTCGCCGATCAGCAAGGCGTCAGTCTGATGCAAAAGGCCGAGCAGCGTGGTGGCATGGTCGCCGTTGGCTTGGCCCTGGGTATGGCGATCTCACTCGCACTCATGGGATCGCTGATATGGCTTGGGCATTACCAGTTGCTTCAGCCCATTCGCCACTTGATCGTCCACTTCCGTCATATGGCCGACGGGGATTTGAGCAAGGCGGTTCCCGCTCGAGGTAACAATGAAATCGGCCAGCTCTATGCTGCCTTGGGCGTCATGCAAACCTCTCTCATTGGCACCGTCACCCAGCTACATGACAACAGTCAGCACGTCTTCCAAAGCGCTCAGCGTTTGGCATTGGGTAATGAGGACCTCGCCACACGCACTCATCAGCAAACCACCTCGTTGGACAGCACGGCAACCAACGTCCATACGTTAACCGATAGTGTGGCGCATACCGCTGAACATGCTCTCCAGGCTAAAGAGTTAACCGAACATGCGACGGCGCAGGCACAGCGGAGCCACCAGACCATGGAAGCCTTTCTGTCGACCATGGGAGAGATCGACACCCACGCCAAGCAGGTCAACGACATCGTCAATGTCATCAATAGCATTTCGTTCCAAACGAACCTGCTCGCTCTCAACGCCTCGGTAGAAGCCGCGCGAGCGGGTGAGCAGGGCCGCGGCTTTGCCGTCGTGGCTGCAGAAGTACGCTCACTGGCCACCCGCAGCGCGGAAGCCGCGACCCAAATTCGTCACTTATTGGCATCTTCCAATGCGAGTATCGAGCGGGGTAATCAGCTATCCCGCGATGCCAGTCAACAGTTCGAAGAGATGGTGGGCTCGATCTCCTCGACCCGCCGAGTAATCACCGACATCGCCGATGCTGCCCACCTGCAACACCAGCACATCGAAGAGATCAACAAAACATTACAGGAACAAACCCATGTGACACAGGCGAATGCTCGGCAGGTCGATGCCACCGCACAAGACGCCATGTCGCTGGAGTCGGCCGCCGAAGGGATGCGCGAGCAAGCGGCCCAATTCAAGGTAAACCAACAGCGCCGGGCATCTGATTACCAGTGGCGCGCCGCAGATTCTTCGCCAACGTTACCGATCAACCATACTCAACGTGAGTCAGCCTTGTTAGAGTAACCTTGACTCAAACAAGGAGCACTGCATGGCCACTAGCCTATTAAACCAATTGAAAGAGATGACCACTGTGGTGGCCGATACGGGAGACCTGGAGGCCATCCGCCGTTTTCAGCCCAAGGACGCCACCACCAATCCATCGCTGATTCTTCAAGCTGCCCAGCAAGAGGAACGACGGGCTCGCTTGGCCAGTATTGCCAAAGACAGCACCGATCTGGACGACGCGGTCGATCGTGTAGCGGTGGATATCGGTAGCGAAATTAGCAAGCTGGTACCCGGCTACGTATCGACCGAAGTCAGCGCCCGCCTCTCGTTTGACCGTGACGCCACGATTGCCAAGGCGCACTCGCTGATCGAGCGTTATGCCGAGTGCGGCGTGGGTCCTGAGCGTATTCTGATCAAGATGGCCTCTACCTGGGAAGGCATTCAGGCCGCCCGCCAGTTGGAGCGCGACGGCATTCGTACCAATCTGACATTGCTATTCGGCTTTGCTCAGGCGCAGGCATGTGCCGACGCCGGTGCCACGCTCATTTCACCGTTCGTTGGCCGCATCCTCGACTGGCACAAAGCCCGTTCGCCGGAAGCCGACTTTAGCGGCGCCAATGATCCGGGCGTACAGTCGGTAAAACGTATCTACGACTACTATAAAGGCCATGGCTACCCCACGATCGTCATGGGAGCGAGCTTCCGGAACGTCGATGAAATTCAGGCACTCGCTGGCTGCGATCGACTCACCATCTCCCCTGCTCTGCTCAACGAACTCGACGAGCTGCAGGGTGACTTGCCACGGCAGTTAACGCCCATGGGTGCTAGCAGCTCCATCGAGCAAGCGCTAGCGCAGGCTGATTTCCGGTGGGAGATGAACGAAGACGAAATGGCGACAGACAAGTTGGCCGAGGGTATTCGCAAATTCATGGCCGATCAGCGTAAGCTCGAGGAGCTGCTGAGCGCGCTACGCCAAGGGTAAGCGCTGCCTCGGCAGCCCCCAACCAGGACGCCCTCTTAACCGCTCGCTAAGAGGGCGTTTTACTTATGTGTCACCGTCGATTGCGATTCGAGCATTTCGACCAGCGGTTGAAACTGCTCACGATTATGCTCGTTCATGTGCATCAAAATACGGTGCGCTTCCAAAATACGTGTGCGCAGGCCCTCTTCATCGGCAGGCTCGGCTGGCAAATCTTGCATCGATGAACTGAGCGGGGTAGTGGGCTGCAGAGGCGCTTCCATTAGCGTAAAAAAGCGCGCAAATCCCATGACGTCGAGCATCTGCCGCACGTCGGGGTTATCGGCAATGATCGTCGGCGGCTGTTCCAACCGCCCTTTGACGGCCATAGCGACTTTCGCAAGGAAGCCGAGCGCGGTGGAATCCACGTTGGTCGCTTCGCGCAGGTCGATCATCACCGCCTGGAGCCCAGGGGTTTGGGCAAGGCGTTGCGCTTGCGTATCGAGCGTGGCACACAGCGTCAGTCGCACGTCTCCGCAGAGCTTCAAGACAAAAACACCAGAGTCGAACGCCGCTTTGATACGGCCCTCTTCAATCAGCATGACCAAATCCGCTCACCATCATGATTGTCAGGTCATCGGGTAAAGCATCGCGGTCTTGGTTCGCCTCATCATCCGCATCGCCCTTTTCGAGGAGCGAGTTGGTGCTGGCTAGCCGGTCGCGCAGCTGCTCAAGCGTGACACTTTCGCTAACGAGTTGCTCAAGTTCCGTGAGCCGCGTGTCGAGCGTTTTACCCGGCAAGCATTCCAATACACCGTCTGAACACAGCCATAAACGAAAATTGGCCGGTAAAGCACAGCTAAGCGAAGGATACTCCACATCGGGGAAAAGGCCTACCGGCATCCCTTCCCCAGCAAGACGCTCTAGTTTACCGTCGGCCGCGAGCAGCGGCATCGGTAGCTGAGCACCGAGCGAATAGTGAAGAGTATGCGCCTCATGGTCAATAACACCGACGAATAAAGTGGCATGTTTTCCAATATCGGTATCCTGCAGCTCACGGTTCATCGCCGCGAGCCAGTGGGGGGGCAATTGCTCTGGGGCTTGGCCATCCCACTCGTTGAGCCAACGGTTACACAGATATTTGAGCAGCACCGTCACGAAAGCAGACGACGCGCCATGCCCCGACACATCGGCAAAGTAGAACGCACTGAAGCGATCGTTATAACGTTGGTAGTCAAGAAAGTCGCCTGATAAATACAGCGATGGCGCAAACCAGTAGTCGTAGTAAACGCCACTGATCACTTTGGGATGCGCGGGCAACAATCGGCGCTGAATATGGCCCCCGCTTTGTTGATCCATGCGCAATAGCGCCAAGTGCGTCTCGAGGCTCTCGTTGAGCTCTGCCAGGCGCTCACGGTCACGGTCACGCTCCTGCGCCAAAGCGTGCAGCTCGATCGCTTTGCGAATCATCCGGCGCAGTAGTTCAGTATGGCGTAGCGGGTGCACGATATAATCCACCAGCCCCACATCGATCGCCTTGATCAGGTCAGCATCCTGGCGAGAGTCGCTCACGATGAGCGTGGGCAGCCGAAGCGTTAACGGCGACCATTGCTGCCGCGGCACAGCGCGCGCATGGGCGACGATCAACGCAGTGCCGTTAGGCAAATGGGCTATGTTATCGGCGGCGTACACCCACATGCCGTCGCAAGTAATCGCCTCGGCCAGCGCATCGCGCTCGGGGCCAGGCTCATCGATTACTGCGATCAACTGCTTAGCGTGATCCATGTTGGGCCTCAATCGGCGAAATCGTCGTCACCAAAGTCGGTATCGTCGAAATCAAAATCATCCATGGCAAACGGGTCATCGCCCAGCGCTCCGTCATTCACCTCGAACTGTCGGCGCTGTAAATAGGCATCGCGTACGAACCGATAGCGATCTCCCGAAATCAACGACTCTTGATCCAGCAAGCCCGCACGTATATCGATGATGTTCAGCGCTGTCAGACCGATCCTGACACGATCTTCGTCTAGGTAAGTGGGCGGATAGGCGGCCATGTCGGCAGGTCGACCGGTGGCATCGCGCAGCGTGCTAGGGCCAAACAGCGGAAGAACCAAATAGCGCGAATCTTCCCAGCCCCATACGGCTAGGGTTTGACCAAAGTCCTCCTCATCGGCAGTGATCTCCATCAGAGTGGCGTAGTCCAGCAAGCCGCCGATACCTACCGTAGAATTGATCAAAAAGCGAGAGGTCGCGAGCCCTGCATTAGCAGGCTTGCCCTGGAGTAAGCTGTTGAGCGCCGTGCGTATCTCTGCCAAGTTGGAGAAAAAGTTACCTACCCCTGTTTGAACAGGTTCAGGCGTGATGGTTTTATACCCCTGCGCTACCGGCTTGAGAGCGTAGCGGTCCAATACGTCGTTGAAC
This sequence comes from Halomonas sp. BL6, assembly GCF_006228115.1. Classification (NCBI taxonomy): domain Bacteria; kingdom Pseudomonadati; phylum Pseudomonadota; class Gammaproteobacteria; order Oceanospirillales; family Halomonadaceae; genus Halomonas; species Halomonas sp. BL6. Next base: position 740,401 of record NZ_VDGL01000001.1, on the reverse strand, counting down.
GCAAACACGCGTCGATTGAAACCTTCCCATGGATCCTGTGGATCAGCGGCCACTTGCGCCTCCGCCGCTCCCTCCTCTTGAGAAGCCCCTGTGCTCGCGCAGCCGCCCATGCCGAGCATCGTGAATAGCAGAAGCGGCAACAGCTTCTGCCATCCATTTCCCGCTTGTCTTTGCATTGCCCACCCCTTCAGCATGCGTTGTCCTCTTCCCGTATTGCTCGCGCTTCTCAACATTCACTCTCGAATCGCCACACGCTTACTGACGGCGCACCACCACGCTGCCCGCACTGTAACCTGCACCGAACGAGCAGATAACGCCGATATCCCCGTCCGTTAACGCCTCGCGGTGAAGGTGGAAAGCGATGATCGAGCCTGCCGAGCTAGTGTTGGCATAGCGATCGAGAATGATCGGGGCCTGTGTCTCGCTAGGTTCTACACCCAGCACTTTACGTGCAATCAAATCATTCATATGGCGGTTGGCCTGATGAAGCCACATACGCGTCAGATCAGCACCCGACAGCTCGAGCGAGGCAAGATGGTCGGTGATGAGCTTAGCCACCATCGGGCAGACCTCTTTGAAAACGCGTCGTCCCTCTTGCACGAATAGCTTGTCCAACGCCTGCGGATCACTGTCGGTCACACGGTTCAAAAACCCAGCATTGTTGCGAATCGCGTTGGAAAATTTGGTGACTAGCCGCGTGCCAAGGATCTCATAGCGTTCCCGGGCCACCGCCACGTCGTCATTTTCCAGTACCATAGCCGTACAAGCATCGCCGAAAATAAAGTGGCTGTCACGGTCTCTAAAGTTCAAATGCGCCGAACAGATCTCCGGGTTGACGATCAAGGCCCGCTTGACACTGCCTGCCGCAATCGCATTCGCCGCCGTTTCCAGCGCAAACGTGGCGGAGCTGCAGGCAACGTTCATATCGAATCCGTAGCCAGACGTACCCAATGCTTGCTGTACTTCTACCGCTACCGCTGGATAAGCGCGTTCTAAGTTAGAGCACGCCACGATGACCAGCTCGATATCTGCGGCATCCACCTCAGCCGCCGACAAGGCTTGGCGTGCCGCCTGGGTGGCCATCTCACACTGGATGGAGGGCTCGTCATTACGACGCTGTGGCAGTTTGGGTCGCATGCGCTGGGGATCAAGGATGCCGTCAGCATCGAGCACGTAGCGGCTTTTGATACCCGAGGCTTTTTCGATGAACTCACTGCTAGAATATGCCAATGCTTCTTGTTCGCCCCGTGCGATGGCGTTGGCATGCTGGGCGTTGTGCTGATCGACCCAAGCATTGAAAGCAGCGACCAACGCCGCGTTGTCAATGGCGTTTTCCGGCGTGTAAAGCCCAGTACCGGTGATCACTACGTTGGTCATGCTGTCTCCTTAAGAGGCCTCGACACGTCAAGCCGAAACCATCAGTCAAATAGTATCGTGCAGGCAGACCATCCTGCTCTGTGCTGACGAACGCTGTGTTAGGGATGCGTGATCTCTTCCCAGCGTTTTTCCAGGCGCTTTACTGACACCGGCATTTTTGTTCCGAGCTGCTGCGCAAACAGAGAAACACGCAGCTCCTGGAGCCACCAGCCGAATACCACGAGTGCCGGGTCTTCAGCGTTACCGCGTCGCTCGCTTTTGCGTCGCGCGTCGAAGCGTTCTTCGAGCGCCTGGACATCCTGCATCATCATTTGATCACGACCTCGTTCGCGGGCCGCCTTTTCAAGGCGAATCAACGCGGCTTCGGTATAGCGTGGATACTCATCAAGCCACTCCCCAGCATCGCGAATGAAGCCAGGATAGACCAACCGCTGCATCTGTGCGCTCACATCACTGTAAACGAGCGCTAACGCAAAATTGAGCTTCCCTTTAAGCACCTTGGTGACGGCTAAATGCCCTTTCAAGGCGTTTTCAACCCGCTCCAAAAGCGTTACCGCATAGGGAATCAGCGAGTCGCCGGTCCTATCGAGACGCTCGGCGAGCTCAGGGGCAGAGCGCGGCAGCGGATGTGTCGCCACCACCTGGGTAAACACTGCTAGCAGCAAGTCGTCCACGAGCACCTGCTTAGTGCCTACTTTAGCAAATAGCAGCGCGCACTTTTCCACCCCAGGCAAGCGTTTGATCGCTTTCACTTGCTCGGGCTGCTTTGCGATGGCTAACCGGGCAACGCCCTCTTGGTGGGCCGCAGTGGCTTTCGCAGGGTGATCGAACAGGCTGACGTTGAAATGATGCCCATTGGCGACCAGCGCTGGATAGGCTTCTACACGAATGCCCGCTTGCGTGGTCACACGCGACTCGGGCAGCGGTGTCTGAGGTAGTTCGTCCATCGAAGGCGCTTGGCTTGCCTGATCGGCCAACGCCTGGGCCCCTGCACTAGCCGCCTCTTCGAAACGCTTCTCTAGTGCCCTCACGTCGCGCCCCTGGCCAAGCATGTCACCCGCATGATCGACCACTCGCACGTTCATGATCAGGTGCGGGGGTAGCAAATCGAGACGCCAATCGTCTGGATGAACACGGGTGCCGGTACGTCGGCGAATGAACTCACCCAACGCTTCGGTAAGCGGCCGCTCATCGGGCGCTAGCGTCTCCAATGCAGCATCGACCCAGTCAGGAATGGGCACTACCTGACGACGAATGCTTTTCGGCAGCGATTTCAAAAGCGCAATACACTTCTCGCGTAGAAGCCCCGGCACCAACCACTCAAGGGCATGAACGGGCAACTGCGGTAGCATGGCCGCAGGCACGGTTAGGGTCACGCCATCGTCGGCGGCATCCGGGTCGAAGTGGTAACTGACCGGGTACGCGACGCCAGACAGCGTTAAATGATCTGGATACTGCGCCAGAGTGACGTCATGGGCATCCCGGGCCTTGAGAGCATCGATATCGAACTTGAGCAGCTCAGGGTCCTGACGCTCGGCCTGCTTACGCCAGTGCTCGAAGCCCTTGCCATTGACGACATCTGCGGGTATGCGCTCGTCGTAGAAGGCAAAGAGCGTCTCTTCGTCAACGAGAATATCCCGCCGACGGGCGCGATCTTCTAGCGCTTCGACTTCATCGATTAGCGCACGATTATGGGCGAAGAACGCCCCTTTGGTTTGAAACTCGCCTTCCACTAGCGCCCGGCGGATGAACAGCTCCCGCGACTCCTGTGGCGCAATGGGCCCATAATGAACACGACGGCGCGCTACGATAGGTAGGCCAAACAGAGTGACCTGCTCGAAGGCGACCACCTGGGCACGCTTCATCTCCCAGTGAGGCTCACTGTAGCTGCGTTTCACCAAGTGTTCCGCCTGCGGTTCGATCCATTGGGGGTCGATTTTGGCGACGGTGCGGGCAAACAGCTTGGTGGTTTCGATCAACTCGAAGGCCATGACCCATTTGGGGGTTTTCTTGGCCAGCCCTGAGCCTGGATGAATCATGAACTTGCGGTTTCGCGCGCCGAGGTACTCGCGGTTTTCAAGTAACGTGCCCAAATGGGAGAGCAGACCCGATAGTAACGCCTGATGCAGCTTACCGGACGTTTTCCGTCTGGCTTGCTTGGCCTGCTCTTCGCTTTCGTTCTCATCACGGGGTAGCGGTGCGGGCACCTCGATATCCATATCCCGCAACAGCTGGCGTAGCTGGCGAAACGTATCGTGCCACTCGCGCATGCGCAGGTAGTTGATGTAGTGCTCGCGACACCAGCGGCGCAGCTGGTTGCCGGATAGCGCATCGCGGGCGTTATCAATGCCATGCCACAAGTTCAACAACGCCACGAAGTCGGAATCCGGATCGTGCCAGCGCTGATGCGCCTGGTCGGCGGCTTGGCGCTTGTCGGCGGGCCGATCGCGGGGGTCTTGAATCGCCAGCGCCGATACGACAATCAGTACGTCACGCAGGCAGCCCCGCTCTGCACCAGCCAACACCATACGGGCCAAGCGAGGGTCGATGGGCAGCTTCGCCAGCTTACGGCCCAGTGTGCTCAGTTGCTGCTTCTCGTTGACGGCACCGAGCTCGAAAAGCAGCCTAAAGCCATCTTTGACGAAGCGACTATCGGGCGGGTCGACGAAGGGGAAGTCTTCGATACTGCCTAGCTTGAGTGCCAGCATCGACAAAATGACCGACGCCAGGTTGGTACGCTGGATCTCCGGGTCGGTGAACGCGGGCCGAGACAGAAAATCCTCTTCGTCGTAAAGACGAATACAGACGCCTTCGGCGATCCGGCCGCAGCGGCCCTTGCGCTGATTGGCGCTGGCCTGGCTGACTGGCTCGATGGGCAGTCGCTGAATTTTTGCCCGGTAGCTGTAACGGCTGATGCGCACAAGGCCCGGGTCAATGACGTAGCGTATCCCCGGCACGGTGAGTGAGGTTTCGGCCACGTTCGTCGCCAGTACGATCCGCCGTCCCCGGTGAGGAGCAAACACCCGATTCTGCTCTTCGTTGGAGAGGCGCGCGTACAGCGGCAAAATCTCGGTGCCTTTCAAGTCAGCACGGCGCAACGTATCGGCAGTTTCACGGATCTCCCGCTCGCCGGGTAAAAACACCAGTACGTCCCGGGGGCCATGCAGCCAGCCTTTTTCTCGTTCGATCGTTTCGATTTCTCGCACGGCGTGAACGATGCCTTCTTGCAGTGTGCGGTCCTCTTCATCCTCATCGCTGCGCGCCAACGGACGGTAATGCACGTCTACCGGGAACGTTCGGCCCGACACCTCGACCACCGGCGCTGGCGTTTCAGGCGTGCCGAAATGCGCCGCAAAACGCTCCACATCGATTGTGGCCGAGGTGATGATGACTTTCAGATCAGGACGCTTAGGCAGCAACCGTTTGAGGTAGCCAAGCAAGAAATCGATGTTCAGGCTGCGCTCGTGGGCTTCGTCAATGATCAGCGTGTCGTAACGGAGCAGCAGAGGATCGTGTTGAGTCTCGGCCAGCAGGATTCCGTCGGTCATCAGCTTGACGAGCGTGCTCGGTGAGCTTTGGTCGTTGAAACGGACCTGATAGCCTACTTGCTCGCCTAGTGGTACGCTCAACTCCTCCGCCAGACGCCCCGCGACGCTGCGCGCCGCCAGACGCCGTGGCTGAGTATGGCCAATCAACCCTTTACGGCCACGACCCAGCTCCAGACACATTTTAGGTAACTGAGTGGTTTTACCCGACCCCGTCTCCCCGGCCACGACCACCACTTGATGGTCACGGATCGCGGCGAGAATATCCTCACGGCGCTCTACCACCGGCAGCTCTGCCGGGTAATCCAGCGTCACGCGGAGGCTTTCCCGCTGGGCCAGCAATTGCTTGGCTTGGTCGACCTCCCGCTCCACCTCGTTCAAACCGCGGTCGATCGGTTTGTTCTCTCGCTGCCGCCGCCGTAGGCCCGCCACCCGACGCGAGAGCCGCTCCTGATCACGCCGCATGACGTGATCTAGCGACGCCTTGAGCGTTGCTAGTGAGGAAGCGTTGTCTTGCAGGATGTCGATACGGGATGAGTGCGTGTCGGTGGTCACGTTAGGCTCGGTTCCATCTCAGAATAAACGTCGGCCCACTTGCAAGTGGGCCGACCATTGTAACGCTTTCGCGAACGAGACGCCTAACGTCCGCTTGACCGAGTACTCAAGCTTTATGGCGTAGAAGGCTTTTCCTGATCACGCAGTTGGCGGCGCAGCACCTTGCCAACGTTGGTCTTCGGTAGCTCATCGCGGAACTCGATGTATTTGGGCACTTTGTACGCAGTTAGCTCTTTCTTGCACCAAGCCCGTAACGTCTCGGCATCGAGCTGGCTGTTTTTCGACACCACGAATAGCTTGATGGCCTCACCCGCGTTCTCATCGGCGACGCCCACGGCCGCTGCTTCCAACACATCTGGATGTGCTGCGACGACGTCCTCGACCTCATTGGGGTAGACGTTGAAACCCGACACCAAAATCATGTCCTTCTTACGATCCACGATTTTGATGTAGCCGTCGCTCTGTAATACAGCGATATCTCCTGTCCGGAACCAGCCGTCATCATCGATGGCGTTACGCGTTTCCTCTTCACGCTGCCAATAACCTTTCATGACCTGAGGGCCCTTCACACACAGCTCCCCTGGCTCTCCAAACGGCATATCTTGGCCATCGCCATCCACCACTTTCACCGACGTACCCGCGACCGGTTTGCCAATGGTGCCCAATTGAATGGCATCGTTGGGGTTGAAGCTGACGATAGGCGACGTCTCGGTAAGGCCGTAGCCTTCGGCGATCGGGCAACCGGTGGTCTCTTCCCAGCGCTGAGCAGCCGCCTTGGTCAGCGCCATGCCGCCGGAAATGGTCAGTTTCAATTTGGAGAAGTCGAGCTGTTTGAAGTCATCACGATTACATAGCGCATTAAATAGCGTATTGAGGCCGATAAAACCGGTAAACGGCAGCCCTTTGAGTTCTTTAACGAAATTGGGCAAATCTCGAGGATTGGTGATGAGCAGCGAGTGATTGCCGGTTTCCATCAGGAACAAGCAGTTCACGGTAAAGGTGTAGATGTGGTAGACAGGCAACGGCGCAATCACCAGCTCTTCACCATCGGTGAGATGTTCACCGATGGCTGAACGGGCCTGTAGCATGTTCGCCACCAGATTGCGATGGGTCAGCATGGCCCCTTTAGGCATACCGGTCGTGCCGCCCGTGTACTGCAGCGCTGCCAAATCCTCCAACGTGCGCTCCACGGGGGTGTGCTTTAGCGACGCGCCTTTCTTCAGTGCGTCTCTAAAGCCAACGGCGCTGGGCAGCGAGTAGGCAGGCACCATTTTCTTGACGTGCTTCACGACGGCATTGATGAGCCAACGCTTGGGGGCATCGTGCAGGTCGGCAAGCTGCGTTACCAATACATGCTTAATGTCCGTTTTATCGAGCACTTTTTCTAGCTTGTCGGCCATATTGGCCAAGATCACGATGGCCTTGGCATTGGAGTCTTTGAACTGGTGCGCCATCTCCCGCTCGGTATACAGCGGGTTGGTGTTGACCACCACGAGCCCCGCCCGCAAGGCACCAAACACTGCCACGGGGAACTGAAGCACGTTCGGCAACTGGATGGCGATCCTGTCTCCTGGCACCAAGTCGGTCTCATGCTGAAGCCAAGCCGCGAAGTGAGCCGAAAGACGGTCAAGGTCGGAAAAACTCAGCGTTTTGCCCATGCAGGTAAACGCGGGCTTGCTTGAAAAACGTGAGACGGCTGAGTGAAAAACATCCGTAATAGAGTGGTAGTCTTCCAACCCTTCAAGCGCTGGTCCGCTTAAAATAGAGGTGTTGGCGTGTTCGCTCATGGGCTATCTCCGCTATCCGTGTCGATATGAGACCGACCTTGTTATTGTGGTGGGGTTGTATAAAGCGACTAAATGCCAACGATATACGACGTTTAGGGCACTGTAAAACGATCGATTGAAACTTACGTTTCAACTTTAGCTTATACCCTTCGAACCCTATTGCATTATGGACAATACCGCGCGCTGATTTCTCCCTCACGCCATACCAGTAACTCCCCTGGCACCATGCGCTGCCATGCCTCGTTTTGAGTGAGCGGCTCAGTCGCAATGACCGATACGATATCGTTGGGCGTCGTATGCTCGATGAAATTGACCGTCATCTCAGCATCAGATAGCTCCGCCTCACCAAAGGGCGCACGCCGAGTGATGTGCGCCAACTTGGTGGTGCAATAGCTATAAAGATAGACGCCGTCAGAAAGGAGTAAATTAAAAACGCCTAAACCCCTGAGCTGCTCACATAGTGAATGCAGTGTTTCCCATAGTGCCTCTGGCGAAGCCGGTGGCATAGGAAACGTGCGCCGCAGTTCACCCATGATCCAGCAAAACGCATGCTCGCTATCGGTATTGCCCACCGGGGTGTACATCCCTAAGGGCAGCGACTGCCAGTTGCTCAGTTGACCATTATGAGCGTAACACCAAGGCCGACCCCACATTTCACGGGTAAACGGATGCGTGTTGGCCAGCCTTACCCCGCCCACGTTGGCTTGGCGAATATGACTGATGACGACGTTGGATTTGATCGGATACTCACAGATCAAGCGGGCAATCGGTGAATCCACGGACGGGTGAGGGTCTCTGAATTCGCGATAGCCGCCCTCCTCATAAAAGGCGATACCCCAACCGTCGCGGTGCGGGCCTGTGCCTCCACCGCGGTGCAAGAAGCCTGAGAAGCTGAAGCAAATATCGGTGGGCACGTTGGCACTCATGCCCAGCAATTCACACATGGGCGCGCTCCTTTGCTGCTTCTCCCACTAGCGGATGACCGGTTCACGGCGACGTGTCGGCTGGGGGGCCTCTTCCGCTTGATGGCGCGGCGGGGTGTGCTCTTCAGGCAACGGGCGACGCCACCACCACAGCGCGATGCCAATGCCTGCCCCCAGCGCTACGCCCAGCACGGCCCACAGCAGCCCGGTGCGCATGGCGCTTGCGCTGTGCTCAAAGAAACCAACGGCCGCCACCATCGCCGAGGGCGCCCAGCCGGTATAAAACTCCCCCTCCTCAACCAGCGGCAAGCGGTAGTTCGCAGGCATCCACATGGCGCCCGCCACGCACCAGGTGATCACTAATCTTGGCAGACGTGGAAACAGGGCCAACGCAAAGTACACCGCTAACAGAACCAGCAGTGAAAGACCGTAATAACTTAACCACAGCAGTGACATTGAGTCTGCAAACAGCATAATACCCCTCATGTGGGTGGAATCACCCGACGTTGATTTCCCGTTATGGTACCTGTCAATTTATGAAAGCACAGCCTGGTATGCACGAAGGCTCGCCCGTCGCGCACTATTATCGCGCCGATGATCCTGAATGGCACTGGTTAGAAGACCGCGAGAGCACTGACGTCAGCGATTTCATCACTGCGGCCAACCAGCAGCATGCCGACTGGTTTGCCCCCCTCTCACCCCTAGCGGATACGCTCTACCGTTCGCACCTTGCACGTAGGGAGTTAGCGGTCAAGAGTCTAGAGACAGCGCTTGACCACTTTACGTTCTGGAGCGAGACCGGCGCGGAAGATGATTACCCTTGCTGGTGGCGTTACCCCAACGGCCAGCCAGAGCAAAAAACCTGTTTTCTCGATGTCCGCGAGCGCGCTGCTCATCAGCCGTTCTTTGATATGGGGGACATGGCCCTCTCTCCCGACGAGCAGTGGCTGGCCTGGACGGAAGACACTCAGGGTGACGAGCGCTTTACGCTGTGGTTGAAAAGGCTGCCTAACGGAGCGCCCCGTCAGCTACTTAGCGATATCGGCCCTAGCGTATGCTGGGCGGAAGACCAAAGCGCCGAGGGTGCCACGCTTCTATTCACCCGCTTCGACGATACCCAACGACCAGACAGCTTATGGCGTCTGTGGGTCGCTTTTGCCAAGGACGGGGGTCAGCCATCTCCTGAATTGATCTTCCGCGAAGCCGATCCGGAATTCTGGGTCGGCGTGGGCAAAACACGCTCGAAAGCCTGGTTAATGATCGAAACTGGCTCGAAGGAGACCACGGAAGTGCTTGCTCTTCCAGCCCACCGGCCAGCCGTCCCGCCGGTATGTCTTCATGCTCGCCAACCGGGTGTAGAGGTAAGTATCGATCATCGCCCTGGCACGTTCTATCGCTTGAACAACCAAACGGGACCACACTTCCAGTTAGACATCCGCACCGATTCGCTGAGCAACCCACAGGCGCCTTGGCAAACGCTGATTCCTCACCGCGACGATGCAACGCTCGAAGGTATGGATGCATTCTCATGGGGGCTAATTCTGGCCGAGCGCAGCCATCAAGATGCACAGGTAAGGTTGCGCCGTGTGGAACTGGATGCGCAACATCATTTCCTATTCGATGGCTATTTGGCGCTGCCGGAAACGCTTTGCTCACAGCTTCTGGAAGACTCGCCCCACTTCGATACGCGCACGCTGCATCTACGAGAAGAGTCGTTCACCCGCCCGCCAAGCTGGTACGCCCTGGATCTCGATAGCGGTCAACGCAAACTGTTGAAGCGCGTCGCCGTTCACGGCCACCTGACACCTGAGCAATTGACCAGTCGCCGAGTATGGGCGACCAGCCACGATGGGGAGCAGGTGCCCATCTCGGTGGTCATGCGGACCGACTTGGCCGACCAACCGCTGCCCACTCTGCTGTACGGTTATGGTGCCTACGGGGACGCACTGGACCCCTGGTTTTCGATTGCCCGACTGGAGCTTCTGGAACGCGGCGTCGCGTTTGCCGTGGCTCATGTGCGGGGTGGTGGTGAGCGCGGCGAACCGTGGTACTTGAAGGGCAAGATGGCCCACAAAGAAAACAGCTTTCACGACTTTTTAGCCGCCCGTGAGGCCCTCGTCACCGCCCATGTCAGTCAACCTGAGCGGGTGGTCGCCTATGGGGCCAGCGCCGGTGGGCTACTGGTAGGCACGTGCCTTAACCGCGCGCCCGAGGCGTTCTGTGCCGCCGTATTGGATGTGCCTTTTCTGGATGTGCTGCGCACCATGCAAAACCCAGCGCTGCCGCTCACCACGGCCGAGTATACCGAGTGGGGAAATCCGGAAGACCCAAATGTCGCCAAGCGTATCGCGGGCTACTCGCCTATCGACAACATCCAACCGCAGCGCTACCCAGCGCTATGGGTCGAAGGAAGCTGGTTCGATACTCGGGTGAGCTACTGGGAGCCTGCCAAGTTCTACGCCCGCGTCACACAGGCGCAGCAGGGAGACGCGCCCATTCTACTGCATACCGACATGAGCAGTGGGCACGGTGGCGCCTCGGGCAGGTTCAAAGCCTGGCGGGATGCCGCACGCCAAGACGCATTCATTCTATGGGCGCTAGGGCTGGCGTAATGGCGTCGTCGGCGGGAAGCGCCGCAGTGAGCGCTTGGTTGAACTCACCAAAGGCTTGGCGAGCGCCCATAACGACGTCGGGCCATGTGGACTCAGGACACACGGCTTCGGCATAGTGCCAAAAAGCAGCCCATGCGTGGGGAGTCAGCGGCACATCGGTAAAAAAACGGCATGGCACCTGCTCCCCCAGTAAGCGCCGAACATGCCGACCAATCAGCTGTCCGCCCAGTCGAGACCCCTCTAGCACGTACATCATTCCCACCTTTTCGTATGCGTTGGCGGGGGCGGTGAACGGCCAAGCCGACTGCTGCGGTTGATTCAGGCCTACGAGGTCCTGGCGAAGCAGTGGCTCCCGCAGGGTCAATGGATAGCGCGCTTCGTCATCTACTGGCGACTGATCTAACGTAAACTCCAGCCCGGCAATGGCAGGATAAAGCGCCGCAAGCCCACGTCCAAAGCGGGTCCTATCAAGGTGAGGACTCAGCAGTGTCACCAATGCCGGATGATGGTCGATGCAGCGATGGTCGGCTTTCGTCGCGAGCCTTAGTGTCTGCGCCAGTAGCCCCCCTGCATCTTTATGCTTCATTTTGCCGCCACGGTATTGTCTTGGCTTGCTGGAGCAGCGCACGTAGTTTTAAAAGATGAAGACGGGTACTTTTGGTCCAGGGTCGGCTGTGCCCCAGTCGCTGTTCGACCCAAGCTTCGAAGGACCGCCTTGGTGACACCATGCTGCCTCCTTCGCGGTAATCCACCGGCTTATCGGGATTACCTCCCCAGGTGACGTTGTAAATGTGCTCCACGCGGCATAAGTAAAGATTGACGGTATGATGCGAGTCGAAGGGAAGATCGCTGATCAATGCCACACCCGCCACTTCACTAAGCGGCATCCCCGGGCAGTCACGCTGCAGACACTCGCTGACCCAAACATTGCTGGACTCCTTCGCAGCCTGGGTCGCGACCATCGCCATCACATGAGGCGTCAATCCTACGCCTTGCTGGTAGTACTCCTCCCCCATCTGCAGTATGACGCCATCTACACTGAAGGTGTCCATCAACCACTCGCTCAACTCGTCCCAGGCGCTTTCAAGCTCGCCGTGACGCATCAGCACCGACTTAGCGTGATCGAAGTAGCGCTGCAGACCATCGATGACTTGCTGACGCCGACGCGCTTTGAAATCGCGCAGACGTAAGTTAAACCCCTCACTCAACGTACGTATGGACTCAAGCTGGCTGAGCGTAAGCTGTTTGGGCATAGCAGCATGGCAAGAGATAAGCGCATCCAACTCTCCCCCCTGGATGATCGGTAGCGAGACGGCACCCTCAACGCCCATATTGGCCATGTACTCCAAGTGCACTGGCGAGGCACTGCGCAGGTCGACGTAGCTCAAGTCAGGCGTTGCATCGGCCTGGGTCGCATAGATCGGTACAGGGGCGGCCGTGGCATCGGGAATCGTACGCCACGGGTTCTTCAAATAGAGTTGGCGAGCGATATAGGGTATGTCGCTGGCGGGAAAACGCAGCCCACGATAGCTGCCCGTCACGCCCTCGCGACGCGCCTCGGCGATCACCTCACCATCACCCTCTGGCATGAAACGGTAATAGAGCACCCGGTCGAAACCACTCACCGCCAGCAGGCTATCCATTAGCGCCTGACACTGGCTTGCCAGCTCATCAGCACTCTCCGGCACAGCCGTAGGAGGGCTGACGGCAACCATCGGTGCGGCATGGGCATCGACAGGATACAATTCATAGATCCAACCGCGCCCATGATGCTGAGTCACCACGACATCGAACTCTTGCCGGGGCGTTTCGCATTGACCCGCATGCCGCTCTCCAGGACCTAGGTTGGGGAGCGTTTTGACGATACCGTCAAGAAAGGCGGGCAACGGCTTTCCCAGGCCTACTTGGGGCTCCACATCCCTCAATAGAGTCTCTGCATTGGCCGAAACGTGTGAGACCGTGCCATCGACATCGGTAATCAGCAGCACACCATGGGGCTGAATGGCGCCAGAAAGGTGTAGCGCCTCCTGCTCACAGTGGTGGATAAAGCCACGGGATTGGGTCATGACACTACATCCTGAGAGGGGGCATCGTGGGGGTGACCACTGCCGGTAATCAAGGCCGTGAATTCGGCCAGCGGTAACGGTTTCGAGAGTAGGTAACCTTGAACAAAGTCACAGTCGTTTTCAATCAACCACGCTAATTGAGAGGAGGTTTCGACCCCCTCCCCCACGGTGCGAATGCCCAAGGCCTTTGCCATACCCAAAATCGCCAGCGCAATGGCGCGATCACCCTCGTCTTTTTCCCCTAAACCATCCACGAAGCTTTTGTCTATTTTCAACTCGGCCAAGGGCAGCCGCTTCAAGTACGCTAGCGATGAGTAACCAGTGCCGAAGTCGTCCACGGCCAGTTTAATGCCCGCTTCACGCAGTTTTTCGATATTGCCCAACGCCGAACTCGACCGATCCACTAGGGTACTTTCCGTGATTTCCACCTGAATGAGCGAGCAAGGCACCCGGTACTGTTTCAAGCAGCCGAACAGATGCGTAATGAAGCGCTCCTCTTGAAAACTACGCGCGGATACGTTCATGGCCACTGGCGGCGGCGTCAGTCCATCGTCACGCCACTTGGCCAATTGGCGAATCAATTGCAATGCTACGTAGCGGTCCAGCTCCAGAATCAGGCCGGTCGCTTCGGCCACCGGTATGAAATCGACAGGACTTACCTGTCCCAGCGTGGGATCGACCCACCGCAGCAGCGCCTCGGCTCCGGATAACGCGCCTTGGTCGACACAGACGAATTTCGGCTGGTACACCAGCTGTAAACGGTCGTGTTCCATTCCGTCGCGCAGGGCATGCTCGATGGCGACATCACGCATCAGGCGTGCTTGAAGCTCGGGTTTAAACAATTCGAACCGATCACGACCATTCTCTTTGGCTCGATACATTGCCGTATCAGCGGCTTTGGTGAGCCCAGCCACGTCGTCACCATCATCGGGGCAGAACGCCAAGCCAACGCTAGAGGTCACGAACAGCGCATGACGGCGCACGTCGAAAGGCTTGGAGAGTGCCTCGACAATCCGCTTAGCGACCTGCTCGGCCCCTTCGATGGAGGTATCCACGAGGATGACCGTAAACTCGTCACCGCCTAGGCGGGCAACGGTATCCATGTCCCGCACCAGCTCTTTCAGACGATGCGCGACTTGAATGAGCAGCTCATCCCCAACGTCATGCCCCAGGGTATCGTTGATACTCTTAAAGTTGTCCAAATCCAAAAACATTAGTGCGCTGGCCTGCTCACTACGCTTGGCGTGAGCAATCGCTACTTTGAGACGGTCCTGAAACAGCGTTCGATTCGGCAAGCCGGTCAGCGCATCGTGGGTGGCCAAATACTCTGCTTGGCGCTGCGACTCCTTGATATGGCTGATGTCCGAAAAGACCGCTACACATAGCGCTTCGTCTTGGCTATCGGGCTCGATCATATTGAGCGTTAGCCACTGCGAAAATAACGTGCCGTCTCGGCGTTTGTTGAACACTTCACCCTGCCAATATCCGTGCTGTTTGACGATGTCCCACAGCACATAGCAAGTGCCCCGTCGTTGCCTACCCTCCTGGCTGTCATCGTCGCGGTACAGCAAGGGTAGCGCGGGCTGTCCCTCGACAGCGTCAGCCGCGTACCCCGTAATGCGACTAAACGCATTATTGACCGACCTAACATTGCCTTGGGCATCGATGACGACAATCGCCTCGCCAGCTTGCTCGAAGACCTTCGAGGCCACCAGCATTTCTCGTTCGGCGTGTTTACGCGCGGTAATATCTTCAGACTCAGTCAAAATCAAGTAGGGATGGCCTTGCTCGTCACGTAGCACTTGATGCACGCAGGACAAGACACGCGCAGTGCCGTGATCGCTGGGGAGCGTATGCTCAGCCTCAACGATTTTTTGAAAGCGCACCGCATCCATGTCCCGCGCCCATACCGAGCCTGCGTATGCGTCTGGGAAAAGCTCGAAGACACTTCGCCCAATCAATTGCTCTTTCGTGAGACCAAACGTTTTGAGAAACTGCGGATTGGCAAACGTGTAGCGTCCGTTGAGATCTTTCAACGCGACCATGATCGTGCTGTTTTCCATCAGCGCTTGCATTTGCGCTTGAGATTGTCTGAGCTTCGCTTGCACTTGGCTCAGGTCGGTCACGTCCATCAACGTAACGACCAGTAGCTCCACCGTCCCTTGCTGATTGATGCCGGGGGTGATCAGCCGCTGTAGTAGTCGCCCTTCGAGTTCGATAACGCTCTCCACCGGTGCAGCCTGCCGGGCAACGTCTGCCATGGCGTTCTCTAGATCATCGAACACCTGCGGTAAGCGAAGCCCCGACACATGGCGCATCAGCGCGGTTGGACGAACATTGAACGAGCGTGCAGCAGGCGCATTGTAGCGTTTGAGAAAAAGTGCACCATCGAATACTAGTAGCGGAAAATCGAGCGCATCGTACAGATAGGTATATTCTTCGTTGAGCTTCGTCAGCTCGCCGGTTTTCACGTTGAGCTCTTCATTCAAGCTGATCAGTTCTTCGTTCGTCGCTTGCAGCTCTTCGTTGGACGCTTCCAACTCTTCGTTCGTGGCCTGAAGCTCTTCATTAGACGCTTGGGCCTCTTCGTTGAGCGACTGCATCTCCTCATTGGCGGTCGCTAGCTCTTCAATGAGCGACTGTAAATGTTCGCGAGTGGCCTCTAGCTCATCCTCTAAACTATCGGCGCCATCGAGTAAAGGTGGCTCCATGAGCTGGTCGAGCGGCATTCGAGTTGGCTTTTCGATATCCGCCAGCGGTGCCAAAACGATCAAGATACGCCGCTCGTCTCCTTGGTCGGTAAGCCCACGAACGCTGAGCTGCCACCACTCATCGTCAAGCCGCCGACGTCGCCCTAGCTGTGGCGCTCGCTGTTTGTTGAACTGGTGTAACAAGGACATCAGTTCACCGCAAAAAGGGTCGATCATGACATCCTGAATGCCCACCTGCGTGCGTCCGGCAGGAAAGCGTAAGAAACGTTTTACCTCCCCGGCGGTATGCTGAACGTTACCCTGAGCATCGCATAAGGCCACGGTGATCCCCATGTGCGCAACTAGGGCATCCAATAGCTGCTGCAGGTCTCGATCTTGGCGCTTCACGGGAGACATGATGCTTCTGGACGTCGGCGCGTTATTCATGATCTCGTGACTTTCGCCCTGTTTGGCAAATAGTCGTTCGCGACGGTCGACTGGAGTAAACAGTGGCTCACAGTGTCCAATGCTCTCGGAACGCCCTAAAAACAGAGTGCCTTTTACCCTGAGACCAAAATGGAAGCGCTGCAGGACTTTAGACTGAAGCTCACTATCGAAGTAAATCAAGACGTTCCGGCAGGTAATCAGACTCAAGCGCAAAAAGGGTGGGTCGTCGACCAAATTGTGCTTTGCAAACACAATCATATCCCGCAAGGTTTTGTTCACTTCATAAAAGTGTTCGAGGCGTGTGAAATAGCGGGCCAATAGGTCGGGCGATAGCGCCTCTAATGCAGCGCTTAGGTAACGACCACGCCGGGCTATCTCTAGTGCATATTCGTCAATGTCCGTGGCAAAAATCTGCACCACCACGCTGCTATCGAGCATGCGCTTCGCTTCAGCGATCAACAGCGCAAGGGAGTATGCCTCCTCGCCGGTCGCACAGCCCGCTACCCAGATACGCAGCGGGCCCGCATCGGCCTCTTCTACCATGGAATGAATCACTCGTTTGAGCGCGTCAAACGCCGTGGTATCTCGAAAAAAAGCCGTTACGGAGATCAATATATCGCGTCCAAGCTGTTCAAGCTCAGAGGGGTCGCGCTCCAACAATGCAACGTACTGCTGAATGTCCGCGACGTGAGTGGCCACCATACGACGGCGGATCCGGCGACTCAACGTGCCCAGTTTGTAGCCGGAAAAATCCAGATGGCGACGCTCTTTTAACAACGAAAGCACCCGCGGAGGCACCGCTATTTGGTTTCCTTCGAGGCTCGCGCACTCTAGGCGCGCCAACTCAGACAGCCGAGCAGCCATCTCGTCGACGTCGAGAATATAGTCGATGACCCCGGCATCAATCGCCGATTGGGGCATCCCATCGTACTTGGCGCTACTTGGCGTTTGCACCATGGTGATGCCACCGGCGGCTAAGATCGCCCGCAACCCGGCAGTGCCGTCCGATCCCGTCCCAGATAGCACGATGCCGACGGCAGATTCATGTGCATCACTGGCTAATGATGAGAAAAAATCGTTGATTGAGGGCTTAGGCACGATATGGGGCAACGCGGGCGTCGTGTGAAACGCACCTTCTTTGATCGTCGCGTTGGTGTTGGCGGGCACGACATAGATGACCCCTGGCTCAGGGCGCTGTAGATGTTCGAGCCTCACCACCTGCAGCCGTGTTTCTCGGCTGAGGATTTCCACCAGCATACTCTTGTGATTAGGAGACACATGCTGCAGCACAACAAACGCCATAGGCAACGCAGGGTCGAGCGGTCGGATCAGGTTGGAAATGGCTTCGAGCCCGCCAGCCGAGGCTCCGACCCCTACCACAATGGGCGGTACAGGCGCAGAAGTTGCAGCGGTCATGAGGTGTCCTTGCAAATCGAGAGGTCTTTCCCCAGTCTACACAGCTCTATGGTAAAGCTATATGTCCCCAACCGATAAACTATAAACGCAGTCGCTATTTAGCGTTGATAGGCGCACCTTGTAGAGCCGACTTTCGACGGATGGCGCCTTGCCAGCCTAGGGGATCGCTGAGAGTATTGGCCTGTACTGTGCAATCGCTATATCGATATCGATTCCCACCCTGTTTTAGGTGGCCGCTGCCTAATGGATGTCAATAACCGTGAGTTAGCGTTACAGACGGGCCTACTCATGCTGTTAACCACCACGGTCATTATCGGTGGTGCCAACTTGATATTTGGTACTGTGCCTCGCCTGCCCCAGCCGCAAGCACTGGCGATACTTCCCGATAGTTCGCTCGTCATCCTACTCTCGGGATTGGGCTTGAGCGCCGTCATGGCAAACGCCCCTCGCTGGCGACGTATCGCGGGCATTACCCTGTTGTTGTTGGCGCTTTATACGGCTATCCATAACACCTTTGCTGGCAGCTCGGGCGTCTCTTGGCTCACCGGGCAGCCCAGGCTACCCAGCCAAGCCGCGCCTATTTCCCTGCTCGCGGCGTTCTGTTTATGGGTCGGACCCAAAGGTGCCTGGCAACGTCGCATATGGCAGAGCGGGGGGATGGTGCTGTGGGGGATCGGTGCAATAACGCTCCTCCACAATTTAGGTGTCGCACTGCCTAACTGGCTGCCTCGCGCCAGTGCTCCGTTACCCGCTTTTTTGTGTTTCTCGTTTGGCTTGGCCATGATCATGGTGAGTCGGCACGTCCCACACTTGGCGGCCTCGTTGAGCAAAGCCGCTGTTGCTGCAGGCATCGTGGGTGTAGCGCTGAGCATGAGCGCTTGGTTTTTATTGAGTTGGAGTCAGCATGCCACCATCCGCACAGAAGCAGAGAACACGCTCGCCAGTGTCACCACCAGTGTCGAACGTACACTGAACTCTCGTGCCGTCATCCTTGAACGTCTCGCTGAACGCTGGCAAAACCTGCCCGAAGAGGAGATCTTTCGCCAACAGGAAGTGGCTCGCTACTGGCGTGATTATCCCAGCATCCGCGCCCTGGCCTACTTCCTCCCCTCAGCGCGAGACGTCTGGCGACATGCTCAGCAGGAAAACGAACTTTTATGGCTGGATGACCAGCTCGTCAGTCAGCCGGTATTACGCTGGCTGAATCAGCCACGAACCGTTCAGTGGCTCTTTCCTGATCCACAGCGCCCTGATATGGCTCTTTTGGCAGTGACCCCCTCGGTCGAGGAGCGGGCTCAGCTCGTGGCCGTCATCGATATAGCCTATCTCATTACTCAAGAGACCCAAATTGCGGATCAAGCTTTCTCGCTTTCGATCAGCCATGCAGGCGGTTCCATCCTCTCAGCCGACACCGCGACAGATGAGCAAGAAGCACGACCACAGGACGCCCCCCTTAGCGAGAAGCGCCTTGGGCTGCCAGGTGATGCGGCGCTAAACTTGAGCCTTTGGCCGCGCCCTTCACCTACGTTCGATGTCGCTCAATTCCTTGCTGCCAGTATCGGCATAGCGGGTTTGCTACTCACCTATCAACTGGTGCTTAGCTTCGCCTTGATCGCGGCAAGAGCTCAGCGGACACGGGAGCTTGCCAAAGCCAAAGAGGCACTGGAGGATCAGCACCGCATTCAAGCCATGATTGCTCGCGACGAGCCCTGCAGCGCCACCCTTCTGCAAATTTGCCGGCTCTTGGAACAACAAAGCCCACACTGCCACGCGGCCATATGGCGGCTAGACAACACAGCGACCTACCGAGTGGAAGTACTCTCCAGCAGTCTACCGTTTGCCCTCCAAGACTCGCTATCCTTCAGCGAGAGCCTCGTCACGCTGGCCAGAGAACTACATCAGCAAGGGCAATCGACGACGCGTCTTACCCCAGATACCAACATGTCGCTGACGTTTACCCAAATGGCGGCCGAGAATGGCTATGTTTGCGCCGACGTACATATCATAAGCGGCTCAGAGGAACTGCCTTTGGGCGTGGTGGTACTGCTGTCGCAGCAGATGCCCGCATCGGCAGCCAACCACACCGCCGATACCGAACCAACGCTGCTACCTAGCGCTCTGCGATTAATGCGTTTGGCTATCGAGCGTTATCACCACCAGCAAACCCTACAAGACAGCGAACAGCGCTTTCGCTCACTGTTTACTCAAAATCCAGACGGCGTGTTTTCGCTCGATATCGACGGCCACTTCCTCAGCGTGAACCAATCACTTCTGACGCTGATGGGCATGAGCGAAGCCGATATCATCGGTCAACACCTTGACAGTTTCGTGCCCACCGAGCAGCGCGAATCGATCGACGAAGTCTTTGGCCAGGCGCTCACCGGCGTGGCACAGCGTATAGAAATCGAGCTTCCTAGCCAAACGGGGCAACTGCACTTCGTCGATATCTCGTTTCTACCGACAGTGGTCATGGAAACGGTGGTAGGCGTGTACGGCGTGGTAAAAGAGATGACCGCCCTGCGTTTCAACGAGGCGCAATTGCGTATCTTTCAGCGCAGCCTGGAGGCGAGCAGTAATGGCGTGTTGATTTGTGAGGCTCGCGGCGACGACTTCCCAATCATTTACGTCAACCCCGCCTTCGTTGCGATCACCGGCTATGAACTCGACGATGCCCAGCAACAAAATTATGACTTTTTAAAGGGACCAGATACTGACCCCAAACAGGTACAAGAGATCCAAGACGCGCTCACCCGTCAGCAAGACATCAGCTTGACGATTCGTCACTATCGTAAAGATGGACGCGCATTCTGGAACAACGTGTTCATATCCCCCGTGCGTGCGCAAGATGGCAAAGCGACCCACTTTGTGGGCATTATCAACGATATTTCAGAACGAAAAGATCACGAAAACGAGCTGGCATTTCATGCAACGCACGATGCGCTTACTGGACTTGGCAACCGGGCGCTGTTCGAAGATCGTTTACGCCATGACGTCGACTTAGCCAAGCGACACCATCAGCAGCTCGCCGTGCTGTTCATCGATTTGGACGAATTCAAGCCGATCAATGACACGTTGGGCCATGCCATCGGCGATCAAGTATTGATCCACGTGGCACGTCGTTTGGAGGACGTGATTCGCCCTTCGGATACGCTTTGTCGCTTTGGCGGCGACGAATTCGTGCTTCTGCTGCCTGATTTGGACGCTCCCCATCAAGCACAAGAGGTGGCCGAACGCTTGCTCTTAGAACTCGCCCAGCCCTATCGCATCGACCGGCACGAACTCTATCTCTCGGCGAGTATCGGTATCGCGCTCGGCGATGAGGGCCTCGATAATCCGGCGGCTCTGCTTCAACAGGCAGACATGGCGATGTACAAAGCCAAACAGCAAGGGCGAAATACCCAGCAAATCTTTACACACGATATCAATCAGAAGTTGACACAGCGCGTCACGTTGAGAAACGACCTTCAAGAAGCCATCAGCCAAGAGCAATTCGAACTGCATTATCAACCACTGCTGGGTCGAGAGGGCGATGTACGCGGTTTCGAGGCGCTTCTTCGTTGGAATCATCCTGTCAAAGGCCCCATTTCACCTGCGCTATTCATTCCCATCGCCGAGGAGACGGGACAAATCATCGGCTTGAGTCAGTGGGTCATGGAGCGTGCCGCCCAAGACTTCATGAAACTGCCACCAGATCTACCAAGCGACTGCCGCATGGCGATCAACCTATCTCCCATGCAATTTCATCGCCCTAGCTTTTTGAGCTCGCTACGCAACACCCTCGACGCCGCAGGTCTCCCGCCCACCGCACTGGAGCTGGAACTGACCGAAGGTATTTTAATGAACGACACCGACGCCGCCATCGATACGCTGCACGCGCTACGAAACATGGGGATCAGTATTGCGATCGATGACTTTGGCACGGGGTTTTCGAGTCTTAGCTACCTACGCCACTTACCCATCGATAAAATCAAGATCGATCGCAGCTTCATTATCAATATTGGTGACAACGGCAAAGATGCCGCCGTCGTGCAGGGAATCATTGCACTCGCTCATCATTTAGAGCTCACCGTGGTTGCCGAGGGTGTCGAAACCCGCCAACAGGAGCGACATTTACTGTCGCTGGAGTGCGACGTGCTACAGGGGTATTTGTTCGCCAAACCCATGCCATTCAATACCCTCATTGGTTGGCTAGCCAAGCATAGGACTCCCCAAGGGTGAGTCTTGACACCAGCAAACCAGCAGCGCCGAGGCGCTGCTTTTTTATGAGTACGTGTTGGCGTCGAGTTTATTTATGAAAACATTTTCCATAAAACTTCACAGGGCGCTTTTTTTACGTCATACTAGCCATAAGTTTCATATACCAACGTCTAACTAACATGACGAGGCACACCATGAATTATCAAGATAAGTTTCTGACCATCTGGGACGCACCGGTCACATCAGCGGCGCAAGAAAAAGCCAAGCAAAGCGTTCAGCAGCGTGCCAACAGGCCTCAATCTTCGGCGCTGAAAGAAGCGTTCCTAACGATTTGGGACAGCACGAAAAGCAAAACCGCCAGCTAACCCAGAGGGCAGCTAGTGGCCGAATTGCCAAGGAAGGCAAACACCACAACGAGCATCACATCATGTCATCGGGATCACGGCAATAATGTGCTCTTCGAGATATTTCTCTGGCACGTCATCCTGCGACACGGCAAACCCACGCACACTCACTCCTTTGCGGTGCACCCGCTCGGCATCGTTACTCAACAATGGGTGCCAACCCGCCAGCTTTCGCCCTTCCGCTACGCGCCGATAACCACAGGTTTGCGGCAACCAAGTAAACTCTTTGACCAGCGCAGGCGTTAGCTGCGTACAATCCGGCACGCTGTCAAAGCGGTTCTCATAATCACTGCACTGACAGCTATGGGTATCCAGCAGCCTACAAGCTACGTTCAGAATGGCGAGCTCTTTCGTCTCGTCATCGTGCAGCTTGAGCAAACAGCACTGGCCGCAACCATCACACAGCGCTTCCCACTCGGGCTGAGTGAGCTCTTCCAGCGGGTAGCGCTCCCAAAAGCGCTCGCGAAGCGCGGTATTCATCTCTTATCACCTCAGCAAACCGTTACGTCTATTAGTGAATACTCTCAGCGCCATCGCTGGTTAGCTCTGCGCGGCACTCGCTCCACAGTCGACTGAAATCGCGTTCCAGTGCAGCGTAATCTTCACACAGCCAGGGAACGAGCTCGGCCAAGCGATTAGCGCCTGACAGCCGCTGCCCAATGCCCGATACCGCACGGCAGGTAAAGTCGAAATCCGCATAGCGGCGAAGCCAGTCTTGCTCGACCAGGACCGGCATCATCGTCGACAGCCGCTGGGGTGCAGGCCAAGCACTCAGTAAACGATAGCAGCGCTCGACCAACGCGGATTGCTCGGCCCCTGCATGCTGGCGCGCAATGAAGTGATCCCAGACGATATCCAGCGCAATGCCCGCGTAGCGTCGCTGCGTCTTCGGGGCACGCCGTTTGGCCAACAAAACACTCGGGTGCTGATCTACCCAGGCATCGACCCGGCGATGATGACGAATACCGCCTGCAACACTCGGCGACCACCCAGAGAGATCGCTGCCTTTTACACCATCGGCAATCAAATTGCCGTACAAAAAGCCATCGTCGCCTGGCTGTGCCAGCCAGGCGTGGGCCAGAAAGTTCATAATGCCCTACGCTGCCTTCGTTCGTTCACGAGCGGTCAGCTGACTGTGCTCGATGAATGTCGAGTAAGTAAGGCTCTTTGGCAGGCGGCATTTGCAAATAAAACCCCTGTTCATCGATGGCCGTCATTACGTCGGCTGCTTTGACGCGGGCAAGCGTCTTGTCCGCCGTCAGGATCATGGTCAGCACGGGCAATGGCTTACCAAACGTAGCCATCAGCGCGTCAGGCACACTATCCAGACCTTGACGCTTGTCCACATAAAGATACATTTCGTCTTTGCGCGAACTTTTAAAGATCTCGCAAAGTAACTTTTCACTCATAAAGATGACTCCTCGAGCGCTTGGTGAATCGCCTGGGTAAGGCAGCGGGCCCGCCAGCCGCTAAGCTCCGTCAGCGGCTGGTGCGCGAGCCGCTGCATGACCAGCGCCTCGATATCCCGTCGGCGCAGTAACATTTCAGGCGCGATGTTCAGCTCAGACGCCGTTTCCGTCACCACGCCTTTGATGATTTTGAATCGGCGTTTGAAAGCAGGTTGCAACGGGTCAGGCCAGGGTGTTGGCAACGCGTTATCGGGACAGTGAAGCGCCTGTTTGACGAGCGCCAACAGGGCATCGCCCTCTTTTTTGACCAGCGACGGTTTGACGCCGTCTATCTCGGCGAGCTCATAGCGGTTTTTCGGCATCTTCTCGGCGATGGCAAACAGCAGCTTATCGCTCACCAGCCAGTTACGCGGTAGATCGCGGCGACGCGTTTCACCCTCACGCCAGATGGTCATCAGCCGATACGCCTCGAGTTGGCGTGGTGAAAGCCGCCACAACTGACGCTGGCGAGTATACCACTGACCATCGTTCTCCTCGCTGCGCCCTGCCTGCTCAATCAAATGGGTGCACTCGCTGTCTAGCCACTCCCGTCGTCCTAGACCGTCCAGTTTCTCAGATTGAAGTTGCCATACCTGGAGTAGATAGATGACGTCCAGCGCCGCATATTCACACTGAGACGGCGTCAACGGCCGCTCCAACCAGTTGGAGCGCGTTTCTTCTTTTGGCAGCGTCTCACCTACCCAATGCTCGACCAGCTTTTGATAGCCCATGCCGGGGTTTTCCCCCAAAAAGGCCTGCGCGACTTGGGTATCCACCAGCGGTGTAGGGAGAACGCCCGCCCAATGCTGGAAAACCTCCAGATCTTCGCTGCAAGCATGCAGCAGTTTCACCGCATCGTTTTGCAGCAGCGCTTTGAACGAGGCCGTGCAGGGCGTACAGAGCGGATCGACCAAATAAGCGACGTCATCATTGGCAAACTGAATCAACGCTGGGACGGGGAAGAAGGTGTTCTCACGGAAAAACTCGGTATCGAGGGCAATGACACTAGCACCGGCCACCGCTTCACAGGCGGCATCCAATGCCTCGGCATTATCAATCCATTGATAGTAAGAAGAGCTTGAAGAGGACAAAGCAGTTTTCCGGGTTGGCACAACCGCATCAGCGCTTGCGTTTCTTGTCAGTATTCGTCGCTAGCGAAAGGCTGGCGACCGTTAAAGGCGCGACTCAGTGTGCCACCATCGACATACTCCAGCTCACCGCCCATGGGCACCCCGTAAGCAAGACGTGAGAAAGCGACGCCGTAATGTGCTAACTGAGACGCAATGAAGTGGGCGGTCGCTTCACCTTCTACCGTGGGATTGGTCGCCAACACCACTTCACGAACGCTGCCCTCGGCCACGATACTCTCGAGCACATCGAGCCCAATAGCATCTGGCCCAATACCGTCGAGCGGCGAGAGATGGCCATGTAGCACGAAATAGCGCCCTTGAAAGCCACCGGCCTCTTCGATCGCTAGCTGATCAGCAGGGGACTCGACGACACAAAGTAGCGCATCGTCTCTGCGCGGACTCTCACACAGCGCACATATCTCGGCTTCAGTCAGCGTTCGACAGCGCTGGCAATAACCGACCTCATCGATCGCTTGCTGGATCACGGCGGCCAAACGCTTACCCCCCGGGCGCTCACGCTCCAAGAGATGCATGGCCATACGTTGAGCCGTTTTCGGCCCAACGCCGGGCAGCACGCGAAAGGCGTCCATCAATTGCTCGACAAGCGGAGAAAAACGCATGGTTTAGAAGGGCATCTTAAAGCCAGGCGGTAAATTCAGGCCGGCCGTTGCTTCTTCCATCTTCGCTTTAGAGTTGGCTTCTACTTTGCGAACGGCATCGTTCACTGCGGCGGCCAGTAAATCTTCCAGAAGCTCCTTGTCTTCTTCCAGCACGCTAGGGTCAATCGTCACATCGATGACATCGTGACGGCCGTTCATGGTGATTTTGACCATCCCAGCGCCTGCCTCACCATGTACCTCCGCCTGAGCGACTTCTTCCTGTACACGCTGCATTTTTTCCTGCATTTCTTGGGCTTGCTTCATGATGTTGCCCATTCCGCCTTTGAACATGCGGTGTTCTCCTCAATTATTGAAACGGATAAAGATAGCCGGTAGCCATTAAGAGCGTGCCGCTGGCGTCGGTTTGACGGACGACTCAATGAGCGTAGCCCCAAACGCCTGCTGTAGCTTCTGGATATTGGGGTCGTGATGCAATAGATCAACTGCCTGTGCGTGGCGCTCCTGCAGCAGGCGTTCTTCTTGCTGGCGAGGCGTTTCCAGCGCCGTGTCTAGCTCGGCGACGCTGAACTGAAGCTTTCTTGTCAACCCCAACGCCTTGAGCGCACGCTCGATTCGTCCATTGTGCACATCGGCTTGCATGGCCGACTGACTGGGGTCGAGCCGCAGTATCACGGTCTGCCCATCATCGCTCTCCAACTGGCAATGTGCCGCCAAATTGCGCGTCAAGCCTCCCAAGCCCAACGCGTCAAAATGGGCTAACCACGTCTTATGGTCCCAACGACCAAGCTCGGTCACGGGTTCGGGTGTGACTTCAGACGTAGCAGCAACCAAAGAGGCGTCATGTGGCTCTGGCTCTGGCTCTGGCTCTGGCTCTGGCTCTGGCTCTGGCTCTGGCTCTGGCTCTGGCTCTGGCTCTGGCGCGAGCGTAGCCGTATGTTCCACTTCTTCAAGCGACCAGGGCGGGGGCTCCGACTCGTCTCGTTCGGCGCCAGTCGGCAAAGACAAGGCCGAGCCCGCATCATCCTCATGAGCCGCTGAGGCCTGCACCTCAGCAGGCGCTTGGGGCGAGTCCCCGGCGACTACGGATGCAGGCTCAGGCTTTTTTGTGCTAGATCCGTCGACAGAAGTAGCGGTCTCGGTTGATGCCTCGGCGGGCTCGCGGCGTAGCGGTAACGGCGTTACCGGCGGTTTCGGCACGCCCTGGGGGCGGAAGGCCAGCATACGCAACAAGGTCATTTCCAAGGCGCTGCGCAAATCCGGGGCATGCACCATGTCGCCACGTCCCTGAATACCAATCTGGTAGTAGAGCTGAATGTCTTCGGCGGTAAAACGGCAGGCCAACTGCTGGATCTGCGCACGATCACCGTGACTGTTATCCACAGCATCGGGCACCATCTGCGCCACGGCCAAGCGATGAAGAGTGGCCGTCAGCTCGTCTAGCACGGCGGCAAAATCCGGCCCCTGTTCGGCCAACTGCGCCACTTCCGCCAACAGCTTCTGCACGTCCACATCTGCCAAGGCATCGACGAGCGCGAGCACATGGCGATGATCCAGCGTACCCAGCATGGCCGCCACATCGGCGTGCCGAACGGCGCCTTGGCCGAACGCAATCGCTTGATCGGTCAGACTCATAGCGTCACGCATGGAGCCTTCGGCGGCTTTGCCCAGCAGCCACAGCGCGCTCTCGTCGTAATCGACGCCCTCTTGCCTCAGCACGTAGGTCAAATGCTCGACGACACGCTCAGGCGGCATGTGCTTGAGCGTAAACTGCAGACAACGTGATAAAACGGTGGCCGGGAGTTTCTGCGGGTCGGTCGTCGCCAGCAGAAACTTGACGTGGGGCGGGGGTTCTTCCAGCGTTTTCAGCAGCGCGTTGAAACTGCTGGTGGACAGCATATGTACCTCGTCGATGAGATACACTTTATAGCGCCCTTGTGTAGGCGCGTACTGGACATTATCGAGCAGCTCGCGGGTGTCTTCCACTTTGGTACGCGAGGCAGCATCGACTTCGATCAGGTCGACGAAGCGCCCCTCGTCGATGGCTTGGCAGCTATCACACTGACCACAGGGGGTCGAGGTAATGCCTTCGTCGCCGCGCCCATTCGCCGTGCAGTTGAGGCACTTTGCCAAGATGCGCGCCAGGGTGGTTTTGCCGACGCCTCGCGTGCCGGTAAAGAGGTAGGCATGATGCAAACGGCCCTGGTCAAGAGCATTGACCAGGGCGCGTTGAACATGGGCCTGGCCCACGAGCTCGTGGAATGTACGTGGCCGCCACTTGCGGGCCAGAACCTGATAGCTCATTGAGCAACACTTCCTTTGGCGGGCTGACAATCGGTGCGACGCGGCCCATCGTGAACCGCGTTTGCTAAGAGTAAGCGCTTAGTGATTGCGCACCATTCTAGCGGCTGCACCGCAGCCCGCCAACCGCCGGGCGGTCTTCAAACGGCTTGTGGCATCACGCTCAAGCGTTTTCACCACCTTCGGCGGCTGCAGCGCGCTGGGCGGCTTCT
This sequence comes from Halomonas sp. BL6, assembly GCF_006228115.1. Classification (NCBI taxonomy): domain Bacteria; kingdom Pseudomonadati; phylum Pseudomonadota; class Gammaproteobacteria; order Oceanospirillales; family Halomonadaceae; genus Halomonas; species Halomonas sp. BL6. The sequence goes on along the minus strand of NZ_VDGL01000001.1, from coordinate 712,674 downwards.
TTGACGAGTTTTTCCAGCTCGCCGTTTTGATGCATTTCGACCACGATATCGCAACCGCCAACCAGTTCGCCCTCTACCCACAGTTGCGGAAATGTCGGCCAGTTGGCAATTTTGGGAAGTTCTGCACGGATATCCGGATTGTCCAGAACGTTGACGAAGGCAAAGCGCTCACCGCAGCTCATCAGCGCCTGAACGGTCTGCGCGGAGAAACCACACTGGGGCAACTGAGGTGTGCCTTTCATGTAGATCAGAATCGGGTTTTCGCTGATTTGACGCTGAATGTTTTCGGCAGTCGTGCTCATGATGTGCTCCTAACGAGTGTTGTGTTCCGCGCCAGTCTACGCCATCCGCTCACTGGCTTTAACCCCATGACCGGCAGAGTAAGGTAGGCGCGGCTGCCGCCAATACCCGAGCAAACGACTCGGTCTTAACGCGTGGCCGCCATTCTACGCATGCTGCTCGCGTTGCGCATCCCCTGCCGCATCGCTAGGATGGTGTTTTTGTGTGGAGAGCAGTCATCATGGCGACACGCCATTTCCTTACTTTACTGGATTTATCCCCAGACGAGCTGGCGTATTTGATCCAGCGTGCCATCAAGATCAAAACGGATTTGAAAGCCAACGGTCCGGTTTATACACCGCTGCCCAACCGCACGCTGGCAATGATTTTCGAAAAATCCTCCACGCGTACTCGTGTCTCTTTCGAGACGGGTATGGCGCAGTTTGGTGGCCACGCGCTCTTCCTCTCTCCCCGCGATACCCAGCTGGGCCGCGGCGAGCCCATCGAGGATACCGCTCGCGTGCTCTCTGAAATGGTCGACGCCGTGATGATTCGCACCTTCTCCCACGAAGGATTGGAAACCTACGCCAGTGCCAGCAGCGTGCCGGTGATCAATGCGCTCAGCGACGACTATCACCCCTGCCAACTGCTGGCAGACGTCATGACCTGGACCGAGCTTCGCGGCAGCGTGAAAGGCCGTACCGCCGTATGGGTGGGCGATGGCAACAATATGTGTCACTCCTGGATCAATGCCGCTCGCCAGTTCGGCTTCCATTTGAGGGTATGTTGTCCGAGAGGATACGAGCCTCGCGCTGACATCATGGAAGCGGCTGGCAACTGCGTCACGCTACTCCACGACCCCAAAGAAGCGGCCAAAGACGCTGACTTGATCACCACCGACGTGTGGGCATCGATGGGCCAGGAAGCAGAGCAAGCAAAGCGCGAGGCAGATTTCGCCGACTTTCAAGTCACCGAAGCCATGCTCGATACCGCCAAGCCCGACGCCCTCTTCCTGCACTGTCTACCAGCTCACCGCGGCGAAGAGATTAGCCATACACTGCTGGACGACCCGCGCGCCGTGGTTTGGCAAGAGGCAGGCAACCGTCTGCACGCCCAGAAGGCACTGATCGAATTCCTGCTGCTCGGGCAAATCGAAGGCTAAGTTCTTCGTAACCCAAGCTCCTCGAAGCCTAAGCTCTGGTGCTTTCCACCCACACTCGGGTGGAAAGCAGAGGAGCAAAGCTCGAGAGCAGGCATACGAAAACGCCGCGTTATAAATAACGCGGCGTTTAAAATTTGGTGGAGCCTAGCGGGATCGAACCGCTGACCTCAACACTGCCAGTGTTGCGCTCTCCCAGCTGAGCTAAGGCCCCAATCACTGCAGCAACCTGCAGCGGAGCGAATACTAAGCGACAAGCAGTGCAAGGTCAAGGTTTAAAGTAAACAAGCATCAACTAATTCTCCTTTGCCAAGAGCTGTGGCACTCTATAGTTTCGCAGCACGCGTATCGCCCGAGCCAACGATGACTACCTGCAGGAGCCAGACCCTTGATCAACGTTTTAATTGCCGATGATCACCACCTGGTGAGAACCAGTATCGCCCACCTGCTCAACGAAGAGTGCGATATCAAGATCGTGGGTGAGGTTGACGATGGCGAAAGCGCCGTGACTCAGTGTCGCCAGTTAAAGCCTGATATCGTGCTCATGGATATCCGCATGCCGGGAATCGGCGGGCTCGAAGCCACACGCCGTATCCACCGCACCTTGGCCGATGTCAAAGTGATTATTCTTACCGCGCATTTGGAGGATAGCGTGCTGCGACGGATGCTCGAGGCCGGCGCATCAGGCTTTCTTAGCAAAGGGGCAGACGCCGTTGAAATGACCGAAGCCATTCGGCAGGTATTCCACGGACGCCGTTATGTCAGCCAAGAGATTGCCCAGCGGCTTGCCTTGGCGCACTTCACTGACGAGGATAACCCCTTTAGCCACCTCTCCCACCGTGAACTACAAATAGCGCTGATGATCGTCAACTGCCAGCGTGTACAAGACATTTCCGATCGCCTGCACCTGAGCCCAAAGACCGTCAACACGTACCGTTACCGCCTGTTTGACAAGCTGCAAGTCGCCACGGACGTCGAACTCACTCACCTTGCCTTACGCCACGGGCTCGTCGAGGGCTTTGACGCGATCCTGGGATAGACCTACCATCGCCTCTTCTGACGTTTGAGAGCGCCGATGCCCAGCCATGACTTTTGATGCCAAGCAGTTTCTAAGCTCCGTCAGCTCGTCGCCGGGCGTTTACCGCATGCTCGACGAGGAGCAAAATACGCTCTATGTAGGGAAAGCAAAACGCCTGAAAGCTCGGCTGGCAAGCTATTTCCGTGGCCAGCTCAATGCGAAAACTCAGGCGATGGTGGCGCGCATTGCCGACATTCAAATCACTGTGACCCGCAGTGAAACCGAGGCCCTGTTACTCGAACAAACGCTGATCAAGGAACTTCGCCCGCCCTATAACATTCTGCTGCGCGACGATAAGTCGTATCCTTTCGTCTTCGTCACTGACCGCCACCCCTACCCGGCTCTGGAGTACAAGCGTGCACGCCAGCGTCGCGATGACGGCCGCTACTTAGGCCCTTACCCCAGCAGCGGCGCGGTCAAGGAGAGCCTCACGCTGATGCAGAAAATATTCCGCATCCGCAACTGCGAAGACAGCGTCTTTGCCCACCGTTCTCGTCCTTGCTTGCAGTATCAAATCCAGCGCTGCAGCGCCCCATGCGTGGACTATATTTCCGAGGAAGAGTACCGGCGAGATGTGGAGCACGCCGTCATGTGCTTGGAAGGCAAGAGTGAGCACGTCACGCAGCTATTGACCCAAGAGATGGAAATCGCCAGCCAGGCGCTCGACTTCGAAGAAGCCGCTCGTCTGCGCGATCAAATTCAGCAGCTGCGTCAGCTTCAGCAGCGCCAATTCGTCGATAACGAGAGTGGCGATGCCGATGTGTTTGCGCTGGCCAAGCGACCGGGTGCACTCGGCATCTCTATCCTAAGCGTGAGAGATGGACGCTTACTAGGCGCGCGCCATCACACGCCAAAAAACGATCTCGACCTACCGCCGGAGATGCTGTTGACCGAAGTCGTCAGCCAGTACTACTTTGGACAGCCCCATAATGTTCCTGGGGAAGTGATTACGAGCCACCCCCTAGAGGATAGTGCGCTGATTGCCGATGCGCTCTCGCAACTGGCGGGCAAAAAAATCAGGGTCGCCAGCCAGGTACGCGGACATCGCGCCCAGTGGCAGCACTTGGCCATGACCAACGCCGAGCAGCAGCTCGCCTCACTGCTTGCCAACAAGTCTCAACTGACCCAGCGTTTCGAGGCCCTACAAAGAGCGCTCGGCCTTGACAGCCTGCCAGAACGGCTGGAGTGCTTTGACATCAGTCATAGCCAAGGCGAGGCGACGGTAGCGTCATGCGTCGTTTTTGATCATCAAGGCCCGCGTAAGAGCGACTATCGCCATTTTCGCATCGAAGGCGTTGCCGCCGGGGATGATTACGCTGCCATGCAGCAAGCGCTCACTCGGCGGCTGAAGCGAGTAAAAAGCAGTGAAGCGGTGGCTCCAGACATCTTGATTGTGGATGGCGGCAAAGGGCAGCTCAATATGGCGCGTGGCGTATTGAACGACTTAGCCGTTACCAACATCGTGCTGCTGGGCGTCGCCAAGGGCACTACCCGTAAAGCGGGTCTAGAAACGCTATTCTTAGAGACCAGCGATAACCCGTTACCGATGGACCCTGCTTCCCCAGCGCTGCACCTGATACAGCACATTCGCGACGAGTCGCACCGCTTTGCCATTGCCGGGCACCGCGCCGCCAGAGACAAAGCGCGGCGCACCTCTACTCTGCAAGACATCCCCGGCATTGGGCCAAAACGGCGGCGCGAACTATTGCGCTTCTTCGGGGGGCTACAGGGCGTACAAAAGGCAAGCCGCGATGAGCTGGCCAGAGTGCCTGGCATCAACGCCGCGCTGGCTGAGACGATTTATACGTCATTGAACGGATAAACGCGTTCTTAACATGGATGCAATGCGCTAAGGGGGATAGAATGACCCCACGCTTCACTCCGACTTTCATGATTCTCCGGCAAGGATCGCGCCCTGCGATGAATATACCCAACATACTCACACTGGCAAGAATCGTTTTCATTCCGCTACTGGTCGTACTGTTCTATCTACCCTTTAGCTGGAGCATGCCAGTCGCTGCGGGCTTGTTTGCCCTTGCTTCCGTGACGGATTGGTTAGACGGCTACCTCGCCCGTCGCTGGAATCAATCCACTCCCTTTGGCGCTTTCCTAGACCCTGTTGCAGATAAGCTCATGGTCGCCGTGGCACTCGCCCTGCTGATCGAACGCTTCGACACGCTGGTCTTGACGCTCCCAGCTTTGGTCATCATTGGGCGTGAAATCGTCATTTCGGCGCTTCGAGAGTGGATGGCAGAGATGGGCAAACGCGGCATGGTCGCTGTGTCCTGGATTGGCAAACTCAAAACCACGCTGCAAATGATGGCCATTCTGGTACTTCTGGCCTTCCCCCCAGGACATTTTATTGCCCTTTTAGGAGTGGTGGTGCTTTACATCGCCGCCGCCCTGACACTGCTCTCCATGGTCCAATACCTCAAAGCTGCTTGGCCTCACCTTAGCCGCTCCATGTAAAGGGCATTGCCTCAGTTTTACAATAGCTCTTTGAACCCATTGGTAAATTGATTGTTTGACAAGCGCGTGGCGATGCGTATAATTCGCCCTCGAGTCGAGCGGGAATAGCTCAGTGGTAGAGCATCGCCTTGCCAAGGCGAGGGTCGGGAGTTCGAATCTCCTTTCCCGCTCCAATTTGGTTGACCCCAATGAAATGACTTGCTTGGCTGGATGGCAGAGTGGTTATGCAGCGGACTGCAACTCCGTGTACGCCGGTTCGATTCCGACTCCAGCCTCCATTTTCAGTGTAACGATGGCTTTCATAGCATCGATACACTGCCCGGATGGCGAAATTGGTAGACGCAAGAGACTTAAAATCTCTCGGAGGTAACTCCGTGCCGGTTCAAGTCCGGCTCCGGGCACCATTGATAAACCATTAATTTAGATTGAAAGTAACGCTGCGAGATAGAGGCTATCTACGCGGCTTTTTTTGTATCTGCCCCTCCCCTCCAACTCCCTGTTTTTTTGACCAAACACATCGCCTAGTCCGAAACGTCACGCTATCATGCCCTCCTGACTATTGTCGTAAAGAGAGGAAGCGGGCCAAATGAGCACGCCAGCATCTGACATATTGATTATTGGCGGCGGTGTCGCTGGTCTAACCTTGGCGTTGGAAGTTGCTGATCATTTGTCCGTTACCCTGGTTCGTCCTAAACAGGATGATCAAGGGGCCAGTCGCTGGGCTCAAGGCGGCATCGCAGCGGTGCTTTCCCCAGATGATTGCCTGGATGATCATGTACGGGACACGCTGATTGCAGGCGACGGTCTGTGCGACGAAGAAGCCGTTCGCTTTACCGTATCTCACGGACCTGAGGCCATTCAGTGGCTCATCGACAGGGGCGTGCCTTTCACCCTCGACCCCGACCCTCAGGCTCGCTACCCCTACCACCTCACCCGAGAAGGCGGGCACAATGCGCGGCGCATCATTCACGCCGACGATGCAACAGGCCGCGCCGTCGTCGATACCCTGGTCAGCAGCGTCACCGCGCACCCACGCATTACCCAACGCAGCGATCTCACCATCGTCAACCTGTTGCAAGATGCCAAGGGCCGTTGCATTGGCGCCCAGGGCGTCGACAGTAGCCAGCGGCGACAATTGCTTTTCGCCCAACACACGGTACTGGCGACCGGCGGAGCGAGTGGGCTCTATCGCCACACCACCACCCCTTCGCCCAGCAGCGGCGAAGGGATGATAATGGCAGCCGAGCTGGGCGCCTCGCTCTGCAACCTCGAGTTTCAGCAGTTTCACCCCACCTGCCTTTACGACCCGCACGGCCCGGCTTTCCTCATTAGCGAAGCAGTACGAGGTGAAGGGGGACATTTGCTCGACGAGACGGGCCACCGTTTCATGCCCGACCTGGACCCGCGCGCCGAACTTGCCCCGCGAGACGTGGTGGCGCGCGCCATCGACGCGCACATTCAGCAAGGCACACTGGGGCACGTTTGGCTAGACATTCGTCACCTCGGGCAGGCAGCCATACGCCATCACTTCCCCACGATTTTGACGCATTGCGCCTCACGGGGAATCGACATTACGCGCCAGCCGATCCCCGTTGTTCCCGCCGCCCACTATAGCTGCGGCGGTGTCGCAACGGATCACGTGGGCGCCACACAGGTCGCCAACCTCTACGCGATCGGAGAAACCGCCTACACCGGCCTTCACGGAGCCAACCGTATGGCCAGTAACTCACTCCTAGAGTGCTTGGTGTATGCTAGAAGCTGTGCGCAGCACATCCTTGCGTCCCCTAAGCACGCACGCGAGACGGTCACGCAAGAAACCGTAAGCCCCCCTCCCTTAACCCCAGACGCCCCTTTTGACGCTAAGCAGCTCGACCGGTATCGCCACACGATGCGTAGCATCATGAGCCAACATGTTTCCATCGTTCGGAGCGATCAAGGCCTAGAAGCTGCCCGCAGAGCGTTAGCCGCTCTGAGCGATGAATGGGAGTCGAACGAATCCGCCAAGGCACATCCAGAGAGCATTCGCTTCCAGCAGGCCCTGGCATTGGCCAAAATGACGGTGATGGCCGCCGCAAAGCGCCACGAATCACGGGGGTTGCACTACTCGAAGGATTGGCCGCGCCCCGCACTGGATACTCAGCCATCGTGGATAAAGCTAGATGACCTGGTCTAAAGGATCAGCGGCCCGGCCGATGAAAGCAGCGACGCAATGCGCGCTGACTGGCATTCGGCAATGAGTCGGGCCACACCCACATTCGCCGGGCACCGATACGCAGACCGACCAGCCAAGGCCCAAGGTAGTCACAGCTTACACCTAATCTCACGCCCGGCTCACCCGTGCTCTGCAGCCAGTAACCTTCCCACTGACTGCCGTTTTGCACCAGATGAAGCTCACCACACCGTTGTGTACGATAAGCCCTAACGATCAGCCACACGCTGATCACGAGCATACCTGACGACACCCAGACGCTTAATGCCCGAGCGGTGAGTAGTGCCAAACCCAGCACCAAAGCAACTTGAACACCAACGGCTAATTTAGAGCGTACGATAGGCAGCGTTATCGGTGGTTTCAGCATGCTCGACGATCATCTGGACGAGATGGCGAAGCTCAGGGTCTTCGGGCCATTCTCGATGCATCAACCACACGAACAGATCTTGATCCTCTTCTTCGATCAAGCGCTGGTAGGTGCGCTGTTCCTGTTCGCTTAGCGCGTCGAATCGCTGCTCCAAAAAGGGAATCAACAGCAGATCCAGCTCCCACATACCGCGTCGGGAGTGCCAGTAAAGCCGCTTTCGTAGAACGGCAGCAGGGGAAGTGTCGTCGCTCAACGGTCGCTTCTCCGAGTCAGTGAAATGAAAGGCCAGTATACCGAAGCTGCAGGGTCGCGCCAGCGCCGAGCATCGCCTATGCTGTTAATCAGCTTTGTACTTACCTAGTACCTTGTTTTATCTGAATTGTTTTATGCGTTTATGCGCAGTATGCTGATTTCGATGTTATCGAGGTCGCATGTGCGTCACGGCCTTTAAAGTTCGCAGGGAGCCAACCGATGACCAAATCTGAATTAATCGAACAAATTGCGATGCGTCAACCGGAGCTATCCGCCAAAGAAGTCGAGACGGCGGTGCGTATTATCTTGGACGATATGACCGATGCGCTTGCCAACGGAGGGCGAGTGGAGATACGTGGTTTTGGCAGTTTCTCGCTTCACTATCGCGAGCCGCGCACAGGGCGCAATCCTAAAACCGGTGACCCGGTGGACCTGGATGGCAAGTACGTCCCGCATTTCAAACCGGGCAAGGAGTTGCGCGAGCAAGTCGACGCCAGTCGTGCGCTCGGCTACTGACCGCGAAAGTAGCGGTATCCGACCTTCTGCGGGATGACGCCGTGCCGAGACTCAGACACAATAGCACCATGAATGTCACTGACTAGGAAACTCTCATGCGTTGGATCAAAGGGCTGATTCTGGCCGTCATTTTATTGGTAGTGCTGCTGGTCGGCATTTTGTTCGCCGTCAATAATCAGCAGGCCATCCCCTTGAACCTGATCTGGGCCGAACTGCCTCCGGTCTCGCTATCGGTGTGGTTGCTGGCCACGTTGGCGGTTGGCGTCATCGTCGGCATGCTGGCCATGCTCGGTGTGTACGTCCGCCTAAAAGCGCAGCTCGCCCGTAGCGAGCGCCACAACAAACAGCAGCGTAAAGAGCTAGACCGTTTACGTACGCAGGGGTTTAAGGAACTTGCCTAAATGCAGGATGCGGTGCTGCTAGGCGTTCTCTTGGCAGCCATAGCCATTGGCTTTGGCCTGGGTTTTCGCTACGCCCACCGCCGCGCCCAGCGACCCTCCCGCGCTCCGGGCCTCTCCAGAGAATACTTCGTCGGGCTGAACTACTTATTGAACGAGCAGCCTGACGAAGCCATCAAAACGTTCATCCATGCACTAGATGTCAACAGCGAAACCGTTGAGACACACATTGCCTTGGGGAAGCTGTTTCGCTCGCGGGGTGAAGCGGACAAAGCCGTCGGCATCCACCAAAACCTGCTCGCCCGCCCCGCCCTCTCTACCACGACCAATGAAATCGTTCAGCTCGAACTCGCACGGGATTTCATCGCCCTGGGCGTGCATGATAGAGCGCAGCGTTTGCTGCGGGCACTGCTGGAGCACTCCAGCCAAGAGGACCTGCGCCTGGAGGCTAAACGACTATTGATCGACCTGCTCGAGCGTGAAAAAGAGTGGCAGGATGCCTTAGAAATCGTTCAACCGCTCATGAAACAGCAGCCTGCCATGCGCCGACCTGCCTCTCACTGGCTATGCGAGCTTGCTCAGCAAGAGATCGACCAATCCAGCCGTGCTTTGGCACGTAAACATCTCAAAAAAGCGCTACAGCTAGACGAGCGTTGTGTACGTGCGACGCTGATGCTTGCCGATCTGGACATGGACAATGGCCAATACGCCAAAGCCATCGAACGTCTCAGCCATATTCCCCAACAGGATATCGCTCACATCCCGACCATGTTACCAGCCTTGCAACGCGCCTATGCACGCCACGACGACCTAGCTGGATTGGAAACCCACCTCTACCAACTATTAGGCGAAGCCCCCTACACTAGCGTCATCGTGGCACTAGGCGCACTGGTACATCAACGAGATGGCGTCGACAGCGCTATCGAGCGCACCGGCGAATGGCTAGCAGAAGCCCCTAGCTTGGGGGGACTGGATTATCTGGTAGACCTTTACTTGGAAAGCGAGCGCCTCATGGGTAAAGAGACGCCCGATACACGCTTGATGCTGCTCAAACATCACACCAAGGCCCTGATGGGCGGGAGGCCCCGCCAACGCTGTCGCCGCTGCGGCTTTAGCAGCGACAGTTTGGCATGGCAGTGCCCAAGCTGTCGCCGCTGGGGAACGATCAAACCGATTACCGGCGTAGAGGGCGAGTGATCACACGCCCGAAAGCTCGGCCTCGATGGCTGCCAACGCTGCCATGGGATCCTCGGCCTGGGTCACCGGACGACCAATCACCAAATGCGTACTGCCCGCGCGCATCGCATCAGCGGGTGTCATGATGCGCTGTTGATCGTTCGCTGCAGCAAAGCTTGGCCGTATGCCTGGGGTGACTTTCAAAAACGCCTCGCCACACTTCGCACGAATTTGGGCCGCCTCCTGGGCCGAACAGACGACGCCGTTCAAACCACTTTGCTGCGTCAAAGCCGCCAAGTGCATGACATGCTCAGCAGGGCTTGCCGTTAAGCCCACCTCCGCCAAATCCTCTTTGCCCATACTGGTTAACACTGTGACGGCGATCAAGTGAGTCGCGAGTCGATGATCGGATAACCGTTTGGCGGCTGTTTCCATCATTTTACGCCCGCCCGATGCGTGTACGTTCACCATCCAAACCCCCTGTTCCGCTGCCGCCTGAACGGCACTGGCCACCGTGTTGGGAATATCATGGAATTTAAGATCCAGAAATACCTGGAAGCCACGGCCGTGAAGCGCTTCCAGCACCGCAGGGCCACTGCGCGTAAAGAGTTCTTTACCGACTTTGACACGACAGCGAGCCGGGTCGAGCTGGTCGGCCATGCAGAGCGCCGCATCGAGCGAGGGGTAATCGAGGGCAATAATCAGTGGGGAATCGGTGGACACGCGCTTACTCCGTGTTCGTGAACGCTGTTGAAAAATCACGTCTTGGACGCAGGGGCAAGCGCCTAGTGTACCAGCCTCGCCATATAAGCTGTGTAAGCGATTCGCCATTACCCTGTAGCGAAAGACTTACAAAAGTTATCGTTGATCGCTTACAGCACTTACGTTTTGAAAAGTTTAAGTTCATTAAGGCGGCGACCATGAAGGTGACCGCGACTACTCGCCATCACGTTGAGCACGTGGCTGGCACCTAAGCACCAAATAAGGGACATGAACCATGCACACAGCCGTCAAACGCTTTGTCGTTGCACTTCTCATCAGTCTGAGCCTAGGACTTTCCAGTGCAGCATTTGCCCAAACCGTGGCTCCCATCAACGTCAACAGCGCCGATGAAGAACTGTTAGCTGAATTACCAGGCATCGGCCCAAGCCGCGCCGCCGCCATCATCGAAGAGCGCGAAACCAACGGCGCCTTTACGAATGCCGATGACCTCACTCGGGTGAGCGGCATTGGCCCTGCCACGGTAGACCGTATGCGCGACCAGGTCACGTTCGAAGAGTAACGTGAGCCATCACCGCGCTCTGCCGCCGCTTGACGATAGCCAGCGGCGGCAGACTACCTCTACCGATCAGAACGTATCGCTGGGGATACGGACCTCACCCTCCATCAATACCCTGGCACTGCGGCTCATCAACGCCTGATCGATTTGCCAACGGCCATCAACCAAGCTGGCTTTTGCTCCCACTCGAAGGGTACCTGACGGATGCCCAAACGTGACCGCCTCGCGCTCGATGCCTCCTGCGGCCAGGTTCACTAACGTGCCTTGAATGGCCGCGGCTGCGCCAATCGCCACCGCCGCTGTGCCCATCATGGCATGGTGCAGTTTACCCATCGATAGGGCTCGTACGACCAGGTCGACATCCTCCACACGAACGGCTTTACCGCTTGACGCGGTATAGCTCGAGGCCGGCGCGACAAAGGCGACTTTCGGGGTGTGCTGGCGGCTAGCCGCCTCCTCCACACGCTGAATGAGCCCCATTTTAACCGCCGCGTGGGCACGAATCGTCTCGAACATCGCCAGCGCCTTGGCGTCCCCGTTGATCGCGTCTTGCAGTTCGCATCCGGTGTAACCCAACGCCTCGGCATTGACGAACACCGTCGGGATACCGGCATTGATCAGCGTCGCCTTCAGGACACCAAGGCCCGGCACCTCTAGGTCATCGACCACGCTGCCGGTGGGGAAAATCGCTCCCTCTCCGTCGGCAGGATCCATGAACGCGACGGGAATTTCCGCCGCAGGAAAGGTGACGCCATCCAGCTCGAAATCACCGGTCTCTTGCACCTCACCCTCCGCCATGGGTACTTGGGCAACGATGGTTTTCTGAATATTGACCTGCCAAATACGCACTTCCGCGATGCCGTTTCGAGGCACCTTGGCGGGATCGACCAAGCCGTTGGCGATAGAGTAAGGCCCTACCGCCGCGGATAGATTTCCGCAGTTACCGCTCCAGTCCACGAAGGGTTTATCGATCGAGACTTGGCCGAATAGGTAATCCACATCGTGATCGGGCGAGTCACTCTTCGAGAGAATCACCGTTTTGCTGGTGCTGGACGTAGCTCCTCCCATGCCATCAATCTGTTTTTCATAAGGATCGGGGCTACCGATCACGCGCAGTAGCAGCTTATCGCGCGCTTCACCCGGCACCTGAGCGGCGGTGGGCAGGTCACTCAAAGTGAAAAACACCCCTTTACTGGTGCCGCCCCGCATATAGGTGGCGGGAATACGCATTTGTGCTTGATGAGCCATGACGCACCTCTTAAACAATAGCCTGGCTACGGCCAGGCTATTCGCTATTCATCACCCCCTTACCATCGCGCTGAGACGACTAGGCAACGGAGGATTCCAAAAAGTCCTGAGCAAAACGCTGCAGCACGCCACCGGCAGAATAGATGGTCACTTCTTCGGCCGTATCCAATCGGCAAACCACTGGCACGCGCTCGGTGCTGCCACTCGTACGGTGAATGACTAGGGTGAGCATGGCGCGCGGTTCGGGCGTGCCTTCCACATCGAAGACTTCCGTGCCGTCCAACTCTAGGGTTTTCCGCGTGGTCCCTTCCTCGAACTGCAGCGGCATAACACCCATACCGATCAAGTTCGTGCGGTGAATACGCTCAAAGCCCTCGGCGACGATGGCCTCTACCCCCGCAAGGGCAACGCCTTTTGCCGCCCAGTCACGGGATGAGCCCTGCCCGTAATCCGCCCCGGCAATGATGATGAGCGGCTGCTTACGTGCCATATAGGTTTCGATGGCTTCCCACATGCGAGTCACCTTGCCTTCCGGCTCGATCCGCGCCAGCGACCCCTGCAGCACCTTACCCTGCTCATCGTGGACCATTTCGTTGAACAGTTTTGGATTCGCCAGGGTGGCCCGCTGGGCGGTCAGGTGGTCGCCACGGTGGGTGGCGTAGGAGTTGAAGTCCTCCTCCGGCAGGCCCATCTTGTGCAGATACTCCCCCGCCGCACTATCGAGCATGATGGCATTGGAGGGAGACAGGTGATCGGTGGTGATGTTGTCCGGCAAAATCGCTAGCGGACGCATGCCCTTTAGTCCACGCTCTTTTGCCATGTTGCCTTCCCAATAGGGCGGGCGGCGGATGTAAGTGCTTTGGGGCCGCCATTCGTACAGCGGGCTTACCTTGGTACGCGCGCTCTTGTCCAGGTCGAACATCGGGATATAGGTTTGGCGGAATTGCTCGGGCTTCACCGCCGACTTTACGATGGCGTCGATTTCGCTATCGTCGGGCCAGATGTCTTTGAGCGTGACCGGATTCCCCTGAGGATCGTACCCCAACACGTCTTTTTCGATATCGAAGCGGATCGTGCCCGCAATGGCATACGCCACCACCAGCGGCGGCGAGGCCAAGAACGCCTGTTTGGCGTAGGGGTGGATACGTCCATCGAAGTTACGGTTACCGGACAGCACCGCCGTGGCGTACAAGTCGCGGTCGATGATCTCCTGCTGAATGCTGGGCTCCAGCGCCCCCGACATGCCGTTACACGTCGTACAGGCATAGGCCACGACGCCAAAGCCGAGGTTTTCCAGCTCGTCCATCAAGTGCGCCTCTTCCAGGTACATCTTGACGGTTTTCGAGCCGGGCGCCAGGGACGATTTCACCCACGGCTTGCGCGTCAGCCCCAATCGGTTGGCATTGCGGGCAATCAACCCTGCCGCGACCATATTGCGCGGATTGGAAGTGTTGGTGCAGCTGGTGATGGCGGCAATGATGACGGCGCCATCAGGCATTTTCCCGGCCTGTTCATCGGCTCGGGCTTTATCCAAATCGATGGCAATGCCGCGCTTGGCGAGCTCCGAGGTCGGCAAATGGGCGTGGGGGTTCGAGGGGCCCGCCAACGTGCGTGCCACGCGGGAGAGATCGAAGCGGAGTACCCGCTCGTACTCGGCCGTCGTCAAACTATCGGCCCATAGGCCGGTCTGCTTGGCGTACGCTTCGACCAGCGCCACCTGTTCGTCTTCCCGCCCGGTGAGCTTGAGGTACTCGATGGTTTGATCATCGATGTAGAACATCGCCGCCGTGGCACCGTACTCCGGTGTCATATTGGAGATGGTGGCACGGTCGCCCACGGTCAGCGCATCGGCCCCTTCGCCATAAAACTCCAGATAAGCGCCCACCACCCGCTCTTTACGCAGAAACTCGGTAATCGCCAGCACCATGTCGGTGCCGGTGACGCCCGGCTGTAGCTTACCGGTGAGCTCGACACCGACGATATCCGGTAGGCGCATCATGGAGGCGCGCCCCAGCATGACGCTTTCGGCTTCTAAGCCACCCACACCCACGGAGATCACGCCTAACGCGTCGACCATGGGCGTATGGCTATCGGTGCCCACGCAGGTATCGGGATAAGCAATACGCAACCCTTGTTCATCTGGGCGGCACTGCACCACCGGCGACATCTTCTCCAGATTGATCTGGTGCATGATACCGTTGCCGGGAGGAATCACGTCGACGTTCTCGAACGCCAGCTTGGTCCAGTTGATGAAATGGAAGCGATCATCGTTGCGACGATCTTCCACTTGACGGTTTTTCTCGAAGGCATCCTTCTCGAACCCCGCGTGCTCCACCGCCAAGGAGTGATCGACGATGAGCTGGGTAGGCACCACGGGATTCACTTTGGCGGGGTCGCCACCTTTTTCGGCAATGGCGTCACGCAGCCCCGCCAGATCCACCAGCGCCGTCTGGCCGAGAATGTCGTGGCACACCACCCGCGCCGGATACCAGGGAAAGTCCAGCTCCTGCTTGCGCTCGATGAGCTGTTTTAGCGCATCGCTAAGCAGCTCAGGGTCGCAGCGACGCACCAACTGTTCGGCCAATACCCGTGAGGTATAGGGCAGCGTGGCATAGGCGCCGGGCTGTGTGTCCTCGACCGCCTGACGTGCATCGAAGAACTCTACCGGCTCGCCCTCTACCAGAACGCCCGGTAGCGGCTTGCGATAATTCGTGTTCATAACGCCTCTCACTTAGTCACCACGCGACCGATCAATCACGCGCTTCGATGGGTACCCATTCGCTCTTCTCAGGGCCGATATAGTCTGCGCTGGGGCGAATAATGCGGTTATTGGCGCGCTGCTCGAATACGTGCGCAGCCCAGCCGGTCACCCGCGACATGACGAAAATGGGCGTGAACAGCTTGGTGGGAATATCCATGAAGTGGTAGGCGCTGGCATGGAAGAAATCCGCGTTACAGAACAGCTTCTTCTCCCGCCACATCACCTCTTCACAGCGGACGGAGACCGGATAGAGCACGCTGTCGCCAACGTCGTCGGCCAGCTTCTTCGACCACTCTTTGATGATGGCATTACGCGGGTCCGACTCCCGATAGATCGCATGGCCAAAGCCCATGATCTTCTCTTTACGCTCCAACATACCCAGCATTTCCCGCTCGGCTTCTTCGGGAGACGTCCATTGCTCGATCATCGCCATGGCCGCTTCGTTGGCTCCGCCGTGCAACGGGCCGCGCAGCGAACCGATCGCACCGGTCACGCAGGAATGCATGTCGGACAGCGTCGACGCGCACACTCGGGCAGTGAAGGTAGAGGCGTTGAACTCGTGCTCGGCATACAGAATCAGCGAGACGTTCATCACCCGGGCATGCAGTTCGGAGGCGGGCTCGCCGCGTAGCATATGCAGAAAATGGCCGCCTACCGAGGCATCATCGGTGTCGGTGTCGATACGCACGCCATCATGACTGAAGCGGTACCAGTAGCAAATGATCGAGGGCAGTACGGCCAACAGGCGATCCGCGACATCCTGCTGCTCGTCGAAGCTCTCCTCGGTTTCCAGGTTGCCCAGCATGGAGGCACCCGTGCGCATCACGTCCATCGGGTGGGCGTCTTTGGGAATCTGCTCCAGCACGGTTTTCAGCGCATCGGGGAGACTACGAAGGCCTTTCAGTTTGGCAATGTAGTGATCGAGTTCGGCTTGGTTGGGCAGCTTGCCTTTCAACAACAGGTAAGCGACCTCCTCGAACTTGGCTTTTTCAGCCAGTTCTTTGATATCGAAGCCGCGGTAGGTTAGGCCTGATCCGGTTTTACCCACCGTACACAGGGCCGTCGTCCCCGCACTTTGTCCTCGTAACCCTGCACCTGCTAACGGTTTATCGCTCATGTGATGTCTCCTGACGTACGTATTTATAAGAATTGTTGGTCAATAGGGGTAACGTTTAGGCGTCTTTTTGCTCGGCAAACAGCGCGTCGAGCTTCTGCTCGAAATCGTGATAATTCAAAAAGTCATACAGCTCATTGCGGGTTTGCATGGTGTCGATGACCTCACGCTGATGGCCATGCGTCATGATGCTCTGGTACACCTTCAAGGCAGCGGCGTTCATGGCGCGGAAAGCCGAGAGCGGGTAGAGCACCATGCGGCAGCCCACATCGCCCAGCTCCTGCTGACTAAACAGCGGCGTCGCGCCGAATTCGGTAATGTTGGCCAGAATGGGGGCGTTCACTCGCTGGCAGAATGCCTTGTAGTCGTCCAGCGTATGCACTGCCTCGGCAAAAATAGCGTCTGCACCTGCTTCTACGCAGGCATTTGCCCGCTCGATTGCGGCGTCCAGGCCCTCTTTTTGGAATGCGTCGGTGCGAGCAATGAGATAAAAATCAGAGTCCAACTTGGCATCCGCAGCGGCTTTGATGCGGTCGACCATCTCTTGCTGCGACACGATGGCTTTGTTGGGGCGATGGCCACAGCGTTTTTGCGCTACCTGATCTTCCAGGTGAACGGCGGCCACGCCCGCACGCTGCATCTCTTTGACCGTGCGGGCAATGTTGAACGCACCGCCCCAGCCGGTATCGATATCCACTAACAGTGGTAAGTCCGTCGCGCCGCAAATCCGGTGAGCGTCTTCCACCACATCGTTCATGGTCGTCATGCCCAAATCTGGCAAACCAAACGAGGCGTTCGCCACGCCGCCACCGGACAGATAAATAGCGTGATGCCCCACCCGTTCGGCCATCATGGCCGTATAGGCGTTGATGGTACCTAGAATGGGTAGCGGCTGGTTGGCATTCAGCGCGGCACGAAAGCGTGCTCCAGGGGTTGACGAGGGTGATGATGACGGCATGGGCGTAAGCTCCTAATCAGACGTTGTTGTGGCTTGTTGTTCGTTCTTTGTAGACGCCGGTACGCTTGCTGCAGGCGATTGCTCAAGAATCGCGGCGTAGCGGTCGGCGACATTGGCGCGGGAGGCGCTGACATGACGGCGCATTAGCAGTTCGGCCAGCTCGGCATCGCCCGCCTCAATGGCGTCGACGATACGATGGTGCTCGACGAATGCCCGCTGAGGCCGTGTGCCGCTGGCACTAAACTGCGTGCGATAAAGACGCACGAGGTAATAAAGGTCGTCGCACAGCAAGTTCATGAGCATTTTGTTGTGACTGCCCTGAACGATGCGATAGTGGAAATCCAGGTCGCCTTCACGCTGGTAGTAAGCTTCACCACGCTTCAGGTCACCCTGCCTTTCATGGAGCGCCAACACGTCGCGCAGTCCTTGAATCTCCTCGGCCGACATGTGCTCCGCCGCCAACCGAGCCGCCATGCTCTCCAGAGCTTCACGCACGTCGAAAAGCTCCAGCAGCTCTTTCATGGAGAGTTTGACCACCCGTGCGCCCACATGGGGCACTCGCTCGATCAAGCGGTGCGCCTCCAAACGACGCATGGCTTCTCGCAGCGGCCCACGTGAGATACCGTAAGTTTTAGAGAGCCCAGGCTCGGTAATTTTGCTGCCCGGTGCCAATTCGCCACGTACGATATCGCTCTGTAACTGATGAAACACGCGCTCCGCGAGCGTACGCACCTCTGGCGACACCGGTTCAGCAGAGCCGTCATGGGAGGTCGAGGAAGTAGTTGCAAGTAACGTCATGGGGAATTGTCGACAATTAGAGAATAAAAGAACTTTAGCCCGCCGCATTTCCCTCGTCAACCATGCAAAAAGGCCGTTTTTGTTCACCTTTCGTTGCAAGTCCTTTCTTCACCGCCCAACCAATGTCAACAATCAGCGATGCCATATCCTGAATGGAGTTTGCTGCGTGAGAAAGGCGTCGACGGCCATACTGGTGTCATGAGGTTACGGCCTCTAAAATACGTCGCCCCCCACTGGCTTGGCGTTTGCTTCATGACAACGGCGTTGACGATTTCAGCCCTGCCCTACTCTACTGACCCTTTGGCGCTCTTCGCCAAATTGCGGCACCGCCCCGGCGCAGTGCTGCTTGATAGCGGCCGCCCAAAAGCGACGACCGGCCGTTTCGACATCGTCAGCAGCGATCCGCTGGCAACGCTGACAATGACCCCAGAGGGCGACACTCGACTGTCGTCTGACATGCTCACTCTTCCCGCCTCACTTGCCGAGGACGTAACCGCGCAACAGCAGTGGTTGATCGAACAGCTACCCGCGGTCAACGTAAAGAGCGAATTGCCTTTTCTGGGCGGGCTGATGGGCTACTGGAGCTATGACCTGGGCCGCAATCGCGCCGATATCGCCAGTCAACACCCTGCTGCCACTCGTCTCCCGTTATTACGTGTGGGGCTATTTGATTGGTGCATCACACTAGATCATGTCAAAGAGCAAGCGTGGTTCGTTGGCAGCCCGGCGCGACGTGAACAAGTAGCGGCATGGCTGGCGGCGCCCGACACGCCAACAACGCCTTTCAAGCTCACTCAGCGATTTTCCCCGGAGTTGACTCAGGCGGCCTACACCGAGCGTTTCGATGCCGTTCAGCGCTACATTCGTGCTGGGGACTGTTATCAAATTAACCTCGCCCAACGTTTTACAGCGCATTACGAAGGCGATGAGTGGCAAGCGTATCTTCAGTTGCGTAAAGCAACCCCCACGCCATTTTCTGGTTTTATGGCCTGGGGTCATCAGGCTGTGCTATCGCTCTCTCCCGAGCGCTTCATTCAAAGCCGTGACGGCTTAGTGGAAACACGCCCCATCAAAGGCACACGGCCACGAGGCAAAACGCCCGACCAGGACCGTGCCCTGGCGAATGATTTGCTCAGCAGCACCAAAGACCGTGCAGAGAACGTGATGATCGTGGATTTGCTGCGCAATGATTTGGGTCGCGTTTGTGTCCCCGGCTCCATTCGCGTGCCGCAGCTATGCCAGTTAGAGAGCTATCCCAACGTCCATCACTTAGTCAGCGTGGTGCAAGGCCAACTGGCGTCCCAACACTCACCGCTTTCATTGCTCACGGCAGCGTTTCCCGGCGGCTCGATTACCGGCGCACCCAAAATACGGGCAATGCAAATAATCGATGAACTGGAGCCCTGCCAGCGCAGCGTCTATTGCGGCAGCTTGGGCTATATCGACGTGCGCGGCAGCATGGATACATCGATTGCCATACGCACAATGGTGGCTGACGATGGCGCTCTCCACGTGTGGGGCGGCGGCGGGTTGGTGGCAGATTCACAAGCCGAGGAAGAGTACACCGAGACATTGGACAAGATTCGTCATTTGATTGGCGCCTTGGAATAAACAAACTACTTTTTAAATCCAAAAGAAATATAAAAGCCTAACCAAACGGTATTGGGGAGAAGTCCTTCGCTTTTGGTAGCCTAGAGACATTGCACGCTTTTTCACATAGGAGGCCCCATGTCCTCAACGCTCGAACAGATCAATCGCGATTTCGCCAACGACCCGCAAGGGCTTATCGAGTGGGCGTTCAGCCAGGGTGAGCGCCCTATTTGCACTACCAATTTTCGCCCCTTCGAAGCCGTCATTTTGCACATGGTGACGCAGGTGCGTCCGGATATTCCCATCGTATGGATGGATAGCGGCTATAACACCGAGGCGACCTATCAGTTCGCAGACGCACTCATTCAGCGTTTGAATTTGAACATCGTCAGCTTCCTACCCCAACGCACCCGCGCCCATCGTGAAGCCTTGGATGGGCCAATGCCTGGCATCGATGACCCGCGGCACAACGCCTTTACGCAAGAAGTGAAGCTAGAGCCTTTCGAACGGGCGCTTCGCGAGATGAAGCCTGACGTATGGTTCACAGCCCTGCGCGCCGAAGACACGCCAGAGCGAGCGAAAATGCAGGTCGTCAGCCGTAATAGCGACGGCTTACTGAAAGTGGCGCCGCTGCTTCAGTGGACGGCCAAAGATATGTACTACTACCTGGAAGCACATGATCTACCCAACAACTTCGACTACTTCGACCCCACCAAGGTGGAAGAGAAGCGCGAGTGCGGCCTACATCTTCAGCACTAAGATCAGCACGGATCAAAGCGCCACGTAACATAAAGTTCGTCATGCCTCCCTTCACCTGCTTCGGCCTAACTTCCGAAGCAGGTTTTTTTGGGATCAATACTCTGGCAGCTCGACGCCTTCGAACAGCGTCTGTTCGAAGCGCGGCCCGGCCATTAGCGCCTCATCCACTCGGTCACGGGTCAAATGCGGTGCAAAACGCGCTAGAAAATCGTACATGTAGCCACGCATGAAGGTCCCGCGCCGAATACCGATTTTCGTCGTCGAACTGGCAAACAGATGGCGGGCATCCAGGGCGACCAAATCACTATCCAGTGCCGGGTCGACCGCCATGTGCGCGACGATACCCACGCCCATTCCCAAGCGCACGTAGGTTTTGATCACGTCCGCGTCGGCCGCCGTTAGGACGACATTGGGCGTCAAGCCCTTGGCTTTGAACGCATCGTCGAGCTGAGAGCGTCCGGTAAAACCAAACACGTACGTCACTAGCGGGTGTTCGGCCAATGCGTCCAGGGTCAAGGGTCCGTCGAGGGTGGCCAGCGGGTGCTCCTTAGGCACCAGCACACAGCGATTCCAACGATAGCAGGGCAGCAACACTAGGTCGGTGAATAACTCCAATGACTCCGTGGCAATGGCAAAGTCCGCCTGCCCTTCGCTGACCATTTGAGCAATTTGTTTGGGCGTGCCCTGCTGCATGTGCAGCGCCACTTCAGGATACTTCAGCGTGAATTCGCTGATGATCGGTGGCAGCGCATAGCGCGCTTGTGTATGTGTGGTGGCAATCGCCAGGCTACCGCGACGCTCATCGCTGTGCTCTTGCGCTACTTGCTTGATGTTTTCGGTGAGTTTGAGCACCTGCCCCGCCAATTCGATGATCGACTGTCCGGCAGGCGTGACACGGGTGAGGTGTTTTCCGCTCCGAGCAAAAATCTCGACACCGAGCTCATCTTCCAGCAGGCGAATCTGTTTGGAAATGCCCGGCTGGGAAGTAAATAAACTTTGAGCTGTCGCCGAGACATTGAGGTTGTGTCGATTGACTTCCCAAATATAGCGAAGTTGCTGTAGCTTCATATCCTCACCTTATTGTCTATGCCGTAAGCACGTCATAGCGCATCCTCGTGCTGCGACTCCGTGCTTGGCCAAGCACCCGATAACCGTGCTTCAATGAGCACATTTTTGAATAAAAAAACGCCTCATAATTCCCTTATAGTATAAAAAATAGCGCCTATGAACATCTATTAATTTTTTCTATTTAAGGCTGAATCGTATCAGGAATTTGCCAGCACCCTTCTCGCCCGCTAACATCTGGCAACTTGGCGCGGTGAAAGTGCGCTAATATATCGCGTAATGACCGTTGCTCCATTTGAGGCAACGAAACAGCAAGAGCAACGCAAACGGGAGAAGCAAATGGCTAATAATGTTGATGTCACCAACGCCAATTTCGAGCAAGAAGTCCTCAACGCCGAACAGCCTGTCCTGCTGAAATTCTGGGCCCCCTGGTGCGGCCCATGTAAAGTCATGGCGCCTGTTGTCGATGAAGTGGCCGCCGAGCGTGGCGACAACTTGAAAGTCGTCAGCGTGAACGTTGACGATGCCCCGGAAATCGCTGCCGAGCAAGGTGTTCGCGGCGTCCCCACCGTCATGTTGTTCAAGTCGGGCACCAAGGTCGCTTCTCTAGTAGGTGCGCAGTCCAAGTCTCAGTTGACGCAGTTCATCGACCAGAACGCTTAAGCCGTTCACGTTACCGCTGGCATGGCCAGCGGTAACGACGCTTCCTCTTCTCCTTCTCCGCCTTATTCACGCTTCGACCATACACCTCGTCGCCAGGGTGGACGACGCGCATCGCCAGGTCGCCTTACCTGCACGTTCCGTTGCCTGCCAGGTCCTAACAAGTGAGCGATCCAGCGCGTTTGTGGATGGCTATCCAACGCGATTTTCAGCGTCATAGTGAGCACCACCGACAGCAACATACCCGCCGCACCAAAGATCCAACCCCACACCACTAGCGAGAGAAACGCCACGAACGTGGATAATCCCAGCGCTTGGCCCATCACTCGTGGCTCGATCAAGTTTCCCAAAATGAAGTTGATGACAAGATACGCTGAAGCCAATAAGAATGCCTGAAGTAAACCGCCATCCTGAGAGACCAAGAGCAACAGCACCGGCGGAATGGCCGCGAGCGCGGAACCGATATTGGGAATGAAGTTGAGCGCAAAGGCCAGCACTCCCCAGAGCAGCGGAAATTCCACGCCCACCATGAGGCATGAGAGCCACACCAGCACGCCGGTCGCCAAACTAATCACGGTCTTCACCGCCAAATAGCGCTTTAACGTCACACTGAACTCGCTGAACCGTTTGAGGCTCGGCGCCGGATTCTCTAGCGCGCGCGACACTTTATCGCGGAAGTGCAGCGTTTCGAACAGCATGAAGATCACCAGCAGTGCAACGATACTGCCCTGCATGAACAGCGAACCCAGCTCGCCCAGAAGCGTAGCGACCCAAGAACCGTCATCTTCCATGGCGAACATCGAACTGAGCTGATCAGGATCGATGGCCAGCCCGTGGGAGGCCAGCGTATTGAGAAGATCCCAATAGTGCTCGTAAAGCCTTGACTCGATATCCGGCAGCGCCTCGATGAACGTACTGAAACTGTTCACGACCAGTAAACCGATCAGGGAAAGAAAGCCCATCAACACCAGTAGCGTAATTAGCGCCGACATTCGTCGACTCAGGCCGCAGTGATGCAGCCACTGAACGGGAGAGGTACACACCACGGCGATGAATACCGCCAGCAGTAGCGGCACCAATAAATCGGCACCTATTTTCATACCCGCGATGATCACGACTAGCGCAGCAATCGCCAGGGTGGCATTGAGGGGAATACTTCGATAATCCTCATCCGACAACTTCGACATAGCCCTTTCCTTAGCATGTTATCCATACATGATGGTCGTTTAGATGACGTTGCACAAACCGTGCAAACATTCAGCAACCGCTTTTCGTTTACGCTTAGCCTGTGAACTTTATGTCCACGCCCCCTTCAAAGCAGCGATATCTCACGCTATTTAGCGCATACAACGTATTGGCTCTCTCAGCAAGGAAGTGACCGATGAAAACAGCAACACACTCGTTGAAACGGCTTCGTCATGGCGTGCTGGCCGGCGCGTTACTGGCCCTTTTGGCAGCCCCTAGCGCACAAGCGGCACCACCCGCGCCCCCCAGCCTCAGCGTCCAGGCACAGTCGTGGGTAGAGGTCGAACCCGACAAGGCAACGCTCTCTGCTCGCCTTTGGGAAAACACGCCGGCAGTGTCCACCCTCGAAGAGACGGACAGCGCCGCGCTTGGCAGCGCTCGTGAGCGCCTCGAAGAGCGTGCCAGCGAACTCATCACCGCCATGGAATCACTGGGCATCGAGCAGCGTGCAATCCACGCCGGCTCATTGAACGTTTACCCTGAGCACGTTGCAGGACCGCACAACGAAAATGGCGAGCAGGAACCGCTGATGCGCACCCGTTTGGAGCGACCCTTCAGCGTCGAGCTAACTAATATAGACCAATTAGGCGATGTGCTGGACGCGCTGATTGGCGCTGGCGTCAATGCGTTGGATGGCGTGCAGTTCGATCTACAAGACCGGGAAGCAGCTACCGACGAGGCATTGACCAAGGCGCTGGAAAAAGCCCGCCATAAAGCCGACCTCATGGCGAGCACCCTCAACGTCACGCTTGGCCCCGTTCAGCGTATCGAAGAGACGCAATCGCCCATTTTCCAGCCCCGGATGATGGCCATGCGCGCCGAAAGTGACACAGTCGGCGGCGGTGCCGCCAGCGACTACCGCCCCGGCACCATTCGCATCGATGCCGGGGTAAACGTCGAGTGGGCGCTTAGAGGGCAAGACGCTCGAGGCCGCCCAGGTAGGGTTGCAGGGGAGCCGGAACAGTAATCGATCCATCCGCCTGCTGGTGGTTTTCGAGCACCGCCAGCAGGCAGCGCCCTACCGCAAGGCCAGAGCCGTTGAGCGTATGCAGTAACTGCGGCTTTTTGACATCTGGATGACGGTAACGCGCTTGCATCCGGCGCGCCTGGAAGTCCTCGCAGTTGGAGACAGACGAGATTTCCCGGTAGGTGTTTTGGCTTGGCAGCCACACTTCCAGATCGTAGGTTTTCGCTGCGCCGAATCCCATGTCGCCGGTACATAACGTCACTACGCGATACGGCAACTCGAGTGCCTGCAGAATGGCTTCTGCATGCCCACGCATCTCTTCCAACGCGTCGTAGCTCTTCTCCGGCTCCACGATCTGTACCATTTCGACTTTGTCGAACTGGTGTTGACGAATCATGCCGCGCGTATCGCGTCCATAAGCGCCAGCTTCCGAACGGAAACAAGGGGTATGCGCCGTGAGCTTCATCGGCAGTGCGGCCAGCTCGACGATCTCATCACGCACGAAGTTGGTCAGCGGCACTTCAGAGGTGGGAATTAAGTGGTACTCCCGCTCATCGTTCAGCTTGAAGAGATCCTCGCCAAACTTGGGCAGCTGACCCGTGCCCATCAGCGAATCGCGGTTGACCATGTAAGGCACATAGCACTCTTCATAGCCGTGTTGCTGGGTTTGCGTATCGAGCATAAACTGCGCCAACGCACGATGCAGTCGCGCAACGGGCCCGCGCATCACTGCAAAGCGCGCGCCGGTCAGCTTGGCCGCCAGCTCGAAATCGAGATAACCAGACTTCTTGCCCAAATCCACGTGATCCAGCACGTCGAAATCGAACTTTCGCGGCGTCCCCCAGCGGTGCAGCTCGACATTATCGTCTTCGCTCTTGCCTTCCGGCACGCTTTCATGGGGCAGGTTAGGGATACCGCTGATGGCCTCGTCCCACTCCTCCTGCACGTCAGCCAATTCTTTTTTGGCTTTATCCAGGCGGTCGCCTAAATCGCTGACTTCATCCAGCAGCGGTTGAATATCTTCACCGCTGGCCTTGGCCTTACCAATCGCCTTAGAGCGCATATTGCGCTCGTTCTGCAGTTGCTCGGTCTGAGTTTGCAGTTCACGACGACGCGACTCTAGCGCCTTAAGCGCTGCAGTATCGAGTTCGAAGCCCCGGCGGGCCAGTCGTTGCGCAGTCGCATCAAGATCACCGCGCAGCAGTTTCGGATCGAGCATGGATTATCCCTTGGCCTGAATTCAGTGGAACACGGCACATCGACGCCGTGGCAAAGGGGCCTATTGTAGGCAAAAGCGAGACAAGGGGCTATGGGGCATGGCCACCACCCCTAGGTAAAGCGCCGGTATGCGCTATGAACAATTTACATACCCATCCCCGATCATTAGGCAAAAGTGATAGAGTGCCCGCCCTTCGTCAGCAAGAACCACTAACAACGGATCTAAAAAAGGAGAAACAACGTGCAGGAAACCGCACCGAAAGGAGCATGGGGATGGTGGCGTCGCATTGCCCTGTGGAAAAAAATACTGGCGGGCTTGGCCCTCGGGGTAGTGGCAGGAGCGCTGCTCGGTGAAACCGCCAGCACCTTCAAACCGCTGGGCGATATCTTCATCAACGCCATCATGATGCTGATCGTACCGCTGGTCTTTTCTACCCTGGTGGTCGGCATTACTTCAATGCGCGACCCGCAAAAGATGGGCCGAATCGGCGCTCGTACGATAACGCTTTATTTGGTGACCACCGCCTTCGCGATCACCATTGGCCTCGTGCTCTCGACGCTTTTGCAGCCTGGGGTAGGCGTGGGGCTGAGCTTCGATGCCGAGGTATCGGCCAACGAAGCGCCCTCTCTGGTCTCCATCCTGGTCAACCTCGTGCCGCGCAACCCGCTGGATGCCTTGGCGAACGGCAACATCATGCAGATCATCGTGTTTGCCATTGGGCTGGGAATCTCGCTGACGCTGATCGGCGAGAAAGGCGAACCGGTCATGAAGGTTTTCGATAGCTTCGCAGAGGCCATGTACAAACTCACCGGCTTGGTGATGGCGTTCGCCCCGTTCGGGGTCTTTGGCTTGATTGCCCACGTCTCGGGTCAGTACGGCCTGGAGATCCTGCTGCCGCTCGCCAAGCTAATTGGCGTGGTCTATGTAGCCAGCATTCTGCATGTTCTGGTGATTTACTCAGGTTTTATCTCCCTGCTGGGTCGTTTGAATCCCGTGCGCTACCTGAAAGGCAGCCTGGACGCCATTGTCGTCGCTTTCTCCTCTGCTTCCTCTGCGGGCACCCTGCCCGTATCGATTCGCTGTGCGCAGAAAAACCTGGGCGTATCGGAAGGGGTATCGGGCTTCGTCCTGCCCGTGGGCGCCACCATCAACATGGACGGCACTGCGCTCTACCAAGGTGTGGTGGTGCTGTTCATTGCCCAGATGACCGGCACCGACCTGAGCATGATGGATTACGCCATGATCGTTGCTACCGGCACACTGGCTTCGATTGGCACGGCGGGCGTGCCCGGTGCGGGGCTGATCATGCTCTCCATCGTCATGGCGCAAATTGGCCTGCCTCTGGAAGCCATTGCCGTGGTAGCGGGGATCGACCGCATTCTAGACATGGCACGCACCAGCGTGAACGTGGCCGGTGATTTGATGGTCACCACGCTGGTGGGTAAAAGCGAAGGTGAGCTCAACGAAGAGATTTACAATACCAGCCGTTCTTGACATCGGCTTTCTGACCCTAGCGCGCCCGCTGCCCCTGTCAGCGGGCGTTTTTTATCGTGGCCGACAAGCTGCTAGGATACCTCCATTCCACTCCCTCCAAGCGAGCCCGCCATGTCGTCCGCTTTTGACAAGACCCTTGCCGCCCTCGACGCGCTGCACGCCCAAGATCCCCAGACGACCACCCTCTCGGATGGCACTGCCCAGCCCCAAGAGCTGGCCTATGCCCAGCGTATGAGCCGGTGGCTAGAGCGACTCCAGGAGACGCCCAGCGACCTATTGGGCATTGCCGTGCGCGCGCAGCATCTGCAGCGTTGGAAGCTGCCGCGTAGCGATTATCCGGAAGGCCGTATTGGCTATTTGACTTGGCGACGCGACCAGAGCGCTCGAGCAGGCGATACCACGGCAGCGATCATGGAAGAAGCGGGCTACTCCCAAGAGGAGGCCAAGCGCGTCGCCAGCATGATCCGCAAGCAGGGCCTGGGGCGCGATAGCGATGTGCAAGCCCTGGAAGACTGTGCCTGTTTGGTGTTCTTGGAAAACTACTTTGCGGACTTCTCCCGCAAGGTAGAGCACGATCACATGGTGCGCATCGTGCAAAAGACCTGGGGTAAGATGTCGCCGCAGGCGCACGCACTGGCCCTGACGCTGCCCATGAACGATACCTGTTCAGCTCTCGTCAAAGAGGCTCTCGGCAGCGACTGAGTCCGGCTATCGAGATGCACCGCTACGGTAGCTGCGGTAAAGTAGCGCTTATCCCTTATCCGCTTCCAGCAGTGACGGCTCAACCTCCTATGATTGCATCCCTGGACTCTCGCACGGCCCCTTTCGAACGCCTTGGCAGCCACTACGTGCGTTTTCTCGACGCTCTGCGTGCCCGCGGTTTCGAAGGTGACATCGCGCCGGATTACGCCCACCGCACCGTGCTGGCGACGGATAACTCGATTTATCAGCGCCTGCCCCAAGCAGCGGTGTTTCCCAAGCATGCCGAGGACCTGGAGCGTCTCGCCAAGCTGGCCTGCGAGCTGCCCCACCGGGATATCGTGCTGACACCCCGGGGCGGCGGCACCGGCACCAACGGCCAGTCGCTGACCGACGGCATCGTGGTGGATGTCTCCCGCCACATGAACCAAATTCTTGAGATCGATGTGAAAGCCCGCCGGGTGCGGGTACAGGCGGGCGTGGTCAAAGACCAGCTCAACGCCGCGCTGAAACCCCACGGGCTGTTTTTCGCCCCGGAGCTCTCGACCTCGAATCGCGCCACCATTGGCGGCATGATTTCCACCGATGCCAGCGGCCAAGGGAGCTGCCAGTACGGCAAAACCCGCCACCACGTGCTGGAGCTGGATACGGTTCTGCTCGGCGGGCAGCATTTACACAGCCGCCCGCTGAGCGCCGATGAGGAGCAGCAGGCGCTAGCCCAAGCGGGTGTGCTCGGCAAGGTACACCGCACTGCCGCGACGATCATCGACCAGCAGCGTGAATTGATCGAGGCGACCTTCCCGCCGCTCAACCGCTGCCTCACCGGCTACGACTTGGCCCACCTGCGCGAAGATGGGCGGCTCAACCTGAACAGCCTGCTGTGCGGTTCGGAGGGCTCGCTGGGCTTTTTGAACGAAGCCGTGCTCAACGTACTGCCAATCCCCAAGCACTCTACGCTCGTCAACGTGCGCTATCCAAGCTTCATGGATGCCCTGCGGGATGCCAAGGCGCTGATGGCCAGCAGCGCCAAGCCCACCTCCATAGAAACGGTAGACGACACCGTCCTACAGCTGGCGATGGACGACTTCGTTTGGGACAGCGTGGCGGAATTTTTTCCCGCAGGCAGCACGCCCATTCAAGGCATCAACCTGATCGAGTTCAACGATGATGACCCCGAACGGCTCGCGGCGCGTGTAGCGGCCTTTACCCAGCACCTGAGCCAGGATGCCACTGTGGAGCGGCTGGGTTACACCCTGGCGGAAGGCCGTCCGCAGATCCAAAAAGTCTACGCCATGCGCAAACGCTCGGTGGGCCTGCTGGGTAACGTTCAGGGGGAGAAACGCCCGCTGCCGTTCGTGGAGGACACCGCCGTCCCGCCGGAGCACCTGGCGGATTTCATTACCGAGTTCCGCGCCGCGCTGGATGCACGCAAGCTCTCCTACGGCATGTTCGGCCATGTGGATGCGGGGGTGCTGCACGTGCGCCCGGCGCTGGACATGAAAGACCCGGCCCAGGAAGCGCTGATTCGCGAGATCTCCGATGAAGTCGCCGCCCTCACCCAGAAGTACGGGGGGCTACTGTGGGGCGAACACGGCAAAGGCGTGCGCTCCGAATACGGCCCCAAGTTCTTCGGCGAACTTTACCCCTACCTGCAGCAGGTCAAGGCGGCCTTCGATCCGCACAACCAGCTCAACCCCGGCAAGATCGCGTCACCTTCCGAAAGCGCTATGCTGATTGCGAAAGAGAGCGACCCGGAACTGCTCACCATCGACGGCGTGCCTATGCGCGGCCAACTCGACCGCACCATCGACGAGCGGGCCTGGCAGGCCTACGACGCGGCGGTGTACTGCAACGGCAACGGCGCTTGCTACAACTACGATGTGGACGACCCCATGTGCCCCTCGTGGAAAGCCACCCGCGACCGCCGCCACTCTCCTAAAGGCCGCGCCAGCTTGATGCGTGAGTGGTTACGCCTGCAGTCGCAAGCGGGCGTCGACGTGGTGGAAGAGTCGCGTAAGAAAAAGCAGGAGCGCACCTGGGGCTTCATCAAAAGCTTCCCCAAGCGGGTGATGAACACCCTTAGCCGCCAGCAGCAACACGACTACTCCCATGAGGTGTACGACGCCATGGCGGGCTGCTTGGCGTGCAAATCCTGCGCGGGCCAGTGCCCGATCAAAGTCAACGTGCCGCAGTTCCGCTCGCAGTTTTTAGAGGTGTATCACGGCCGCTACCTGCGCCCGCTGCGCGACTACGTGATTGGCGGCACCGAATTCATGTTGCCTGCGTTGACCAAGATCGCTCCACTCTATAACGCCGCCCTTGGCCAGCGTTGGGTCGAGCAGCTGATGCAAAAAGGGCTCGGTATTAGCGACTCCCCCGCGCTCTCTCGCGCCAGCGTGAAAAAACAGCTGCGTGCCTGGGGCGTGGCGGAAGCCACGCCCACATCGCTTGCGCTCCTCACCGAGCAGCAGCGAGCCAACAGCGTCGTGATCGTGCAAGACGCTTTCACCACTTATTTCGAAGCCAAGCTGGTGATGGACGTGGTAGAGCTGCTATCGCGGCTGAACCTGCGCGTGTTTGTGATGCCGTTTTCCGCCAACGGCAAGCCGCTGCACGTACAGGGCTTTTTGGGTGCCTTCGAGCGCACGGCAGAAAAGCAAGCCAAACGCCTTCGCGCACTCAGCGAGTTCGAGGTGCCCATGGTGGGCATCGACCCTGCCATGACGCTCACCTACCGCCAGGAGTACGTCAAAGCGTTGGGTCCTGAGCAAGTGCCAAACGTACTGATGCTTCAGGAGTTGCTGGCGACCCGCGTCAACACCCTCGCCACCAACAAGCTCACGCTCGAAGACCCAGGCTTTAAGCTACTCTCCCACTGCACCGAAAAAACCAACGCACCGGGCAGCCCGAAAGCGTGGCAGCAGGTGTTTGCCGCCTTTGGATTGCAGTTGGAGCTGGCCACCACGGGCTGCTGCGGTATGTCCGGCACCTACGGCCATGAGACCCGTAACGTCGCCACCTCCAAAACGATCTACGCTCAGTCGTGGCAGCCCCAGGTCGAAGCCGAGGAGAACAGCGGCAAGCTACTGGCCACCGGCTACTCCTGCCGCAGCCAAGTAAAGCGCTACTCGGCGCAAACCCTGCCCCACCCGCTGCAAGCCCTGCTCTCCTGCATCAAACAGGCCAGCCGCTAACGCGACTGGCCTGCTGGGGCTTGCTTGTATCCGTGTGAAGCGTTTAGAAAAACAGCCGCTTGAGGGCCAAACCAGGGTCCTCTTCGCGCATGAACGCCTCCCCTACCAGGAAACCATTGACTTCGTGGTCACGCATCAGCTCTACGTCATCACGCGTGTGAATACCTGATTCGGTGATCACGGTGACGCCATCAGGAATACGCGGCAGCAGGTCCAGGGTGGTATTCAAACTGGTCTCGAACGTGTGCAGATTACGGTTATTGATACCCACTAGCTTTAGGTCCAAGGCGAGCGCCCGCTCTAGCTCCTCTGCATCGTGAACTTCCACCAACACGTCCATGCCCAATGCGTTGGCCTGCTGGTGCAGGTCGCGCAGCTGAGCGTCATTGAGCGCCGCCACAATCAATAGGATGCAGTCCGCACCGATGGCGCGCGCTTCTGTGACCTGATAGCCGTGGGTAATGAAGTCTTTACGGATCACCGGCAGGTCACAGGCATCGCGAGCGGCGATGAGGTAATCCTCATGGCCCTGGAAGAAGTCGGCATCGGTGAGCACCGAAAGACACGCCGCCCCGCCCTGGGCGTAGCTTTTGGCGATATCCGCTGGGTGAAACGCTTCCCGCATCACGCCTTTAGAGGGCGAGGCTTTTTTCACCTCGGCAATCACGGCCGCATCGCCTGCCGCAATACGCTGATTCAATGCCTCAATAAAGCCACGGGGCGCGCTCTGCTTTTCCGCCAGCGCAAGCAGATCCGCTTTAGATACCGCCTTCTGACGCTCAGCGACTTCCTGGTCTTTACGGGCCAAAATGCGCGTTAAAATAGTCGGCGTTGCCTGGTCACTCATTGGAAGTTTTACCCTTTAAAGACGCTAGTGAAGTGCGAAAGCTCTCTGAGCTTCTCAAGCGGTAGTTTGGAGGCCTGGGCATCCTGGGCCACCATCACGCCCTCTTTCAAGCTATCGGCCACGCCCGCGCAGTAAAGCGCCGCCCCGGCGTTGAGCGCCACCATATCTGCCGCTGCGCCTTCACCGCTAAGCGCGGCTTTCACCAAACGCAGGCTATCTTCCGCGCTGGACGCTTTGAGGTTGGCCAGGCTTTGGCGCTCGACGCCCAGGGATTCCGGCGTAATGGTGTACTGGGTAATTTCGCCCTCTTTTAGCTCCGCCACCAGCGAGGGTGCCGCGAGGGAGATCTCATCCAGGCCATCCTCAGAATGCACCACCATGACATGGCGGCTACCCAGCTTGCGCAATACTTCGGCCATCAGCGGCACCAGCTCGGCCGAGTAGACGCCTAACACCTGGTTGGGCGCCCCGGCCGGATTGGTGAGCGGGCCCAGAATATTGAACAACGTACGTACGCCCATTTCGCGCCGCGGTCCAATGGCGTAACGCATGGCCGGGTGGTGGTTAGGTGCGAACATGAAGCCAACGCCCACCTGCTCGATGCAGCGGGCTACTTGGTCGGGCTTCAGGTCAAGATAGATGCCTGCGATATCGAACAGATCCGCGCTACCCGAGGAAGAGGAAACGCTGCGATTGCCATGTTTAGCAACGTGAGCCCCCGCCGCCGCCGCCACGAAACTGGACGCGGTCGATACATTGAACAGGTTGGCACCATCGCCGCCGGTACCGACGATATCCACCACGTTCTCGGTGTGCAGCTCGACGCGCTTCATGAGCTCACGCATCACCTGGGCAGCGGCGCTGATCTCTTCAGCGCTTTCCCCTTTCATGGCCAACCCCACCAGTAGACCGCCAATTTGCGCGTCGGAGGCTTCGCCAGTCATGATCTGGCGCATCAGCGCGTGCATCGCATCGAAAGAGAGGTCTTCGCGGCGCATCACCGCGTTAATTGCGTCTCGCATTTGCATGAGCAGGAAAGCCCCTAAAGCGTATGAATGTGGCGATCAGCCGCGTTGTAAAAAATTGGCCAATAACGCATGGCCCTGGCGCGTGAGTATCGACTCAGGATGAAACTGTACGCCTTCCACATCAAGGGTACGATGACGAAACCCCATGATCAGCCCAGGCGTCACGTCATCTTCGGCGGTCCAGGCGGTCACTTCTAGGCAGTTGGGCAGGCTCTCATGCTCAACCACCAATGAGTGATAGCGCGTCACTTCCAGCGGGTTTTCCAGCCCGCTGAACACGCCCTGCCCACGGTGTACAACGGCCGAGGTTTTGCCGTGCATCACCTGGGGCGCCTGCACGACCTTGCCGCCATAGACCTGGCCAATGGCCTGGTGCCCCAGGCAAACGCCCAATATAGGCAGTTTGCCCGCAAAGTGCTCGATGGCTGCCAACGAAATGCCTGCCTCGTTGGGCGTGCAAGGGCCGGGCGAAATTACCAGATGGGTCGGTGCCAAGGCGCACATCTGGGCTAAGGTAATTTCATCGTTGCGGTAGGTCATCACCTCGGCATTCAGCTCACCCAGATACTGGACGATGTTAAACGTAAAGCTATCGTAGTTGTCTAGCATCAACACCCGTTGCACTGCCTGTGCTTGCGACATCGCCCCGCTTACTCCATCAGATAATTAACACTCACTGGCAGGATGATACCCCAACCCAGACGCTCCTTGCAGGGGCAGCGTGCAGGGGCGGAGCTCGCTTAGTGCGGCTGCGGCACTGCTGCGCGCTCCAGCCGACAGGCGGCGTACTTGAACTCGGGTATTTTGCCGTAAGGATCCAAGGCCGGGTTGGTGAGCAGATTGGCGGCGGCCTCAGCGTAGGCAAATGGCACGAAGACCATACCATTGGGGATTTTGTCGTCCACTCTGGCGGTCAGCGTGATCGCGCCCCTCCGCGTAATGATGGTGAGCTTCTCGCCCGGCGACACCCCCAAGCGATGGAGTTCACCCGCTGAAAGACAGGCGACCGCTTCTGGTTCTAGCGCGTCGAGCACCTGGGCGCGCCGCGTCATGGAGCCCGTATGCCAATGCTCTAACTGACGACCCGTGGTCAATACCGTGGGGTACTCGTGATCCACCGGCTCATCCGGGGGAAGCGGACGCGCAGAGGCGAATTTGGCCAGCCCGCCAGCGCGCGGAAAGGCGTCGCTAAACACCACATCCTGACCCGGTTCATCCTCGGCTGGGCAGGGGTATGTGACAGAGCTCTCCCGCGCTAGCCGCTCCCAGCTAATATGGTTGAATGAGTGCATCCCCTGCTGCATTTCAGCAAACACGTCTTGCGGGTGCTGATAGCGCCAGTTCAGCCCAAAGCGGTTAGCGATCTCCTGGATGATCCACCAGTCTGGCTTGGCGTCTCCTGGCAACGGTAAGGCAGCACGCCCAAGCTGTACTTGGCGGTTGGTGTTGGTCACGGTGCCCTCTTTTTCGGGCCATGCAGAGGCAGGCAAAATGACATCGGCAAACTGGGCGGTTTCAGTGACGAACAGATCCTGCACCACCAAATGCTCGAGCTTACCCAGCGCGGCGCGGGCATGGGTAAGGTCCGGGTCAGACATCGCCGGATTTTCACCCAAGATGTACATGCCACGCACCTCGCCTGCATGAATCGCATTCATCACTTCCACCACCGTCAGTCCAGGCTCATTGCTCAGCGGCGTGTTCCATAGCGCTTCAAACGCGGCGCGTAGCTGGCTATCGCCTACTGGCTGGTAGTCCGGCAGCACCATGGGAATCAGCCCCGCATCCGACGCCCCCTGCACGTTATTTTGACCCCGCAGCGGGTGCAGGCCCGTGCCGGGGCGACCGGTATGGCCGCAGGCCAGTGCCAGCGAAATCAGGCAGCGGGCGTTGTCGGTGCCATGGGTATGCTGGGAAATACCCATACCCCAGAAAATCATCGCTTTTTCGGCGTTGGCGTAGCGCCGCGCCACTTCACGAATGGTGTCGGGGGAGACGCCGCATAGTGCGCTCATGGCTTCCGGTGTACTGTGAGCGACGCTCAGCTTGAGCGCGCCAAAGCCCTCAGTGTGGGCGTCGATGTAGGCTTGGTCATACAGGCCTTCCGCAATGATCACATGGAGCAGCGCGTTGAACAGCGATACATCCGCCCCTGGTGTAAAACGCACGCTCATGCTGGCGTATGCGTCCAGCGCCTGCCCGCGAGGGTCGAGAATAATGATCTCGGTGCCCTGCTTGGCTGCCTGCTTGAAGAATGTCGCCGCCACGGGGTGATTCACTGCCGGATTGCAGCCGGTAAGGATCACCACATCAGCCTCCAGCGCCTGCATAAACGAAGCGGTCACCGCGCCAGAGCCTAAGCACTCCATCAGCGCCGCGACGGAGCTGGCATGGCAAAGCCGCGTGCAGTGGTCCACGTTATTACTGCCAAAGCCGGTACGCACCAACTTCTGGAACAGCCACGCCTCTTCGTTAGAGCATTTGGCGCTGCCAAAGCCCGCCAACGCTTTGGGGCCTTGCGCCTGTTTAATCGTCATTAGGCCGCCCGCCGCGATTCCCAGCGCTTCGTCCCAATTGGCCTCACGGAAATGGCTGAAAGGATTGGCAGGATCAAAGGTAGGGTCGAGCGCTTTGGGAATCCCAGGCAAGCGTATCAGTGGCTTGGTCAGGCGTGCCGGGTGGCTCACGTAATCAAACCCAAACCGGCCTTTCACGCACAGGCGGTTCTGGTTAGCGGGGCCGTTGCGCCCTTCCACATAAGCCAGGGCATCGTCGTTAATATGGTACGTCAGCTGGCAGCCCACCCCGCAATAGGGGCACACGGAATCTACCTGCCGCTGGCTTTGAGAATCGCCCTGACCTTGGGCATTGACCACGGTGGCAGGCATCAGCGCGCCGGTGGGGCACGCTTGCACGCACTCGCCGCAGCCCACACAGGTGCTCTGGCCCATCGGGTCGGCAAAATCAAATACCACGGTGGCGGCTGCGCCTCGCTGCGCCATGCCGATGACATCGTTACTCTGCACCTCGCGGCAGGCGCGCACGCACAGGTTGCAGGTAATGCAAGCGTCCAAGTTGACGTGCATCGCCGGGTGACTGGTATCCGGCTGGCTCACCTTCGGTGCCGCCGCCGCATGGCTGACGGCGACTGAGCGGCGTGCTGGCAGCCACGACTTAACGGCCGCTTCGTCGACCGCCAGTTGGTCGGCTACTTCCCAGAAGTGGCTGGAGCGGTCTGGGCTTTGGGCGCGGCTGGGCTGGTCGGCCATCAGCAGTTCCAATACCGTTTCACGCGCTTGTGTGGCACGGGGCGAGTGGGCGCTGCGCACCACCATGCCGGGTTTGGCCTCGCGGATACAGCTTGCCGCCAGCACGCGCTCGCCTTCCACTTCCACCATACAGGCACGGCAATTGCCATCGGCACGGTAGCCGGGGGCGTCTTTGAAACAGAGGTGAGGAATGGTCTCGCCAGCGCGCTTGGCCACCTGCCAAAGAGTTTCTCCGTGGTAGGCAGTGACGTCTTGATCATCCAATACAATAGTGAACGAAGCGCTCATGGTGCACTCCCTTCAGCGGCATCACTGACGATAATCTGCTGCTGGGCGAGCGCAGGGCGGAAATCCTTGAGTAGTCCTAAGACAGGATTCGGTGCCGCTTGCCCCAGGCCGCAAATCGAGGCGTCCTGCATCACTTGCGCCAGCCGAGTGAGCGCTTGCACATCCCATGTGGGTTGCTCCAGCAGGCTGAGCATTTTCTCGCTGCCTACCCGGCAAGGCGTGCACTGCCCGCAGGATTCATCGGCAAAAAAAGCCAGCAGATTGGTGGCCACCGCCTGAAGGTTATCCTGATCAGACAGCACGATTATCGCCGCTGACCCAATAAAACTGCCGTGCGCCTGAAGCGTATCAAAATCCAGCGGCACATCGGCTTTGCTGGCCGGCAGAATGCCACCCGAGGCCCCGCCGGGCAGGTAAGCGGCCAGCGTATGTCCTTCTGCCATGCCGCCCGCATACTCTTCAACCAACTCGCGCAGCGTGATGCCTGCTGGTGCCAAGTACACACCGGGCTTGTTCACTCGACCAGAGATAGAAAAACTGCGTAGGCCCCGCCGTCCGTGGCGCCCATGTCCGGTAAACCATTCCGCCCCTTTGTGCCAAATGGCGGGAATCCAGTAAACGGTTTCGACGTTATTGACCAGCGTGGGACGATCAAATAGCCCCTCTTGGGCCACGTAAGGCGGTCGGTGGCGCGGCTTGCCGGGCTTGCCCTCCAGGGATTCGATCAGCGCCGACTCCTCGCCACAAATATAGGCGCCCGCTCCCCGGCGCATGATGATGAAGCCCCGCGCGACGATGCCCGCCTGCTCAAGCTCTGCAATCGCCTCATGGAGCACGCGGTGTAGGCCGGGGTACTCGTCGCGCAGATAGATATAGAGCGCCTCGGCATCGATTGCCCAAGCGCTCACCAGTGCGCCCTCCAGAAACTGATGCGGCGCGCGCTCTAAATAGTAGCGGTCTTTGAACGTCCCCGGCTCGCCTTCGTCAGCGTTGATGACGCAGTAGCGTGGCCCGGCGGCTTGACGCACGGCCTGCCACTTTTTGAAGGTAGGGAAGCCCGCGCCTCCCAAGCCTCTCAGGCCCGAGGTTTCAAGCGTCTGCAGCACCTCATCAATGTTGACCTTACCGCTTCGGGCATTGGCCAGTAACTGGTAACCGCCCATCTGCTGATAGTCGCCAAGCCGCTGCCATAGGATCGCTTCAGGATGAAAGTGCCCCGTGTCCACGACAGCTTCTACACCGTCTGCGGTGGCATACAGCACATGGTGGTGGCCAACTTCAGCCACCGGCGCGGTATCGCAGCGACCCATACAGGGCGCACGGATCACCCGCACGCAGTCAGGGTCAACGCGGGCTTCCAACGCTTTGTGTAGCGCACTGGCCCCTGCTAATTGGCACGAGAGAGAATCACAGACGCGAATCGTCGTATCCGGGGGAGGCGCTTGTTGGTCATGCACGACATCGAAGTGGGCGTAGAACGTCGCCGTCTCGTACACCGCCGCCATAGGCAGGTTCATATAGGCTGCCAGGGCGCGCAGTTCCACGAGCGATAGATGGCCGTGGGCGTCCTGAAGGGTGTGCAGGTGCTCTATCAGCAGGTCGCGGCGTTTCAAGCTGGGCGTTTGGCGCTCATCGCCCAATAAATCGCGAAGTGCCGCCAGCGCCACGGGGGCGATATCGCGCCCATTGGGGTAGCCGCGACGGCGGCGAGAAGACGTAACAGATTGAGAAGTCATGACGCGCCATCCAGAGCTAGGCCAAAGAACGTTACAAACACCGCCGTCAAAGCCGCTATGCTCAGTGAAGCGTACAAACGTTGCGACAGCGACTCGATGGGCAGCCCGCCAAGAGCGATGCCAGCGTTGAGGGCTTTTCATAGCATAGAGGGTAAGCGTCAGCGGGGAAACCATCGCGTCTGTTGGTGGTGCAGCTCACTATGGCCGCTCTCTACACCAAGCAAGACTGGCAACGGGGCGCGACTCTCTTTATTATCTCCCGTCATTTTAATGGGTTAGGAGCGTGGCATGGATAAGCGAATATCTTGGATCATCACGCTCTTGTTAGTAGCAACATTCATCTCTTCGCCGTCATTCGCCGCATCGTCTGCCAAGATCATCGCCTCGTTTTCGGTGATCGAGGATTTGGTCAAACGCGTTGCCGGTGACGACATTTCCATTACGACGATCGTACCGATCGGTGAAGATGTGCATCGCTGGGAACTCACCCCGCCTAACGTACTCGCCGTCGAAGAGGCCGATATCGTGTTTTACAACGGCCATGGATTAGAGCCGTGGATTCGTCATTTAAAAGCGATGGCCAGCGATAGGCTGACGCTAGTCGCACTC
This sequence comes from Halomonas sp. BL6, assembly GCF_006228115.1. Taxonomy (NCBI): domain Bacteria; kingdom Pseudomonadati; phylum Pseudomonadota; class Gammaproteobacteria; order Oceanospirillales; family Halomonadaceae; genus Halomonas; species Halomonas sp. BL6. The sequence goes on along the minus strand of NZ_VDGL01000001.1, from coordinate 673,944 downwards.
GTCGAGATGGCCGACTATCCGACCCTGACACTACAGCAGGGGCAGTACGAGGGAAGCCCTGACCCACATATGTGGATGGCTCCGCAAGGTGCAGCGGCCTATATCGATGTCATCACGCACACCCTCAGCGCCCGCTTCCCCGAGCGTGCCGACGCATTTCGAACGCGCGCTGAAGAGGCCAAGGACGCGCTTTCATTACTCGACCAGCAGGTCATCGAACGCTTGGAGGGCATCCCCCACACCAATCGACTGATCACCATGAGTGAAGCCGCACTAAGCTACTTTGCCCACGCTTACGGATTCGAGTTCGCGGCCATTTGGGGGCTGAATAGCGAAACGATGGGCAGCGCTCACGACATGGCCAGCATGAGTGAGCGTCTGGTTGACAAGCGCCCGCCAGCGCTATTTTTTGAGAGCACGACACCCGACATTCACATGGACGCCCTAGCCCGGGAGACCGGTTTGACGCTGGCAGGCCCGCTCTACGTTGATACGTTGAGTGAGGCCGACGGGCCCGCTTATAACTACCCCGCTTTGCTACACCACACTACCGAGCTTTTGCATGAAGCCCTGGGGGGCGCAAGAGCCGAGGAGTAGCCGTTAGCTGAGTTAGCCGAGTAGATCGCGGAGGGAGGAGACGAGCAGATCAGGCTGGCTCTGCGCGATAGGCTCGCCGTGGTTATAGCCGTACGGCAACGCCACGGTGGCAAAGCCAGCCGCCTTACCCGCCGCAATATCGTGGCGAGAATCACCTACCATCACGCTGGCTGACGGAGCAATGTCTAACGCTTGCGCCACATGAATCAATGGCACCGGACTTGGCTTTTTCTCGCTGAGCGAATCGCCCCCCACGGTAAGCGTAAACAGTGCTAGCAAACCGAAGTGATCTAAAATAGGCGCAATGAACCGCTCGGGTTTGTTGGTGATCAGGGCCAGGGCAAAACCTGCTTCACGCAGTGCGTGAAGCGCTTCCGATACGCCAGGGTAAAGCGTCGTCAACGCGTTGGGTGCAGCTCCGTAGTGGCGCATGAACGCTTCATGGCCGTTCTGCTGCAGCGCCGCCTCGGGTCGCTCACCTAGCGCCCAGGTCAGCGCTCGCTCCACCAGCACCTGAGCGCCGTTGCCCACCCAGTCGCGAACCTGCGCTTCACTCGGCTGGGCCAGCCCAACGTCGTGCAGCGCCCGCTGCACGCCAACGGCCAAATCCGGCACCGAGTCGATCAACGTACCGTCTAGATCAAAGGCAATTAACCGTTTTTCTTGCAAAATGGTATGCACGCGCCGGCCTCACTGATGCGTCTAAGCGACTGGTTCACGATAATGTCGATTAATTCCATCATCTTACCCGTTTAGACCTTCGTCATACAGCGTAGAAAGTTCTATGCTGTGGCTATATTTGCCAAGGAGAGAGTAATGGCCATTCCCCGAATTGTGATTGTGGGCGGCGGTGCAGGCGGGCTAGCCCTTGCCACACGCCTTGGGCATACGCTGGGCAAGAAAAAGCGCGCTGAGATCGTCCTACTCGACCGCAATGCCACCCACGTATGGAAACCGCTGTTGCACGAGCTAGCTACCGGGGTACTCAACTCCAGCATGGATGAAGTGGATTATCGCGGTCACTCCTCGGCCCACTACTACCGCTACCAGCGCGGCTCGCTGAATGGCTTGGATCGTGACAAGAAGGTCATTCACCTAGCGCCCATCGAAGACGAAGATGGCATGGAAGTGCTTCCCGCCCGCCAGCTCACCTACGATTACTTGGTACTTGCGCTAGGCAGTGTATCCAACGATTTTGGCACCCAAGGCGTTGCAGAGCACTGCCACTTCATCGACTCTCCCCAGCAGGCCAAAGCCTTCCAGCGGGACATGATCAACACGTTTCTGCGCTATACCGACCCCAGTCTGCGCCAACACACTCAGCTCACCATTGGCATCGTCGGGGGCGGAGCGACGGGCGTTGAACTGTCCGCCGAACTCCTCGACGCATCTCGGCTGCTCAATGCCTACGGCGTCACAGCGGTGGATCACCAAACGATCAGCGTGCATTTGATCGAGGCAGCACCGCGTCTGCTGCCCGGCTTATCCGAACGTATCAGCCAGACCGTTCAGCAGGAACTCGAGAGCCTGGGTGTCACCGTGCATGTCGGCACGGCAATTCAAGAAGCTCAGGAGTATCAGTTGGTCACAGGGGACGGGGAAATAATAGAAACCGACCTGAATGTGTGGGCGGCAGGCATCAAGGCTCCCTCGTTTTTGGCCGAGCTGGGTTTGAGCACGAATAAGCGCCATCAGATCAACGTCAAACAGACACTACAAAGCGTGGACGACTCGCATATTTTTGCGATGGGCGACTGTGCTTGCTGCCCCCAAGGCGACGAAGCCACGGTACCGCCTCGCGCTCAGGCTGCGCATCAGCAGGCAAAGCTACTAGCGAAGAATTTAGAACACTGTCTAGCTAAAAAGCCGCTGCAAGACTTTACCTATCACGACCATGGCTCATTGGTATCGCTGGCCCGCTACGATGCCGTCGGGAACTTGATGCGCAGCTCGGCCTCGCGAGGTCTATTTTTGGAGGGATGGCTCGCGCGCCAAGCCTACGCGTCGCTCTATCGCATGCATCAGCTCTCGATTCACGGCGCGCCGAAAACCGGGCTTGCTTGGCTAGTGGATAAATTGAACCGCTACCTCAAACCACGTATGAAACTTCACTAAGGACATGTAAAGGGCGGAAGATCAGCCGCCCTTTTGTGTTTTAGCGCGCTTTCCGTCTCAGCGCACCTTAGCGAGCTGCGTTCGCATCTGCTGAATCACGCTGTCGTAGCCATGCGGGTCGCTTGCCTGATGGGCGTTAAAAATCGCCGAACCAGCAACAAAGGTATCGGCACCAGCGGCGGCGATGTCTGCAATATTGTCGACTTTCACGCCGCCATCGATTTCAAGGCGAATCGGCAAGTCCGCCGCATCGATACGCGCCCGTGCCTCGCGCAGTTTGTCCAACGTACCGGGAATGAATGACTGGCCGCCAAACCCAGGATTGACGCTCATCAGCAGCACCATATCCACTTTATCCATCACATAATCGAGGTATGACAACGGTGTGGCCGGGTTGAACACCAACCCTGCTTTGCAGCCGCCATCACGAATGAGCTGCAAAGAGCGATCGATATGTTCGGAGGCTTCGGGGTGAAAAGTGATGTAGCTAGCCCCAGCCTCGATGAAATCGCTGATCATACGATCCACTGGCTTCACCATCAGATGAACATCGATGGGTGCGGTCACACCATGGTCGCGAAGGGCCTTGCATACCATCGGCCCAATGGTCAGGTTAGGCACGTAATGGTTATCCATCACATCAAAATGCACCACATCGGCGCCAGCCGCCAGAACGTTATCGACCTCCTCGCCCAACCGCGCAAAATTGGCGGAGAGTATCGACGGGGCAATCAAAAATTCCTGGGCAGCGCTCATGGCGGGGTCCTCGGATAAACAGTACGTGATGATGAGATAAGAAAGACATTCAAGCGCATATCTTACCAGAGCTGCTCACAAAGCCCTATGCCCAGAACGCACGACCAACCAGCCTGAAAGACGGGCCATGCTCGCTCGATACGTCAACACATATTTCCAAATAGAATATAAAACACGATTGTAATTCCACAATCCAAGGTTTAACCTTAACAGCATTGCGAGCATCATCGCCCATCGTTTCTAGGAGTTTGCAATGACGTCATCCACTGCATTCCGTACTACCCTTCGCCGCAGCCTGCTGGCCGTCGCCCTAGGTACTGCCGTTTCTGGCATGACCTTCTCCAGCGCTGCCGTTGCTCAGGAACGCGAGCTACTGAACTCTTCCTACGACATCGCCCGTGAGCTGTTTGCCGCCATCAACCCAGAGTTCCAGGCATGGTGGGAAGAGGCGCATGACGAAGAAGTCGCCATCAGTCAGTCGCACGGCGGCTCCTCTGCTCAGGCGCGTGCCATCATGCAGGGGCTACGTGCCGACGTCGTGACGTTCAACCAAGTGACCGATGTTCAGGTACTGGCCGATGCGGGTCTGGTAGCAGAAGATTGGCAGGATGCGTTCCCGAACAACGCCTCGCCCTACTACTCCACCACGGCGTTTTTGGTGCGTAAAGGCAACCCTAAGGGCATCGAAAGCTGGGATGACTTAGCCCAGGAAGGCGTTCAGATCGTTTTCCCTAACCCGAAAACCTCGGGTAACGGCCGCTACACCTACTTAGCCGCTTGGGGCTTCGCCGAAAACGAATTCGACGGTGACGAAGAGCAGATACAGGACTTCATGCGCACTTTCCTGCGTAACGTCGCCGTCTTCGACACCGGCGGCCGTGGTGCCACGACCAGCTTCATCGAGCGCGGCATTGGTGATGTATTGATCAGCTTCGAGTCAGAAGTGAACAATATCCGCAGCGAGTACGGCAGCGATGACTACGAAGTGGTCGTTCCGCCAGTCAGCATTCTGGCCGAATTCCCGGTGGCAGTCGTGGGTGAGAACGCCGAGCGTAACGGGAACAGCGACCTCGCCCAGGGCTACCTGGAGTACCTCTACACCGAAGAAGCGCAGCGCCAGCTAGCAGGTTTCAACTACCGCGTTCATAACGAGACGGTGGTCGACGAGTTTGCCGACCAGTTCCCCGACACCGAGCTATTCGAAGTCGAGAACGTGTTCGGCAGCTGGGAAGAAGCGATGGAGACCCACTTCGAAGGCGGTGCTCTTCTCGATCAACTGCAGCGTCGTTAACGGTATCTCATGAGCCAGTTAGCATTTTGGCGATCCGGCAGCACGCGCGTGCTGCCGGGTTTTGGTCTATCCATGGGCATCAGCGTGCTGTTCATCTCGCTGGTACTGCTTCTGCCGATGACGGGGCTGTTCGGTCAGCTTTCCGAACTGAGCTTGGCCGAGTATGTTGCGATCATCACCGAGGGCCGCGTGGTGGCCAGCTACATGGTCACCATCGGCGCGGCAGCGGTCGCCGCGCTGGTGAATGCGGTATTTGGCCTGCTTTTGGCTTGGGTACTGGTACGCTATGAGTTCCCCGGCAAACGCCTGCTCGATGCGCTGATGGATCTCCCTTTTGCCCTGCCCACCGCAGTGGCAGGCATTACCCTCGCCACGCTTTATGCGGGCAACGGTTGGGTGGGCAGTATCATCGAGCCGATGGGGTTTCAGGTCGCTTATACTTGGGTGGGAATTGCCCTAGCGATGGCCTTCACCAGTATCCCTTTCGTGGTGCGCACGGTTCAGCCGGTGCTGGAAGATTTACCCGCCGAAGTGGACGAAGCCGCGATGTCCCTGGGTGCCACCGATGGCGTGGCGTTTCGCCGCGTCATCATGCCGCATCTATGGCCCGCGCTCGTCACCGGCACCGGGCTTGCCTTCGTGCGCTCACTGGGCGAGTTCGGCGCGATCATCTTCATTGCGGGTAACATGCCCTACGAAACCGAAATTACCGCGCTGATGATCTTCGTCAAGCTGCAGGAGTATGACTATGCGGGGGCATCCGCCATTGCCTCGGTGGTGCTGTTCGTCTCGCTAGCACTGCTGCTCGCCATCAACATCTGGCAGGGGCGTTTCGTGCGCCGTCTGCATGGAGGAAAAGGATAATGCGCCGGATTGGTGACGCGCCCACCGTGCGGCGCTTGTTGATTGGCGCAGCCTTGCTGCTGTCTGCGCTATTTCTGCTGCTGCCGCTGGTGGCTATTTTTGCTCAAGCGTTCTCTCAAGGTGTGGCAGTGTTTTGGGGGAACGTGAGCAATACGTTCACTCTGCACGCCATTGGTCTCACGCTGATCATCGCGCTGATGACCATCCCCATCTGCTTGGTCTTCGGTGTCGCCTTGGCGTGGCTGGTGACGCGCTTTAGCTTTCCGGGACGGCGCATTCTGCAAACGCTGATCGACATCCCGTTTGCCGTCTCTCCCGTCGTCGCTGGCTTGATCTATCTCCTACTGTACGGCCGCAACGGCTGGATCGGAGGCTGGCTCGATAGCCACGACATTCAGCTGATGTTCGCCTGGCCGGGCATTTTGATGGTGACCGTCTTCGTCACCTGCCCATTCGTGGCGCGGGAATTGATTCCGCTCATGCAGGCGCAAGGGTCACGCGAGGAAGAAGCCGCCGTGACGTTAGGTGCTTCTGGTTGGACGACGTTTTGGCGGGTCACACTGCCCAACATCCGCTGGGCACTACTGTACGGCATCATCCTGACCAATGCCCGTGCGGTGGGTGAATTTGGCGCGGTGTCGGTTGTCTCAGGAGCCATTCGCGGGCAAACCAATACGCTACCGTTACACCTAGAGCAGCTTTATCAGGACTACAACGCCGTCGGGGCGTTTGCCAGCGCTGCGCTGTTGGCGCTGATTGCCCTGTTCACGCTTGCGGCCAAGGCAGGTCTTGAATGGCGCGCATCGCGCCGGGAGGCATTCTCATGAGTATTCGCTTACAGAATATCGCCAAACACTTTGCCAACACCCAGGCGCTCGAACCGATCAATTTGGATATTCACGAAGGTGAACTGGTGGGCTTGCTAGGCCCCTCCGGCTCGGGCAAAACCACTCTGCTACGCATCATAGCCGGCCTGGAAAGCGCCGACCGCTCGCCGCAGCCGGGTAAAATACTGTTCGGCGACCGTGACGTTACCCACGTGCACGTTCGCGATCGTCGTATCGGCTTCGTCTTCCAGCACTACGCCCTGTTTCGCCATATGAGCGTCTATGACAACGTGGCGTTTGGTCTCACGGTGATGCCGAAAAAGCGTCGTCCTTCCAGCGGCGACATTCGTGCACGGGTGTTTAGACTCCTGGAAATGGTTCAGCTTCAGCACTTGGCGAATCGGCTCCCTGCACAGCTTTCCGGTGGCCAGCAGCAGCGCGTATCGTTGGCGCGCGCACTCGCCGTAGAGCCAGACGTACTGCTACTCGATGAGCCGTTTGGGGCATTGGATGCCAAAGTGCGTCAAGACCTGCGCCGCTGGCTGCGTCGTCTGCACGACGAGCTGAACTTCACCAGCGTGTTCGTCACCCACGATCAGGAAGAAGCACTGGAGCTTTCAGACCGTGTGGTCGTCATGAGCAACGGCCGCATCGAGCAGATCGACACGCCGGATACGCTCTACCGCGCGCCGAAGAACCGCTTCGTGTTCGAGTTCTTGGGGGATGTGAACCACCTAGAAGGGCGCGTTCGCAATGGCGTACTGACCTGCGGCGATGCCCACCTGAACGTGGATTTGTCCGACGGCGATGAAGAGCTGTTGCTCCGCCCCCATGAGGTGCGCCTTGCAGAGGAGCCAAGTGCGGAGTGCCACCTACCGGTGACCGTTACCGCCATCTCCCCGGTCGGTGCCGAAGTGCGCGTAGAGCTAGAGGCCGACTGGCTAGCCACTCCGTGGCAAGCCACCATTCGCCATGCCGATTTCGAGCGCCTGCATATGCGCCGCGGCCAGCGGTTGTTTGCCCATCCGCGCCAGTGGCACCGTTTCAAAGAAGAGGCCAAAACACCCGAGCAACAGACCCGCGTGGCCTAGCCATGGCTGGCGTCTCGCGTAAACTCAGGTCTATACTGCGGCCTTTGTCTCGTTCAACCAGGATGATTGCGGAGAGTAATATGCGTCGGCGTCACTTTTTACGCGCGTCGGGTGCGCTGCTGGCCACCTTACTGGTAGCAGGCTGCGCAAGCCCTCAGTATCTACAGCTCAACCCCACCCGTAGCGCCAACGTGCCACAAACCGGCTCGGGTCAACAAGTTACCGTCGTGGCCGTCGACGCCCGGCCGAGTGAAGTCATTGGTACGCGGACGGGCGGCAACATGTCCACCGCGCAGATTACCGTCAGCAGTCACGAATTGATCCCGCGCCTGCAGGCCGAAGCCGAACGCGCCGCCAGCGATATGGGGTTCACTCCCACCCGCGAAACCGCGCAGGGTCGTCCCAGTTTGACGCTGGAGCTTGCCAGCTTGGATTACGGACGTGGCGACAGTGGCCAGCCGCTGATCGATGAAGCGCGCATCGAAGGGGTGTTCCGTGCGATCGCACACAACCAGGGCACGACTTATACCGGCACGTATACGTCACGCCGTACCCAAGGCTACGCCATCAAGCCCGGCGAGGATGCCAATACACGTATGCTCAACGATCTGCTTAGCGATGGACTGAATCGGGCGTTCAGTGACCCAGAGCTGGGCAGGCTGCTCGCCCGATAAGCGCTCGTTTATACCCGTGGCCCGCGACGTTCTAACGCCCATAGGCTCTCGCTGCGGCCACGAGCATCAGCCTCTAGACGAGCCAGCCGCTCGACATGGAAGTTGGGCGTCATCAAGCGCTCGATTTCATCATCCGGCACGCTAAAAGGCGGCCCCGCTTCGCCATCGCCATGGGTAAGCCCCACCAACAGCCCTTTTGCTCCCGGCGGGGTCAATTGCGCCAAATGAAAGGCATAACGCTCTCGCGTTGCCGGTGGCAGTGCAATCAAAGAGGCCCGGTCGTAGAACGCGCCCACTTCTGCCGCTTGCTGAATATGCAGATGAAAAAAGTCACCGCACCACAGCTCTATACTGCCCTGCCGAGACACCTCGAACCCCGCTTGGGTATAGCGCGAAACACCGCTGCGTCGCTGAGCCAAAAACTGCTCGATGGCCTCCGGTGCAAGCTCGATGCCGAGCACTGGGTGCCCGCGATCCGCCAGCCAGCGCATGTCTAGGCTCTTCCCACATAGTGGCACCAGCACTTTGGTCCCATCGGCCACGCCTAACTCCGGCCAGTGCTTGACCAGCGCAGGGTGAGTCTCCTCGAGATGAAAGCCGATGCGCCCCTCTTGCCAGCGCTGCCGCCAGGGGTTCTCCATGAGCTACCTCGTCATTGCTTGGAAAGCACGTTTAGAACCAGCGATCGCGCTTTTTACGACGGCGCGGTAAATGCGGCACGATCAAGCCTACCAACAGACCGGCCCCTGCCACACCGCCACCGTACATGAAGTAGCGCATCAGCAAGTCCTCCTCCTGGGTATCCAAGCGGGCCTGCAGGGCGCGCACCTGCTGGCGAGACTGCTCCGCTTGATTGTCCAACTCGGCGTTTCGGGCTTCCAGGTCGGCGATACGCTGCTCGCGAATATCCAGAGTTTCCGTCATGGAGGAAACCCGCTGCTCCCAGGTATCGTTGATTCCGTCTAGCTCTTGCGTCAGCTCTTCAACCTGGGCTTGCAGCTCGGGAAGCTGCTGACGCGCGCTGGGCGTTTGCTGCAGCTCATTGCTGAGCACCCAAACGGTGTCGCCGCTGTTACTGCGTACCCGTGTGTAATCGCCGCTGGTTTCCAGCACCTCGACCTGCTCGCCGGCGTTCAGCGTTCCCACAATGCGATAACCATCTGTCGGCCCGCTACGCACATAGGTGCTCAGTTCATCGCTCACCCAAGCTTGGCTATCGGATTGAGCTAGCGCTGCTTGGCTGCTCACGGTTAAGAGCACGCCCACAGCGGCGGCATAACAGTTACTGCGAATTTTTTCTACTTGCATGACGTCATGTCCTGGTCAAAAAAACGCGCGTGGCCGACGAAGCCGCCGCGCGTGTCGCTCAAAGCGTTGCGCATGTCTTAGGCGCTTACCCTTCCCCGCGGGGCGGTAACGGAAAGGGACGAGGAAACTCTGCGACGCGAGCATCACTTTTCACGGCTTTCAACGGGCCTTCACGCTCTACCTCATCGATCCGCACAATGGCATTCAACGGCAGGTAGCTACGCTTCACTCCCTCGAAGGTTCGCTGCAGTTTTTCCGCTCCTGGATCCACCACCACCCGCGACGCATCGTCAAAGACAAACTCCTCGACTTCAATAAAGCCCCAGAGTTCGCTTTGAAAGATCTCTCTGACGTATAAATCCCAAATTTCACCCTGCTGGTGAACCACTACACGGTAGATCGGCTTGGCCGCCATCTTGGCCTAATCCTCTTGCCACTTGAACGTATCGTTACTGGGCAAGCCTACCATATTCGCGCTGGGCTCTTTAGCAGACATCGCTAACGTGGGCGAATTCCCGCTATTTTCGCTTCAGAAGCTGCTAATTAGCCCAGAATGGTTCGGGTCGTGTATGGTGAAGAGAGCAGTTGGCAAGACCATTCATCACCCCAGAGGAGTCAACACCATGCAAAAGGATCCCAATAAGGGCTATATCGCCCTCTTAGGCTGGAGCCTCAATGCGATCGAAGCGGCGGAAAACTTTGACCGCCGATATATCGTGGTGGCACCCGACTGGGCGGAGGAGTACTGCCAAAAGCACGACATTCCCTACGTCCCTTGGAACTTCGAGCGCCTCAATGACCGCTCCATGGAGATCGCCGAAACGCTCAAGGAAAAAGGCGTCGACGTGGCGATACCCCTATTCGAAGAGACCGTGGAGTGGGCGGGGGCCATCAACTCGGTGCTGCTCGACAATCCGCGTCTTTACGGCCAGTCGCTGCTACTGCGTGATAAGGCGCTCATGAAACGCCGCGCACAGCTTGGTGGCATTCGGGTGGGCATTTTCGAAGAAGCCCACGACAAAGAGGACGTCATCCGCTTTCTCAAGCGCGTCAACCAGACGCTGTTGAAGCTCGATGGCGACCCCAACGACCCCATCCACCTCAAGGCCTTCGACAAAGCGGGTTGTTTGGGCCACCGGGTCATTCGTACCCCTGACGAAGTCGATACGATCCCCGAGGAGGAGTTTCCAGTCCTGATGGAGTCACACCTGGATGGCTGGGAGTTCGCGGTAGAAGCGTGGATTCACGATGGCAAAATCGCCTTTTTGAACATTTCCGAGTACGTCACGCTGGGCTACTCGGTCTTCGTGCCTGCTTCCCCAGAATTGGAGAAGTACCGCGCGCAGATCACCGCGCAGATCGAAAAACTGATCAAAGCCTTCGATATCGAATTCGGTCTGATTCACCCCGAATACTTCGTCACCAGCGACGGTGAGATGTACTTTGGTGAGGTCGCCTACCGTCCGCCGGGCTTCAAAGTCTTCGAACTGTTGGAGCGGGTTTACGGCTTTAACGCCTATCAGGCGTCCATGCTGGTCTTCGACCCGAAAAGCACCAAAGAAGAAGTGGCTGAGTTCTTCCCGAAAGAGATCGTCGATGCCGACGGCTTTGCAGGCTGCTTCGGCGTCTATCCACGCCGCCGCGTCGTGAGCCGCCTAGAGATTCCAGAAGAGACGGAAGATCACCCCTACTTCGAGTCTCACGAGCTGACCCCACCGCTGGAAGAGACCGTCACGAAACGCACCGCCTTTGGCACTCACTGGGGGTTGATCTACTTTAAGGGTGACGATGCACATACGATTCGCGATCTCCTCAAACGCCAAGAAGATCTCGACTTCTATGTATAATCCCCGCTTACGCTGGGATAAGGAGTCACCGTGACGACCAAGCACGAGGCTACTGCCACACAAGATGGCAAGCTTGCTGGACTACTGAGCAAATTCGATGATGCATTGCGCCTGCTTTCGCAGGCGCCAACCTTTTCTAAACCGTCAAAGCTCCCCCGCGTGCTCGACACTGCACGCCGCGTGCTCCTTCAAGCAGGCGGATGTGCCGCTCTGGAGCATCGCTCGATGGATATCGAGTCTGCCGGGGTCTTTGAAGGTTCCGATTGGGCAACTCCTCAGTTTTTGGTACCTACTTTGACGACCTTCTCGCTGAAAAGCGCCGATGCCAACGTGGTCGTCATCGAAGCGCTCAGCGAATTACGGCTTCTCGCCGTCGCCAAGGGCGATTATGCCCACCCGCTCGTTTCTCAAGAGCATGCCCATCACTACCTTACCCAGGTCATGGCGATCAATCTGTGGCTGCTCTTCAACGCACCCAGCGAAGCCGAGCGAGAGACCCAAGGGCGCTTAGCCAACATTTCTCGTCAGCTGTTTCACCATCTGGCCGAGCGTATCGGCTATGAGTACGTCATCGATCAGTTGATCGATGAGATCTGGCGCATTCTCAAGCAGCGCCCGATTCAGGTCGATGCCATTAAACAGATGATCACCCAGATTGCACTCTGCCAAGCCAATCCAGACATCGATCTAGGGGCCAGCGGCCATGGCGCGGATCGACTCGTCAGCTCGCTATATGGCCCGACACAAGCCTGCCGGGAAGATCCCGGCATCGATATCTACCGAGGGCGTCTGGAGCGAATGGATAACGCCACGCTTCAGGCAGAATCCATTGGTTTTGCCCGCGCCATGCACGATACCGGCCTGGTATCTCCTTACCATGCGGTGCTATTACGCTACCTGCTAGAAGAGGGCGACCACCTGCTCTCCGAAGCCCTTGGGCTCTCCTCCACCGGCCGCGACTGTTTGCTCTGCTACCGAGAGCTGGTGCATGCACTGATTCGCAGCGGTGTTTACCCGGCCACCGCGCAGGCGGTGTACGGTCTGGCACTTTTACTAGAACGCGGCATCCTCTATCAACCGCCTGTCGCACCCGCCATGTGGCGTCAGCTCAACCTTCAACTCTCCGAGTGGGCCGAGGCGCGTTTGACCCTGGCGTATGGCGAGGTAGCCTCACCCCGTGCACGGCTCATCGAGGGTGTATTGTGCATGCTAGGGCTACCGCTGGGTGTCGGTCAGGGTAACAACCCTACCTGCCAATCGGCGCGGGCACTCTCCATGTGGGCCTATAACGACCCGGACTATCTGCTGCAGATGGTGACTTGGGCGGCGCGGGACGATGAAATCATCATGCACTTCGAAGGCCAGCCGATTTCCTCCAACGAGAGTATCTCGGGCGTGGCTACCGAGCTGCCGATGGATCTCGATCCGGTGTCACTGATCGTAGTGCCCCATCTGGACCGAATTTATGCCGAGATGGGACGTCGCTGCTTAGGTCGCGAGGGCGATCCACACCGTTGGGTCAACCCTGAATTTCATGGCTGGTGGTCTGGCCGTGGCTTCAGCATCAATGTCGATGTCGCGACCGGCCAGTTGGCCGAAGTCGATAGTTTCGTCCGCCATTTTTATGCCAGCTATCATCCGTACTACAACGGCAACCAGCCGTTGATTCATCCCCAGCCTGCGGGTATTGCCGTGACCGACAGCGCCGCACGGTTTATTGGCTGGCACGCCATTACGATTTTGCGCGCCTCGCTAGACCCCAACGACATCATGCGGGTCTACTTCTACAATCCCAACAACGACAGTGGCCAAGATTGGGGCGACGGGGTCAAGGTCAGCACGTCCGGCAACGGCGAGCGCTTTGGCGAGGCATCCCTGCCCTTCGAGCAGTTCACCTCGCGACTCTATATTTACCACTACGACCCCTTAGAGCGCGGCGAACTGGCGACGGTATCCACCGAGGAGCTCGACCGCGTGAAGGGATATCTGCATCGTAGTTGGGGAGCGACTCGTCTCCCTTCCGCCGCGCTACAGGCTGACCAGGGGCCCCAATAACCCGGGCGCTTTACCATCACAGACATGACCACCATGATACGACTCGACCAACTGTTGGTCAGCCAAGGGCTGGCCAGTTCTCGTACCCGTGCCCAACGACTGATCAAAAACGGGCGCGTTTTTTTGAGCAACGGTAAGCCGCTGAGCAAACCATCGGAGAAATGGCCCTCCGATACGCCGCTACGCATCGACGCAGACCCAGAGGAGCGCTACGCCTCTCGGGCGGGGCTCAAGCTGGAGAGCGTGCTACTGACGTTAAATATGCGCCTCGACGAGCGAGGCGTGCTGGATATTGGTCAATCGACGGGGGGCTTTACCGACTGCGCCCTGCAGTTCGGCGCGCGCCACGTCATTGGTGTGGAAGTGGGCCACGACCAACTCGCCAGCCACCTGCGCAGCGACCCTCGTGTGACGTGCCTAGAAGGACTCAACGCCCGCTATATGAGCGGTGCAGCGGCGCTATTGAACACCCTCGCCGAACGGCCCATTGATCTTGCGGTCATGGATGTTTCGTTTATTTCCCAGACCCTGATCTTGCCTGAGGTTGCCGCACTGCTGCCACCCAGCGGGCAGCTCCTCTCCCTGGTCAAGCCGCAGTTCGAACTCGACCCAGGCGCGCTGGATAAGCGCGGCATCGTGCGCGACCCGCAGCGCTATCAAGAGGTAGAACACCACATACGCGACGCCTGCGAGCAGTGCGGCCTCGTCATCAGTCACTGGCAAGAGAGCCCGATTACCGGCAGCGACGGCAATCGGGAGTTTCTACTATTTGCCAGCAAGCGGTAGCGATCAGCTCAAGGTAGCGGGCGGGAGAGTCGAATCCGACTGCACGTTCACCGGCTCTCCCTGCTCACGATGTAGCCATACGTCCAACTGCTCGAAGGCGATTTTCACTCCAGCCTCCTTGAACAGCTCGTCCACCCGGCAGTTCACCTCGTCGGCAGCAAACAAGCGGTCCAGTAGGTCATTGACAAAAATACGCAGTTCGAAATTCAGGCTGTGTGGCCCATAGCTCAAGCAGAACACCTGCGGCTCCGGGTCATCCAATACGCGTGCGTTCTCATCGGCAGCTTGACGTAACAGTCTATGCACGAGTGGTAAATCCGAACCATGGGAGACGCCGTAGGTGAGCACCACGCGGGTCACGTTGTCGGAGAGCGACCAGTTGATCAGTTGGTCGGTCACGAACGTTTTGTTGGGAATGATGATCTCTTTGCGGTCGAAGTCGGTCACCGTGGTCGCCCGAATGCGAATCCGGCTGACCGTGCCGTGAAGGTTCCCTAGCGTAATGGTGTCGCCGATACGAATGGGGCGCTCGAACAGAATGATCAATCCCGAAATGAAGTTGGCAAAGATCTCTTGCAAGCCAAACCCCAAACCCACACTCAGCGCCGCCACCAGCCACTGCAGCTTGTCCCAAGAGACCCCCAAGGTCGCCAGCGACATGACGATCCCGGTGCCTACGATGGTGTAAGAGAGCAGTGAGCTAATCGCATAAGCGCTGCCCTGCTTGAGCGCCAAGCGAGAGAGCACCATGACTTCGAGCAGTCCTGGCAGGTTACTCGCCATGATGAACGTGACAGCCACCACCAGCAGCGCCGTAAAAAAATCCGAAATGGAGAGAGCATCATCGACCAGATCGCCTTCGCCCGCGTCCCAAAGCGATACCTGGTCCAAGTAACCCAACACCGAGAGCAGGTCCGACCACACCAAATAGAGCAGCGCACTGAAACCAATCAGCAGAATCAGCTTGGAGAGCCGCAGCGACTGAGCGTTGATCTTTTCCATATCCAGCGGCGGCTCTTCGACTACCTCGAGCCCGCCTTCGGCACCCTCTTGCACCTGGGCGCGCCGTCTGGCCAGCGCTCGGCGGTAGGCCAAGCGGCGGGCGGCAACGGCCAAACTACGCACCACCGTCGCCTCCACTACCACCCAAAGCCCTAATAGGTAGAGCGTAATGGCAAAACGCGCTACCAGCCTGAGCGCCGTGTACTCGTAGCCCCAGGCAACCAGGCCCATCAGCACCAGTGGAACGGCGGCCATGGCGAGCCCCAAGATCAGCCTGAAAAGCCGCACACCAAAGATTGGGACATGGGCCAGGATGAGCTGCGTCAGCGACCACGCCATGGCAAGCAGCCCCCCCATGAACAGTGCCATGGCGACAGGGCGCTGGGCCAAGGGGGTCTCCATCTGTTCAGACATGGCCGCAATGGCCACGACCGGTACCAGCGCCATGCCCAGCCCAATCAACAAGCGACGCAGCCGCGCGTTGTACGCCGGTGACCAGGTAAAGTGACGCTCGGCGACGCCGTCGGGCACCAGCAGTCGCCGCCCAAGGGCTACCACGAACCAGCTCAAACCAAGCTGCAGCAGCGCCGGTGCCAGTCCAAGGGCCAGACCGCCTTCCGCCGTACGTAGGGCTACGCCCGTGCCAGCCAACGCCAGCGGGCCTGGTACCGCCAGCAGTGCATTGAGCAAAACGGCCTTGGGGGTATGCAGCTGGGTATCGCTCTTCAAACGGCCAATTTGTGAATGAATCAGCGCCAAACGCGCTTTGATATGCCCTCGCAAAGCGATTAAAACCACGCTCAACAGCAGCAGTGGCGCGCCCACCAACATGTCCCATGAGAGCCCTTTCCAACGAGTAGGCAACACCGCGCGCCACTCCCCTTCCCGCCACTCCTGCTGAAGATGCTGGGGCAGTTGGCGCAGCCAGTTCACATCTAGAGGACGACTGTTGGCCACCCAAAACAGCTGCTCATCGATGGTAGTGCGTAAATCTTGTGTCGTGCTGAGCAGCTGCTGCTGATTGAGCTGTAGCTCGATAGCCGAGCTCAATAGGTTGCCGTATGCTTGTTCGAGCTGCTCGACCAGCTCGCGTCGGGATTGATACAAGCGGGTCAGAGAATCCACCAGCCCTGGCGTGACATCGACGCCAGCCTCTTCCAGGCGCTGAGCTGCCAGTCGCTCGCCCTGCCGGAGTTGATCGCGCTGGCGGATGAGATCGAACTGCTTCAAACGCAGATCGGCGATCTCATCTTGCAAATCCCGGCGCGGCACCACAACGGGTAGCGATTGACGCTGTTCGCGAAGAATACGCGACAACAGTTGGCTGCCGCGAATCGCCTCCATCTGCTCGTTGAGGCTGCGCTGGAGCTGGCGAACATGCTCCAACTGGCGCTGCGCCTCGATGTTTTCGCGCACGATGCCATTGGCACGGTCCGTCGCCCGCAATAGCTCCAGGCTAAGCGTTTGGTTGATCTGCTGTGCATTCAGCACGACAGGGTGCCCCTCGGCGATCAATGGATCGTTCTTGGCGGCGTCGGCAATGGCCTGTTCAGACTGAAGACGTCGCTGGCGGTCGATCACGCCCTGGAGCAGGTTGAGCTGCTGCTCTTGCTGGTCGATTTGCAAGGCAATCAGGTCACGACGCTGCTGAGCCAGCTCGCGCAGGCGACTGTTAGCGCTCAACTCCCGCTGGTTCAGGGTGACCTCTTGCTCGGCCACCGCTCGCTCTAAGCGCCACTGAATGAGCTGGGCATCCTCACGGGCCGAAAGCTGGCGGTCGGCGAGCAGCGCGGCTCGGGTATCGTGCTCACGACGCAGTGTTTCAGCCCGCTGCAGCGCCTCGGAAATGGCCTGTTGCGCCCGCTCGGGCAGCGTTTGCGCCGCAAGGAGTTGGGAATTCACCTCAGCCATTTGGCTCTGGAGCTGCTGCAGTTCGATCACGGCATCCGCTTGTTCGGCTTCCAAAGCCTCTAAAGGCATATCGCTAAGGTTATCGACCGACAGCTGCAGACTCTCCTCTTGCGCAGCGTTGAGCTCACGCTCCAGGCGTAGCAACTGCTCAGGCGCCTGACTGACCCGCTGCTCGAGTGCCTGCTGACGCTCTTCGATCGCTTGGAGCCGCTCATATGCCTGCAATGCAGCGGTCAACGCCGCTTGGTCACGCTGCTGCTCAGCGGTAGGCTCAGTTTCAAGAGATTCAATGACTGCCAAGCGTTCGGAGAGCTCAGCTTGAGGAGGAACGCCCTCGATCGAGGTGCTTTGAGCGATGGCGGTTTCCGCCAACAGCACTACCACAAACAGGCAGCCGATGGCGGCTTTCAGGGCATTTCTAACCACGTGACGGATGCCTCATAGACATATCGGCCCGCGATGTCGGGCGAGATGGCCATTGTCATGGGTAAGACAGCTCGACGCAATATTGTCAGCACGTCGCCATACGGAGTTGACTTACACAAGCGGCATGTATAGAAACAATGCTGGCATCTCTCTACTCTTAATTTGCGAGCCACGTTGATGGTTACCCGAAAACTGCTGTTCACCGGTTTGGCGACATTTGTGAGCGCGACCGTGCTCAGTCAAAGCGCCATAGCCGATTCCCGAGAAGACATTGAAGCGCGCATACAAGCGCTCAATACCGAACTCTACCAGTTGCGCCAGCAGCTTCAGCAAATCGAAGCACCCGAAGATGCCGCCCAGGGTATCGAACCAGCGCCGCTGCCAGTCGAAGTAGCGCTCGAAGACCTGAGCGAACGGCGACAGTTGGAACAAGAGTCGTCACGTAACCCCTTCGCCATCACGACGCATCGCACCAACTATCTGTTCCCCATTAGCTACAACACGAATCAAAACGTCGAGAATTTCCGCAGCATCACAGACGACGTTCAACCGGATAGTGGTGAGGTCAAATTTCAATTCAGTGCCAAGTTCAATTTGGCCGAAAATGTCTTCGGTGACATAGGCGACGTTTACTTTGCGTATACCCAGCGTAGCTGGTGGCAGGCGTACAACACCGATGCCTCCTCGCCGTTTCGCGAAACCAACTATGAGCCCGAAGTGTTTATCGACTTCGACAACGCCTGGAGTGCCTTGGGATGGGTGAACACCCGCAACCGCGTGTCGTTCATCCATCAATCAAACGGCCGCTCCGATCCGCTCTCGCGCAGTTGGAACCGAGTGTACTTGGAAAGCACCTTCCAAAGCGGCGATTGGGCGCTCACCCTGGCGCCCCACTGGCGCGTGCCCGAGTCGGATAGCGATGATGACAACCCCGATATCGAGCGCTTCGTCGGCTATGGCGACATTCGCCTCGCCAAGCGCCTGCAAAACAACCATGAATTTGCCGGTCAACTGCGTGGCAACCCTAGCGCCGGCAACTACGGCACGCAGATCGATTACAGCTGGCCCGCGTTCAACGGCGTGCGCACCCATGTGCAGTATTACTACGGTTACGGCGAGAGCATGATCGATTACAACCACCGCGTGCATCGCCTGAGCCTTGGTTTTAGCCTCAACCCACTGTTCAGCGCCACTGGGCTGAACCGTTAAGCCAGTAAGGTTGTCTATATGATGATGACTGCTATGCTGAAGTCGTCACTCGAAGTCGTAACTCATTCACTCGTCAAAGGAAGACATCATGGCAAAACGTAATACAGACACCTCTGCCCGTGCTGACCAGCTCAAAGAGGATCTGCGTCATCTCAGCGAAACCGTCGAAGAGCTGATGAACGCCACCTCCAAGGATGCTAGCGGCGAAATGCGCGACCTGCGTGAGCGTGCCGAGCGACGTTTGAAGGATACCCGTGCCCGCCTAGAAGCCCGCGGTGAACGTTTTTACGAAGATACCCGCGAGACACTCTCAGAGCAGGTCGATTGCTGTGATCGTTACGTCCGTGAGAACCCCTGGACCAGCATCGGCCTTGGTGCCGCAGCGGGCCTTGTCGTTGGTATGCTCCTCGGACGTCGCTAATGGCTTTGGGTCCTACCCAACGCGTCTTTTCCGCCGCCAAACGCCTGCTAAAAACACTGGTTGCCAACAGTGAGACCCGCCTGCGTTTGGCGGTTTTGGAACTAGAGGAAGAGCGCGCCCGCTTATTAGTCTTACTGCTGCTTGCTGGTGCCAGCCTGCTATTACTGCTTCTTGGCATTGCTACGCTAACGGCTCTTGTCATTGTGCTTTTTTGGGACACGTATCGTCTCACGGCCATCAGCGTGAGTGCTGCTGTACTGATTGCACTCAGCGTACTACTCGCCGTAATAGCACTTCGTCAAGCCAAGCGTCATACGCTGCTCAAAGAAACGTTAAAGCAGCTTGCGGCGGACCGGGCCTTGCTAGAGGTGAATGAGGATGACCCGTCACGATAGTGTCGTTAAACCACTCAGCCGAGCAGAGCGCAAGGCGGCGCTGCTCGCCGAACTGGAGCAGCAGCGTATCGACATATTGGTCGATAGCGACACGTTGCTACATGCCTCTTCCCCGCTGGAACGTCATTGGAAAAGCGTCAAACTGCCGCTTTACGCCATTGGCGGCATTGCTGCGTTACGCATTGCACGTCATCCAGGCGGTGCCATGGTGCTAGGTCGTAAGGCACTGGCAGGTTACATGCTCTTTCGAAAGTTAAAGCTCCTTGCCAAAGTGGCGACATAATCGTCCGTTGACCGCTACGCCTGCGATAAGGATGATCCGACAAGCCGCTGCGGCTCTCTTACCGCAGCGGCTTGTTTAATGCGTGTCGATAACACTTAACACGCTTGTCCACAGGCAACACCGCTAGCCCATGCCCACTGAAAGTTATAGCCGCCTAGTTGCCCCGTCACATCCAGCACCTCACCAATGAAGCGCAGCTGCGGTAGGTCTTTGACTTCGAAGGTTTTCGATGAGATAGCATGGGTGCTTACCCCGCCCATCGTCACCTCCGCCGTGCGCCACCCTTCCGTACCCGCCGGTTTTAGCTGCCATTGGTTGAGCCGCTGAGCCCACACATCAAGCGCTTCATTGCTGTACTGGGCCAGCGGACTAGCCAGCTCAGCGTTGGGGTACCACTCTTGCAATGCTTGGGCAAAGCGCTTGGGAAAACGCTCGCCAAGCCAGGTAGACAATAGGCGCTTAGGGGTTTCCTGCCGCGCATGACGCAAGGCCTCCGCGACGCTTTCACCCGGCATGAGGTCAATGGTAATCGTGCTACCAGACTCCCATACGCTGGAGATCTGCAGCATGGAGGGGCCAGACAGCCCTCGGTGGGTAAACAGCATCGGCTCGACAAAGCGCGTCTCCTTGCAACTCACCGCCGAGGGCAGGCTGACGCCAGAAAGCGCTGCGACCCGCTCTTTCCAGCTATCGCTCAGGGTAAACGGCACCAAGCCGGGGCGAGTGGGCAGCACCTCCAGGCCGAACTGGCGCGCAATGTCGTAGCCAAATCCCGTCGCTCCCATGGTGGGAATGGAGAGCCCCCCTGTAGCCACCACGACCACGCCTGCATCGATGGTCCCCATGGAGGTGGTCAGGCGCATGCCCTCCCCT
This sequence comes from Halomonas sp. BL6, assembly GCF_006228115.1. Taxonomy (NCBI): domain Bacteria; kingdom Pseudomonadati; phylum Pseudomonadota; class Gammaproteobacteria; order Oceanospirillales; family Halomonadaceae; genus Halomonas; species Halomonas sp. BL6. The sequence goes on along the minus strand of NZ_VDGL01000001.1, from coordinate 653,213 downwards.
TGGCGCTCCACGCGCGAGATGGAGGTTTTCAGTGCCACCTCTGCCCCAGCCCACTCACACTCGGTCATCAGCACCCGAACGATCTCTTTAGCGGAATCGGCGCAAAATAATTGTCCAGGCGCTTTTTCTACATACTCGACGCCATGGGTTTCCACGAGCGATACGAAGTGTTCTGGACGGTAACGTTTTAATGCGGAGATACAAAAATAAGGATTTTCAGAGTAAAAATGCCCAGGCGCCGTATCAAGATTGGTAAAGTTACAGCGGCCTCCCCCCGACATTAGGATTTTTTTACCCGCTTTGTTGGCATGGTCGAGCACTAAGACACGTCGCCCGGCATAGCCTGCCTGCGCCGCGCACATCAAACCAGCGGCGCCCGCGCCAATGACCACGACGTCGAAGACCATTACAAAGGCTCCCAAAAAGAATAGGCGGGTATTTTAACAGGTAAAAAGCACTACATTGCTGTACATTATCAGCCTTAAAGTACAAGAAGAGCACAATATTTCGCTTGGCGGTACGGCACCGCTGCGCCTAGGGGCTGACACCGGCCTGGACGGTGGAGCGTAAAGCACCCAGTCCGTGAATGATATCGAGACACTTATGCCTGCATCGAAACGCACCTTTTGTGGCCTCTTACTACTGCTTGGTTGGGCCACTCTTGCCAGCGCGCAAACACCCCCACCCGTCATTGGGTATCAAGTAGCGTCCGACACCTGGTCGGACCCGCTGGAAGCGCTGGGCACTTTGAGCGCCGACGAGAGCGTGACATTATCCGCTACTGTCACCGACACCATCGCGGAGATCAACTTTGGCGATGGTGAACAGGTCGAGCGTGGCCGCTTACTTATTCGTCTGGAAGATGCCGAGGAGCAGGCACTATTGAGAGCAGCACAAGCGCTCACCGATGAGCGACGCAATGCATCCGGCCGAGCCTCGCAGCTGCAGCAGCGTAACTTAGCGGCCAGAGCCGACGTCGAAGATACGCAATCCCAGCTCCGCCAAGCGCAAGCCGATGCCCAAGCGCTAGAAGCGCGACTCGAGAATTATCGTATCCTTGCACCGTTTAGCGGCAGGGTCGGCTTTCGTGATGTCAGTGTCGGCACGCTCGTCACCCCAGGTATGGCGCTGGTGACCCTCGACAAGCTCGACGTCATGAAGCTCGACTTCACCGTGCCTGAGGTGTTTTTGGGCCGACTCTCTGCCGGACTGAGCCTAACGGCCACCACCGCAGCGTATCCAGACGAGGTGTTTCGCGGGGAAATTGCTAGTATCGGCACGCGCATCGATCCCACCTCCCGCAGCGTGAACGTTCGCGCCGAGCTTGCCAACCCCGATTTGAAATTGCGCCCCGGCATGCTGATGGAGGTCATCGTGCAACAGCGCGTGCGCGAGACGCTCGTGCTCCCTGAAGCCGCCCTTCAGCCCAGTGGCAACCGCCATTTCGTCATGGTGATTCAACAGCAGGAGGCCCCGCGCTTAGAACGCCGTGAGGTCGCCATTGGCGAGCGACGCAGTGGCGAGGTCGAAATCCTCGAAGGCCTGCGTGAAGGCGACTTGGTCGTGATCCACGGCCTACAGCTCGCCCGAGAAGGCCAAGAGGTCAGGCTACTGGGCATTGCCGACGAAACGACGGATATTCGCTCGCTGCTTGAGGCTGATCGCTAATGCGTTTATCCGATATTTCCGTCCAGCGGCCCGTGCTCGCCATGGTGATTGCGGCGCTAATCATCGCCTTTGGACTGCTGGCGCTCAATCGCTTACCGCTTCAAGAGTATCCCACGGTCGACCCGCCCATCGTTAGTATCGATACACGCTACCCCGGCGCCTCAGCAAGCGTGGTAGAAACACGTATTACCCAAGTGCTGGAAGACCGTATTGCCGGGGTCGAAGGTATCGAACTGATCACCTCTCAAAGTGAAGATGGCCGCTCGCGTATCGAAATCGAGTTCGCCATCACCATGGATATCAACGCCGCGGCGAACGATATACGCGACCGCATCTCCGGCGCGCTGCGCAACCTCCCAGACGACGCCGACAACCCAGAAGTCACCAAAGCCGATAGCAGCGAAGAGATCGTCGTATGGCTGAGCCTGTCGGGGGCGGACTACTCGATTGCCGAACTCACCGACTACGCCAACCGCTTTCTCGTCGATAGCCTGTCGGTGCAACCCGGCGTTGCCCGCGTGCGTGTCGGCGGCGGCCAAGATTACGCCATGCGCGTGTGGCTCGACCGTAACGCACTGGCGGCTCGCGGCCTAACCGTGGGCGATGTAGAAGACGCATTACGCGCCGAAAACGTCGAGCTACCCGCTGGCTCGATCGAGTCCGATGACCGTCAGTTCATCGTCCGTCTGCCGCGCAGCTTCGCCACCGCCGATGATTTTCAGCGCCTAGCGCTCACTCAAAGCAGCAACGGTTATTTGGTACGTCTTGCCGATGTCGCCCGCGTGGAAGTCGGGTCAGTAGAAGATCGCTCGGTGTTCCGAGCCAACGGTGTGCCCATGGTGGGGCTGGGAATGATCATGCAGTCCACCGCCAACGTGATCGAGCTGTCTGAGGCGGTGCAACAGGAGCTGGAGCGGCTGCAGGGCACGCTGCCAGCGGGCATGTCGCTTGCCCTCAATTACGATGCCTCAGTGTTTGTCTCTGGTGCCATCGAGCAGGTCGTCATGACGCTCTTTATTGCCATGGGCCTTGTCGTCATCGTGATTTTTTTGTTCCTAGGCAATCTACGTACGACCCTGGTCCCCGCCGTCACGGTACCGATTGCCGTGATTGGCGCGTTCACGGCGCTGGCGGCAATGAACTTCTCCATCAACCTGCTCACCCTGCTTGCCCTGGTGCTGGCCATCGGGCTGATCGTGGACGACGCCATCGTGGTACTCGAGAACATCAATCGACGCATGCATGACTATGGCGAAACCCCGCTAGTGGCCGCCTTTCGTGGCACGCGACAAATCGCCTTTGCAGTGATCGCCACCACCCTGGTGCTGGTCGCCGTCTTTGTACCACTGAGCATGCTGCAAGGCGACATCGGCCGACTGTTCTCGGAATTTGCCCTGACCATGGCGGCGGCGGTGATCGTCTCTACCCTACTCGCGCTGACGCTAACGCCGATGATGGCCTCCAAGATTCTCAAGCCCGGCATGCACGACAGTCGTATTGGCCAAGGCGTACAGTGGTTGCTGGACGGCACTAAGCGCCGCTATCAATGCGCTCTTGAAACCGTATTGGCAGCCAAATGGCTGGTGGTGGCGCTGTTTGCTTTACTGATCACGGGTACGGCGTGGCTCGCATCGGCGCTGCCCAACGAGTACACCCCCCAGGAGGATCGCGGTAACTTCATCGTGCTGGTGAATGGGCCCGAAGGCGCCACATTCGACTACATGATGGACTACATGGACGAAATCGAGGCGCGGCTAACCCCCTTCGTAGAGAGCGGCGAGCTGGAACGCGTGGTCGTGCGCGCCCCGCGTGGATTCGGCAATATCGAAAACTTTAACAGTGGGTTCATCATCGTCAATATGGCTGACTGGGGCAACCGCCGCAGTGCCTGGGAGATCATGGCTGACGTGCGCCAACAGCTTGGCTCGCTGCCTGGCGTCCAAGCCTTTCCGGTGATGCGCCAAGGCTTTGGCCAGCGTACGCAAAAGCCCGTTCAGTTCGTCTTGGGCGGCGGCACCTATGAAGATCTTGCCCGCTGGCGTGATCGGTTGATCAACCACGTACGGGAAAACAACCCGCGCCTGACCGCCATCGAGAGCAACTACGACGAAACCCAGCCCCAGCTAAGGGTGGATATCGATTACGAACGCGCCGCATCGTTGGGCGTTACGGTGACCGAAATCGGCCGCACGCTAGAAGTCCTGCTAGGCGGGCGTAACGTGACGCGCTATGTAGATGACGGTGAAGAGTACGACGTCATCGTGGAAGGCGACCGCAGCCGCCAAAACAGCCCGCGAGCACTGGATCACATTCAGGTGCGCTCGGCGCGCACGGGCGAACTGATCCCGCTGGCCAGTCTCGTAACCCTGTCCGATTTTGCCGGGGCTAGCACGCTGAACCGATTTGACCGGGTACGCGCCATCACGATCGAAGCAAACCTCGCTGACGGCTATCCCCTTGGCGAAGCGCTGGCCTACCTGCAAGACGCCGCGGATACGCTTCTACCGGAAGAGGTACAAACCAACGTGGCCGGGCCTTCCCGGGATTTCCAGCAGGCCAGCGGCGCAACGACGTTTCTGCTGATCCTCGGCGCGGTGGTGGTCTTCCTGGTGCTGGCGGCTCAATTCGAGAGCCTGATTCACCCCTTCGTCATCATGCTGACGGTGCCACTCGCCATGAGCGGTGCGCTGCTCGCGCTGCTACTCAGCGGCCAGTCGCTGAATATTTATAGCCAAGTCGGCCTAGTACTGCTGATCGGTTTGGCGGCCAAGAACGGTATCTTGATCGTCGAGTTCGCCAACCAACTGCGCGATGAGGGCCAGGGGTTTCGCTCGGCGCTGATCGAAGCCTCGGTGACGCGTTTGCGGCCCATATTGATGACCGCCGTCACCACCATGGCCGGTGCCATTCCGCTGATCATCTCCAGCGGCCCGGGGGCCGAGTCACGCCTAGTGATCGGCACGGTCATCATGGCAGGCGTCGGGGCTGCCACCCTCTTCACGCTGTTCGTCGTGCCGGTGGCCTACGACCTGCTGGCCCGCTACTCCGGCTCGCCTGGAGCGGTCAAGCGCCAGCTCGAAGAGGAGATCGCCAATGCCCCGACGGCGCCACACACGCCGCTGGAAACGCCAGAGCGATGAATCGACGGGCAGTAGAGACACCAAGGGCGCCCAGTGGGCGCCCTTGGTGGTTGAGGCTATCGTAACGGGAGTGCTTATTCGCAGTTACCGATACGCTCGCCTTCGATCGTCGTGTTCATGGTCAGTTCGCCCATGGGCGACTGCGTCAGAATATCCACGGTGCCTTCGATCTGCTCACCCATGAAGCGCATTTCGCCATCGATGGTGGCTTCGCCACCCTCTGCGCGGCATACCATGCTGTAGGAGAGGCCATCGGCATTCATCTCTTGGTCCAGCAGCTCGCAGCCCTCTTCCTCTTCGATGAAACCGAACTCAGCGCCTTCCAGTTCTGCCTGGGTAATGCACTGACGCTCGGTTTCGGTTTGATCGGGAATCTGCATATCGCCACTGACGCTAGTTACGCTGACGAACTCCCACTCGCCGGGCGTCAAATTCGGTGTATCTGCCTGGGCGACCATTGGGAAGGCCGCTAGGGCCGCAACTGCCATGTATCGTTTCATCATCGCTCTCATCTCGCTAGGTGATTCGGGAAAACCCGCTGATATCCTACCTGATTCGCGCAGCAGGCGCCTGCCTGTAAAGCGCACTGCTACACTGAGTCATCATGTCCATGCTTCAGCCAGTGTAACGTTAAAAAGGGCAAACACCATGCAAGACGACGCGTTGATCCATCACGATTTTCACTGCCCTTATTGTGACACCCCGCTCACCTTCGTGATCGACATCTCACAGGGCAGCCATGATACCTGGGAAGATTGTCATCAGTGCTGTGCGCCCATCCAACTTCAGGTCATCGTTTCACCGATGACCGGCGAGCTAGAAGCCGTCATCACCGGCCGTGATGACGACGTGCTCTAGCGGCGCTCGAACTCTATTCAAGCCCCTTCGGCCTGCTGCATGGCCGCCTGACGCTTGGCCTCGCTGCGGCGCATGAAATACCACGCCAGCAGCGTCGCCAACGACACCGTCAAAATGATCAACGTCGCCAACGCATTTATCTTCGGCGACACGCCCATCCGTACCGATGAGAACACCACCATCGGCAGCGTGTTCGCACCCGGGCCCGACACAAAGCTGGCAATGACCAAGTCATCCAGCGAGAGGGTAAACGCCAGCAACCAGCCAGCGGCAAGCGCCGGGGAGATCACCGGGAGCGTCACGAAGAAGAACGTCTTGACCGGGGGCGAGCCCAAATCCATCGCCGCTTCCTCGATAGAGCGGTCCACTTCCCGCAGGCGAGCGGCGACCACCACCGCCACGTAGGCACTACAAAACGTAGTGTGGGCGATCCAAATGGTCGCCATGCCACGGTCAGCAGGCCAACCTATTAGCTGCGCCATTTGCACGAACAGCAGCAGCAGCGACAGACCGGTGATGACTTCCGGCATCACTAGCGGCGCAGTCACCATGCTCGAGAGTGCCGTTTTACCTCGAAAATGTCCGTAGCGGGTCATGACAAAGGCCGCTACCGTTCCCAGGCACACCGCCATGCTGGCGGCAAAGAAGGCAATCTTCAAACTGGTCCACACCGCCGACAAAATCTGCTGGTCGCGGAACAGCTCACCGTACCACTGGGTGGAGAACCCGGCCCACACCGTCACCAAGCGTGATTCGTTGAACGAATACACCACCAGAACGACCATGGGTAGGTACAAAAACAGCAGCCCCAGCACCAGCATCACGGTGGTAAAACTTGGGCGCCGATGCGATCTGATCATTCTTCAAGCTCCCGTGACTGGTAGCGGTGGAACCACACGATTGGGACGAGCAATAGCAGCAGCATGACCATGGCGAGCGCCGAGGCCACGGGCCAATCCCGATTGAGGAAGAACTCTTCCCACAACACCTTACCAATCATCAACGTATCGGGGCCGCCCAGCAGTTCGGGAATCACGAATTCACCGACCGCTGGGATGAACACCAGCATCGAGCCCGCAATGATGCCCCCCATCGAGAGCGGCAGCGTGACCTTCAAGAAGGTGTTGAATTTACGTGACCCAAGGTCCGATGCCGCTTCCAGCAGCGAATTATCCAAACGCGTCAGGTGGGCGTACAGCGGCAGCACCATGAACGGCAGGTAAGCGTAGACGATGCCTACGATCACCGAGAATTGCGTGTTCATCATCCGCAGCGGGGCATCGATGAGACCAAGCCCCATCAGCAGGTTATTGATCAACCCGCTATTGCTGAGAATGCCCATCCAAGCGTAAACCCGAATCAGAAACGACGTCCACGACGGCAGCATCACCAACAGCAGCAGAACCAGCTGCCAGCGCCCTGGCGCACGCGCCATGGCATACGCCATCGGGTAGCCAATCAGCAAACACACCGCCGTGGCAATGAACGCGGTTTTGATCGACCCCCAGTAGGCGGCCACATAGAGCGAATCGGACAACAGAAACAGATAGTTGCCTAAATTCAGAAAAATGTTGAGCGTTTGGTCGGCATACTCCACCAGCGGCCCATAGGGCGGAATGGCGATGGCCGATTCGGATAAGCTGATTTTCAGCACCAGCGCGAACGGGAGCAGGAAAAACAGCGTCAGCCACACCAGCGGAAGTGCAATCACGGCGCGACGGCCTAGCTGCATCCGCTTGATCACGCCTGAAACGCGAGATGGCGTCATAATAGGCAATCTCCTCTCATCCACCTGGGCATTAGCGGTTCAGCACGATAGCGCTGTGGTCTTCCCAGTAAACGTACACGCTATCCTCCCAGGTAGGGCGGTCGCCGCGACGCTCGGTATTGGCCATGCTGACCTTGATCATCTGCCCGGAGGTGGTGCGCACGTAGTAGAGCGAGTAACCACCCAAATAAGCGATATCGTCCACTTTGCCCGCTTCCCAGTTGTACTCACACGTTGGCTGTTCGCGGGTGAGCCAGATTTTCTCAGGGCGCAGCGCCGCCCACACCCGGCGATCGACCGCTTGGGTCGTAATACCGTGGTCGATATAGATTGGCCGAGAAAGCGCGGGTGATTCGATGCGGCAGTGATCGGCGGCGTCTTCGATGATCTCCCCTTCGAACAGATTCACCGTGCCAACGAATTCAGCCACCATTCTGCTCGCGGGGCTTTCGTAGATATCCACCGGTGAGCCCACCTGCTCGATCCAGCCGTCGGCCATGATCGCCACGCGGTCGGCCATGGTCATGGCTTCTTCCTGGTCGTGGGTCACCATGATGCAGGTGACGCCGACCTGCTCGATGATCTCGACCACCTCCAGCTGCATTTCGGTGCGCAGCTTTTTGTCCAACGCGCCCATGGGCTCATCGAGCAGCAGAAGCTTGGGTCGCTTGGCGAGCGAGCGTGCCAAGGCCACCCGCTGACGCTGACCGCCTGAGAGCTGATGGGGCTTGCGCTTGGCAAAACGCTCCATGTGCACCAGTTTGAGCATCTGAGCTACGCGCGTCTCGATGTCGGCTTTCGGCAGCTTGTCCTGCTTTAAGCCGAAGGCAATGTTTTGGGCCACGGTCATGTGCGGAAACAGCGCATACGACTGGAACATCATGTTGATGGGCCGTTTATGTGGTGGCATCTCGGTGATGTTCTCGCCACTCAGCAAAATGCGCCCCTCGCTGGGCGTCTCGAACCCCGCCAGCATGCGCAGTAGCGTCGACTTACCCGAGCCAGAGCCGCCGAGCAAGGCAAAAATTTCGCCGCGCTTCACCTGCAAATTCACGTCATCTACGGCAAGCGCATCATCGAACCGCTTGCTCAAACGCTTGACCTCTAAAACGATATCTTCGGCAAAACGAGGCGTCTTGCCCTGGGCGCGAGCCTGAGGAGGTACGGCAGACGAAGCAGAGGGAACGTCGTTCGACAGGGGCGTAGTGACCATTCGCCACTCCCATCAAAAGGCCCGAAAGACCGGGCGATAAAAGACAAACAGCGAGCCGGGCAGCTGCCCGGCTCGCCGTCAGACGATGATTGGCATTAACGTCCAGATTTGACGCGGTTCCAGGTGCGCGTTCGAGCACGCAGCAGCTCCTGGGGTTTTTCGACTTGGACGTAAAGGTTCTTCATTACGTCGGTCTCAGGGTAAATGGCCGGGTCGTTGATCAGCTCATCAGAGAGATACTCGTTAGCAGCCAAGTTGGGGTTGGCGTAACGCACGTACTCGCTGATCTCGGCAGCGATTTCCGGGTCGAGAATGAAATTGATGAACGCGTGGGCATTCTCAGGATTCGGCGCATCGGCCGGCACCGCCATCATGTCGAACCAAAGCGCAGCGCCCTCTTTCGGGATGCTATAGCCAATGGTGAAATCACGACCCGCCTCTTCGGCACGCGCAGCGGCCTGGAAGATATCGCCGGAGTAACCCGCCGCCACGCAAATGTCGCCATTAGCGAGGTCAGAAACGTAGCGCGAGGAGTGGAAGTAAGTGATGTTGTCGCGAACGTTGGCAATCAGCTCACCAGCCGCTTCGATGTCTTCGACGGTCTCGTTCAGCGGATCCAAGCCAAGGTACACCATGGCAGGCGACAGCATTTCATCGCCCGAATCCATCATCGATAGACCACAGCCCGCTTCACTCAGCTTAGTGGTAATCTCTGGATCGAACAGCAGTGCCCAGCTATCCAACGGAGCGTCGTCACCGAGAATGTCGGTCACTCGCTCGACGTTATAACCGATGCCGTTGGTGCCCCACATATAAGGAACGGAGTATTCGCTGCCTGGGTCGATGGTTTCGAGATTGGCCATCAGCTCCGGGTCGAGGTTGTCCAGGTTCGGCAGCAGCTCATGGTTCAGCGGCTGGAAAACGCCCGCTTTGAGTTGGCGGGTAAAGTAGTACGTTGACGGCACCACCACGTCGTAGCCAGAACGGCCCGACAAGAGCGCTGCGTCGAGAATTTCGTTACTGTCATACACATCGTACGTCACTTCGATACCGGTACGCTCGGTGAACTTCTCCAGCGTTTCCGGGGCGATATAGTCAGACCAGTTATATACCCGCACTTCCTCAGCGTGGGCAGCGGCAGCCGCTACGGCAAAAGAGATGGCCGTAACGGCCGCTGAAAGTTTTTGGATGTTCCCCATCTACCTGCTCCTAAATGTAAAGTTCACGTCACCACAGCCCACGTTCGGCAACCGACTGCTCTTTGAAGGAAGGCCTGTACGCCAACCCAACGCAGTTGAAAACAGCTTAGGCGATTATCGCAACCGTGCGAATTTTGCGGTGCAGTGCCGCCTACCGCAAGAGCCACCGAAAAATTCTTGTATTAAGCGCCAACTGCCCCCACAACAAGTGTCGCGAAAGGTAGCCAAATCGTTCAATAGCCCACTTCTATTGGAAAGATTCATTTTTCCAATTTTAGCTATTAGTTGTAGCCCGCTACCATTAGCAACAACTTTTTTTACTGCCATCCACCCTTTATGGAGACGTTCTAAATGTCTTTGATCAACACTGAAGTAAAACCGTTTAAAGCCACCGCCTACCTGAACGGCGAATTTATCGATGTTACTGAAGCGGACCTGAAAGGTCAGTGGTCCATTTTCTTCTTCTATCCGGCTGACTTCACCTTCGTCTGCCCGACCGAGCTTGGCGATCTGGCCGACAACTACGAAGCCTTCAAGAAGCTGGGCGTCGAAATCTACAGCGTATCTACCGACACCCACTTTACCCACAAAGCATGGCACGACAGCTCTGAAACCATCGGCAAGCTTCAGTACCCGATGATCGCTGACCCGACCCTGCAAATTTCTCGCAACTTCGAAGTACTCATCGAAGAAGCGGGTCTGGCTGAGCGCGGCACCTTCGTCGTTGACCCCGATGGCAAAATCCAGATCGTCGAAATCAACGCTGGCAACATTGGCCGTAACGCCGAAGAGCTGCTGCGTAAAGTGAAGGCAGCTCAATACGTTCGTGAAAACCCGAACGAAGTGTGCCCGGCCAAATGGAAAGAAGGCGAAGAGACACTTGCCCCGTCTCTGGATCTCGTAGGCAAAATCTAACTCGCCTACCGCTGCCCTACCGGCAGCATGACACCCGGGCACTTGGCCCGGGTGTTCCGTTTAAGCACCCGTATCACCGCATCCCTGTTTTCCCTAGCGCCATTGGCTGCCCGACTGACTCGGCAGCGAGCGTTTTAGGTCGAGAACGACTTACTGCTGACTGCGAGGAAGCCACTGTCATGCTGGACGCCAATTTAAAAAATCAGTTGAAAGCTTACCTGGAAAAAGTGACTCAACCGTTCGAGATCGTTGCGTCCCTCGATGACGGTGCCAAGTCACGTGAATTACTGGGTCTGCTGGAAGATATCAGCAGCCTCACCGATAAGATTACTCTGCACACCGACGGGCAAGACAGCCGTACCCCATCGTTTGCCATCAACCGCCCCGGAGAAGAGACCGGCGTGGTCTTTGCTGGCATCCCCATGGGCCACGAGTTCACTTCGCTGGTACTGGCGCTGTTGCAAGTGGGTGGCCACCCACCGAAGACCTCTCAAGCGCTGCTGGACCAAATCAAGGATCTCGATGGCGAAATGCTGTTCGAGACCTACTACTCGCTCTCCTGCCAGAACTGCCCAGATGTGGTCCAGGCACTGAACCTGATGGCAATCTTCAATCCGAAGGTGCGCCACGTCGCCATCGACGGTGCGCTGTTCCAGGATGAAGTCGAATCGCGCGAAATCATGTCCGTGCCCAGCATCTACTTGAACGGCAAGCCGTTTGACCAGGGACGTATGACCCTCGAACAGATTCTTGCCAAGGTCGATACCGGCGCTGCCGAACGCGAAGCGAAGAAGCTGAGCGAAAAAGCTGCGTTCGATACGCTCGTCATCGGCGGCGGCCCAGCAGGTGCGTCGGCAGCGATCTACTCCGCCCGTAAAGGCATCAACACCGGCGTTGCCGCTGAGCGCTTCGGCGGTCAAGTCGCCGATACCATGGGCATCGAGAACTTCATCTCCGTCACCCATACCGAAGGTCCCAAGCTGGTCAGCGCGCTCGAAGAGCACGTCAAAGAGTACGACGTCGACGTCATGAATCTGCAGCGCGCTACATCGTTCAAAGCAGCGGAGGCCGATGGCGGCCTGCACGAGGTCACCTTCGAATCTGGCGCGAAGCTGAAGAGCAAGACCCTGGTACTGGCGACCGGCGCCCGCTGGCGCGAAATGAACGTGCCTGGCGAACAGGAGTACCGCAACAAAGGCGTTGCCTACTGCCCCCACTGTGACGGCCCGCTGTTCAAAGGAAAGCGGGTGGCGGTCATCGGTGGCGGTAACTCGGGCGTCGAAGCCGCGATCGACCTGGCCGGCATCGTCGGTCACGTGACGCTGGTGGAGTTCATGGGCGAAATGCGCGCCGATGCCGTCTTGCAGAAGAAGCTGAAGAGCCTGCCCAACGTCGACATCGTGCTGAACGCTCAGACCACCGAGGTCACTGGCGACGGCAGCCGTGTCAACGGCCTGACTTACAAAGACCGCAATACAGATGAAGTGAAGAGCATCGCACTGGAAGGCATTTTCGTACAAATCGGCTTGGTGCCCAACACCGAGTGGTTGAAAGGCTCGCCCATCGAAATGTCCCCGCGTGGCGAGATCATCGTCGACGCCCACGGCATGACCTCGGTGCCCGGCGTGTTCGCCGCAGGCGATGTGACCACTGTGCCTTACAAGCAGATCATCATTGCCATGGGTGAAGGCGCCAAAGCGTCCTTGGGTGCCTTCGACTACCTGATTCGTCATTAAGCAAATGACTGGCTAAGAGGGCGGCCGTACCGCCCTACTGAGTTCGTTCCCTTTGACGTGAAGACCGTGACGTCACGCCCGCCTCCCTGCGGGCGTTCTTTTATGCGCGGGCGCTACACACTGGGCAGGCAGGATCTCTCGGCACTTGGAAATGGCGCCACTGGCCGCTCAAGCCATCGAAGGTGGACAAGCCCTGATGTGACCTGCCCGCGCCGCTGATCAGTTTGAACGCTTCGACCGCCTGAAAACAGCCGATCAGCCCCACCAGCGGGGCCATGACCCCGCTCTCCGCACAGCTCAACGTTTCGTCGTCACTATCGCCTGGCGGGTAGAGGCAGGCATAGCAGGGGCAAGCGGCATCACGGGGATCAAACACCGCCAACTGGCCCGAAAAGCGAATCGCTGCACCGGAAATCAGCGGCACGCCCGCCCGCTGAGAGGCGGCATTGATGGCATAGCGGCTAGAGAATCGATCGGTGCAGTCCAGCACTACGTCGGCCGAGGCCACCAAGTCCATGAGCGCCTCGCCTTCGGCATGTTGCTCGATCGCCACGACATGGCACTCCGGATTGAGCGCCTGCATACGCTCCTTGGCTGAACGCGCTTTGTTGACCCCCAGACTGGCTTGCTGGTGGGCAATTTGGCGCTGTAAATTCGTCAACTCCACCTGATCCGCATCGACGATGGTGATACTGCCAACGCCCGCCGCCGCCAGATAGAGCGCTACCGGCGAGCCGAGCCCGCCGGCACCAATGATCAGGGCATGAGCAGCACGCAGGCGCTCCTGGCCGCCAATATCGACCTCGGGCAGCATGATTTGGCGGCTATAGCGCAGCAGCGCCTGATCGTCCATCATCGCGTTACTTATCCTCAAATTCCTCGATATCGGGGATGTGCAGGCTAAAGCTCTCCTTCACCTCTTCCATCACCACGTAGCTTTTCGACTCTTTCACGCCGGGAAGGGTCAGCACCACATCGCCCAATAGCTGACGATACGCGGCCATTTCGGGAATGCGGCACTTCAAAATATAGTCGAACTGCCCAGAGACCAAGTGACACTCCTGAATCTGCGGCAGCTTCTCGACCGCACGGCGGAACTCGTCGAACACCGTCGGCGATTGGGTTTCCAGACTAATTTCGACGAACACCAGCAAATTCGCCTTGAGCGCCCGGGGATCGAGAATGGCTTGGTAGCCGCGGATGATGCCCGCTCGCTCCAGGCGTTTGACACGCTCCAAACAAGGGGTTGTGGATAACCCAACTTCCGAAGCAAGGTCTACATAGGAGATACGTGCGTTTTCCTGCAGACAGCGCAGAATCTTCAGGTCGATACGGTCCAGCGTTCTATTTTTTGGTTTCATGGCAGGATCCAATACTGATGAATCAGGCAGTTATTCGAGATGCCCCAGGGTAACCCGTTCATGGCCGCCGATGTCTTGTACGCTTTCAACGTTTTGATAGCCCGCCTGCATCAATGCTTGGCGAACGCAGGCAGCCTGCTGGTAACCGTGCTCTAGCGCCAGCCAGCCGCCGGGAGAAAGAAACGCTTGGGCAGCGATGATCAGATGCATCAAGTCCGCCATGCCATCGCCCTCGGCCACCAGCGCCGAACGGGGCTCGAAGCGCACGTCACCCTCGGACAAATGCGGGTCGTCGGCGGCGATGTAAGGCGGGTTACTCACGATGATATCGAATGCATCGCCGTCAGGCGGCACTCCCAGCGAAGCAAACCAGTCGCTCAGCAAAAAAGTTGCGTTAGCGATGTGCAGTGTCTGAGCATTGTGAGTGGCAAGCGACACTGCCTCCGGCCGAACATCGACCCCAATGACTTGCCACATCGGCCGCTCACTGGCAAAGGCCAGCGCGATAGCCCCGGAGCCCGTCCCCAAATCGAGCAGCCTGCCGCTGAGCGCTTTGGCACGCGCCAGCACGACGTCCACTAGCGTTTCGGTATCGGGACGGGGGATCAGCGTAGAGGGCGAGGTTGCCAATGACAGCCCCCAAAACTCGCGCTCTCCGGTCAAGTAAGCCACCGGCTGTCCCTGAGCACGCGCGGCGACCAAGGCGTCAAAGCGAGCATGCTCCCAGGTGGGGCATTCGCTATCGCCCCAAGTGTATAGCCACGTGCGGCTGCGGCTTGCAGCGAATACCATCAACACCTCAGCATCGATCCGTGGCGATGGCGAACCGGCGCGCTGCAACCGCTGGGCAGCGCTCTTCAGAAGGGCGTCGAACGTCATCAAGCGTCCTGCAGCGCCGAGAGCTGTTCTGCTTGGTACTCGTGAATCAGCGGCTCGATGACGTCGTCCAATTGCTCGCCGCTCACTACTTCGGTCAGCTTGTAGAGCGTCAGGTTGATCCGGTGGTCGGTAATGCGCCCTTGGGGGAAGTTGTACGTCCGGATTCGCTCGCTGCGATCCCCCGACCCTACCAACGAGCGGCGAGCATCGGCCTGCTCCTGGCGCTGGGAATCCACGGCGTTGCGTTTGAGCTTGGCGGCCAGCAGCGACATCGCTTTGGCACGGTTCTTGTGCTGGCTACGCTCTTCCTGGCACTCCACCACCACGCCGGTGGGCAGGTGGGTAATACGGATCGCGGAGTCGGTGGTATTGACGTGCTGACCACCGGCACCGCTGGAGCGGTAGGTATCGACCCGCAAATCGGCCGGATTGATATCGATATCCCCCACCTCGTCCACCTCGGGCATCACCGCGACGGTGCACGCTGACGTGTGGATACGCCCCTGAGATTCGGTTGCCGGTACGCGCTGCACCCGGTGAGCGCCCGACTCGAACTTGAGCCGCGCGTAGACGCCGTCACCCTTCACCCGGGAGATGACTTCTTTATAACCGCCCTGCTCGCCGTGGCTGGCACTGACGACTTCGACACGCCAGCCACGCTTTTCCGCATAGCGGGAGTACATGCGAAACAGATCGCCCGCAAAAATAGCGGCTTCGTCCCCGCCAGTACCTGCACGCACTTCCAAAAAGACGCCGCGCCCATCGTCGGGATCTTTCGGAATCAGCAGGCGCTTGAGCTCCACGTCGAGCGTTTCCAACTGCTCGCGGCCTTCGATGATCTCCATCTCGGCCAGCTCGCGCATGTCGGGGTCGCTGTCGCGGCTGAGCTGCTCGGCGTCAGCAATGCCTTGTTCCACGTCGAGATAGCGCTTCCACGCGGCGACCAGCTCTTCGAGTTCGGCGTACTCACGGGAGTAGTCGCGAAAGCGCTGTTGATTGTTGATCACCTCAGGATCCGACAGCAGCATGGCCAGCTCTTCGAACCGGTCGGAAAAGCTGTCTAAACGTTGGCGCAAAGTCTCTTTCATGCGGGCGTATCATCCTTCTGGCGTTTTGCCGAGGGCGCAGGCTGCTCGAAGGCGGGCTTCGGTGGTAGCAGCAGGCGCGGCGCGGCGCTGAGCAAATCGTGGTTTTCCTGGGCAGCCGCTTCGCGAATGGTCAGCGTCGGCTGATGCATGAACCGGTTAGCGAGCTGGTGCGCCAAACGCTCGACCACTTTGGCGGGGTCTTCGCCTTTGGCCAGACGCTCCAACGCTTGGTCGCGGGCTTGGTCGCGCAGCGATTCACCGTGACGCCGAAAATCGCGAATCACTTCGCCGCCGTTGCGTACCCGCCGCTCCTGCTGCCAGCTCCCCACGCCGCGTTCGATCAGCGACTCGGCTTGGTCGGCCGCAACCTGACGATGACGCCGGTTCTCCTCGATCACCTCTTCCAGGTCATCGACGGTATAGAGGAACACGTCCGCCAGCTCCCCCACTTCCGGCTCGATATCCCGAGGCACGGCGATGTCTACCATGAAGACCGGGCGATGGCGGCGCTTTTTCAGCGCCCGCTCGACCATGCCCTTACCCAGAATCGGCAGCGGCGAGGCGGTGGACGAGATGACGATATCGGCACGCTCCAAGGCGTCGGGAATTTCCGGCAGGGTAATCGCCGTGCCTCCGAGCGAAGAGGAGACCCGTTCGGCACGTTCACGGGTACGGTTGGCAACGGTGAGCTGACGCACCCCCGCCTCGTGCAGGTGGCGAGCCACTAGTTCGATGGTTTCCCCTGCACCTATCAATAGCGCATTGGCGCGACTGAAATCATCGAAAATGCGGCTGGCCATGCTAACGGCGGCATAGGCCACCGACACCGGGTTCTTGCCGATTCCGGTTTCGGTGCGTACCTGTTTGGCCACGGCAAAGGTGTGCTGAAAAAGCCGCTCCAGCTCGCCACCCAGCCCCTTGGCCTGGCGCGCCTGCTGGTAAGCCTCTTTCAACTGACCCAGAATCTGTGGCTCGCCCAACACCATGGAGTCCAGCCCAACGGCCACGCGCATCAAGTGACGCGCGGCATCGTTATCGTGGTAGTGGTAGGCACAGCGGGTAAGCTCTTCCACGCGCAAATTATGAAAACGGCCCAGCCAGTCCAATACGGTTTGCTCACCGGCGGCATCCGTCACACAGTAAAGCTCCGTGCGATTACACGTCGAAAGTACCGCTGCTTCGCTGATGTGCGGCAGGCTGCGCAGCTCGGCCAGCGCGCTTTCTAGCTGCGTTGGCGTAAAAGCCACCTGCTCGCGCACCGCAACGGTAGCAGTACGATGATTGATTCCCAGGGCAAGAAGCGTCATGGGCTATGCGTCTTCGCTAGTGGATCGGTCGTCACGTCACTGTCGGTCATTGTTTCTTGGCTTGCTGATACAAGTCTAAGAGAGCAGCTTTGTAAGTGAATTGCGCTGACTCGGCTCTTTTTCAAGGAGAGTCATTCTATCACAGCCGAGCATCTTCTGGCGCACACCACTTTGCCGCAGGCAGCCAAGCCGCTATGCTGAACACTCGGCCACTTGATCGAGATACGCATGCCCCATCGCGCAACACTTCTGGGTATTCCCCTTTCGTTTTCGGGTTTTCCACTCTACCCCCTGGCCGCCACGCTGATGTTGAGCGGCTGTCAGCTCTCGCCCTCGCTGCTGGGTAACGACGCGCCATCTCGTGTCGACGATCCCATGGCATCGGCGCCCCCCATCACACGCGGATTGGATGCCGCAGGCTTGAGCACCCTGCTTGCCGCCGAGCTGGCTGGGCAGCGAGGCGACTACCGCTATGCTGGGCAAGGCTATCTCGACGCCGCGCAGCGCTATACCTCGCCGGGGCTTGCCGAACGCGCCACGTTTGCTGCTCGGTTTGGGAACGACGCGGCGTTGATGGAAACCGCCGCGCTGCGCTGGCGTGAGCTCGATCCCCAAGCAGAGACGCCCAACCGCCTGTTAGCGTCGCTGTCGCTTCAGCGTGGCGATTGGCTCGACAGCCTTGAGCAACGACTCGCCATCGCCAGGGCTGGCGGTAACGGTGAGATCGCCACCTTTGCCGAAATCGCTGTAGCGGAAGAGGCACCGCTACGCCTGCTAGCCCAGCAGTTACGACGCTATCTCGGCGAGCCCGGCGCCGCCCAGCGCGAGTTTCATAGCGATGTGCTGCTAGGTACCGCCTTGATCGAAGCCGCCCTAGGAGAAACGCAAACGGCGCAGCGCTACTTGAACGAGGTGGAGCAACAAGCCCCCGAGTCATCCGCGCTATGGCTTGCCAAAGCCCGTCTAGCACTTGAAACCGGCGACCACCGTGGCGCACAGCGAGCCGCCCAGCAGGGCTTGAACCTTGCCCCGGACGACGTGCGATTCATCCTCATGCTGGCTCAGGCAGAAATCCGGCTCAACAACATTACCGCCGCCGAGGAGCAAACCAACGCGCTTCTCGATAGTCATGGCGGCAACCAGGAACTACGTATTGCTCTCGCCCAGCTTTATTTAGAAGAGGGACACAGCGAGCCCGCCTATCGGCTGCTGCAACCATTGATTGGTCAAGAGAACGTCCCAAACCTCGTCTACTTCCTGATGGGTGCCATTGCGCAGTCTCAAGATGAAGTCGACAATGCCCTTCTTTACTATCGACAAGTGCAGGAGGGCAACGAGTTTCTTCCCGCCAGAGCCGCAGCGGCCAACATGCTGATCGACGACGACCGCCTGCTGGACGCCCGCGCCTTTCTGCGCATCGAGCGTATGCGCCATGATGCTTACTTTGGCGACTTGGTACGGCTAGAAGTACAGCTGCTCGACGAGCTCTCACGTCAAGAGGACGCCACGGCGTTACTGAATCGTGAACTCACCCGCACGCCGGATGACAACAGCCTTCTTTACATGCGTGCCATGCGCGCCTGGGAGAGAGGTGATTTGGCCGGCATGGAGCAGGATTTACGTCAGATCCTGCGCACCGAGCCCAACAATGCCGATGCGCTGAACGCGCTGGGCTACACTTTGGCCGATCTCAATATTGCTGGCAGGCTAGAGGAGGCCCGCGACCTGATCGAGCGCGCCTACGAGGCCGACCCTAATAACCCCGCAGTACTCGATAGTATGGGGTGGGTATACTTCCGACTTGGCCAGCCCAATGACGCACTCGCGTGGCTGGAGAGTGCCTACGCCCAAATGCCCGACCAAGAAATTGCCGCGCACCTCGCCGAGGTTCTGCACTCGCTGGGACGTAGCGATGAAGCGCGAGAGCTCATCGAGCGAATTCTTCAGCGCGCGGCGTATCACCCGCAAATCGATGATTTGCTAGAACGCCATCCTGAACTTAGGCCCGTACGCGCGCCCTAAGGCTTACGCTTGGCGGGCGCACTAGCGCCCGCACGCTCTCTTAATCGACAGCCACCTTTGTAAATAGCAATGACATGGAGCCAGTTATGTTGACCTCTTTTTTGCACCGCGCGCCCTCTAGCACGCCCTCTTGCTACCGCGCTGCACGCTTATGGGTAGCGGCCTTGGCCATCGCCACCCTGACAGGCTGTGCCAGCCAAACGCCGGTCGATGAGAGCGGCCGCCAAGCAGGGCAATGGGAACGCCAGCAGGCCGAGGTCGAAGCGTTCGACACCTGGACCCTGGTAGGTAAAGCGGGACTGCGCACCCCCCAGGAGAACACCAGCGCCAACCTGGACTGGAACCAAACACCCTACTATTTCCGCATGCTGATCAGCGGTCCCTTCGGCGGTGGCCGTAGCGTACTGGAAGGCCGTGAAGGCCGCTTCTCGCTGACCACCAGCGAAGGCCGTTTCGAAGCCGAAACGCCAGAAGCCTTGATGGAAGAGCAGCTTGGCTGGTCGCTGCCGGTGCGCGCCATGCCCGACTGGGTGCGCGGCCTGCCCGGCGATCACGCCAGCTACCAGCTAGAAACCGACGAGCTGGGTTTTCCGAGCTTCTTGCAGCAGGATGGCTGGGAGATCGATTACCGCGACTGGGAGCAGGCAGAAGGCATGTGGCTGCCGCGCCGTCTAGTGATGAACTATGGCGACGTGCGTATTACCCTGGTCGTCAATCAGTGGCAGGCGTCGCAGTAGCCTTCTCGGGCTGGCCTAGCGCCAGCCCTTTTCATACGCTTAGCAGTAGAGAGACGGCATGTCCGCAACACCCCAAACGCTTACCCTACCCGCTCCCGCCAAGCTGAACCGTATGCTGCACATCGTAGGGCGCCGCCCAGATGGCTACCACGAACTGCAGACGCTGTTTCAATTCATCGACCTATGCGACTACCTGAGTTTCACGCTGCGCCAAGATGGCATCATCGAACTGACCACACCGATAGCGGGAGTGGCCCACGATGACAACCTGATCGTACGGGCAGCCACCTTACTGCAGCAGGCCAGCGGCACCCACTTAGGCGCGACGATTTCCATCGAGAAGCACCTACCCATGGGCGGCGGCTTGGGTGGGGGCAGCTCCAACGCCGCCACCGCACTCAAAGGGCTCGACCGGCTCTGGCAGCTTGGGCTGGGCGATATGCCCCTGGCCGAGCTCGGTTTGGCGCTGGGTGCCGACGTGCCGGTTTTCGTTCGGGGCCGCAGCGCCTGGGCAGAAGGCGTCGGCGAAAAGTTGACGCCCGTTACCCTCGACACTCCATGGTTCGTGGTCATTCACCCCGGTATTAGCGTCTCGACCCCGGCGGTCTTCCAAGACTCGGAATTGACACGCGACAGCCTCCCCATTACTATGGCGCGCGCACTGCAGGGGGGAGTAGCCGAGTGGCGTAATGACTGCGAGGCGACCGTCAAAAAACGCTACCCGCACATCGCGGAAGCACTTGACTGGCTCGCGCAGCATGCACCTAGTCGACTGACGGGCACAGGCGCCTGTTTGTTTGCCGCTTTCGAGTCGAAAGAGGCAGCGCAAACGGTGGCTGAATTGGCTAATCGGCGCTGGCAAGCGTGGGTAGCGCGCGGACTCAACACCTCTCCCCTACAAGATGCTCTGGGCTGCTGAAAGCGCCCGGTCATCGCATTAGGTTATTGCTGGGGTATCGCCAAGTGGTAAGGCACCGGTTTTTGGTATCGGCATTCCCAGGTTCGAATCCTGGTACCCCAGCCAACGCTAATGTTGATCTGCGTTTTCTCCCCTGATCCCCAACACTGCAAAGGTGGCTGCGCGTGTCAAAATTGATGGTTTTCACCGGGAACGCCAATCCCGAACTCGCTCAAAAGATTGCCGAGAGCTTAGACAGCCGGATGGGTAACGCCACGGTGGGTCAATTTAGCGACGGCGAAATCGCGGTCGAGATCAATGAGAACGTGCGTGGTAAGGATGTCTTCATCCTGCAATCCACCTGTGCCCCGACGAACGACAACCTGATGGAACTGATCCTGATGGTCGACGCTCTGCGTCGCGCCTCAGCGACCCGCATTACGGCAGTGGTTCCCTATTTTGGCTATGCCCGCCAGGACCGTCGTGTACGCTCCGCCCGTGTTCCCATCTCCGCCAAAGTCGTGGCGGACATGATGGTGAAAGCAGGCGTCGACCGCGTCATGACCATGGACCTGCACGCTGACCAAATCCAAGGTTTCTTCGACGTTCCGGTCGATAACGTATACGGCTCACCGATCCTGCTGGACGACATCGAGCGTCAGAACTACGACGATCTCGTGGTCGTCTCTCCTGACGTTGGCGGCGTGGTACGCGCCCGTGCCATCGCCAAGCAGCTCAACGCCGATCTGGCGATCATCGACAAGCGTCGCCCCCAGGCGAACCAAGCCCAGGTGATGCACATCATCGGTGAAATCGAAGGACGCACCTGCGTAGTCGTCGATGACATGATCGACACCGCCGGCACGCTGTGTAAAGCCGGTGAAGCCCTGAAAGACCACGGCGCTGCGCGCGTCGTCGCGTACGCCACGCATCCGATCTTGTCCGGCCCTGCAGTCGACAACATTACCAACTCTGTACTGGACGAGGTTGTCGTGACCGACACCATTCCGCTCGCCGACCACGCGCGTCGCAGCGGAAAAATTCGTCAGTTGAGCGTTGCTGGCCTGATTGCGGAAGCCATTCGCCGCGTCAGCAACGAAGAATCCGTCAGCGCGATGTTTCACTAACGCCTGACGTTATGAGCCCCCACTTGGGGCCCTGGAAACGTCGTCGTCTGGTCGCGGGCGGCGGCGTTTCCTTACTTAAACCAAGAGGCAAATTCCATGTCTGATTTTATCCTGCAAGCCAGCGTTCGTAACGACCTGGGGAAAGGTGCGAGCCGCCGCCTGCGTCGTGCGAACCAACAAGTACCGGCCGTTGTATACGGCGGTGAGAAAGGCGCTCAGTCGATCTCCGTAGAAAAAACGGCGTTCTACAAAGCGATCGAAGACGAGTCCTTCTTCTCCTCTGTCATCAAGCTGGTGATCGACGGTAAAGAAGAGCAAGTGGTCGTTCGTGACCTGCAGCGTCACCCGTTCAAGCCGCTGCTGACCCACGCTGACTTCCTGCGTGTTGACGCTACTCACGAAATCACCATTAACGTGCCGCTGCACGTGGTGAACGAAGAGAAGTGTGTCGGCATCAAAGACCAAGGCGGCGAACTGCACGTACTGGCCAACGAAGTGGCCATTAGCTGCTTGCCGAAAGATCTTCCGGACTTCCTGGAAGTGGACATCAGCAAGGTCGAGCTGGGCACGACTCTGCACCTGTCTGACCTGACCCTGCCGGCCGGCGTCACCTCCGTTGACCTGTCCCATGGTGAAGAGCACGACAACGCCATTCTGAGCATCACCAAAGTGAAAGTACGCGGCGATGACGAAGAAGAAGGCGAAGGTGAAGGCGACGCAGAAGACAGCGCCGAGTAAGCCTGGTTAAAAGTGCTGCCAGCCAGCGCTGCCTGGGCCATGCCCGCATGGCCCAGGGATGTTAAAATCAAGCGCTTCGGCGCTTGATTTTTTTTTGCGGCATGAGGCTCGATAGCCTCAGGCAGCCGCCTGCCAAGGCAGCTCCGTCACACGTCGTCATATCTTCCAGAACCGTTGGAGGTGGGAAAATGAGCCAGGTAACGGCCATTATAGGACTGGGCAACCCAGGCGCTGAATACGACGCCACCCGACACAACGCGGGCTTTTGGCTCGTCGACGCCATTGCACGCAGCGCCCACACCGAACTGCGTCCTGAAAAAAAATTTTTAGGGCTCTACGCCAAAGCCCGTTTGGGTGACCATGAGCTGCATTTGCTCAACCCCACCACGTTCATGAACCGTAGCGGTGCGGCGGTCGCCGCGCTTACCCAATTCTTCAAATTGACCCCGGAGAGTTTGCTGGTCGCCCACGACGAACTCGACCTTCCCCCGGGGCAGTCACGTTATAAAACCGGCGGCGGACACGGCGGCCACAACGGGCTGCGCGATATCATCAGCGCCCTGGGCAACCAGAAGCAGTTTCACCGCCTGCGTATTGGGATTGGCCACCCGGGCGAAGCGAAGCAGGTGGTCAATTACGTGCTGGGCCGCCCGGGCAAGGCCGAACAAGAAGCCATCGAGCGCTCGCTGGACGAATGCCTGGCCACGCTGCCCCTCGCGCTTTCCGGCGACTGGGCTAAAGCCATGAACCGCCTGCATAGCGTAAAATAGCGGCACGTTGTCGGACTCTATCACCCCGCGTTACGAACGCACTCTTTTCACACCGGGCAGACGCAGCAACGGTTGCGCCGCCCTAGCGGTCAGGAAGTTATTTTATGGGCTTTAACTGCGGTATCGTCGGCCTACCCAACGTAGGTAAATCCACGCTCTTCAATGCGTTGACCAAGTCGGGCATTGATGCCGAGAACTTTCCGTTCTGCACCATCGAACCCAATGTCGGCATCGTGCCGATGCCCGACCCGCGCCTAGACAAGCTGGCGGCCATCGTGAAGCCCGAAAAAGTGCTGCCCACCACCATGGAGTTCGTGGACATCGCGGGCCTCGTAGCGGGCGCCTCCAAGGGTGAGGGCCTGGGCAACAAGTTCCTGGCCAACATTCGCGAAACCCAAGCGATTGCCCACGTGGTGCGCTGTTTCGATAACGACAACGTCATCCACGTCGCCAATCAGGTCGACCCCCGCGCCGACATCGAGACCATCAACCTCGAGCTCGCCCTGGCCGACCTGGACACCGTCGAGAAAGCCAGCCAGCGCCTGGTGCGGGTGGTGAAAGGCGGCGACAAAGACGCCATTGCCACCAAAGCCGTGCTGGACAAGATCCAGCCGCACCTGGCCGAAGGCCAGCCGCTGCGCAGTTTTGGGCTGGACGAGGACGAGAAGCGTCAGGTAAAAAGTTTCGGCTTCTTGACCCTCAAGCCCACCATGTACATTGCCAACGTCAATGAAGACGGCTTCGAGAACAACCCCTACCTGGACATCGTCAAAGAGATCGCCGCCGAAGAAGGTGCAGTCGTCGTGCCGGTGTGCAACCAGTTAGAAGCCGAAATTGCCGAGCTGGATGACGAAGAGCGCAGCATGTTTCTGGCCGACATGGGCATGGAAGAGCCGGGACTCGACCGCGTGATTCGCGCGGGCTACGCCCTGCTGGGCCTGCAAACCTACTTTACCGCCGGTGTGAAAGAAGTGCGCGCCTGGACCGTGAAACAGGGCGCTAGCGCGCCGGAAGCCGCCGGTGTGATTCACACCGATTTCCAGAAAGGCTTCATTCGCGCCGAGGTCATCGCCTATGACGACTACGTCGCGCTAGGCGGCGAACAAGGTGCCAAAGACAACGGCAAATGGCGCCTGGAAGGCAAAGAGTACATCGTCAAAGATGGCGACGTGATCCACTTCCGCTTCAATGTATAAGCGAGAAAAGAAACAAATGCTTGACGGGCGGCGTGCCTCTGGGTAATATTCGCCCCCGTTGAACGGCTACGTAGCTCAGCTGGTTAGAGCACATCACTCATAATGATGGGGTCCCCTGTTCAAATCAGGGCGTAGCCACCAACACCGAATACCGCTAGCAATAGCCAGGCCCGCTGACTCAGTCAGCGGGCCTTTTTCGTTTCTAAAATGCTGATCAATATCACGCAAGCGCCGGGCGGTTCAGGAACACCGTCAGCGCACGGGTCAGGTAATCCACGTCTCGCGTACCGGACGTTTCACGAATCGAGTGCATCGCCCACTGGGGCAACCCGACGTCGATGGTCGGCACGCCCACTTCCGTGGCGGTAATCGGCCCTATGGTGCTGCCACAGCCCATATCCGCCCGTGTGACGAACGACTGTACGGGCACATCTGCTTCGCGACACACGTCCCGGAACAGCGCGCCGGTGACGCTATTGGTGGCGTAGCGTTGGCTGGCGTTCACCTTGATCACCGGGCCGCCGTTAATGGCCGGACCGTGACGTTCATCGTGTTTGTCGCGGAAGTTTGGATGCAGCGCGTGAGCGTTATCGCAGGAGATCATCAGCGACGATTGAATCAGCTGGATCAACGACTCCTCGCTGCCACCGCTCACCTGGGCATTCAAGCGTTTCAGCACGTCGCTCAAGAACGGCCCCTGGGCACCGCACGCGCTGGCACTGCCCACCTCCTCATGGTCATTCGCCACCAGCAGCGCGCCCTGGCTACCATCGCTTTCCAGCAGCGCCTCCAGGCCCACGAAGCACGACAGCAGGTTATCTAGCCGCGCGCTGGCCAGCAGCTCCTTGCGCAGCCCGACCAGTGATGGCGGCTGAACGTCGTAAAAGCCCAACTCGAAATCCACGACCTCGACCGCGCGTAGGCCGTGCTGCTCTTCCAACCACTGCCCCAGCAGTTCGTGCAGCTTGGCGGTATCGCTCTGCATCAGCACCGGCGCCATCTGTGTTTGCGGATTGATCGAGCGCCCTGCGTTCACATCGCGGTCCATATGGATCGCCAAGCTCGGAATCATCGCAATCGGACGCGCCACGTTGAGCAGCACGCTCTCCAAGCGGCCATCGGCATGGCGCACGTGAACGCGGCCCGCCAAGCCCAAATCGCGGTCAAACCAGGGGGCCAACAGCACGCCGCCGTACACCTGCACGCCCAACTGCAGCCAACCCGCCGAATATTGGGTGGCGTTGGGCTTCAAGCGCAGCCCTGGGCTATCGGTGTGAGCACCCAGCATGCGCAGGCTGGTCAGCTTGCCGGCGGGCAGCTGAAACGCGATCACCGCCGAGTCGTTGCGCGTCACGTAGTAGCGCTTTCCTGGCACGAGCTGCCAGTTCGCGGTCTCTTCCAGGCGCGTGAAGCCCGCCTGCTCCAAACGCTCGGCCATGCGCTGGGTGGCATGCCATGGCGTGGGCGAGTGCTGCAAAAAATCGCACAGCCGCGTTAAACGTTCCGCGTTGAAAGCCTCGGACATGGAATTCCTCATAACAGTAATGATTGAGTCTCACAGGGGAAATGACCTGCTACAATGCTCCCTCGGCCTACGCAACTCATAGGCTGACTGCGGGTCTAGGGAAGAATGAGTGTACACAAATCCGGGAGAGCTTGACTGATGAGCTTGTTTGCAACGCTTTCGCGCTCGGTCACCCTTGCCGTCATGCTGGTGATCACCAGCCCGGCAGCGCTGGCGCAACTTGCGCCGACCGACGAACAACGCCAAGCGGCGGTGGAAATTGCGGAAGCCCTCCGCTATGGCCATTATGCCGATATTGATTTCGACGAACAGTGGTCACAGGAAGCTTTCCAGCGCTATCTGGACATTCTTGATGGTCAGCGCAGCTACTTACTGAACCGTGACATCGAACCCTATCGCCACCTCGAAGACGACATGGCCGACGCGCTGTTCGACGGCGACCTAGACGATGCGTTTGCGCTTTACAACCGTCTCAGCGAGCGGCACACCAACCGCTTGGAATGGCTGCTTGCCGAATTGGACGACGGTTTATCGTTGGAGTTCGATAGCAACGAACGCTTGGAAGTCGACCGCGAAGACGCTCCCTGGGCCAGCCGCGAAAGCGAGCTGGATGAGCTATGGCGCAAACGGCTGAAAAACGACGCCCTGACCCTCGCCCTCACCGACCAAGACGCAGAGCAGATCGAAGACAACCTGCGCCAACGTTATGAAGGCCAGCTTTCGCGGTTACGCCAAACGGAATCGGAAGATGTCTTTGGGCTGCTGATGGCCGCTGTCTCCGGCACCATCGACCCGCATACCGGCTACCTCTCTCCTCGCCAAGGCGAATCTTTTGACATTCAAATGAGCCTCTCGCTGGAGGGCATAGGCGCGCTACTGCAATCCGACGGCGAGTACGTCAAGGTCTCTAGCCTCGTACCCGGCGGCCCCGCGGAGCGCGCAGGCGTATTAGAACCCGCCGACCGCATCATCGCCGTGGGCCAGGAAGAGGGAGAAATGGTCAACGTGGTGGGCATGCGCCTGGATAACGTCGTCGACCTGATTCGCGGCCCGAAAGGCTCCGTGGTCCGCCTGGACGTGGTGCCGGCCCAGGCGGTGGATATGACCCGCTCGCAAATCGTCGAAATCACCCGCGATACGGTGAGCCTTGAAGATCAAGCCGCCCACAGCGAAGTGATCGAAGTGATGCGTGACGGCGAGCAACACCGCATCGGCGTCATCAATGTGCCCACCTTCTACGTGGACTTCGACGCCTGGCAAGCCGGTGAAGAGGAGTACCGCAGCACCACCCGCGACGTCGCCCGAGAAATCGACAACCTCAAAAAAGAGGGTGTGGAAGGCATCGTGCTGGACCTGCGCAATAACGGCGGCGGCGCGCTACAGGAAGCCAATTCGCTGATCGGCCTATTCATCGACCGCGGCCCCACCGTGCAGGTACGCGACGCCCAGGGCCGCATTCAGCTCTACGGCGACACCGAAGCGGGCACCGTGTACGACGGCCCACTCACCGTACTGGTGAACCGCCTTTCGGCTTCGGCCTCGGAAATCTTTGCCGGCGCCATTCAGGACTACGGCCGTGGCGTTGTAGTGGGCGCCTCCACCTTTGGCAAAGGCACCGTGCAAACCCTCAACGAGCTGAGCCATGGCCAAATCAAACTGACCCGCGCCAAGTTCTACCGTATCTCTGGCGACAGCACACAGAACCGCGGCGTGGAGCCAGACATCACGTTTCCCAGCTTGATCGACCCCGAGCGCATCGGTGAAAGCAGCCTGGATAACGCATTGGCTTGGGACACCGTGCAAAACGTTCAGTATCGCCGCTACGGCGAGCCGGAGCGCGTACTGCCTACGCTGATTGCTCGCCACGAAGAGCGCGCCAAAGAGAATCCCAACTTCCGCTATCTGGAACGCCAGTCCACGCTGGCTCGCCAGCTGCGTGAACAGCACACCAGCGTAAGCCTAAACCGCGAGCAGCGTCAGAGAGAGCTAGAGGCCCAAGAAGCCGAGCAGCTCTCTCTGGAGAACCAGCGCCGCCGCGCCCTGGGCCTGCCGGAACTGGAAGAGTGGATGGACGCGCGTAGCGACGGCACCGCCGCCACCGAAGACGCCGAGACCGAGAACGACAGCGACGACGAAGAGATGCCCGTGGACCGCGCCCACGTGCTCGAAGCCGCCGAAGTGCTCCTCGACTACGTTCATCTGCAAGAGAGCCAGCGCATGGCCAAGCGTTAACCACGCTTACCCCACACTGGAAGCGACAACGCCAGCCTTCGGGCTGGCGTTTTTTGTATGTCATCGATGGCTGTTAACAGAGCGCCGCACGCCGCGCCGGGCGATCTCCCATGCGCGCCAAGCGTTGCGTCAGCGCTTCCAACGGCACTGCACTCCCCTGCGCACCCGATGCGATGATCGACTGCGCCCAGGCCGGCAGCTGCGGCGCCAAACGGTAGTAGACCCACTGCCCCTCCCGCTGATCGACCAGCAAGCCACACTGTCGCAGCTGTGCCAAATGGCGCGACACCTTGGGCTGAGACTCCTCAAGCGCATAGGTCATCTCACACACGCACAGCGACTGCTCGCGGGCAATCAGCAGCACCAGCATCAGCCGCGTCTCATCGCTCAAACACTTGAACACCTGCAGCGCCTGCAGGCTAGCCGCTTCTCCCACGACACCTTCCCACGCCATGAATTGGAAACATAGTGTACGCCATACGATAGGCAGGCGTTAAGAAGGGACGGACAGCTAACAAATGCACACGTAAAAACACCCAAGATGCCAGTTGGCAACGGGCGATAGAATCATTCAGATAGGAAAGGTGATACGCTAAATGGCTCCCCGAGCAGGACTCGAACCTGCGACCCAATGATTAACAGTCATTTGCTCTACCAACTGAGCTATCGGGGAACGTTTACCTTATCGGTAATAATAGCAGAACAGCGATGTGGCTCCTCGAGCAGGACTCGAACCTG
Source organism: Halomonas sp. BL6 (assembly GCF_006228115.1). Classification (NCBI taxonomy): domain Bacteria; kingdom Pseudomonadati; phylum Pseudomonadota; class Gammaproteobacteria; order Oceanospirillales; family Halomonadaceae; genus Halomonas; species Halomonas sp. BL6. The sequence continues at coordinate 624,098 of NZ_VDGL01000001.1, read as the reverse complement.
CGACCCAATGATTAACAGTCATTTGCTCTACCAACTGAGCTATCGAGGAACATCGTTTGCTGTTGCGTCTGAGCTGGAACCGACGACTTATCAGTGTTTGCGTAGATTGACCTAAGCCACTGTGCCGATAAGTTTTTTGGCTCCTCGAGCAGGACTCGAACCTGCGACCCAATGATTAACAGTCATTTGCTCTACCAACTGAGCTATCGAGGAACTGCTCAAACACGGTGCGTAGTATACTGATTGAATCGCGCGGGTCAAGTATCGATTATGGGGGAGTGCTAGCCCCTGGTTGGCTGTGTCCGTATAATGCAGCCATTCGACGGCAGCGCTGCACGCTGTCTCACCGTTATTTCATTCATCCCTCGTCCCCTTTGACGACCCATAGATGACAGGTACCGATGGCGAAGAAGCTCTTCATCAAAACGCACGGCTGCCAAATGAACGAGTACGACTCCTCGCGTATGGCGGACCTACTCGGCGAATCTCACCAGCTAGAACTCACCGATAACGAGAAGGAAGCAGACGTCATTCTTCTCAACACCTGCTCCATTCGTGAAAAGGCGCAGGACAAGGTGTACCACCAGCTAGGCCGCTGGAAAAAGCTCAAAGACGCCAATCCAGACTTGGTCATTGGTGTGGGCGGCTGCGTAGCCAGCCAAGAGGGTGAAGCGCTGCGCAAACGCGCCCCTTACGTGGACATGATCTTTGGCCCGCAAACGCTACACCGCGTGCCGAAGATGCTCGACGCCCGCAACAATAATCAGATTGCGGCGGTGGACGTCACTTTCCCGGAAATCGAGAAGTTCGACCACTTGCCCCAGCCCAAGTCCGATGGCGCGACGGCGTTCGTGTCGGTCATGGAAGGCTGCTCCAAGTACTGTACGTTCTGCGTGGTGCCCTACACCCGTGGCGAAGAGGTCTCGCGACCCTTCGAGGCGGTGATGGACGAAGTGATCCACCTGGCCGACCAGGGCGTGCGCGAGATCAACCTGCTGGGCCAGAACGTCAACGCCTACCGGGGGGAGAACGACGATGGCGACGAGATCGACCTGGCCGAGCTGATTGCCTGCGTGGCCGCCGTCGACGGTATCGACCGCATTCGCTTCACTACCTCGCACCCAGTGGAATTCACTGACAGCCTGGTCGACGCCTTTGCCGAGATCCCCGAGCTGGTCAGCCACCTGCACCTACCGGTGCAGTCCGGCTCCGACCGAATTCTCAGCGCCATGAAGCGCGGGCACACGGCAGAAGAGTACATCGAGAAGATGGAGCGCATCCGCGCGAACCGCCCGGATATTAGCTTCTCCTCCGACTTCATCATCGGCTTCCCCGGTGAAACGGAAGAAGATTTCGAAGCGACGATGGATCTGATTCATCGCATCGGCTTCGACCACTCGTTCAGCTTCGTCTACTCGGCGCGCCCCGGCACGCCGGCATCGGGCTTGGCCGACGACACGCCAGAAAGCGTCAAGAAGCAGCGCCTGGCCATTCTGCAGGAGCGCATCCTGCAGCAAGCGGCGCAAATCAGCCGCCGTATGGTGGGCTCTACCCAGCGCATCCTGGTCACCGGGTTCTCGCCCAAGGACCCCGGCCAGCTCTCCGGGCGCACCGAGAACAACCGAGTCGTCAATTTCCGTGCCGCCAACCCCACCGAACTGATCGGCTACTTCGTCGATGTCGAGATCACCGAAGCGCTGCCCAACTCGCTGCGTGGCGAGCTTGCTTCGGGCGAGCGTTATTGATCGCTCGCCTATCCTATGTAATTGCCCCGGCCCCGCCGGGGCAGTAAGCTGAGACTCACACACATCAACTAACGGGTTTCTTACTCTTGAGCCAGCCATCACCTCAGGCCAATCGCATCATTACCCTAAGCCTTGAACCCAATGACCCGCAGCGCCTTGCCAGCCTCTGCGGCCAGCAGGACGAGCACCTAAAGCTGATCGAGAGCCGCCTGGACGTGACGTTGCGCAACCGTGGCAACGTTTTTCAACTGGCCGGTGCCGCGAATCGTATCAAAGCGGCTGCCAACGTGCTGGAACACCTCTACCGTGAAACCGCTGCCGACGAACTCTCGGCGGATACCGTGCATCTATTCCTGCAGGAGTCAGGCCTGGAAGCACTGGAGGAGGAAGAGGACGGCGAAGGCGGTAGCGATGAAGTGATCATGCGCACCCCGCGTGCCATGATCAAACCCCGCGGCCTGAACCAGCAGCGCTACGTGCAGAGCATCCGCGAGCACGACATCAACTTCGGCATCGGACCAGCGGGTACCGGCAAAACGTACCTTGCCGTAGCGGCTGCCGTGGAAGCGCTCAACCAGCAAGAGGTGCGCCGCATCCTACTGGTCCGCCCAGCGGTGGAAGCGGGCGAAAAGCTCGGCTTCCTACCGGGGGACTTGGCGCAAAAGATCGACCCGTACCTGCGCCCGCTATACGACGCGCTGTACGAAATGATCGGCTTCGAGCAGGTGGCGAAACTGATCGAGCGTCAGGTGATCGAGATTGCCCCGCTGGCTTACATGCGTGGCCGCACGCTCAACAACTCGTACATCATTTTGGACGAGAGCCAGAACACCACGCCGGAGCAGATGAAGATGTTTCTGACGCGGATCGGCTTTGGCTCCACGGCGGTCATCACCGGCGACATTACCCAGGTCGACCTGCCCCGGGGGCAGCGCTCGGGGCTGTCGCAGGTGCTGGACGTGCTCAAGGATACCCCCGGCATCGGCGTGACCCACTTTGCCGCGAAGGACGTAGTGCGTCACCCGCTGGTGCAGCGCATCATCGAAGCCTACGACGAGTTCGAGTCTCAGCAGGAAGTGGCCGAGCGTGCCCGGCGTGAAGCCCGCCAGCAGGAGCGCGAAGCGCGTATGCAGGCCATGGAGCGCAACAGCAGCCCGAGAGAGAACGACCGATGAGCACTATCGTGATCGACCGGCAGGCGGCCATCGATGAGCCGCTGCTCCCTTCGCTCGAACAGCTCACCCACTGGGTGGGCTGTGTCTTTTCTCGTCATCCGGACGACGAGCGTCAAGAGTTGACCATTCGTTTCGTCGACGAAGAGGAGAGCCAGGCGCTCAACCGCGACTATCGCGGTAAAGACAAGCCCACCAACGTGCTCTCGTTTCCGTTCGAGAACCCACCTGGCATCACTCTTCCGCTGCTGGGTGACCTAATCATTTGTCACGCCGTGGTCGCCCGCGAAGCCGACGAACAGCAGAAGCCGCTGGCCCACCACTATGCACACATGGTCGTACACGGCACCCTTCACTTGATGGGCTACGATCATATCGACGACCAGGAAGCCGAAGAGATGGAGCAATTAGAGCGTGAGCTGTTGGCTTCCCTCGATATTGCTGATCCTTATCACGCGTCCTAAATCCAGCGAACGTTTAGAGTGGTGTCAACGGCCACTCAGTGATACAACGATGGCGTGTATGTACGATCATCCTAGCAACACCTTTTTTGGTAACTGAGAGATTTGACGCAATGAGCGAAGACCGATCGAGCAACCCCAATCAAAAATCATGGCTCGAGAAACTCTTTGGCGCCCTTTCCGGAGACAACGACGAACCCAGCTCACGAGACGAGCTGATGACGTTTTTACGCCACACCGCTGGCAAACTGAAGCTCGATCAAGACGCCATCATGATTATTGAAGGGGCGCTCGATATCAGCGATCAGCAGGTGCGTGAAATCTTGATCCCACGCTCTCAGGTCACGGCCATTACCCTCGATCAAACGCGGGAAGATTACCTGCCGCTAATCCAAGAAACCGGCCACTCCCGCTACCCCGTGGTGGGCGAAAATCTGGACGACGTGAAAGGTATCCTGCTGGTCAAGGATCTACTGCCCCTGCTGTCGCAATCGCAAGAGAGCCGCGACGCCTTCAAGCTGGAAGACGTGCTGCGCCCAGCGATGTTCATTCCCGAATCCAAACGTCTGAATACGCTGCTCAAGGAGTTTCGCGAGACCCATAACCATATGGCGATCGTGGTGGACGAGTACGGTGGCACGGCGGGGATCATCACCATCGAAGACATTCTCGAACAGATCGTCGGGGATATCGAAGACGAGCATGATACCGATGAAGAGGACGATATCCGTACGCTGGAGAACGGCCACTTCGCCATTCGCGCCCTCACTCCCATCGAAGACTTCAACGAGCGTTTCGGCACCGAATTCTCCGACGACGAATTCGACACGGTGGGTGGACTGGTCATGCAGCAGTTCGGTCACCTTCCCGGCCGCGGCGAACACACGACGCTAGGCGGCTGGCGCTTCGTCATCTTGAACGCCGATAATCGCCGTATTCGCCTGCTCGAAGCCTACCGCGACAGCGACGCCGCTGACGACGAGCATCAGGACGACTAGATGGCCGTCCTCCCACTGTCTTTACTACCCTGCAGATAGGATATCGCCATGGGGTTCACACCCACGTTGATGCTACAGCTGCTCGCCGCTCTGGTGGCGGGCGGCTTTACCACGCTGACCGCCTCCCCCTTCGAACTCTGGTGGCTAGGCCCGGTGGCCATGGGCCTTCTTTACGTGGGCCTGCACACGCTGACTCCGCGCCAGGCGGCGCTGAAAGGCTGGCTTTATGGCGTGGCGTTATTTGCCAGCGGCACCTCTTGGGTGTACGTCTCGATTCACGATTACGGCTATACCGGGGTGCCGCTGGCGGTGTTTTTGACGGCGCTCTTCGTTGGGGTGCTGGCGCTCTTCTTTGCGGGCACGTTCTGGCTCTATCGCCGCTTCATCGGCCCCCGCTGGGCGCTGCTCACCTTTGCTGGTGCGTGGGTGCTGGGCGAGGTGCTGCGCACTTACTTGTTCACCGGCTTCCCTTGGCTGCTGGTCGGCGCGAGCTACGTGGACTCCCCACTGGCCAACTGGGCCCCAGTAGGAGGTGTCTACCTACTCTCGCTGCTGGTGGTGCTCACCGGCACGCTGGGAGCGGAACTATTGCGCCGCCAGTGGTGGGTCGCCCTGCCGCTGGCCGCCATCTGGCTGGCCCCGCTGGCACTACCCAGCCAGTGGACCACACCGGTCAGCGAGCCTACCCGCGTGGCGCTGCTACAGGGAAACTTGCCGCAGCTGCTGAAGTGGACCCCCGAAGGCCAGCGTACCGCGGCCAATACCTACAGCGAGCTGACGCGCGAAGTGGCGGATGAGACGGATCTGATCGTGTGGCCGGAAACGGCATTGCCCATGATCGATAGCCAAGCACGGCCCGTGCTGGAGCGAGTGCAGTCCAACCTGCCGCCTGAAACGGCTCTCATCACCGGCATCGTGCAGTTGGATGAGAACGACCGCTACTTCAACAGCGTGATTGGCGTTGGCAACGTGGAAGGCAGCTACCAAAAAGAGCACCTGGTGCCGTTTGGTGAGTACCTGCCGCTGGAGAGCCTGCTGCGCGGCGCCATCAACTTCTTCGACTTGCCCATGTCCAGCTTTACCAAGGGCGCCTCCGAGCAGGTGCCAATGCAAGCAGCAGGAGTGGCGATCGGTAACGCCATTTGCTACGAGATCATCTACCCAGCGCTGGTCGCAAAGCGGGCGGCAGATAGCGGCGTGATCGTGACCGTCTCCAACGATACCTGGTTCGGCGCCTCCATCGGCCCGCACCAGCACCTGCAAATGGCGCGCCTGCGCGCCTTGGAGAACGGCCGTTACGTGGTACGCGCCACCAGCAACGGCATCACCGCCATCATCGACCCACGTGGCGACGTAGTGGAGCGCGCGCCGCAGTTCGAGACCACCTATCTCACCGGCGAGTTTTACGCCATGGAGGGGCTGACGCCGTTCAACCGCCTGGGCAGCCTGCCCGTTTGGTTGCTGGCGGGGCTACTGCTGCTACCGGGCGTCGTGCGTCGGCGGTAACGGTTGCGGCGCAGCGGCCATCAAAAAGCCCCCTGACACGTTCGTGGCAGGGGGCTTCGTTTTAGGCGGGCTTCTAACAGCCCTCGCCGATCAGGTGCTGCTAGGAATTTCTCCGAGCACTTCTGGAATGGTCATGCGCACGTAGCGGCCCGGCGCGGCTTCGATCACCTTCAGCTCGCCCGCACCCGGCTGGCGGGCGGGCACCATCTTTTTCGGGTCCGCATCGGCGTAGCCGTTCTCCGTCACCCACGCTTGCCAATGGGGCCACCAGGAGCCTTCGTGGAAGGTCGCGCCCTCCTGCCAGGCGTCGTGGGTCTCGGGCAGCGTGTCGTTGGTCCAGTAGCCATACTTGTTCTTATGAGGCGGGTTCACGATACCGGCAATATGCCCGGAACCGCCCAGCACGAAGGTCGTCGGGCCTTTGGGCAGCAGCGCACCGTAGTAGGTGCTGTTCCACTTGGCGATGTGATCCTCTTTGGTGGAGACGAAATAGCTGGGCGCCGAAATTTTGCGCAGGTCGATGTTGACGCCGTCCAGCTCGATGCCGCCCGGCTCCACCAAACGGTTCTCCAGGTACATATGACGCAAATACCATGCGTGAGTGCCAGCCGGCAGGTTGGTGCCGTCGGTGTTCCAGTAGAGCAGGTCGAAGGCTGCCGGAATCTCACCCTTCAGATAGTTGTTGATGTAGAACGACCAGAACAGGTCGTTCTCGCGCAACAGATTGAAGGTATAGGCCATGGATCGGCCATCCAAATAGCCCTGCACCTGCATGGTTTGCTCAATGCCCTGCACCACACGCTCGTTCAAGAACACGCCGATATCGCCCGGGTCTCGAAAATCCTGCAACGTGGCCATGTAGGTGACCGATTTCACCTTGCGGCCACGGCGGGTGCTGGTGAGGTAAGCCACCGTCGAGGCGGTCAGCGTGCCGCCCACGCAGTAGCTCAGCAGGTTGACCGACTTCTCTCCGCACGCCTTTTCGATGGCCTCCATGGCGCTGATCGGGCCCATCTGCATGTAATCGGCCCAGGTAATGTCACGCTGCTCGGGACCTGGGTTACGCCAGGAGATCAGAAACACCGTGTGGCCTTGGTCGACCATCCACTTTACGAGCGAGTTATCTTCACGCAGGTCGAGGATGTAATACTTGTTGATCCAGGGCGGCACGATCAATAGCGGCGTCTTGAACGTTTTTTCGGTGGTCGGCGTGTATTGAATGAGTTGGATCAGCTCGTTTTCATACACTACGGCGCCAGGCGTTACCGCGATGTTCTCGCCCACGCCAAAGGCGCTGCGGTCGGTCATGCGTACGTTGATACCCTCTGCCGAGTTGGCGAGGTCTTCACGCAGCCGTGCCAACCCATCGACCAAATTCTGGCCTTTGGTTTCCAGGGTACGGCGCATCACTTCTGGGTTGGTCAAGACGAAGTTGGTGGGCGACATCGCGTTCACCAACTGGCGGGCGTAAAACGCCAGATTACGCTTATGAACGGGGTCCAACCCGTCGAGGTCGTTAATCAGCTCGTCGACCATCTGCGAAAACAGCAGATACTGCTGCATGATCGCCATGTAGTAGGGATCGGTGGTCCAGGCGTCGTCCTTGAAGCGGCGATCATGTTTGGGCGGGGTCACGAACGGGGTGACCTGCTCTCCGGCCATGGCGCGCACTCCCTGCTGCCATAAAAGCCACTGGTCTTGCATCAGCCGCGACTGGGTTTGCCACAGCAAATTTGGGTTGCTCATCAGCGAGCGGGCGGCGGCTTCGAAGCTCTCGCGCATATCGCTGTAGACGGAGTCGGCGGCTTCGCTGGGCGCCATGCGTGTCAGTAAGTCGCCTAACAGAGCGTTGTACTGCTCACCAATGTCGTCGAGCTGCGCCTTCCATGCCTCCATCTCTTCTTGAGAGTAGTGTTGAGACGGCATTTTCCACCCTGACTGCATACCCCTTCCCCCTCACCTGCTGGGCGGCATCCGCCCCGGCAACGCTTTCAAGAACACGACAAACGAAGGCGGCGCCTCGATGGCGCCGCACGGCTCGTTCACGATCAGCTTTTGCGAGACGACTGGCTCGTCGCTTTAGCGGGCTGCTCGCCTTTGGCGGCGGCGCTGGCCTGTTCGGTCATTTTTTGCCCGGCTTCGCTAAACAGCTTCTCCATTTCGGATTTGAACTGCAGGCTCATCTCGCTCATCGCTCGCGCGTCTTCCTGCATTTGTTGGGAGAGCTCGTTCATCATTTCTGCTTGTTGGGTGCCGAAATCGCGCAGGCTCTCGGCGTCGCTGATCTCCGTGGCACTGCGGATGCGCTCGGTGCCCATTTGGGTATAGCGCTTCATCGCTTCGAGCTGATACTGGGTCATTTTTTCCATGTTGTTGAGCATCAGCGAGTTCATCTTGCGCATCGGCTCGAACATTTGGCGGGTCTGGGCGTTGAAGGCGTCCATCATTTTGTCTTGCATGGTGATTGCTCCTATCTCTCGTTCCTTGGCATGAGCCGGGAGTGGCTCATCACATCGCAAATTGCTGCACCGCAAAAAGAGTAATACGCGCCATGCTGCTTTGCAATATACTCCCGCCGCAGTGCTCCCCATCGATAGCGCCTAACTCGCCTACCCCTTGGCCCGAGAGCGAGAAGAGGCCGTGGCTTTCGCCTTGGTCGTTTTCTCATTGGCCGCCGACGAAGGTTCGCTATCCGTTTGGCTGGCACTACCGCTGTGGGCGCTACCGGCCTGGCGCAGCATATCCAGCATCATCTGTTGATAGGTGCCAAAATTGGCCAGCCCCTGTGAAAGCCCCTGCTGCATCATGGGTTGCTGCAAAAAGGGGCGCATCAAGCTCATGGGGTCATAGCCCTCTACCCCTGATTCCATCTGCCGTTGAATGTTGTTCAGCAAGTTCTGCTGGAACGCTTCCACATCGGGGAGTCCCAGCGACTGCCGAAACTCATCGGGCGTCAGGTCAAACTCAACGTTAATTTTCATAGGGAACTCCTTAACCGTCTTCCTTGAGTGTAGCAGCGAACTTCTCGGCGTACCTTGGCGTTATCGCTGACCCAAACGCGGTGTATCAACGCTAACGTCGGCGTTTTGGCCACGATGGCGAAGCCAGTGATCGAGCAGCGTCATGGCCATCATGGCTTCGGCGATGGGCGTTGCCCGAATGCCCACGCAGGGGTCGTGACGCCCTTTGGTGATCACCTCGACCGGCTCGCCGTATACATCGATGGAGCGTCCGGGCGTGGTAATGCTGGACGTCGGCTTCAGCGCCAGCCGCGCGACGATGGGCTGGCCGCTGGAAATGCCGCCCAGCACGCCGCCTGCGTGGTTGGAGAGAAAGCCTTCCGGCGTCATCTCGTCGCGGTGTTCGCTGCCGCGCTGGGCAACGCAGCCAAAGCCCGCGCCGATTTCGATCCCTTTTACCGCGTTGATACTCATCAAACCGTGCGCTAGATCAGCATCCAGGCGGTCGAAGACCGGCTCGCCCAGACCCACGGGCACGCCCTCGGCAATCACGGTGATTTCCGCACCCACGGAGTCCTGATCCCGGCGAAGCTGATCCATGTAGGTTTCCAGCTCAGGGACCTTATCGGGGTCGGGGCAGAAAAAGGCGTTCTGATCGACGGCGTCCCAGGTTTTGAAGTCGATCTTGATCGGTCCGAGCTGGCTCATGTAGCCACGAATCTGAATACCCTGTGCCGCCAGCACCTTCTTGGCAATGGCACCGGCCGCCACGCGCATGGCGGTTTCACGGGCACTGGAGCGGCCGCCCCCTCGGTAGTCGCGGTGGCCATACTTGTGGTGATAAGTGTAGTCCGCGTGGGCGGGGCGGAACTGGTCCTTGATCTTGGAGTAGTCCTTGGAGCGCTGGTCGGTGTTTTCGATCAGCAGGCCAATGGAGGTGCCGGTGGTCTTGCCGTCGAACACGCCGGAAAGAATGCGCACCTGATCCGGCTCTTTGCGCTGGGTGGTGTGGCGCGAGCTGCCGGGGCGACGGCGATCCAGGTCGCCTTGCAGATCCGCTTCGCTAATCGCGATACCGGGAGGGCAGCCATCGATGATGGCTCCCAACGCGGGACCGTGGCTTTCGCCAAAAGTAGTGACGGTAAACAGTTTGCCAAACGTATTGCCAGACATGGGCGTTAATTCCTCACGCAAAAGACGCCGCATGGGCGTCGAGTTCAGCGGCGCTCAGGGCGAACACGCCCTGGCCGCCACGCTCGAGTTCAAGCCAGATGAACGGCACCTCGGGGAAGGCGGCCTCCACGTGGCGGTCAGAGTTGCCGACTTCGACGATCAGCCAGCCCTCTTCCGTTAAGTGTTGCCGCGCCTCGCGCAGAATGCGCCGCACGATATCCAGGCCGTCGCTGCCGGCGCCCAGCGCCAGCGACGGCTCGTGGCGGAACTCGGCGGGCATGGTGGCCAGATCGCGCTCATCGACGTAGGGCGGGTTGGAGACGATCAGGTCGAAGCGCTGGCCTTCCAGGCCGTCGAACACGTCCGATGCCACGGCGCGCACGCGGTCGCCGACATCGTGACGGGTAATATTTTGCCGCGCCACGGCCAAGGCATCCTGGCTGATATCCGCCAGCGCCACTTCACAGGTGGGCAGCACCAGCGCCGTGGCAATGCCGATACAGCCAGAGCCGGTGCATAAATCCAGCACGCGGGCGGGCGGCTCTTCGGGGAACCAGGCGGCAAAGCCATCTTCGATCAGTTCAGCCATCGGCGAGCGGGGGATCAACACGCGCTCATCGACGTTGAAGGGATAGCCAGCAAAGAAGGCTTCGCCCAGCAGGTACGGCAGCGGGCGGCGCGTGGTGACGCGCTCACGAGCGAGGCGAATGATCCGCTCGCGCTCGACGGGCAGCAGCCGCGCATCCAGCACGGCGGGATCGACGTTCCAGGGCAGATGCAGCGCACCCAGGCAGAGCGCTACCGCCTCGTCCCAGGGCGACTGCGTACCGTGCCCATAGTGCAACCCCGCCAAATAGAACTCACTGGAAACCCAGCGCAAATAGTCTCTCAGCGTGAAAAGCTCGCTGATCAACGCAGATTCCGGCTGCGCTAACGTCGAGGGGAAGGACTCATCGGTGAGATGCGTGGTCACAAGGGCTCCTGGCGTCAAAAATTCGTTAGGGGGATTGTACCTTTGACGCCGCCCGGTTCACAGCAGCGCTAGGCTCGCTATACTGTCTCGCCTTAGCGTTTTTATTCATCGCCGTGTTTTTCACCACTACCTTGTTGATTCGAGCCGACCATGACGCGACACCTGCCCAACGATGACGATATCAGTGCCTTTCGCCAAGCGCTGCAGGCGGCAGGGGTGCGCCGTATTGCCACTAACCAAGCCGATCCCGGCAAGCCCAAGCGCCCGTCAGAGGCCAGCGAAGCGCGCCGCCGCGCGGCGGTGGAGAGCAACACGCCGCAAACCAGTGGGCGCACTTCCGATGGCCGGGTAGAGGCCGTGCGGCCCTCGGAGTATCTTGAGTTCAGCGTTCCCGACCTCCCCTGGCGTACCTTTAGCCAGCTCAAACGGGGCCAAACGGCATGGCAGGCGGGGTTGGATCTGCACGGCTACACCTTGGAAGAGGCGCGTTTGGAGCTGGAGAGTTTCTTGCGCGACGCCGCCGCCCAGGGGCTGCGCTGCGTGCTGGTGGTGCATGGCAAGGCGTGGGGCACCACGTCCGACTTCCCTGTGCTGAAAAGCCACACCAACGCCTGGCTGAGAGAGTGGCCCGGCGTGCTGGCGTTCTGCTCTGCCACCGATATCGATGGCGGCACCGGGGCGGTGTATATCTTGCTGCGTAAGCGTGGCCAGTAGGGTTGTTTCTAACGTGTTTACTCCGCCGCATCCGAGGCGATGCTCGGCATGCGTCGCTCCAATGCCTCATCGGCCAAGTGACGGCCTAACCGAATCAACTCGTTGGCACGGTGGAATTCATAAGTGCTGCAAACCGTTTTGGGAATCTCGATCAGTACGTCGGGCGGGTAGCCCGCCACTTTGTACTTCGCTAGTGCCGCCTGAGTAATATCGAACGACTCCAGAATCATATCCAGCTTACCCCACTCACGCTTGCCACGCAGGTCCACGGTTTCGTCATCGTCGCTCTCGTCGACACCACCGCCCAAACCGCCCCACAGCCGCCGGGTGGTGGCGCGCACCTCTTCTATCCAGCCACCAATATTGGCGTCCCGATCACGCACTAGGGCGGTGCGTTCGTCATCGTGTGCCTCTTTGGGTAGCAGCTCATCCAGCGTGACGGGCTGCGGGCTGTGGGCGGTAACGTTCACCGCCACCACGAAATCCGCCTCATGGGCCGCCAGAATCGGCATCATGGGGAGCGGATTGAGCAGCCCGCCATCCACCAGCACCTGCTCACCAACGTGTACCGGCGTGATCACTCCCGGCACGGCAATCGAAGCGCGGATGGCACGCAGTAGCGGGCCGTTTTGAAACCAGACTTCTCGCTGGCGCACCAAGTCCGTCGCCACGGTGGTCACCGGAATGGGCAGGTCTTCGATCAGCCGATCGCCTACCAGCTCTTCGAGCTTGCTCATCACTTTGTTGGCGCGCATCGCGCCCATGGGGCTCCAAGTCACGTCGACCAGCTTGAGCACGTCTAGGTAATCGAGGTTACACACCCAGTCGCGATACTCCGGCAGCTTACCCGACGCGTAAATGCCGCCGATCAGCGCGCCCATGGAGCATCCGGCTATCGAAATGATCTCGAAACCTCGGGCTTCTAGCGCCTCGATCACGCCGATGTGTGCATACCCCCTTGCACCACCGCTACCTAACACCAGAGCGACTTTATTGCCGCCCCCCAGTGCTCTCTGCGTCAATTGGCTAACCACGTTCTGACCCTCCTTGTTGGCCTAGCGACCCATGGGTGTGCGTTGGCTTTTCATGCACCATCAACTGGCTAAGCAGTGTTCACGAGAGATCACGTCGGCCACGCGTTCGACGGCCTGCGGCTCCAAATGCAGATGATGACCGCCTGACAGCACGTGCCGGGCGAGCGTCGGCACTGCCTGCCGCGCCTGAACGGCCCATGCCCGCTCGCCCAAAATACCTCGTTCTCCTTCTATCAATAGCACCGGTGCGCGAATCTCGCTCAGTACGGCCAGCACCTGCTGGGGCGTAAAGCGTACCAGCGAGGGTTTGAGCAGGCGGCTATCGGTACGCATCTGCACCTTACCATCGGCGGTGATTTGAGTATTGCGCTCGACCAAAGGCATCGCGGTGATACTGTCCAACGGCGTGACACCGCCCGCCACCCGGGCCGCCACGGCGCTTTCCAGGTCAGGATAACGCGGCGTGCGTGAAGAACTGCGCCGATGAGCGATGACGCCTTTGCGCAGCTGGCTAACCGTCTCTTCTGGCGGCGTATTGAGCGCGCCCAAGCCGTCCAGCAGCACCAGTTGCGCGACCTTTTCTGGCAAGGCAGCCGCGATCAAACAGGCAACCGCCGCGCCCATGGAGTGCGCCAGCAGCGTGGTCTGTTCGAGGCCTAGGTCGTCCATGGTATCCAGCACATCATGGGTGTAGTCCCAGAGCGCGTAGTCGCTGCCCGCAGGTGCATGGACGGAGTGCCCGTGGCCACGAAAATCGATCGCCACGATGCGAATGCCCAATGTACTCACCAAGTGCGGGGCTAGGCGTGTGAAGCTCGCGGCGTTATCCAGCCAGCCATGCAGCGCCAGCCAGGTGGGCGCGTCACGCTGTCCCCAGCTCAGGGCCGCTAACCGCCCATCGGCCAACGAAAGCGACTGAGGCGCCGCACTCATTCGAGAAGCGTCCTTCATAAATCAGTGTCTCACAGCGAAAATCCGGCGCGTCAGATGACGCTATGGATGCAAACATTAGGATGCAAACGTTACCATGCTCGACGCAGCGCTTGCGCTGCTTTTACGCGGCCACGGGCCACGACGCCGATTATTTTTTGATGGAGATTGCCATGAAACCTCGCCGCGATACCCGCGTTCGCAACCTTGTGTTTTTTATCACGGTCATTAGTGCCCTAGTCGTGGGGCTGTGGCTGGCCCGCTAAGAGGCGAGCTTGCAATTTTTACCTCGTGGATAAATACTGTTTATTTATACTGTATATAAACACACCATTCATTCTCGAGGATACCGACGATGCCGTCTCAACTCGCCCCCGTTGCGACAGCCTTGCCGTTAACGTCTCAGCCGCTGCCGTTTCCTCCCTTGCGAGGCCGCGCAGGCTTTAGTGGCTTTCCTTCTCCGGCACAAGACTATGAGCCGCGCACCCTCGACCTCAATGCGCGGCTGATCAAACATCCCACCCAGACGTTTTACCTCACCGCCGCTGGCGACAGCATGGAGGGCTGGGGCATCTTCGAGGGAGATTTACTGGTCGTCGACCGCAGCGTCACGCCCCGCTTAGGGCATATCCTCGTAGCCATGTTCGATAACGAAGTGCTGATCAAACGCTACGCGCTGTATCGCGGCACGCCACACCTCTGCTCTGCCCACCCCCACTACCCGCCGCTGCCACTGGAAGACACCGACTGTCAGCACTGGGGCGTGGTGCGTGCCGTCATACACGAGTACCTGCCATGATCGGGCTGGTAGATGCCAATAACTTCTATGTCTCCTGCGAGCGGGTGTTCAACCCAGCGCTAGAAGGCAAGCCGGTTGGCGTGATGTCGAATAACGATGGCTGTGTGATTGCCCGTTCGGCGGAGATGAAAGCCATGGAGATCGCCATGGGCACGCCCGCCTACCAGTTAGAGGGGCTGCGCCGCCGTGGCGTGATTCACCTGCTCTCTTCCAACTACGAGCTGTATGGCGATATGTCGGCAAGGCTGGCCCAGCTACTGCGCGATGCCTGTCCCGAGGTCGCCCCCTACTCCATCGACGAGATGTTCATCTACTTGGACGGCTTCGATGATGCCCAGTGCCAAGCCATCGGTGCAGCGCTGCGCCGCCGTATTCGTCGCCATTTAGGGCTGCCCGTGTGCGTGGGCCTTGCGCCGACACACACGCTGGCCAAGCTGGCGAACCACGTAGCGAAAAAGCAGCCGCATTATGAAGGGGTATGTTTACTTCAAGGCGATAGCGCGACTACCCATGTGCTGCTCAAACAGCTCGCCGTTAGCGACGTGTGGGGGGTCGGGCGACGCTTGGCGGAGCGGCTAGCGGTGAGCGGTATTCGCACCGCCTGGGACCTGCGTGAGTGCGACCCGAAACTGCTGCGCAAACGCTTTTCCGTGGTAGTGGCACGCACCGCACTGGAACTACGCGGTACGCCCTGCCTAGAGATGAACGCCGTGGAGCAGCCCCGTCAACGCATCATGACTTCACGCTCGTTCGGTCAAGCCACCGGCGTCAAAGCGGACCTGCACGCGGCGCTGCGCCGCCACGCCCAGCGCAGCGCCGAAAAACTGCGCCAGCAGGGCAGCCTGGCCCGCGCGGTGATGCTGTTTTTGAATACCAACCGCCACCGCAAAGATCAGCCGCAGCGCTCGCCCAGCGCGATGATTCCACTCGACGCGCCTACCGACGATACCCGTATCCTCTTGGAGGCCGTTCGCGAAGGGCTCGACCAGATGTACCTGCCCGGCTTTCAGTTCATGAAAGCGGGCGTGATGCTGCTGGATTTGGTGGATGCGCAGCAGTATCAACTCTCGCTGCTACAGCCTGCCGCCAAAGCACACCCGCACTTGATGAAGACGGTCGACGCCATCAACCAGAAGATGGGGCAAGGTACGCTACGCTTTGGTATGACCGATGCCGACGCACCTTGGCAGCTGCGCTGTGCGCATCGCTCCAAGCGCTATACCACGTGTTGGGATGAGTTAATGGAGGCAGGCACTCACCCTGGCGCCATCGCTGAGGCCAGGGCGAGACGAGAAGCGCAGCAGCGCTTAGCGGGAAGAAAGCGCTCGGCGAAGACGCGGGCTAATGGCTTCGCCCACCACGGCCACGAGCACCAACAGCGCTAGCAGCACCGGCCAGTGGGCCGCAAACGACACCTGGTACAGCCCGAGAGCATCGACGAAGATCACCAGAATGCCCAGCGGGCTCACATAGCGCACCATGGCCAGCCACAGTGCATAGGGCAGTGGCGCAAGACCCAGCTCGTCGCGGAAGGTCTCGCTGTTCAGCACGAAGCCCGCCAGCAGCACCATACCCAGGCCACCCAACGGCATCATCCAGCGCGAGGTGAGGTAGTCCAACCAGTCGAAGAAGTGCTTGCCCGCCAGCGTCCAGTCTGCGCCCAGGTTGAACGACAGCATCGCCAGCGTGCTGATCAGCCACAGCACGATGCCGGTGGCCCAAGCTGCCGACCGACGGCTCATGCCTTTGTTATCGCACAGCCAAGAGACCGTCGCTTCCACCATGGAGATCGACGAGGTGAGCGCGGCCATGGAGAGCATCAAGAAGAACAGCACGCCAAACAGCGACCCCAGCGGCATGGCCTGAAACGCCAACGGCAGGCTCATGAAGAGCAGGCCCGGGCCTTCGCCGGGATTCATACCGTTGGCAAAAATCACCGGGAAGATCGCCAGCCCCGCCATCAGCGCCACCACGGTATCGGCCACGGCCACGCTCAAAGTGGTGCGGCCAATGGAGGCACCTTTGGGCAGGTAGCTGCCGTACGTCAGAATCGCTCCCGACGCCAGCGAGAGGGTAAAAAACGCGTGGCCCAGCGCCGCCAGCATCCCTTCGCTGGAGAGGCTGCCCGCCTTGAAGGAGAACAGGAACGCGACCGCATCGCCGAAGCCGCCAGAAAATATCCCGAAGGCGATCAGCAGCAAGAGCATCAGCACGAGGCCAGGCATCATCCAGCTGACGTTTTTCTCGATACCCTCTTGAACGCCTTTACCGACGATGAACATGGTCAGCAGCGTGACCAGGGTGCTCCAGCCGCCGAGCGCAAAGGGGTTCGCATTGTTGGCGCCGAACACGGCGGCCATGTCGTCCACGCTGGACCCCGCCAAGCCGCCGGAGAGCATCTTCCATAGGTAAGAGAACGACCAGCCCGCCACCACGACGTAGAACGACAGAATCATGAAGCCGCAGAGCATGGCCATCCAACCCAGCAGCGACCAGGCCGACGACCCACCGGATTCGTTCACCACACGGCGGATGGCGTCGATGGGGCTCCCGCGCCCCCGGCGGCCGAAGGCGATTTCCGTCATCATGACCGGCACGCCCACCGCCAAAATACACGCCAAGTAGACCAGCACGAAAGCCCCACCACCGTACTCGCCGGTGATGTAGGGGAATTTCCAAATATTGCCCAGCCCCACCGCCGAGCCGGTGGCCGCCAGCATAAAGCCCCAGCGGCCCAGCCACTGAATGCGAGGTTGTCCCGAAGACGCCATGACCATCTACCCTGTCGGAAAAAAGCGCCTATCCTAGTGGATTTTGTCGCGAATGCCCACGATGCCTGTGCAATACGCCTTTAACGCTCTTTCCCCAGCCCTTTCTCCGACCCTTTCTCTAGCCTTTTGCGGTATCAGCATTCGATGGCATTGACGGCCAGCCCGCCTTTGGAGGTTTCCTTATATTTATCGAGCATGTCTTTACCCGTATCACGCATGGTGCGGATCACTTTATCCAGCGAGATGAAGTGCGAGCCATCGCCCCGCAGCGCCATCTGCGCGGCATTGATGGCCTTGACCGTGGCAATCGCATTGCGCTCGATACAGGGGACTTGCACCAGCCCGCCGACGGGATCGCAGGTCAGCCCCAAGTTGTGCTCCAAGCCAATTTCGGCGGCGTGTTCGACCTGCTCGGGCGTTGCCCCCATCACGTCGGCCAGGCCAGCGGCCGCCATGGCACAGGCGGAGCCCACCTCACCCTGGCAGCCCACTTCAGCCCCAGAGATCGACGCATTCTTCTTGCAGAGAATGCCGATGGCGCCCGCGGCCAGCAGAAAGTCCACCACCTGCTTTTCACAGGCGTTGGGCTGGAACTTCATGTAGTAGTGGAGAACGGCGGGGATGATACCCGCCGCGCCGTTGGTAGGCGCCGTGACCATGCGCCCGCCAGCCGCGTTCTCCTCGTTGACCGCCAGAGCGAAGATGTTCACCCACTCCATGGCCGAGAAGGTCGAGGCAATCAGGCAGTCGTTCTGCTCTGCGGTTTGCAGACGCTGATAGAGCAGCTTTGCCCTACGCTTCACTTTCAGGCCGCCCGGTAGAATGCCTTCGTGGGTCAGCCCGTTGTCGATGCACTCACACATCACTTGCCAGATACGCCATAGCTCGTTTCTGATTTCCTCTTCGCTGCGCCACACCTTCTCGTTCTCCAGCATCAGCTGGCTGACCCGCAGCCCGTGATGCTTGCAGAGCGACAAGAGCTCATCGGCGGTATCGAAGTTATAGGGCAGCACGAGGCCCTCGAGGTCGTCCAGCGGCTTGTCTACCTGGGACTGCTCCACGACGAAGCCGCCCCCCACCGAGTAGTAGGTATTGTCGTAGAGCAACGCGCCTTCCGACGTGTACGCAGCCAGCCGCATGGCGTTAGGATGGTGCGGCAGGCTCTCTTCGTGGAAATGAATGTCCGCGTCCCAGTCAAAGGGCACCTCTTTCTGGCGACCGAGACTCAACGACCGAGATGCTTTCAAGCGCTCGATCGACGGCTCGATCACTGCAGGATCGATCGTGTCGGGCCTCTCACCCAGCAACCCCATGATGATGGCGTGATCGGTCGCGTGCCCGACCCCCGTGGCTGAGAGCGATCCGTAGAGATGTACGTCCAGATGCCCGACGTCGTTGAGCAGCTGTCGATCTCTTAGCTGGGTCACGTACGTATAGGCGGCCAGCATGGGCCCGACGGTATGCGAACTGGAGGGACCGACTCCAATCTTAAAGAGGTCGAAAACACTGATAGGCATTGGAGCACCTCTTTACCTATGCACGGGAGGACATCAGGCCGTGCCTGATACCTAGGATGAGTGAACGAACGATGGTTAAAACGACGGTCGGTGTCGAACGGCGTGTACGCCGTTCGACGTCTTGATTGGGCAAGGTGTCACTGGCAAGCCAAGACGGGGGCTCGGCGAGCGCCCGTCAACGTATCAGTTACCGAACACCACCGTGCGACCCGAGTAGAAAAACACGCGGCGCTCCAAGTGGTAGCTAATCGCCCTTGCCAGGGTCAAACACTCGATATCACGCCCCTTGGCCACCAGGTCTTCGGGATAGTGCGTATGATCGACCGGCTCGACCCCTTGGGCGATGATCGGGCCCTCGTCGAGGTCGTTGTTGATATAGTGCGCCGTGGCACCCACCAGCTTGACGCCTTTTTCGTAGGCCTGGTGGTAGGGTTTGGCCCCTTTGAAGCCGGGCAGCAGCGAGTGATGGATATTGATGGCGCGTCCCGCCAGCAACTCGCACATGGAAGGAGACAGCACTTGCATGTAGCGGGCCAGCACGACCAGCTCGGCGTCGGTCTCGGCGATGATGTCGCGTACCTGGGCTTCCTGCTGCAGCTTCGTTTCGGGGGTGATCGGCAGATAGTAGTAAGGCAAACCGTGCCACGCCGCCAGTGGCTCCAGGTCCGGATGGTTGGAGACCACGGCTTTGATGTCCAGCGCCAGCTGCCCCGTGCGATAGCGGTAGAGCAGGTCGTTCAGGCAGTGATCGGCCTTGGAGACCATGATCACGGCCCCGGTGCGCTTGCCCGGCGCGGTTAGTTCGAACTGCATGTCGAACTCCCGCGCCCTGGCCAGAAAATCAGCGTCGAAGCGCGCTTCATCGAACGTATCGCACTCCGGACGAAACTCGGCGCGGATGAAGAAGCGTCCACCCAACCGATCATCGAACGAGTTCAACTCGGTGATGTAGCACTGCTGCTCTTTCAAAAAGCGCGTCACGACGTCGACCGTTCCCAAACGGCTCGGGCACTGGGCGGCAAGAATCCAGGTATCGCTCATTCGGCTCATAATGTGTCTCTCGATGGGGCAGACGATCACCGCCGGAACACCGTTCCGGCGGGTCCGCTCATTGTTCTACGTGAACGCCATACTCGGCGGCTGCATCCAGCAACCAGCGGTAGGAGTAGTCGGCGAAGCTACGGCGTATCACGAGCTCCCAGCACTCTTCACTGGGGCGACGTAGATTGACGGTCGCCTTGGCGAAGACGGTCGTCACCCCCTTGCCGACAGGAAAATGGCTGGGATGGACGTCGTAGACCACCGTTTTCATCAACAGCTCTCGGGCCGCCTCGCCGGTGAGTTCGAGCAGGGTCTGCCCGCCGCTGACGTCGCTGATGGCGAAGTGCGCATCCGCCAGACGCTCGCGCAGCTTGGTTTCCAGCGGATACTCCTCGCCACCGGGCACGATCACCAGCCACTCGTCCGGGGAGAGCCACTGAATGGAGCGCTCGCCGCTGGCATCGTGCACTAGCGCCTGCGGGCGCCCCGGCAAGCCAATGCCTAGCACGTCGCGCACCGCTTCGTCGAGCACGATGGCACCTCCGCGCAGCACCAGATGGCCGAGCATTGCACGTTCGCGTATTTTCAGCCGATAACTGCTGCCCCGTGGGGCGCCGCTGCGCCGGTAGCTGTAGGCGAGCGGAGACTCCACTGGGACAGCGGTATCGGTACGGGTGTCAAAAGTGGCCGCATTAGACATTCTGGCGCTCTCCCTTCGGGTCGTAGAAAACGGAGCTGACGATTTCGGCTTCGTGGGTTTGGCCATCGGCCATGGGGAGGTAGACCGTCTCTCCCATCTTCCTAAGGCCGCCTTTGACCACGGCAAGGGCAAACCCAGCGCCCAGCGTCGGACTGTAGTAGCTGGAGGTCACGTGCCCTGCCATGGGCATGGGAATAGCGTGGTTCGGGTCGAACACGATCTGCGCCCCCTCTTCGAGGACGACCTTGGGATCCTTCGGCCTGAGCCCCACCAGCTGCTTACGATTCTCACGCTTGGTGTCGCTACGCGTCAGCGCCCGCTTGCCAATCCAGGAAAACGGCTTGTCGTAGCCGACGCACCAGTGCATGCCCAGATCTTCTGGCGTCACCGAGCCATCGGTCTCCTGCCCCACGATGATGAAGCCCTTTTCAGCGCGCAGCACGTGCATGGTTTCGGTGCCGTAGGGCGTCAGGCCATACTTTTCACCATGTTTGAACAGCGTTTGCCATACGTGCATGGCGTAGTTGGCCTGGACGTTGATCTCGAAGGTCAGCTCGCCGGTGAAGGAGATGCGGAAGACCCGCGCCGGTACGTCGGCCACCTTGCCAGAGCGCCACTCCATGAACTTGAAGCCGTCCCGGTCGAGATCGATGTCGGTGATCTCTGAGAGCAGCTTGCGCGCCTCGGGACCGGTGACGGTCATCGTGGCCCAGTGGTCGGTCACCGAGGTGAAGTAGACGTCCAGCTCCGGCCACTCGGTTTGATGCCACAGCTCCAGCCACTCGAGAATGGCCGCCGCGCCGCCGGTCGTGGTGGTCATCAGGAAATGGTTCTCGGCCAGACAGCTCGTGACGCCGTCGTCGGTCACCATTCCGTCGTCTTTACACATCAAGCCGTAGCGGCACTTGCCTACTGCCAGCTTTTCCCACTTGTTGGTATAGACCCGCGCCAGAAACTCACGGGCGTCAGGGCCTTGAATGTCGATCTTGCCTAGCGTCGAGGCGTCGAGGATGCCGACCTTTTCGCGCACCGCCAGGCACTCACGCGCCACGGCCTCATGCATCGTTTCGGTCTTGCCATTGACCTTCTGCGGGTAGTACCACGGCCGCTTCCACTGGCCGACGTCCTCGAATTCGGCACCACGCTCGACGTGCCACTGATGTAGCGCCGTGTAGCGCTCAGGATCGAAGAGTTCGCGGCAGTGTCGACCGACGATGGCGCCAAACGTGACCGGGGTATAGTTGGGACGGAAGACCGTGGTGCCGACCTCGGGAATCGAGCGTCTCAGGCAGCGGGCCGCGATTGCCATGCCGTTGATGTTTCCCAGCTTGCCCTGGTCGGTACCGAACCCCATAGCGGTGTAGCGCTTGACATGCTCGATGGACTCGAAGCCCTCGCGGGTCGCAAGCTCGATACCGGCCGCCGTCACGTCGTTCTGCAGATCGACGAACTGCTTCGGCGCACGCGTCGTCGCTTTCTCGTGGGGCACTTGGAACAGCGCCACCGCCGGGCCCTGCTGCAACGGCTCGACGCTGGGCGCATTGACGACCTCGGTGGTTTTGCCCATGGCAGCCGCCGCCTTGATGCCCGCTTCGATGCCCGCCACGAGCACGTCACCCAGGGCATAGGTGCCGTTGGCACCGCCGCAGGCCTGGACGCCTTTCACGAGCCCCGGCACGAAACCGATGATCTCGTCGTTCCAGGTCGGCCGAGCGCCCGTGTGAGATGCCAAGTGAATCACGGGGCTGTACCCACCGGAGCTGGCGATGGTATCGCAAGCTAGCTCTTGCACCGCGCCGTTCACCTTGAACGCGTCGATATCGATAGGGGCGACGCGCGCCGCAGTGACCCGATTGCTGCCTTTGGCCTCGATCACGGCGCTGCCGGTGATGATCTTGATACCCTGGGCGCGAGCAGCGTCGATCCAATCGCCCTTTGGCGCTTCGCGAGCATCGACGATCGCCACCACTTCATGACCCGCCTCTTTCCAATCGAGAGCCGCGCGATAGCCGTAGTCGTTGCTGGTGGAGAGCACCAAACGGCGACCGGGCACCACGCCATAGCGACGGATATAGGTGGACACGGCCCCGGCCAGCAGGTTGCCGGGAATGTCGTTACCGGCATAGACCAGCGGGCGCTCATGGGCGCCCGTGGCCAAGATGACCTGACCGGCGCGTACGCGATGCATGCGCGAGCGCACCGGGCGATGGCCGTGGACCACCGGCGCGGTCTCCCCCAGATGCTCGGTACGCCGCTCGTGCAGCGTGACGAAGTTGTGGTCGTGGTAGCCGTTCGCCGTGGTGCGCGGGAGCAGCGTGACGTTGTCACAGCCCGCCAGTTCGTCGAGTACCTGGGCGACCCACTGATCGGCGGGTTTGCCTGCCAGCATCTCACGGGTATCCAGCAGCGATCCGCCCATTTCCTCTTGCTCGTCGGCGACGATCACTCGCGCACCGCTGCGTGCCGCTGCCAGGGCGGCCGACAGGCCTGCCGCACCGGCGCCCACCACCAGCACGTCGCAGTGCTGGTGGAGGTGGTCGTAGCTGTCCGGATCGTTCTCCAGGGGGCTGCGGCCCAGTCCCGCCGCCTTGCGGATGTACTTTTCATACGTCATCCACATCGATGCCGGGGCCATGAAGGTCTTGTAGTAGAAGCCGGGCGGCATGAACTGACCGCCGATCTTGCCCACCAGCCCCATCATGTCGCGCTGCACGTTTGGCCAGCCGTTGGTGCTGCGGGCCGTCAAGCCGTCGAACAGCGCCTGCTGGGTCGCACGTACGTTGGGCACCTGGGCCGCTTCGCTGCTGCCAAGCTGCACGATGGCATTGGGCTCTTCGGCCCCCGCCGCCACGATGCCGCGGGGCCGTGAGTATTTGAAGCTGCGATTGACGATATCGACACCGTTGGCCAACAGGGCCGACGCCAGGGTATCTCCTGCCTGGCCTTGATAACGCTGGCCATTGAAGGTGAAGCTCAGCGTGCGTGAGCGATCGATACGGCCGCCGGTGTCAAGGCGGTAGGCTTGTTGCTTGGACTGGCTCATGCCCGCACTCCTTCTGGACGACTCTCCGCGACCGCTTCGCGAGGCGCTGTCTGGCTCTCGGCCGTGATCGACGGCTGCTCACCCATCTTGTAGGTCTCGAGAATTTCGTAGCTCACCGTGTGACGCGTGACGTTGAAGAACTTGCGGCACCCCACTGCATGCACCCACATTTCGTGGTGCACGCCGCGCGGATTGTCGCGGAAGAACAGATAGTCTCCCCACTCTTCGTCGCTGCACTCCTCGGGCTGTTTGGGACGCTCGATGTGCGCCTGACCCTTGGGGTGAAACTCCTCTTCTTCACGGTGTTCGCCGCAGTAAGGGCAATAGATATAGAACATGCGAATTCTCCTCGCTTACAAACCCTAGTGGGCCACACCGGCAGCGCCGTGTTCGTCGATCAGTGCACCGCTGTGGAAGCGGAACATGGAGAACGGCTCGGCAATCGGATGCATCTCACCTTTGGCGAGGCTGGCAGCGAAAACGTGCCCCGACCCCGTGGTCGCTTTGAAGCCGCCCGTGCCCCAACCGCAGTTGAAGTAGAGGCCTTTGACCGGCGTCTTGGAAATGATCGGGCAGGCGTCCGGACAGGTATCCACGATACCGCCCCACTGACGGTTCATGCGCACCCGAGAGAAGATCGGGAACATCTCGACGATCGCTTGGAGCGTATGCTCCACGGTCGGGTAGCTGCCGCGCTGGCCGTAGCCGTTGTAGCCGTCGATACCCGCACCGATCACCAAATCCCCCTTGTCGGATTGGCTGACATAGCCGTGGACGTGGTTGGACATCACGACGGTGTCGAGAATCGGCTTGATCGGCTCGGAGACCAACGCCTGCAGCGGATGGGACTCTAGCGGCAAGTTGAAGCCCGCCATCTTGGCCAACACGCTGGAGTTACCGGCGGCCACGCAGCCCACGGTCTTGGCCTCGATGTCACCGCGATTGGTGTGCACGCCGTAGATCTTGCCGTCACGGATCTTGAAGCCGGTGACTTCGGTCTGCTGAAGGATGTCCACGCCGTGAGCATCGGCACCCCGGGCGTAGCCCCAGGCCACGGCATCGTGGCGAGCCACACCGGCACGCGGCTGCCAGGAGGCACCCATGACCGGATAGCGGGCGTTCTTGGAGCAGTCCATGATGGGCACCAGCTCTTGCACGCCCTTGGCATCCAATACTTCACCGTCGATACCGTTGAGGCGGTTGGCATTCACCCGGCGCTGGATATCGCGCATGTCCTGCAGCGTGTGCCCCAGGTTGAGCACGCCCCGCTGCGAGAACATGACGTTGTAGTTGAGATCCTGGGAAAGCCCTTCCCACAGTTTCATGGCGTGTTCGTAAAGCGCCGCCGCCTCGTCCCACAAGTAGTTGGAACGCACGATGGTGGTATTACGCGCGGTATTGCCACCGCCCAACCAGCCTTTTTCGATCACCGCGACGTTCTTGACGCCGAACTCTTTGGCTAAGTAGTAAGCCGTGGCCAAACCATGGCCGCCGCCACCGACGATGATCACATCGTACTGTTTCTTGGGCGTGGGATTGCGCCATTGGCGCTCCCAGTTCTCATGGTGGCTCAGCGCGTGCTTGACCAGGCCGAAGCCGGAATAGCGTTGCATAGTGGTCTCCTTAGTTCAGCCGCGCCGGGCCCTGCCGGCAAGCCGATTCAAGCAATGGATTCGACGGATTCAGTAACGGCAGCGCCATACACCGGGTGACGAGCACACACCTCGGCCACGTTGGCACGCACCCGGCTTTCGATATGAGTGGTATCCACGCCGGCGGCCAGCTCATCGAGAATGTCGCAAATCCATTCCGCAAGTTCGGCACACTCGTCGGCATCGAATCCGCGCGTAGTGACTGCGGGCGTGCCAATACGCAAGCCAGAGGTCACGAAGGGGCTTTGCGGATCGTTGGGAACGGTGTTTTTATTGACCGTAATGTGCGCACGACCCAATGCCGCATCCGCGTCTTTACCGGTGATGCCCTGGCGAATCAGCGACACGAGGAAGAGATGGTCGTCGGTGCCGCCAGACACCACGTCGTAGCCGCGCTCGACGAATACGGCCGCCATCGCTTTGGCGTTATCGATCACCTTCTGCTGGTAGCGCACGAAGTCCTGATTCATCGCCTCTTTGAAGGCCACGGCCTTGGCCGCGATCACGTGCATGAGTGGGCCGCCTTGCTGGCCGGGAAAGACGGCGCCATTGAGCTTCTTGTAGAGCGACTCGTCACCGTCTGCCGAGAGAATCAGCCCGCCGCGGGGGCCGCGTAGCGTCTTGTGGGTCGTCGTGGTCACGACGTGAGCGTAGGGCACGGGACTGGGATACAAACCTGCCGCGACCAGACCCGCCACGTGGGCCATATCGACCATCAGGTAGGCGCCCACTTCGTCGGCGATGGCACGAAAACGCCGCCAGTCGACCACGCGGGAGTAGGCCGAGAAGCCTGCGATGATCATCTTGGGGCGGTGCTCGCGGGCCAAGCGCTCCATCTCTTCGTAATCGATCTCGCCGGTCTCCGGTTTGAGACCATACTGCACGGCGTTGTAGTGCTTGCCGGAGAAGTTGGGCGCGGCACCGTGGGTCAGGTGGCCGCCGTGGGCTAGGCTCATGCCCAGCACGGTATCGCCCGGAGAGACCAGGGCCATGAAGACCGCGGCGTTGGCCTGGGCGCCGGAGTGCGGCTGAACGTTGGCGTAGTTGGCGCTGAACAGATCACAGGCACGCTCGATGGCGAGCGCTTCGACTTTATCGACGTATTCGCAGCCACCGTAGTAGCGGCGGCCCGGGTACCCCTCCGCGTACTTATTGGTGAGCTGAGACCCCTGGGCCTCCATGACGACCTTGCTGGTGTAGTTTTCGGAGGCGATCAATTCGATATGCGCTTCCTGGCGTGCCGTTTCTTCGGCCATGGCTTCGGCGAGCAGCGTATCGTACTGGGCTAATCGGGCACGGGGGGAAAAATTATTCTGAAGCATCATCGCCTCCTCATTCGTCACTTGTTATTCACTATCATGCAGTGCGTTCAATACTGATAAGCCTTTGGCCACCATGGGCTAGAGCGCTATCACGTGTTGTTACGGCGATACTATCGCTGGTTGGTACCGCCAAGATGCTTACCGACGTCACCAGGGGATGCATTTGCGACATGCTCGGCATTTAGCCAGACGAGCTGCATTGGCCCCTACACAACGTCTTTTCCAGCGCCTTTTACGCAGTGGGCACCCCCACCTCGAACGTCGCCAACACGCCAATTCCCGGCCACTCCCCGCCTTCGCCAGGCTCGTAAAACAAGCAAAACGCCCCGAACGGTCAGTAGCCGTTCAGGGCGTTAGAAACACGCTAAAGCGTCGCGTGATGGTTAGAAATCGACCACTAAATTGCCTTTCGGGCGACTGCAGCACGACAAGATATACCCCTCTTCGACATCCTCCTCGGTGATACCGCCGTTATGCTCCATCTCGACGGAGCCGGACTTGAGCGCCACCCGACAGGTGCCGCAAATACCCATACCGCACGCCTTGGGAATGTGTAGACCGAGCTTCGCGGCCGCTTCATGAACCGTCTCACTGGGTTGGATACGAACGCTTTTCCCGGAGCTGGCGAACTCGATACTATGTAGCTCGCTGGTGTCGATCTGCTCGGCCGCGACCTCGGCCTGCTCGGCAAGCTCGAGCACCTCTTCGCGCACCTCCACCGGCGTGGCACCGAACGACTCTTCGTGGTAGTGGTTCATGTCGAAGCCGTTGGCACGAAGAATATTCTTGATGGCATTCATGTAGGGCGTCGGGCCACAGCAGAAAATCTCTCGCTCCATGAAGTCCGGCACGATGAGTTCGAACAGCGGCTTGGTCAGGTAGCCACGGTAACCGGCCCAGGCTTCACCGATATCGTCTTTGTTCTCACAAATGATGTGCAGCTTGAATTCAGGAATGCGCGAGAACATGTGCACCAGCTCGCGATGGTAGATGACATCGCGAGGCGCGCGGGCGCTGTGTACGAACTCGACGTCGACGCTGGCGTTGGTATCGAACAGCCAGCGGGTCATGGACATCAGCGGGGTGATGCCCACACCGCCGGAGAGGAACAGGACTTTCTCGGCGGGAAAATCGATGGAGTTGAAGTTACCGACCGGCCCGTGCACCACCAACTCATCACCCACCCTCAGGTTGGCGTGCAGCCAGTTGGAGACCTTGCCACCCGGCACCTGCTTGACGGTGATGGAAAAACTATAGGGAATGGAGGGCGAGCTGGAGATCGTATACGAGCGCATGACGGGCTGGCCGTCGATCTCTAGCTCGAGCGTGACGAACTGACCGGGCTTGAAGAAGAACATCACCGGCTGCTCGGCCATGAAGCAGAACGTACGCACGTCCTGCGTTTCCTGTATCACCTTGACGCAGCGCACCTGGTGACGGCCGTTGGTCCAGGTTTGGGTCGTGACCGGATTGAAAAAATTGGTTGTCATTATCGCCTCTGCCTGACCGGCCTTCATCGCTATGCATCACCGGATCGTGTCGCTGCACGACCAGTACCGTTGACGAGCATTCTGGGGATGCCCAACCCAGCAGACTTACCTGACAGCGACGCGCACTTACCTCGCGCCACTCTCTCTCGTTTAGAAATCACTTTTTTAGTCGCCACTGCGTCACCGTATGTCGCGGCTGGATAACTCGCCTACTGACGTCTGCAACACAATCAGCCACAGACATCGCACCACAGTCGAACAAAACGCCAGGTTACGCAGCACAACAACAAGACAAACGATCTTGACTAACGGCCGACTCGCAGCCCTCAACAGGAAAGCGGTGGTTCACGAGGATACTGGTATGCAGAAAAGTGTGTTGAATATGATGGAAGACCCGCTGGCAGCGGCACGCGAGGCAACGGCCCAAATGCTGCGAACTCGCGAGACGACCTATTCGCTCCCGCAGCCGTTTTACAACGATGCCCGGCTGTTTGCGCTCGACATGCAAGAAGTGTTCGAGAAAGAGTGGCTGTTTGCGGGCATGACCTGCGAAATTCCCGCCAAGGGCAACTTCATGACCCTGGACATCGGCGATAACCCAATCGTCATCGTCCGTGGCGACGGCGGCACCATTCACGCCTTTCACAACGTCTGCCGCCATCGCGGCTCGCGTCTGTGTTTGAAAGAAAAAGGCAAGGTCGCCAAGCTGGTCTGCCCCTACCACCAGTGGACGTACGAGCTCGACGGCCGCCTGCTGTTCGCAGGCAGCGAAATGGGCAGCCAGTTCGATCTCAAACAGTTCGGCCTCAAGCCGGTCCACGCAGAGACGGCGGGTGGCTTCATCTTCATCAACCTGAGCGAACAACCGCCCGCGTTCGATGAGTTCCTCGCCACCCTGGACCACTACCTCGAACCCTACCAGATGGATAACGTCAAGGTGGCCGTCGAGTCCACCATCGTCGAGCAGGCCAACTGGAAGCTGGTGATCGAAAACAACCGCGAGTGCTACCACTGCAACGGGTCGCACCCTGAGCTACTCAACTCGCTGCAGGAGTTCGACGATACCGATGACCCCCGCGCCACCCCCGCCTACAAGGCGCTGGTGGCCAAGAAGCAGGCGGACTGGGATGCCGAGCGCGTTCCCTATCAGCTAAAGCGGCATGGCAAGCGCAATCGCCTCACCCGCACACCGCTGCTGGACGGTATCGTCTCCATGACCATGGATGGCAAACCGGGTAGCCAGAAGCTGATGGGACGCCTACAAAGCCCCGACATGGGCTCGCTGCGCATTCTGCATCTTCCCAACTCCTGGAACCACTTCATGGGCGACCACGCGGTGGTGTTCCGCGTGCTGCCCATTGGCCCTCAGCAAACCATGGTGACCACCAAGTGGCTGGTGCACAAAGATGCGGTCGAGGGGGTCGACTACGATCCCGAGCGGCTGCGCCAAGTATGGGATGCCACCAACGACCAGGATCGCCAGCTGGCGGAAGAGAACCAGCGTGGTATCAATTCCAAGGCCTACCAGCCCGGCCCGTACTCGGAAACCTACGAATTCGGCGTGATCGACTTCGTCAACTGGTATGCCGCGCGCCTGCTAGAGAATCTCGAAAACGACCAGCCGTCGCTCAAGCTCGCCCAGGGTTGATCAATAGGCGTGAGCCACACGGCCCCCAGCAGCTGGCCCGCAAACGCGGGCCAGCTTTTTTGATGGGCACTCAGCAACTCTCTCAGCAACTCTCTCAACGGCCTCGATACGCGCTAAGGAAAGAGTGCCGGACTCACACCATCCACGACAAAAACGGCACTCCGTGGAGTGCCGTTCGTGATCGTTGCCTTAGCCGATGCTATGGCGTTGCTGCGATCAAGCCACGCTGCCGTGGGGATCGATGACGAATTTCTTGGCCGCACCGCCATCGAAATCGGCATAGCCCTGGGGCGCCTGATCCAGATTGATCATCTGTACGTTGACCGCATCGGCGATCTTGACCTTGCCGAAGAGGATCGCCTGCATCAGCGGACGGTGATACTGCATCACCGGGCACTGCCCCGTATGGAAGCTGTGGGACTTGGCCCAGCCGAGGCCAAAGCGCATGCTCAAAGCCCCCTGCTTGGCCGCCTCGTCAGCCGCGCCTGGATCTTCGGTCACGTACAGACCGGGAATACCGATCTGCCCGCCCGCACGGGTCAGCGACATGGCCGAGTTGAGCACCGTGGCGGGCGCCTCTTTGCCGTGGTTACAGCCGCAGGCGTGGGCTTCGAACCCCACGCAGTCGACGAAGGCATCGACCTCTCGCTCGCCGAGAATCGCCTCGATCTTGTCGGCCATGTCACCGTCTTGGGTCAAGTCGAGGGTTTCACAGCCAAAGCTGCGGGCTTGAGCCAGACGCTCTTCGATCATATCACCGACGATCACGCAGGCTGCGCCCAGCAGTTGAGCGGACACCGCAGCGGCCAGTCCCACCGGGCCCGCGCCAGCGATATAGACGGTACTGCCCGGTCCGACGCCGGCCGTTACGCAGCCGTGAAAACCGGTAGGGAAGATATCGGAGAGCAGGGTCAGATCCTTGATCTTCTCCATGGCCTGATCGGCATCCGGGAACTTCAGCAGGTTGAAGTCGGCATAGGGCACCATGACGTACTCCGTCTGGCCGCCTACCCAACCGCCCATGTCCACGTACCCATAGGCAGCGCCTGGACGCGACGGATTGACGTTGAGGCAGATGCCGGTCTTGCCGGATTTACAGTTACGACAGCGGCCGCAAGCGATATTGAACGGCACAGACACCAAGTCGCCCGGCTTGATGAACTCGACGTCGCGACCGGTCTCGATCACCAGCCCGGTGATTTCGTGTCCCAACACCAGGCCCGCAGGCGCCGTCGTGCGCCCCCTAACCATGTGCTGGTCACTGCCACAGATGTTGGTAGTCACGACTTTAAGAATGACACCGTGCTCACATTTGCGATTCCCCAGCGCAAGCTCAGGATATGCAATAGATTCGACGGCGACTTCACCTGGGCCCTTATAGACGACTCCGCGATTGGCTGCACTCATGGATGACTCCTGTCGCTGCTTGTTGTTGTGCATAGCGTGAATGGCGCTTTTTCACACTATCCCTTCGCCACCCCGAGACTTGCTCCAAAAAGGCATCCACATGTCTATTCGAGACATGCCCGCCAGGATGAATAGGTAGAGGTCGCTTTCGAGATACTTCCCGCTGCGAACACGCTTAACAATTTCTGACGTCGGCGGTGCCCATCCTGCCTGACGTACTAAAACAACCTAAAAGGAAACGCGATGAACAACGACGATGATCCCGTTCTGTCGCCTGGACAGGACAACACACAGATACTGGGGTTGGACTTCCATAACCCCGTCTTCCCACTCTCCGCTCTCGCCATCCTGCTCTTCATTATCTATGCGCTGGTCTATCCAGACGCCGCGAACGCACAATTGGGTCTCGCCAAGAACTGGTCGATCGAGCATTTCGACTGGCTCTTCATGGTGGCGGGTAACGTTTTCGTGGTCTTCTGCCTGATACTGATCTGCTTACCCCTCGGCCGAATTCGCTTGGGCGGCAAAGATGCCAAACCGGAGTACTCACGCACCTCCTGGTTTGCCATGTTGTTCGCAGCGGGCATGGGGATCGGCCTGATGTTCTGGAGCGTCGCCGAACCGGTGGCCTATTACACCGACTGGTACGGCACCCCCCTTAACGCGCCCGCGGGCACGCCGGAGGGCGCCAGCGCCGCCATGGGCGCGACCATGTTCCACTGGGGACTACATCCGTGGGCCATCTATGCCGTCGTCGCGCTTTCGCTGGCGTTTTTTGCCTATAACAAAGGACTGCCGCTGACGCTGCGCTCCGCCTTTTACCCCATTCTGGGCGAGCGTACCCGCGGCTGGGCTGGCCATGTCATCGACATTCTCGCCGTACTGGCCACCATCTTCGGATTGGCGACCTCGCTCGGGTTTGGCGCGACCCAGGCGGCAGGAGGCCTCGCTTACCTGTTCGACGTGCCCAATACCATTGGCACCCAGCTGGCGATCATCGTCGTGGTCACGGTCATCGCGCTGATCTCGGTATGGCGGGGCATCGATGGCGGCGTCAAGCTGTTTTCCAACATCAACATGGTCATTGCGGCGGCGCTACTGCTGTTCGTGGTCGTCGCGGGCCCGACCCTGATGATCCTGACGGGTATCGGCACCACCGCAGTGGACTACGCCAGCTATCTTCTGCCGCTGTCGAACTGGATCGGCCGCGAGGATGACACCTGGTACCACGGCTGGACCATCTTCTACTGGGCGTGGTGGATCTCCTGGTCACCGTTCGTCGGCATGTTCATCGCTCGCGTCTCCAAGGGACGTACAGTTCGTGAGTTTTTGATTGCGGTACTGTTAGTGCCCACGCTGGTCACGCTGGTCTGGATGAGCACCTTTGGCGGCACGGCGCTCTCGCAAGCGACCAACGGGGTCGGCGAGCTGGCCAACGGGATCAGTGACGTTTCGCTTGCCATGTTCCATATGCTGGAGCAGTTGCCCCTGACCAGTATCACTTCGACGATGGCCATCGTGCTGGTGCTGGTGTTCTTCATCACCTCATCGGACTCCGGCTCATTGGTCATCGACAACATCACAGCAGGCGGCAAGACCGACGCGCCCAGGAGCCAGCGTGTCTTTTGGGCCACGCTGGAGGGTGTCATTGCAGGCGCCCTGCTCTATGGTGGAGGAAGTACTGCCCTCACGGCACTGCAGGCGGGTGCAGTCGCCACCGGGCTCCCCTTCACCATCGTGCTGCTGCTGATGTGCTTCAGCCTCTACAAAGGACTTCACAAAGAGTGGAAACAGACGCAAGCGGTGCCTAACGCCGCCGTCTGATCGGGTCAAGTCACCGCCAACGACGGGGCGCCATGCAGATGGCGCCCCGTTCGTTTTGCGGACAGCGTGTCGTGATTTCGGCACTATAGGACGCTAGTGGCTATGAGACGCCAAAACACGCGCGGCACTATAACGACACAACATCAACGACTTCATGGCGACCCTCATGATCTACACCATCGCAATACTGCTAAGCCTGGTCGGCTATTTCGTAATCGGCCACCTGGCCGGACGTCGCGTCAAGGGGCTGGACGACTATCTGGTCGCTGGCCGCAATGCGCCTACTTTCTTCATCCTCGGCACCCTAGTGGCCAGCTACCTGAGCACCAGCGCCTTTCTGGGCGAAACGGGGTTTGCTTACCAAGGTTACCCCTTCGTGATGCTGATCTTTGCGGCGGTCAGCACCTCGGGCTGCCTGCTGGGGGCGCTGGTGTTCGGCCGCTACCTGCGCCGCAGCGGCGCGCGCACCGTGCCGGAGTTCTTCGGCAAGCGATTTGCCTCGCGCCGGGTACAGGCCATCGCCGGTCTCACCACGATCATCGGCCTTGGCGCTTACCTGCTGGGCGTGATGCAAGGCGCGGGCATCATGTTCGCCGAACTGACTGGCATGCCCTACTGGGTGGGGCTGGTGCTGGTATGGGCGACCTATACCGGTTTCATTCTCTACTCCGGCTCGCCGGGGGTGATGCTCACCGATACCATCATGTTCGTGATCTTCTCGCTGGCCGCCGTGGGCGGGTCGCTGTATGTCATCCAGGATCTAGGCGGCTGGAGCGGGGTCGTCGAGGGGCTGCTGATCCAGACCGACAAACCGGGCATTGCGCTTTGGCATGGGGTGGTCGACGGGCCGGAGGCCAGCTTCTCTTCTCCTGGCGAGGCGCTGGTCTGGGGCCTCACCCTGGGACTCGTATGGGCGGCAGTGCTGGCGGCAAGTCCCTGGCAGTCCAGCCGCTATCTGATGGCCCGCAACGAGCATGTCGTCATGCGCTCGGCCATGCTCACCGCCGTGGCGCTGGCCGTGTTCTACGCGCTGATGATGATGACCGGCGCCGCGATCAACCTTTACGACGCGACGCTCGATCCAGAGCGTTCGATGGTCTGGGTGGCGCTCAACGTGCTGCCGACCTGGCTGGGGGTGGTCATTCTGACCGGAGTATTCGCCGCAGGGCTCTCCTCCTGCTCGACCTTTCTATCGATCATTGGCTTCAGCCTCTCCAACGACATTCTGCCCGCCTCGACGGATGAGCGGACGGCCATGCGCAAGAGCCGCATCGCGGTGCTCGCGGCTGGGTTGATCGCGCTGCTGCTGGCCCTGTTTCAGCCCCCCGCCGTCATGTCGGTGGTGTGGTTCGCGGCGACCCTGTTTGCCTCCTCCTGGGGGCCGGTGGCGCTGATGAGCATCTGGAGCCGTCGCATCACCGCGGCGGGCGCAAGCTGGGGCTTGGTCGTAGGCTTTGCCGGTAATGTCGCGCTCTCGTTGATGGTGCAGGCCGAATGGATTAGCCTGCCCGTCTACCTGCATCCGGTGCTGCTCAGCACGCTCTTGGCCCTGGTGGCCATCGCACTGGCCTCGCGTTTGACCCAGGTGAGCCCGGCCGAGTCGGCGTATCGGGCCTTCCTGCACGAATTCGATGCCAGCACCATGAGCGGCTGGGTATCCGGCACCCGCTGGATCGCCCTATGCACCATGCTCTCGGGCGTGGCCATCGGCGTGTTTCTGTGGCAGCAGTACGCCGCCATACTGGCGGGGGTCGCCGAACGCTTTGCGCTCCCCAACGGCGCGGTTCAGGGCGGTTATCTGCTGGCCATCGGCTGCGGCAGCATGCTGCTGATCGCGGGTGCCGTGGGCGCCTGGGTGGTGCGCGACCGCCACGCAAAGAGCCCGGCGATAGCGGGCCACCCCAGCCAGTGACGACCTCCATGAGGCCGCTCGCCTCATCGGCCTGAGGTCGTCCATCGCCCGCCTACTCGGCGGGCGCTTCACTTCATGACTCACAAGGAGATGAGATCATGCAGCTCAGCACCTATCAACGCGGCCTGCTCATCGTGGTACTCGGTGTGGTATTTCTCAGTTTCGACGGTCTGCTGATCCGGCTCGCCGCCACCGACGGCTGGACCGTCATCTTCTGGCGCGGCCTGTTGATGTTCTGCGTACTGGGGCTCATATGCACTGTCGGCCAGCGGCTGACGGCCTTGAGACGGCACCCCGTTGCGTCACTGGCTTCGACCGTGCTGCTGGGCCTGATCTCCAGCCTGTTCGTGCTGGCGGTGATGAACGCGAGCGTTGCCAACGTGGTGGTGATTCTCAGCACCGCGCCGCTGTTCGCCGCCGTGTTCTCACGGATGTTCCTGGGAGAGAGGGTCGCCCGGCACACGCTGGCGGCCATCGTGGCCTGCATGCTGGGCATGAGTCTGGTCTTCATGGGCCACGGCGCCCACGGAATGCTGCTGGGTAACCTGTACGCCCTGGCAGCCTCCGCCGCCATCGGTGGCAACCTGACGCTGCTGCGCCGTTTTCCAGCCGTCGATACCATGACGGTGGTCGCCGGTGGTGGGCTGCTATCCGCCGCGGTGGCACTCTCCATGGCCACGCCGCTGGCCCTCGATGCCCAGCGCTACGGCGTACTGGCCTTGATGGGGCTAGTGCAAATGCCCTTGGCGACGGTACTGATCAACAGCGCCACTCGCTACCTGCCCTCCACCGAAGTGGCGCTATTCTATCTGGTCGAAACCG
This sequence comes from Halomonas sp. BL6, assembly GCF_006228115.1. NCBI lineage: Bacteria > Pseudomonadati > Pseudomonadota > Gammaproteobacteria > Oceanospirillales > Halomonadaceae > Halomonas > Halomonas sp. BL6. The sequence goes on along the minus strand of NZ_VDGL01000001.1, from coordinate 588,484 downwards.
CCCTGGGCACGGCGTGGGTGTGGTGGTTACTGGGCGAAGCGCCCAGCGTCTCGACGCTGATCGGTGGCGGCGTGGTGATCCTGGTGCTAGTGCTGCACGCCTGGATAGGCCTTCGCCTCGAACGCCAGCGGCTACGGATATCTCCCGCCTTTTGCGCCAAGTAGCCAACGCCCCCACATGCGCACGCAATGAAAAGCCCGCGGGAGTGCGGGCTTGGTAGGTAACGCTAGAGGAATAGACGTCAGCGTAGCACCTCCTCCTCCTTGAGCAGCTTGTAGATCGCCTCGGCGCCCTGCTCAGGCGTCACGTCGGTGAGCACTTGGCCGCCCTTGCCCTCGGACTTGGCGGCCGCCGCCTTGAAGCGATCCCTGGCCGACGCCGCCTTGACGATCTTCAAACGCTTGGGCCGTTTACGGGCGGGGGTCAGGTGCCACTCGGCCAGTGCCGTATCGGCTTCGGGCTGGGTCGGCTCGACGGCCAGTTCCCCGCGCCGCGCCGGACCAAAGGCACTTTGACGCGCCACCGGCGCCGCCTCGTCCACGCTGATGATGGCCGGCAGGCGCACCTTGAGGCGACGACGCTGCCCGCGCGGCAGCGCCTGCAGCAGGGTCAGCACGCCGTTCTCCACGCTTTCGACGGCCGCCAAGCCGTTGATCAGCGGCCATCCCAGGCGTTCTGCCAGCGCGTAGGGCAACAGCCCAGAGCCCTCCCCGCGCTCCGCGCGGGTGCCGGTAATCACGAGCTGGGGGGACGCCGCCGTCAGGTGCTCGGCCAACGCTGGAATCGCGTCGCTGCCTTCGGGCTGCTCCAATAGAGTCATGGCATCGAGCCCCATCCCCAAGTAACCGCGCAGCGCGGCGTCGCTCTCATCGTCCTTCGGACCGGCATGCAAGACGCTTAGCCGCGCGCCCGGCTCCTCGCTCTGCATGGCCAGCGCCAGCTCCAGCCCGCGGGCATCCTGCTCGGCACGCCGCGGACGACCGGTGGTCGGGTGGCGACCAATGGAGACCAGCACCGCGATGCTCACCCCCTGCTGGGATGGCTGCTTCTGCTGCGTTGAATCAGGCCGCATCGCGCTCTCCTCCTCGCTGCCGTTCGACCATGGCCACCAGGGCGGCCAGAATCTGCGTACTATCACCAATGACGGCCAGATCGGCCCGCTTGATCATGTCGCACCCAGGATCGACGTTGACCGCCACCACCTTGTCGCAGCGCTGAATGCCCTGCAGGTGCTGGATCGCGCCTGAGATGCCGACGGCCATGTACACGCGGGCCGTGACCCAGGTGCCGGTCGCGCCTACCTGACGGTCGCGGGCCATGAAGCCATCGTCCACCGCCACCCGGGACGCCCCTTCGGTAGCACCGAGCACTTTGGCAGCGTGGTGGAAAGCCTCCCACTCTTTGACACCGTTGCCGCCGGAGAGAATGAACTCCGCCTCGGCCAGCGCCACGCCCGCCGGGTCCACGGCCACCTGCCCCAGATCCTCGATCCGCGACAGCGTGGTGGGAATCGACGCCGCCAGGCTCACCGGCTCCGCCGCGTGGCGCGTTTCGTCCACCGGCTCGGCGCATTCGGCCAGTGCCAGCGTGACGCGGGGTAGCGGACGCTGAATGTCCAGGCTGTCGGCGGCACCGCGTGCGGTACAGCGCCAGTCCAGCGAAGCGTTTGGATCGGTCTCGACCTGCCAAACGCCGGTGGCGGCGCGCTCGCCCAGGCGCACGGCCAGCCGCCGCCCCAGGTCGGCACCGCCCAGCGGCGAGTCCGGCAGCAGCCAGAAGCGCGGTGCCATCTCCCGTTCGACGGCGTTTAGCGCCGCCAAGCGCGCTTCGGGCGCGAACCCAGCGTAGTACTCATCGTCCAGATGCACGACCCGGTCGATACCGGCTTCACCCAGCGCTTCCTCTTTGTGCTCGCCAAACAGCACCGCCACGACCGCGCCAGGGCGCTCGGCGTCGGCATCCGCCAACCGCCGAGCCAGGCCCAACAGATCTTTGTCGTGGCCGGATAGGCGTCCGCCGGTCAGATCGGGCACCACGGCAACCAGGAAGGCCGGTTGCTCGATGGTCACCGGGCGACGGCTATCGCGGCTGGCCGCGGCGGCCGCCGTGGACGCCTCGCCCTGCTGGAGACCGCTGCGGTCGATACGCTTCACGCCATTGGGGCCGATGAAGCCGATGGCGTGGGGGTTCTTGCGCATCACACCGTTGGGGCCCAGCCACTCGCTGACAGCAGAGCCATTCATTTCGGACGCCACGCTGGCGTGCTCGGGGTGCAAGCGGTTGCGGGCAATCCATTCGCGACGCGGGTCGCGGCGAATGATCTCACTCATACGGTCACCTCCTCGGCGGGCGTGGTGGTAGCAGAGCGACGGGCCGCCTCGAGCGCAGGGTCAGTAGGGCGCTCGACCAGCGCATCCGCCACCAGTTCGGCAATGTCACGCACCTCGGCAGTGGCATCCACCACGCCTTCCAACATGGCGGTACACTGCGGGCAGCCCACCGCCACCAGCTCGGCACCGCTCTCTTTGACGTCGTTCATGCGCATGTCGGGAATACGCTGCTTGCCGGAAATATCGGTAATCGGCGCGCCGCCACCGCCGCCGCAGCAGCGCGAGCGGAAGCCGGAGCGCTGCATCTCCTTGAGCTCGATACCCAGTGCCTTGAGCACGTTGCGCGGGGCGTCGTATTCACCGTTGTAGCGCCCCAGGTAGCAGGGGTCGTGATAAGTGACGCGGCCGCCCTTCCAGGGCGCGAACGCCAACCGTCCGGCCTCATATAGCTCAGCAATGAACGTACTGTGGTGGCGAACATGATAGTGGCCGCCCAGCTCACCGTACTCGTTGCCCAGCACGTGGAAGCTGTGCGGGTCGCAGGTGACGATCTGCAGGAAGTGGTACTTGGACAGCGTGGCAATGTTGCGCTTGGCGAGTGACTGGAACGTGGCCTCGTCACCCAGACGACGCGCTACATCGCCGCTGTCGCGCTCTTCAGCACCCAGTACAGCGAAGTCCACCTCGGCGGCACGCAGCACTTTCACCAGCGCACGCAGGGTACGCTGATTGCGCATGTCGAAGGCGCCATCCCCCAGCCACAGCAGCACGTCGACCTGCTTGAGATCGGCCATCAGCGGCAAGTTGAGATCCGCCGCCCAGTGCAGCCGCGAGCCTGGATCGAAACCGCCGGGGTTGTCGGTGGCAATCAGATTGTCGAGCACCTCGGCGCCTTTGTTGGGCGTCTTGCCCCGCTCCAGCGTCAGGTGGCGGCGCATATCGACGATGGCATCGACGTGCTCGATCATCATCGGGCACTCTTCGACACAGGCGCGACAGGTGGTGCAGGACCATAGGGTCTCGGCATCGACGAGCGCCTTGCCCTCCAGCGCCACGATGGGCGAATGGGGCGCACCCGCATGTTCACCCACGGGTTTTCCCGGGTAGGGAGAACCGACATAGCCCGCGTCGCTGCCCCCGGCCATGCCCACCACCATGTCCTGAATCAATTTCTTGGGGTTGAGCGGCTGGCCCGCGGCAAACGCCGGACATACCGCTTCACAGCGGCCGCACTGGACGCAGGCGTCGAAGCCCAGCAGCTGATTCCAGGTAAAGTCGACGGGCTTTTCCACACCCAGCGGCGCCTTGGCATCGTCGAGATTCAGCGCTTTGAGGCCCGTCGAGCGGCCGTTGCCACCCTTGTGCGTCGAGAAGCGTTCGGCACGGCGGTGGAAAGCCAGGTGCAAGGCTCCCGCAAACGCGTGCTTCATCGGCCCGCCCCAGGTCATGCCGAAGAACATCTCACCCAGCCCCCAGGCGATGACGCCCGCCAGCACCAGCGCCAACAGCCAGCCGCCACTGCTTTCCAGCAGCCCTTCGGGCAGTAGGGCCACCGTGGGCAGAGTGATCAGGAAAACGCCCAGCGAAAATGCCATGAGGCTTTTTGGCAGGCGCATCCAGGGCCCCTTGGAGAGCCGCGTGGGTGGATCGAGCCGCCGACGCGCCACGAAGAGGCTGCCGATGAACATCGAGGTGCTGGCCAGGAGCAGTAATCCGCCCAGCACGGGGTTGGCGACCCCAAGACCGTGCACCAGGATCATTAGCACGGCAGCGGCCACGAAGCCACCGGCGGTGGCCACGTGGGTGTTGGAGATCATCTTGTCACGCCCCACCACATGGTGCAGATCCACCAAGTAGCGGCGCGGCATTGCGATCAGACCCTTGAGCAGATCGACCTTCGCCGGGCGTCCCTGGCGCCAGAGACGCACGCGGCGCACGGCGCCGATGACGGCCAGGGCCAAAGCGCTAAAAATCAGTATCGGCAAGAGCGTGTCGAGCATGGTACTCACCTCATCTTTCGCGGCGGGGCTGCTCCGGCGGCAGACCTCGGCGAGGGCGCTGTCAACCCATCCCTGGGCGCTACTTTCGACATATGACCGCCATGGATGGCGGAAATGCCGTAAACGTACGGAACTGTTTTACGGTCCTGTCAAAAGACCCTCGCTACGGTCTTCCACCGGCGCCCCGGCTCTCGCTCGGGTCAAAAATCCTTGCAGATTCGCAGGGCATCGTAGATGGCCGCGTGGGTATTACGCGGTGCCGTGCAGTCGCCCAGGCGGAACAGCAGGAAGCCATCCCCCTCTTCGCTCAGGCAGGGCTGAGGCTGAATCGCATAGAGCGCCTCAAGATCCACCTGCCCTTTATTGCGAGACTGCTCCTTGAGGGCGTAGTAGAGCGACTCATCGGGGCGCACGCCGTTCTCGACGACCACTTGATCCACCACGCGCTCTTCCAGGGCGCCGGTGTACTCGTTTTCGAGCACCGCCACCAGGCTGCCGCCCTCGCGGTAGACCTTATGCAGCATCAGGTCGGAGGACATGATCACCTCCTTCTCGTAGAGGCTGCGGTAGTAGGTCGGGAAGGTGGTGCCGCCCACCGCTGCGCCGGGCTTGATGTCGTCGGTGACGATCTCCACCTTGGCGCCCTTGTCGGCCAAATAGTCGGCCGCCGAGACGCCGGAGAATTCGCAGATGGCGTCATAGATCAGCACGTTCTTGCCCGGTTCGACCTTACCGGAAAGGATGTCCCAGGTACTGACCACCAGGCTTTCCTCGGGATTGTCCGAGTAGCCCCACTCGGGGTGCTGGCTCAGGAACGGCTGACCGCCGGTGGCCAAAACGACGATGTCCGGGCGCAAATCGAGCAGCGTTGCCTCGTCGGCGCGGGTACCGAGGCGCAGATCGACCTTGAGACGCGCCAGTTCGAGCTGATACCAGCGGGTGATACCGGCAATCTGATCGCGCTGCGGCGCCTGGGCGGCAATGGTGATCTGGCCACCCAGGGCGTCCGCCGCTTCGAACAGCGTGACATCGTGACCGCGCTCCGCCGCCACCCGCGCCGCTTCCATACCGCCAGGGCCACCACCGATCACGACGACCTTACGCTTGGCGCCCTCGCTCTTCTCGATGATGTGCGGCAGTCCCATGTACTCCCGCGAGGTCGCCGCGTTCTGGATACACAGCACGTCCAGGCCTTGGTACTGGCGGTCGATGCAGTAGTTGGCGCCGACGCACTGCTTGATCTGGTCGACCTGCCCCATTTTGATCTTGGCGATCAGGTGGGGATCGGCGATGTGGGCGCGCGTCATGCCGACCAGATCGACATAGCCCCCTTCGAGGATACGCTGCGCCTGGTTGGGATCCTTGATGTTCTGGGCATGGATCACCGGCACGCTGACCACTTCCTTGATGCCCGCCGCCAAGTGGAGGAAAGGCTCCGGCGGGTAGGACATGTTGGGAATGACGTTGGCCAGGGTATTGTGGGTGTCGCAGCCGGAACCGATGACGCCGAAGAAGTCGACTTGGCCGGTGGCGTCGTAGTAGGCGGCGATCTGCTTCATGTCATCGTGAGAAAGACCGTCGGGATGGAACTCGTCGCCGCAGATACGCATGCCGACGCAGAAGTCGTCACCCACTTCGGCGCGTACCGCCTTGAGCACTTCCATACCGAAGCGCATGCGGTTTTCGAAGCTACCGCCCCACTCGTCGGTACGCTTGTTGACTCTCGGACTCCAGAACTGGTCGATCAGGTGCTGGTGCACGGCCGACAGTTCGACCCCGTCGAGGCCGCCCTCTTTCGCTCGGCGCGCGGCCTGGGCGAAGTCGCCGATGATGCGCCAGATCTCTTCGACTTCGATGGTTTTACAAGTAGAGCGGTGCACCGGCTCACGGATACCGGAGGGTGAGACCAGCGTCGACCAGTCGAAACCGTCCCAGCGGGAGCGGCGGCCCATGTGGGTAATCTGGATCATGATCTTGCCGCCATGCTTGTGCACGGCATCGGCAAGGTTCTGAAAGTGCGGAATGATGCGGTCGGTGGAGAGGTTCACCGAGCTCCACCAGCCCTGGGGACTGTCGATGGAGACCACCGAGGAGCCGCCGCAGATACATAGACCGCAGCCGCCTTTGGCCTTCTCCTCGTAGTACTTGACGTAACGCTCGGTGGTCATGCCGCCGTCGGTGGCGTGCACTTCGGCGTGGGCGGTGCTGACCACGCGGTTACGGATCGTCAGTTTGCCGATTTCGATCGGCTGAAAAATTGCGTCGAATGCCATGTGCGTCTCTCCTCTACCTCTGGCTATCGGGCGGCGTCGTTCAGCGGCTGGACGGTAAAGAGCCCAACGTCACAGCCCTCTTCGGCAGCACTTTGGGTCTGCTCGGCCACGGTGCGCAGCGAGCTTCCCCGCGCGGCGAGGATTTGATCCATGGCACCAGCAAACCAGCCAGTGAACATGTACTCCTCTTTTTTACCGGTCTTGCCGAGTTGGTAAACGAACGCGCTATGCTCGAGACGCACCTGGGCGGTACCCGAGTCGAGATCGATCTGCTCGGTCAGGAAAAGCCCCCAACCGCGCTGAGAGAGACGATTCATGTAGTGCTCGAAGACGGCCTCGCCCTCGATACCATGGCATTCGGCCTCTTTTTCGCACCAGTGCCAGGCGCTCTTGTAACCAGCGTGATAGAGAATCTCGGCGTACTTCTCGGCACCCAGCGCCTCTTCGATGGCCACGTGGTTGTTGATGAAAAAGTGACGCGGCACATACAGCATCGGCAGGGCATCGCTCGTCCAAACGCCGGTTTCGCTATCGACTTCGATGGGCAGTGCGGGGGCCAGTTTGGTCACGGTTATATTCCTCGAATCTTTGTTATGTCAGGTTATCGACGGGGCTACCCCGGGAACATGCCTACGAGGAGGCGCTATGAATCCATCCCTGGACGCTACCGACGCCATCCCTGGCGTCGGACCTCCTCTACGGCATGCTCCCGGCGCCCCTCGCTTCGGAGGCAGTCATCTGCTCGGCGTCAGGCGCCCCAGACGTCCTTGAGCACGCGCACCCAGTTCTCGCCCATGATCTTGCGCACCTGTTTTTCGCTCATGCCGCGCTTGAGCAGCGCCTCGGTGAGATTGGGGAACTCTCCCACGGTGCGGATTCCTTCGGGATTGATGATCTTGCCAAAGTCCGTCAGGCGGCGTGCGTAGCCCTTGTCGTGGGTCAGCCACTCGAAGAACTCCTGACCGTGTCCCTGGGTGAAGTCGGTACCAATGCCGATGGCGTCTTCACCGACGATATTCATGATGTACTCGATGGCCTCGCAGTAATCATCGATGGTCGAGTCGACGCCTTTCTTGAGGAACGGGGTGAACATGGTGACGCCGACGAAACCGCCGTGATCGGCGATGAACTTCAGCTCTGCGTCGGACTTGTTGCGGGGATGCTCTTTCAAGCCCGAGGGCAGGCAGTGGGAGTAGCAGACGGGCTTTTTGGACTCGAGGATGACTTCCTCGGAGGTCTTGGCGCCGACGTGAGAAAGGTCGCACATCATGCCCACACGGTTCATCTCGGCCACGATCTCGCGGCCAAAACCGGACAGGCCACCGTCGCGCTCATAGCAACCGGTACCGACCAAATTCTGGGTGTTGTAACACATCTGCACGATGCCCACGCCCAGCTGCTTGAAGATCTCGACATAGCCGATCTGGTCTTCGAAGGCATGGGCATTCTGGAAACCGAAGATGATCCCGGTCTTGCCCTCCTCCTTAGCGCGGGTGATGTCGGCGGTGGTGCGCACCGGGCGCACCAGGTCGCTACACTCTGCCATCAGCTGATTGGATTTGACGATGTTGTCGACCGTGGCCTGAAACCCCTCCCACACCGAGACGGTGCAGTTGGCAGCGGTCAAACCGCCGCGACGCATGTCTTCGAGCAGTTCGCGGTTCCATTTGGCGATGATCAATCCATCGATGACGATGGCGTCATCGTGCAGTTCAGAGGGGGTCATGGCTAAGCTCCAACATGGGTGAATGAAGCGAGCATAGCGCCGACGCTGGGCAGGGCGACGCTTGGAAACGACCGTGGAAATTCCAAAAGCGTCATTCTGTCGCTAAAACGACGCAGCCCGATTCCCCGCCAACAGAGCAACAGCCGACCGGCCAAAGGGGAGCCGTGCCCATAAAAAAAACGTGCCGCTCTCAGTAAGCGGCACGTTTTAAAGGGACCTTCACACGTCACATCAGCTCAATACCGGTACGCTAGCAAAGGTGGGCTCCCCCTGAGCGTAGGCCAACGCCTGCTGGGCACTCGACAACGGCTCGTTCTTGTAAGGCTTGATTCCCCACCGCTTGATCAGAGACGCAGATTTATCGGGGTGGCCCTCCTGGCGGTCGGAGACACCGAGGCGCTCGTTGCGGGGCGGCACGCCAAAGTACTCTCGATAGCATTTCGAAAAGTGCGGCGTAGAGACGAAGCCGCAGACCGACGCAATTTCGATGATCGACAACGGCGTTTGCTTGAGCAGCTGTCTCGCCCGGGTCAACCGCAGCTTGAGATAGTAGCGGGAAGGTGAACAGAGCAGATAGCGTTGAAAAAGCCGCTCTAACTGGCGCCGTGAGACGCCTACGTAGCTCGCCAATTCGTTGAGTTCGATAGGCTCTTCTAGATTGGCTTCCATAAGCGCCACGATTTCCAACAGCTTGGGCTGAGTCGTCCCCAGCACATGCTTGAGGGGCACGCGCTGCTGATCCTGCTCGTTACGCACGCGCTCGTAGATGAACATTTCGGAGATACCCGCCGACAGCTCTTTGCCATGGTCGTGAGCAATCAGGTTGAGCATCATATCGAGCGGGGCGGTACCTCCTGAGGCCGTGAACCGATCGCGATCGATAGAGAACAGGTGCGGGGTCAGAATCACATTAGGGAACGCCTCCTGCATGGAGGGCAAGCACTCCCAATGCACGCTGGTTTCGTAATGATCCAGCAGCCCCGCCTGGCCCAATGCCCAACTGCCCGTGCATACCGAGCCAAGCCGCTTCACCTGACGCGCCTGTGCCTGCAGCCAGCGGAGGTGTTCACGGGTCACACTATGCTGTGGGCCCACTCCGCCACACACGACGACCCACTCGAGCGACAGCGGCGTATGAATGGAAGCGTCTGGCGTCACCTGCAAGCCGTCACTGGCACGCACCGGCAGGCCATCCTGGGTCAGCGTGTACCAGCGATAAAGCTCACGACCGGCCAACTGGTTGGCCATACGCAGTGGATCGATGGCGGATGCCAGCGAAATCAGGGTGAAATTGTCCAACAGCAGAAAGCCAAGGGTCTGTGGTTCGCACGCACGGTTAGTCGTGGCCGAGTCTTTTACTGAATGTGATGTCATGGTCCTACCCTCACTCACCTTTTTAAACCATTCGTCTTTTTTATTAGAGTTTTTTGGTATCCCTGGCGTTTCATAGCCTCCCCTGATGCAGTATGCCTGAATGCTAACTCATCCAAGGGGGCGTCTTGCTCCGTCGTCGTATACTGGCACGAATAGAGCGGTTAGAGACAAGACTATTACACTCATCTGCTCGCAAAAGTCGCAAATAACATGTTGTAAGTCGCATTGGGACCTCTAGAGGTGTATTGAGCGAAAAAATGTTAGTTCCAGACTTGAGGATGAAACGCTGATAGAGGCGCGCACTGAAGGTCGCCTTGTGTAGACCGCGGAAGGTTAGCCCTCGTCATCGCTGACTAATACGTTGAATTAATTACTTTTAAGAATATTCATATCGATAAAAATTGCCATTCAGGTATCCATGGACAGTAGCCACTGATACCGCCAGCATGACGTGCCCTAGCCGTTCATGCTGATGAGCAATTGACCAGCGACCCAAATGATACTTAATCAACTAACTTCAAGTACTGGCGAACGCTATACAGCCAGCCACAATCTGGCAGACTAGTGTGTTTATACCCCCTCAGAAGTGAGTAAGCATGATGAGCGATACCGCAAAACCCTGGACGCAACCGATGCCCGATGCGCAGTTCAAACTGATGCGCGACATTTTGGCGGCCCCCAGCCCAGTGGGCTTGGAAGGCGCGATGACCTACGGCGTACTAAAGCCCTACTTCGAGAGCTTCGCGCCCAGCGACTGGCACCTGCACCAGTTCAAAGGCAACGCAGGCGTGGTGCTAGACACGCATCCGGGCCGCGATGACATGTTCAAGTTGATGATCATCGGCCACGCAGACAAAATCCGTATGCAAGTTCGTTCGATTGGCGAAGACGGCAAGGTCTGGATCAACACCGACTCTTTCTTGCCCGGCGTATTAATCGGCCATGAAGTCACGCTGTTCAGCGAAGATCCAAACGCCCCAGGCCACTACCGCAGCATCGAAGGCGGCACAGTAGAAGCACTCGGCGCTATCCACTTTTCTGATCCCGCTCAGCGCGATGGCAGCAAAGGGATCAAAAAGGAACAGATCTATCTTGACCTGCAAATCCACGGCGAGAACAAAAAGCAGCAGGTACTGAACCTAGGCGTGCGTCCAGGCGACTCGATTATCTTCAACCGCCCTATTCGCTCTGGCTTTAGCCCGAACACCTTCTACGGTGCCTATTTGGATAACGGTTTGGGATGTTTCGTGACGGCAGAAGTGGCGCGCTTGATCGCCGAAGCGGGCGGCACCGACAACGTACGGGTGATGTTTGCCATCGCCAGCTACGAGGAAATCGGCCGTTTCGGTAGCCGCGTGCTGGCTGGTGAGCTCAAGCCCGATGCGCTCATTGGCGTGGACGTGAATCACGACTATGTGGCCGCCCCTGGCATCGGCGACAAGCGCATGCAGCCGCTGGAAATGGGTAAAGGGTTTACGCTGTCGGTGGGCTCGATTGCCAGTGAACAGCTCAACCGTATCATTGCCAGCGCTGCCAAAGAGCAAGACATCCCCATGCAGCGGGATATCGTGGGGGTGGATACCGGCACCGATGGCATGGCTGGCGTTCTGGCCTCCATCGATAGCGCAGCAACGTCTATGGGGTTCCCAATCCGCAACATGCACACTATTTCGGAAACCGGTAACACCCATGACGTGCTGGCGGCAATTCACGCGCTACACCACACCATTAAAACGCTGGATACCCTGCCCAATCCCAAGCAGGCATTTTTGGATAATCATCCGCGTCTCGATCAAGCCAGCCCACTAACCCATCAAGGCAGCGCCAAACCTGAGAACGATGACGAAAAATCCGCTTGATCCCTATAAAAAAACCCCGGCCATTGCTGGCCGGGGTAGTAGTAATTCCTCCGTAATCCTTCTTCACGAACCTCCTGTTCGTGCATCCCTGGTCTGACAAGCGTTCCATGCTTGCTCTCGCTCCTTAACACCTCTCCCTGTGTTGCTACTTACCTTGAACCTTCTATGTGTCAAAAACATTAACCTGAGATAGAAAATAGCGCACTTTTGATAAATTTTACCTTTTGGCATACCGAGCCCCCTTCAGGCGCGCAGCATGCTTTTCTTAGCGCTTTACCAGGCGACCGCCTATACTTTTTCTGCATCCATCGTGATGTTTCTCTACACGGACGTTACCACGCCTGAACCCATTCATTCCCTAGCGGTAGGAGGTCAGCGTGAGACATATCATGATCAGTTCGACCGTCCACGGTGTGGATATCATGTGCCGCCACTGCGGCAATGCAGAATCCGCCACCACATCGTACCTCAATCGGTTCCGGTTGGAAGGCACCGGTAAGGACAGCGTGCTGCTTCGCTGTTTGAGTTGCCAAACGTCGGTGTCGGCCCCCATGAGCCAGCTAAGCGCTCTGTTCTATCACTACGCCTGTTAATGGCTTAGATGAACTCGAGCACACAAGTACGGCTCGCAAAAAAAACCCCGACCATCGCTGGCCGGGGTTTCATCAGGTCCTCCCTAATCTTACATCACGAACGTCCTGTTCATGCTTCCTTGTGCGCCGCAAGCACTCCCTACTTGCACTTCCTTGTAACGCCTTCCTTGCGTTATGTGCACACAGTGCGCCCTATAAAGCTCGAGTTATCTAACCTGGGATATGAAACGCGAAAAGTTTTTCGTTTCGTGCGCGCACCATCTACGCGTGCTTACGCAGGTAGGCATCAAAAACGTCCCACGCTTCGCTGGGTACTCATCGATGAGTGAGACCGCGATGCTTTAACGGCCGATGGGCTGCTTACCTACGCAAAAGGCGGGCTCGAAGGCCCGCCTTGTCGATGGCATTACGTCAGCGTACTAGCGTGTGAACCACGCCATGAGCGCCTCTGCCGTAGGAGCAGAAGACGGCGGGTTTTGGCCGGTGATCAACTGACCGTCCTCGCGTACGTAGGGTGTAAAGATATCGGCTTTGCTGTAGATACCACCACATTTCTGTAGCGCATCTTCTACTAAATGCGGTACGACATTAGTGAGACCCACCGCCTCTTCTTCACCATTAGTAAAACCGGTCACTTGACGACCTTTCACCAGCGGCTCGCCGCTTACGTCTTTGGCATTCACCAGCACGATAGGTGCATGGCATACCGACGCCACCGGTTTACCTTGGGCGATGAAAGTTTCGATCAAATGGATAGAGTCTTCATCGTCCACCAAATCCCATAACGGCCCATGGCCACCAGGGTAAAACACCGCGTCGAAATCGTCTGCGCTCATGTCGCTCAGGCGATGCGTGTTCGCCAATTCGGCTTTAGCTGTCTCGTCTTGCTGAAAGCGTCGGGTTTCGTCGGTTTGGCTCTCTTCCGCATCGCTTTTGGGGTCCAGCGGCGGTTGCCCACCTTTAGGTGAAGCAAGCGTTATGTCAGCGCCCGCATCTTTGAAGACGTAGTAAGGTGCCGCCAGCTCTTCCAGCCAAAAGCCGGTTTTCTCTCCTGTATCACCTAGCTGATCGTGCGAGGTCAACACCATTAGAATACGCTTACTCATCTCGATGCTCCTATTGGTCACGCATGGGATAGCATTTGCACTCCTAGGGCTACTTTGGGGCGCTCATCGAGGCTTACAAGCCCTACCTCCTGATATTGTATAGCAAATTCATCGCGAACAAACGAAAAGTAACTCTTTGTTTTATATAAATTAAACGACATAAATCATCATTTCGTACCATTCAGGTACAATAAATATACAATTTAATCTTGTACATTATTTATCCCTAACCTATAGTTTGAAGGGTCGGGGGCAGGGATACCGCGGCACAAAGGAATGTACGCTAAGGAATAGCGACACCAAGCTCACGGAAAAGAGCGTGCTCAGGAAGAGCCATGTAAAGCCACGGAAGGAGCTAGCCAAGGAAGAGCTAAGCGATGACCATGGAAGGCAAGGTACTAGAAGCATCGGTGCTTAAAAAAGCGTCCTCAGTTTTGAGGGCGCTTTTTCATGGGTGAAAGGTAGCTAACGCTATGATTTCCACCGACATAGGTGATACGTGAGCTTTCATGAACGACCATTTTTTCGGAACGGCCCTACACATCGCGCAGACTCCGCCAGTAGCTTTGGCGCAATTCGCCGCCAATTTGACTTCCGCTCTATCGAAATTGGCCGCTGGGTAACGCGTGAAGAGCGCGATCGAGCGGCAGCGCTGTTTCATGATGCGCTCTGCGACCTCATGCTCATTTTACAAGGCAACGAAACGCTGATTTCACTTAGAGGCGCACTAGCGCTGCAGTACGGCACCGGTGGGCGTCCTGGCGTGTCGGCACACTATGATCCCAGCCAGCGTAGCTTTGCGCTTGCCAAAAACGCTGGCCCCGGCAGCATCGCTCATGAGTGGTTTCACGCATTTGACCACTACATTGCCCCCAAATGTTTTCAAGACCTGCCTAATAACGCCTTCGCCTCAGCCGCCTGGTTGACCAATGCCGCACCCATTTGCCACCCCCTCAACCAGCGATTACTCGCCTGTTTCCGGGCCATTCTGCTTCAACCGGACGGCCAGCAGCCTAGCGCACTATTTTTAAACGCTGCCGCAATGGACAAATCGCTGGGCCAGCTTTACTACAGCAAACCCGAAGAGATGTGCGCTCGCGCTTTCGAAGCTTTCGTTCAAGATGCTCCGATCAAAAACCACTTTTTGGTCAAAGGCACCCAGTGCTCTCCTGACGCCGAACGCGGCTTGTACCCGGTAGGTGAGCAGCGCGCAGCGATCAACCGCGCATTTAACCACTACTTCTCTAGCCTTGGCGCAGCGCTGAGCCTTGAGCAATAGCGATGTGCAAAATCTTTTGCTAGCGACTAGGCTGTAGGCTCACTTATTTCTCAGAGGACGAGAGCATGCCATCTACTACTACTATCGTGGTCGTCGTTGTCGTGGTTGCCGTGGTGATCTTTGGTTTTAGCGGTGGCCTACCGTTTTGACGCACCGGAGTATGCACGACCACGCTGTTTTTTCATCCGGTACATGTTTACATCGGCATGGCGAAGCAGTGTGTTGGCATCTTGGCCGTCTTCGGGATAGACGGCCACACCCACGCTGCAAGACGGCATATCCATGCAGAGTGTACTCACACTCTCGTTCGAGGATAACTCGTCAAGCAGTTGAGCCGCTTTTTCCATCGCGGCTTCTTTGGAGTGAAGATCGGTCAAGAGTACCGTGAATTCATCCCCACCCATGCGTGCCACCGTGTCGGTATCACGAACACAGCTACTCAAGCGCGGGCTATCTCACACAGCACGGCGTCTCCTGCCGCATGACCGTGCACATCGTTGATACTTTTAAAGTCATTCACATCCAAGAATAGAAGTGCCAAACGGGCTTGATAACGCCTAGCGGTAGTCAACGCCGAGGCTAGGCGGTCATAAAACAGCGAGCGATTGGTCAGCTTCGTCAACGGGTCGTGGTGTGCGAGAAAACGCAACTCCTCTTCCGCTTGAACTTGGGGGGTGATGTCGCGTGCGACGCCAATACGCACCTGCTCCTCCTCGGACCAGCGCGCAGACCATAATATATGCACCACGCTGCCACTCTTGTGCAGGTAGCGGTTACGAAAATCGAGATGAGGCTGTCCATTCATTACTCGCTTTATGGAAGCATGCGTCATCGCCACATCTTCTGGGTGCATATAGCGGGTAATTAGGGTGCCTATCAGCTCATCAGCGCGATACCCTAACAGCGACTCGCAGGCATCGCTGACGAATAGAATGCGATGCTCTGCATCTACCACGAACACGGTATCGAGCATCAGGTGAATCAGTTTGGGGTAAAGCGCCTGCAAATCGACGGTCATGGGCAGCCTGGCGGGGTGACTTTCTCCCGAGTATAGACGGATCAAGAGCTGTATGAGTACCGTCTGTCTCGACCCTTCCATCGAAATTAACACTATGAACTCGATGAAGTTTCCAGCCAACCTTGTTTCACGGAGATCTCACTAGAATGTTCCCAAAACCGCTCCCAAAGCCCAGAAACGACGAAGGGGAATCAACATAAGGTTGATTCCCCTTCTATATTTCGTGGCGGAGAGGGAGGGATTCGAACCCTCGAAGCCTTTCGACTTACACACTTTCCAGGCGTGCTCCTTCGACCACTCGGACACCTCTCCACATTGTTGCTCTGCCGTCGGGCGCTGCCTTTCTCAACAGAACGGCGCGTATTCTATGGCCTAAGCCGTGAAATAGCAAGCCTTTTCCTGATTAGGCATTGGGCAGCACGGCGTAGCGTCCGTGGGCTTCTAAACAGAGTGCATCACCGCAGTAGAGCTGATGGGTCAATTCGATACTGCCTTTGCCTCGCTCGTTGAGTTTGTCGGCAAGCTGGACAGGGCCCTCCGGATGGCTGGGCGTGCAGATGAGGCGATAGTCCCTTGTGACCGGAGCAAGAAACCGTTGGTCGGCCTCGGCGACCACCACGTCTTGCGCTCTGCCCTGCTGACGAAGCCACAGAGTGACCCAACACCAGCCTTGCAGCGTGGTTTGCGCGGTCAGTGCTCCGCCGAAGCCAGTGCCTTTGTCATTGAGATTAGGCGTAAGCGCCAGTTGCCACGTGAGCGCGCCATTGGCTTGACTCATATGGGTAATACCCAGCGCCTCTACCATAGGGATGGCGGCCTCTAGCCAACGTTGGAAAGCCTGAAGATCCTCCTCCCCGTCTGGTAACGGCAAACGAGGGTATGGCATACCCGGCTGACGCGTATGGCGCATGTTGCTCTCCTTCATCGCTAGGCGGCGTGCATTAGCGCCAGTGCTCGACGAAACTTGCCGCGTCGTGCTTTGGCACGGGTTTGTGACGTCCGCCCAGGCTGCCGAGGTAGATGAACGCCACGACCTCGTCCTCCTCATCGAGCCCAAGACCTTTACGCACCACCGGATCGAAAGCGTACTTACCGCTGCGCCACATGGCTCCCAGGCCCAACGCGTGGGCAGCCAGCAGAATGCCGTGAGCCGCACAGCCAGCAGAGATCACCTGCTCCATTTTGGGTACTTTGGGAATATCCGGGGTGACCTTGGCAATCACGGCAATGATCATTGGCGCGCGCAACGGCTTTTTACGCGCGGCATCGAGCGTATCATCGCTGACGCTGGGGTCTTCCTGAAACTCCGCTTCGGCAAACAGCTCGCCTAGGCGCTCCCGGCCTTCGCCAGTAAACTCGATGAAGCGCCACGGGCGCAGTTCTTTGTGGTCAGGGGCACGCAGGGCCGCCTGATAAATGGCGCTGAGCTGATCGGCGTTAGGGGCAGGCTCGGCGAGCTTGCCCATGGAACTACGTTCGTGAAGCAGCGTGAGTGCGTCCATGAAGACTCCTATCCATTGAGGTGAGCGTTACTGGCGCGCCAAGCGCAGTGGGCTGGGAGGGGCAAGGCCCGGTGTGGCGCGCCAAGGGCTGATGTCCAAGCCGCCGCGTCGCACGTAGCGCGCCAACACCAGCAGCTCTTCCGGCTTCGCCTGCTGCATTAAATCAGTGAAGATATGCTCGACGCAGTGCTCGTGAAAATCCTGGTGCTGCCGGTAGCCAATCAGGTAGCGCAGTAGCCCTTCTCGGTCGAGCTTGGGGCCTTTATAGCGAATCAAGACGCTTCCCCAATCCGGCTGACCAGTCACCGGGCAATTGGATTTTAGCAGATGCGAATGCAGCGTCTCCTCGACGATCTCATCACTGATAGCAAGGTGCATGGCACTCGGGGTGTAATCGCTCACCTCGATATCCAGGTCGTCCAGGCACTCACCCGGCAGTCGCTTGGGCGCGAGTTCACCGTCATCAACGCCCAACAGCTCGACGCTAACGCTGGCACCAGCAGCGCGGCTCAGGTCGTGTACCAACGTCTCCTCCACCTCGGTTTGGCTAGCAAAGCGCGTTTGGTTGAGACTGTTGAGATAGAGCTTCCAAGATTTGGACTCGATGAGATTCGGCGAGCTGGCGGGTAAGCGAAAACGCGCCACCGCGACGATGGGTTTACCGCGCGCATTGAGCCAAGAGACCTCGAAGGCATGCCACTCGTCTTCACCGACGAACGGCAGCGTACGCTCGTCGATGCCCAGCGGCGCACGGTTGGCTGCGCGAGGAATGGGGTATAGAAGCCCCGCGTCGTACTGCTCCGGGTAAGTGGAGTCGCGCCCCAAGGGCGCGTGTTCTAAGGTATCGGGGCGATGTGTCATGGACACTCTCTCAGTCGTGCGATGTCAATGAAGGCATGTCGGTGGGCGGCCGTTACCACCCATTAGCTGCGAATGCCTTTGCCGCGCTCTAGCATGGTCAGCGCGACCATGAATAGCACGATGATAAAGGCAAAAATAGCGGCCAGTGCCCAGCCTACCGGAATATCGGAAACGCCCAAAAAGCCGTAGCGAAAGACGTTCACCATATACAAGATCGGGTTGAGCATCGATACGCCCTGCCAGAAATCCGGCAGCATCGAAATCGAGTAGAACACGCCACCCAAATAGGTCAATGGGGTCAGAATGAACGTCGGCACGATAGAGATATCGTCGAATTTATTCGCCAGCAGCGCGTTGATAAATCCGCCAATGGAGAACAGCGCCGAGGTCAGCACCACGACCAGTATCGTCAATAGCGGATGTTCGACCGTCAAACGGGTGAAGAACAGCGATACCAGAGTAACGATCAACCCCACGCCCAACCCCCGCGCCATGCCGCCGAGTATGAACCCGGAGAGAATCACGCCGTTGGGCATGGGTGACACCATCATCTCTTCGATGGAGCGTTGAAACTTGTTGGAGAAGAAGCTGGACGCCACGTTGGAGTAACTGTTGGTGATCACCGACATCATGATCAGTCCTGGCACGATGAAGTCCATATAGCTGAAGCCGTCCATATCACCAATGCGCGACCCGATCAGGTTACCAAAAATGATGAAATACATGGCCATGGTAATCGACGGCGGCAGCAGGGTTTGCGGCCAGATACGGGTAAAACGCTTGATCTCTTTGAGCACCAACGTCCAAAGGGCCACCAGAGTTTGCATGATATTCACGCGCTGGCCTCCTGTTGCTCACGCTGATCGATGGCCTGCTGGCTGCTCTCTACCATGGAAACGAACATCTCCTCTAGGCGGTTGGCACGGTTACGCATGGAGACCACCTGAATCCCCTGCGCACTCAGCGCACTGAACACATCGTTCAGCTGCTGGCCACGGTGAATGACCAGCGCCAACTGGGACGGCTCGATCTGCTGTAGCTCGAATCCTTCGATGGCAGGCACGCGTGTCAACGGTTCGGCAAGATCCAAGAGGAAAGTCTCGGTGTCCAGCTCCGCCAACAGCTCGCGCACGCTGGTATTCCGTACGATCTCACCGTGGTTGATGATGGCGATATTGCGACACAGGCTCTCGGCCTCTTCGAGATAGTGCGTCGTCAGGATGATCGTCGTGCCCTCATCGCGGTTGATGCGGCGCATGTACTCCCACATGCTGCGGCGGAGTTCGATATCGACGCCCGCCGTGGGCTCGTCGAGAATCAGCAGTTTGGGACGATGCATCAACGCGCGGGCAATCATCAGGCGGCGCTTCATGCCCCCCGAGAGCATCCGCGCACTACCGTTGCGTTTTTCCCACAGCCCTAGATCGGTCAATAGCTGCTTGGCGCGGGGCAGCGCTTCACTGCGCTTCATACCGTAATAGCCTGCCTGAGCCAGCACGATATCCAGCACCTTCTCGAACTGGTTGAAGTTGAACTCTTGAGGCACCACGCCGAGCTGATACTTCGCCTTGGCGAAATCCTTGTCGATGTCGATCCCAAAAATCGACACCTTGCCCGCCGTTTTCTGCACTAGCGAACACACGACGCCTAGGGTGGTGGACTTTCCTGCGCCGTTGGGGCCCAACAGCGCAAAAAAATCGCCCTGCTGGACGTCTAGATCGATACCTTTTAACGCTTGAAAGCCGTTGCCATACGCTTTGGTAAGGCCACGGATCGACAATGCCGGTTCGGCCATGAACATGTCCTGTCAGCAAGTGGGGAAGCATAAAGCGATAAGAGTAAGATATCGGGGCACGCGTATATTTTTTCAAGTTAGCAGCATAAAGCGCGTCGAAGCCTTTTCCATGCTGCTGATTTCCCTCTATTAAGCACTACATTAAGTGACACTTTGCCACTCGATTACTGCGGCAGCGCTCAAGTTAATACTTTAGTATTAGATCAGTGCCTGCCTAGCTAGGCAGCAGCACCTCAAGGGAACATACTGATCATACAAGAGAGCCTATCGATAATGAGCACCGCCATTACCTCGCCCTCCGGCGCTAATACCCATCTCTCGCCATCAGAGTCGTCTGCCTCCACACAAAAAAAGCTATCCACACTGCCGCTGCGCCGCCAACGATGGCTGGGCGTCGTTGTTCTTTGGTTGATTCTGGCGATGATGATCACGATCAACGCTTGGCAAAGCCGCGCGTTGCTGTATGCCGAGCGCGAACAGCGCATGGTCACCGCCGTGGATATTGGCGTATCGACGCTGGCGCATTACCACCAGCTCGCCGAGCAGGGCCAGCTCTCCATGCCGGAAGCGCAGCGTCAGGCCTTCAACACCCTACGCGACGTGCGCTTTGGTGAAGAGGATAACTACCTATTCGCGTTCAATGGCAGTCTGCGTATGCTGGCTCACCCTAGCCGCGACGTAGGAGAGGACATCTCTCAGGTAAAAGACCCTGAGGGCACGCTCATCTTCCAATCCATTCTTGATAACACCCGAGACACTGGCAGCGGCTTTACCGAATACTTCTCTAACTTTGCCCGCGGTGGCGATGCCAAGCCAAAAGTGCGCGCTTACTCAGCCACTTTTACGCCGTGGGATGTCTACGTGGCTAGCGGCGTGTTCGTCGGTGACGTCAGTAGTACCATCATGCGCCAGCTCGTCAAAAGCATCTTGGTAGGCATCGTGGCAGGCGCGCTGGTCACGCTGGCCTTTTGGGGCATGATCTCTCTCATTCTACGCCGACTAGGCGGGGAACCGCGCTATGCCGCAGGCGTGGTATCACGCATCGCGCAAGGCGATTTGACGGCCCCTGTGGCACTTCATCCCAACGACACGAGCAGCCTGCTGTATGACATTTGTCAGATGCGCGACAAACTACACGATGCCATGCAGGAGATTCATGCCACCAGCACGTCCGTAGACCATAACGCAGGCGATATCGCCGCAGGCAATCAAGAGCTTTCATCGCGCACCGAGCAGCAGGCCGCCGCGCTTCAACAGACGTCCTCCAGCATGGAAGAAGTGACCGCCACGGTTCGCCAAACCGCTGACAGCGTCGAGCAGGCGAAAGCACTGGTCAACAGCGCGAATGAAACGTCTCAGGCGGGCCAGAAAGCCATCGGCGATGCAGTAGCGTCCATGAAGGAGATAACAGCCGAAGCGGATAAAATCACCGAGATCGTCACGCTAATCGACAGCATTGCTTTCCAGACCAATATTTTGGCGCTCAACGCCTCGGTCGAGGCCGCCCGCGCGGGTGAGCATGGCCGGGGGTTCGCAGTTGTGGCTGGTGAAGTTCGCCAGCTAGCCAACCGCTCGGCCAACGCGGCGCATGAGATCAAAGGCTTGATCAATACCTCCAACGCTCAGGTCAGCAACGGCGCCAACTTAGTGGATGCCGCCAAACAGCGCATGCAGGAGATCGATCAGCGCATCCAGCGCGTCAACGAGCTGTTTACCGACATCACTACCGCGACCCATGAACAGACGCGCGGCATCGAGCAGATCAACGTCGCCATTGCTCAGCTCGATCAAGCCACCCAGGACAACGCCTCCATGGTTCAGCAAACTGCTCTGTCTGCTCACGACTTGAAGCAGCGCTCCCAGTCGCTCAATAGCGTCGTCGGCCACTTCACCCTGGTGGATTGACCCACCCGCTGCCCAGGCCCTGCGCCTGGGCACGCCCACCCTACGTATCGGCCAACGCAACACACGCGCACACGAAAGCGCCGCAACGAGGCGGTAACAACATTTTTCGAAAGGGGATTAAAAAAAGGGGCTATGTAACGAAACAAGAAGGGGTTTGCATGGAGCGGGAAAAGAGATTCGAACTCTCGACCCTCGCCTTGGCAAGGCGATGCTCTACCACTGAGCTATTCCCGCAACGCAAACATGCAACGATGCTTTAGAGTGAGTGGCGTCCCATAGGGGGTTCGAACCCCTGTTCCCGCCGTGAAAGGGCGGTGTCCTAGACCACTAGACGAATGGGACGTGCTGGAGCGGGAAAAGAGATTCGAACTCTCGACCCTCGCCTTGGCAAGGCGATGCTCTACCACTGAGCTATTCCCGCTAAACAGGCTGTCTCACTATTAGCATCTCTGCTATCGGATTGGCGTCCCATAGGGGGTTCGAACCCCTGTTCCCGCCGTGAAAGGGCGGTGTCCTAGACCACTAGACGAATGGGACGTACTGGAGCGGGAAAAGAGATTCGAACTCTCGACCCTCGCCTTGGCAAGGCGATGCTCTACCACTGAGCTATTCCCGCAACTCCGATACCTGAACGATTTAAGTGGCGTCCCATAGGGGGTTCGAACCCCTGTTCCCGCCGTGAAAGGGCGGTGTCCTAGACCACTAGACGAATGGGACGTTTCATTGCCTCGTCGAGGTGGCGCGTATATTACTCAGACCAGGGGTCGAGTGTCAAGCACTCTGATATCAAAACATTAATTGATGGTTAATGAGGCAGTAAGGTGGCTCAAAACAAACGCTGCGCAATTGTAGTGCCTAACAGAGTGTTTACAGCGCGCATACGCATCATATCGGTGCACTTCCCGCTACTGAGTTCATCGACCGTGTAGCCCTCCTGTTCTCTGACAGTAACGACAAACCGCTAAAAATCTTTCATTTACAATAAAATCGATTTTTTGGCACACCCCTTGCAGTCTCATTAACGATCCAACGACGTAACTGCTCCGCGACTCTTCGCTTCCCGACTGCTTGAGGTGCCTTATGTCTTTTACTCGTCGCAAGTTTCTTACCACCGCTGCACTGACCTCCACGGCTGGCTTAGTGCTTGGCGCACCTAGTGTGGCAAGCGCTCAATCCTCCGAGCGCTTCAACTGGCGCATGACCAACGCTTACAGCCCCGGCTCGCCCTTCTATGTCGAAGGCCCCGGCAGCCCTACCGATGTGATTGCCAAGATCAACGCGATGTCCGGCGGGCGTTTGAACATCCAGCACTTCGCAGCGGGTGAATTGATTCCTGCACTGGAAGGGTTCGAAGCCGTGCAGAGCGGCACCATCCAAATGAACGCAGCCAACAGCTACTTCTGGTCGGGCACCACCTTTGCCGCTCAATACTTCACCACCGTGCCCTTCGGCATGAGCTTCATGGGGCATATGGCATGGCTCTACCACGGCGGCGGCTTAGAACTATGGGAAGAAGTCTATGCTCCTTACGGTATGGTCGCCCTACCGCTCAACAACACTGGCGTGCAGATGACTGGCTGGTTCCGCGAGCCCATCGAGGATATCGGACAACTCAACGGTTTACGCATGCGCGTGCCCGGGCTTGCAGGCAAAGTGTATTCGGCACTGGGCGTCGATGCCCGTGTACTGCCCGGCGGTGAAATTTTCCCGGCGCTAGAGCGTGGCGTGATCGACGCCGCTGAGTTCGTTGGCCCGTATCAAGACCGCCGTATGGGGCTGCAAAACGCGGCCAAGTTCTATCACACCACGGGCTGGCATGAACCCTCTACTACCGGCGAGCTGCTCATTTCCAAGCAGCACTGGGACGAACTGCCGGAAGATCTGAAGATGATCGTGAAGAGCGCCTGCATGGCCGCATGTCTTGAGAGTGTCACCTGGTCCGAAGCGGTGAACGGCGAAGCGATGACCGACCTGGTCGATAACCACGGCGTCACCGCCAGCATGCTGCCCGACCCCGTAGTGAATGCCCTGCGCGAAGCCACCATGGATACGCTGGCCACCGAAGCCAACGCCGACCCAATGGTGCGCAAAGTTCACGACAGCTACATGGCCTTCAAGGCCAACCATGACCGCTGGGCAGGCGCCAGCGAACGCGCCTGGTTAAACGACATCATTGGGGTGTGATATGCAAACCGTGGAACGCGTTGTCCACGGGATCGAGGCGGTGGTCCGGCTATTTGGCTGGATCGCCGCTTGGATCTGCGTGGTACTGGTGGCCCTAGTCGCAGGCGATGTGGTGATGCGCTACCTGTTCAGCGTTGGCGCCGTGTGGCTACAAGAGTTGCAGTGGCACTTGATCTCCCCCATTGCGCTATTCGGTATGTCGTACCTTTTGTTCATGGGCGAACAGGTGCGGGTCGATGTGTTTTACGAGCGCTTTCCGGAAGCCTTACAGCGGGTGATCGAAGTGATTGGCGGCTTGCTGCTGCTGGCCATGGGGCTCTATATCGCTTGGTTAACGCTGCCCTGGGTCGAGCAGTCCTATCTTCGGAACGAGGCCTCTCCCAACCCAGGCGGCCTGCCGCTGCGCTGGGTGCTCAAAGCTCTTATCCCCTTCGGGTTTCTTTTATTGGCGCTTCAGGGCTTGGCCCATGCGCTGCGCCAAGGGTTTGCTCTACCAAACCGAGGTGAATAACGCATGTCTCCTAATGAGTGGCTCGCGATCGGCATGATCGTCGCCTTTTTTGTACTGCTGTTAATCGGCATTCCGGTAGCGATCAGTATTGCCGTCACGGCTTTTGTATTTGGCTATCTCGGCTTTGGCCCTATGCTATTTAACCTGCTGCCCTCGCGCATTTACGGCGTGGTGACCAACTACACCTTCATGGCGATACCCCTGTTCGTGTTCATGGGCGTCATGCTGGAGAAATCGAAGCTAGCCGAAGAGCTGATCGATGTGATTGGCCACTTGTTCGGCGGGCTTTCCGGCGGGATGGGCGTGGCGATTATTTTCGTTGGCGTGCTGTTAGGAGCCGCTACCGGTATCGTGGGCGCGACTATCGTCACCCTGGGCCTGCTGACACTGCCCACCCTGCTTCGCAGAGGCTACCCCAAAACCTTGGCCACCGGCATGATTTGCGCCTCAGGCACATTGGGCCAAATCATTCCGCCTAGCTTGGTACTCATTCTATTGGCCGAAATCCTGGGTGAATCGGTGGGCACGATGTTCGCCGCTGCCATGGTTCCCGGGTTAGCGCTAGCGGGTATCTACATCGTGGCGATTTTAGTGGTGGCACAGCTTTATCCCGGCATGATGCCCCCCATCCCGGCAGAAGAGCGCGCTGAGATTAGCAAAAGGCAGTTACTGTACAAGGTGATGACGGTAGTGGGCCCACCCGTTGGTCTGGTGTTTGCAGTACTCGGCTCCATTATTGGCGGCATTGCGGCTCCCACGGAAGCCGCCGCCATGGGCGCGCTAGGGGCGTTGGTGTTCGTTGCCTGCTCGGGACGGTTGACCATATCGCTATTAAGCGACGTGGCCAAAGCCACGCTAGTGATCTCCGCCATGGTCTTTTTTATTTTAATCAGCGCGCAGGTCTTTGGCCTTGCCTTCCGCGGGCTGGGGGGCGAACACTTGGTAGAACGCATGTTTGATTGGGTGCCCGGTGGCGAGTTTGGCGCCCTGCTGTTCATGCTACTACTGATGTTCGTGCTGGGTTTCTTCTTGGAATGGATCGAAATTAGCTATATTGCTCTACCGCTCTTTTTGCCCTTCTTTATACAGATGGGCGTGGATATGGTGTGGCTGGGTATTTTAGTGGGCCTGGTGCTGCAAACATCGTTTCTTACCCCGCCCTTTGGCTGGTCGCTATTTTTCTTGAAAGGCGTCGCGCCCAAAGAGGTGACCACACTGGATATCTACAAAGGGGCGCTACCCTTTATCGGGCTGCAATTTTTAGCCGTGGCGCTAGTGTTTATGTTCCCAAGCATAGCCACGTGGCTACCCGATGCCATTGGCTGGTAACCACAACCAATAACAAAGGACTCTTCAATGCTCCACACCCAACGTAGTTACGGCGGCAGCTGTGTCGCGCCACACCACTTGGCCGCCAGCGCCGGTCGCGATGTTTTGAAACAGGGTGGCAACGCTGTCGAAGCCATGGTCGCAGCAGCAGCGGCCATCGCCGTGGTCTACCCACACATGAACGCCCTGGGGGGCGACGGTTTTTGGTTGATTCACGAGCCCGGCAAATCGCCAGTGGCCATCGACGCTTGCGGCCCCGCTGCACAACTCGCCAACGGCGATTTTTACGCCGGGGAATCGCACATCCCTGAACGCGGCCCCAAAGCCGCGCTTACCATGGCAGGCACGATTAGTGGCTGGCAGGAAGCGCTCAATGTGGCGGCGGGTTGGGGTAACGCGCTGCCGCTGACCACGCTGCTGGCCGACGCCATTCGTCACGCCGATGAAGGGGTGGCCGTTTCGCAAAGCCAGGAAACGCTCACCGCCAAACACCTGGAGCGCTTGCGCCAAAGCCCCGGCTTTAGCGATGCCCTGCTGCTTGACGGCCAAGTCCCCCGCGAAGGCGAGCGCTTGCGGCAGCCCCGCCTGGCGAAGACGTTGAAACGCCTCGCCAGCGCCGGGCTGGAAGACTTCTACCGGGGTGAACTCGCCGCTAGCATGGCGAAGGATCTGGAGGCACTCGGCAGCCCACTACGCTTAGCCGATTTTCACACTTACCGCGCTCAGCAAGTCACACCGCTGCACGTGCGCCTCAACGACGCCACACTGTATAACCTGCCCGCGCCTACTCAAGGCATGGCGTCGCTGATGATTTTGGGCATTTACGAGCGCATTAAAGCCGCCGAGCCCAATGGCTTTGACCACCTGCACGGGTTAATTGAAGCCACCAAACGCGCCTTTATGCTGCGCGACCGCTACGTTACAGACCCACACCGTGTTCCCACGCCGCTGCAGGAGCTTCTCAGCGAAGAGCGCATTGGTGCAGAAGCTGCCGAGATTAATCCTAACCAGGCGCTACCTTGGCCTCACGAGCCTGCGCCCGGCGATACTATTTGGATGGGCACCGTCGACAGCGAAGGCCGCTCGGTGAGCTTTATTCAGAGCATCTACTGGGAATTTGGCAGCGGCGTGGTACTGCCTGAGAGCGGCGTGCTGTGGCAAAACCGCGGCATTAGCTTCTCGCTCGACCCTGACGACTTACGCGGTTTAGCCCCTGGCCGCAAACCCTTCCACACGCTCAACCCCGCGCTGGCACTGTTCAACGATGGGCGCACGATGGTGTACGGCACCATGGGCGGCGAAGGCCAGCCGCAAACCCAGGCGGCGGTGTTCTCCCGCTACGCGCTGCACGGCATGCCGCTGCAGCAAGCCGTCACCGCACCGCGCTGGCTATTGGGGCGCACCTGGGGAGAGTCCAGCACCAACCTGAAGTTAGAAGAGCGCTTTGATGACCGCTTGGTGGCCGCACTTGCCACCGCAGGCCACGACGTAGAAGTACTGCCAGAGGCGTTCAGCGACACCATGGGCCACGCAGGCGGCATCGTGCGCCACCCGGATGGCCTGATCGAGAGCGCCCACGACCCGCGCAGCAACGGGGGAGCGGCTAGCGTGTAAAGGGCCTTCAGCGGGTACTTAACAAGGAGCCTTCAGCGGTTTAGTGTGGAAAGCGACTGGCGGATTTTATCACTTTCGCACATGCTGAACTTGGACAGGCGGCCCATTGTCGTTAGCCTTTCCGCAGTTGCTACGATGCGTGCTAACGCTAATAGGCTAGCCGCCTTAGACAGCCTCTGATAAACGGCAACCAGAGGGAGAGGAGATTCCCATGGCGAAAATTGAAAAATCCCCCGACGAGTGGCGCAAGCAGCTCACGCCCGAGCAGTACCGGGTTGCCCGGGAGAAAGGCACCGAACGACCGTTTACCGGAGATTACCAGGTAAGCGATGCTCAAGGTATTTACCACTGCGTTTGCTGCCACGCGCCACTGTTCGAGAATGAGCATAAGTTCGATGCGGGCTGCGGCTGGCCCAGCTTTGATCGCCCGCTGGGGGCTCGTTGTGTCGAGGAGCACCGCGATACGTCCCACGGCATGATTCGCACCGAAGTGGTCTGCTCGCACTGCGACGCTCATCTGGGCCACGTCTTTCCCGATGGACCTCCTGACACCACCGGTTTGCGCTACTGTATCAACTCCGTCTCGTTGGAGTTCCACCCCGACGAGTAACCTTTGAAAGGAAGCACGGCAAGGCGGGCACCATCTGCTAGAATGGTCGCCCGCTTTTTTTGTGCTTGTAGGAGACCCCCATGCTCGGCTGGTTCCCCGGACATATGAATAAGGCCCGCCGCCAGATCAAGGACGCGCTGCCAGAAATCGATGTGGTCATCGAGGTGCTCGACGCGCGCCTGCCCTACTCCAGCGCCAACCCGATGCTGGCCGAGCTGACTCGCCATAAGCCGGTGCTGAAAATTCTTTCCCGCGCCGACTTGGCCGACCCCGTTCGTACCGACGAGTGGGTGGCCTTTTTTGATGCCCAGGCAGACACCCGCGCTCTGGCGATTACCACCACACAGACCCGCGAGCTCAAGAAGATTCCCAAACTGTGCCACGAGCTGGCCGGTGCGGTGCGCGCCGACCGCGATGTACGCGTGATGGTGATGGGCATCCCTAACGTCGGTAAATCGACGCTGATCAACGGCTTGGCCGGTCGCAAAATTGCCAAAACCGGTAACGAGCCGGCGGTCACCAAGCGCCAGCAAAAAGTGCGCATCGACGGGCGTGTCGCGCTGATCGACACCCCCGGAGTGCTGTGGCCGAAAATCGAAGACCAAGCGAGCGCCTACCGTTTGGCGGCTAGCGGTGCGATTCGCGATACTGCCATCGAGTATACCGACGTGGCCATCGTTGCCTGCGCAGAGCTCGCCAAACGCTACCCCGCCGAGCTCACCGCCCGTTACAAGCTCAAAGCGCTGCCCACCTACGCAGCCCCCGAGTCAGATGACGTAGACGCCGACGGGCCGAAAAGGCCCGATTTCCTGGCGCTGGCCGGGTTCGATGGTCACGCCATTCTCAAAGAGATTGCCGGTAAACGCGGTGGCCTGCGCCCCGGCGGCGAAGTGGATCTTCACCGTGGCGCCGAGGTGCTGCTGCATGAATTGCGCGACGGTAAGCTTGGACGCATCACGCTGGAAACCCCCGCAGACATTCCGCCGCCGCCCGAGCAAAACGACCAAGACAGCCCGGCCCTATCCGACGCATAATGAGCCAACAACAGACACTTCCACGGCAATGGACACTTTTGGATAACGCACCCCATGGACACGCCCCAGCCTAGAGAATCATACCCGCTTAAAAAATCACACAAACTGCACAACGTTTGCTACGACATCCGCGGCCCGGTCCTCGACCACGCCAAGCGCCTGGAAGAGGAAGGCCAGCGGATTTTGAAGCTCAACATTGGCAACCCAGCACCGTTTGGCTTCGAGGCGCCGGAAGAGATTTTGCAGGACGTGATGCGCAACCTGCCCACCGCCCAGGGCTACTGTGATTCCAAAGGCCTCTACTCCGCCCGCAAGGCGATCATGCAGGAGTGTCAGCGTAAGCAGATTCCTGGGGTGGGTATCGAAGATATCTACATTGGTAACGGCGTGTCCGAGCTAATCGTCATGGCCATGCAGGCGCTATTGAATGATGGCGACGAGGTGCTGATTCCCGCGCCGGACTACCCGCTATGGACGGCAGCCGCTCATCTCTCCGGCGGCCATGGCGTGCATTATCTGTGCGACGAGCAGGCCGACTGGGCACCGGATATCGCCGATATTCGCGCCAAAGTCACCAGCCGCACCCGTGCTATCGTGGTCATCAACCCCAATAACCCCACCGGGGCGGTCTACCCCCCGGAAGTGGTCAGGGAAGTGCTCGATATCGCCCAAGAACACAACTTGGTGGTGTTCTCCGATGAGATCTACGACAAGATCCTCTACGACGGGGTCGAGCACACCGCCACTGGCGCACTGGCCGACGATGACCAGCTCGTGATCACCATGAATGGCCTGTCGAAAAGCTACCGCTGCGCCGGCTTTCGCTCTGGCTGGATGACGATCTCTGGCACCCTAGCGAAGCAGCGGGCGAAGGACTTCATTCAGGGCCTGACCATGCTGGCCTCGATGCGGCTATGCGCCAATGTACCCGCCCAGCACGCTATTCAAACGGCGCTTGGCGGGTATCAGTCGATCAACGACCTGATTCTGCCGGGCGGGCGATTGCTGGCCCAACGCGACATTACCGTCGAGAAGCTCAACGCGATTCCCGGGGTCACCTGCGTGACGCCCAAAGGCGCACTCTACGCCTTTCCGCGCTTGGACCCTCAGGTATTCAATATCAAAGATGACCA
Organism: Halomonas sp. BL6; assembly: GCF_006228115.1. Taxonomy (NCBI): domain Bacteria; kingdom Pseudomonadati; phylum Pseudomonadota; class Gammaproteobacteria; order Oceanospirillales; family Halomonadaceae; genus Halomonas; species Halomonas sp. BL6. Next base: position 558,448 of record NZ_VDGL01000001.1, on the reverse strand, counting down.
GCAGCTGGTGCTGGATTTGCTTCTGCAAGAGAAAATACTGCTGGTGCAAGGTACTGCCTTCAACTGGCCAGACCCCGACCACGTGCGTATCGTGACGCTGCCCTGGGCCGACCAGCTCGGCGACGCGCTCGACCGCTTTGCCAATTTCTTGTCCCGCTATCGCCAAACGTGATCGACACGCTACCAGCGACTTGAAACTGACATGAAATGCACGTATCTAAGCCATCATTCCATTAACGCTTGTTATGACCTTGAGGGAGATCGTCACCCATGATGCGAATCGTGCTGTTTTTAGCCACCAACTTAGCGGTGTTGCTGGTCGCCAGCCTGACGCTAAGGCTGTTTGGCGTTGAGAGCTATCTCAACAGCCAGGGCATTAACTTTACCAGCCTGCTGATCTTCTGCTTTGTGTTCGGTATGGCCGGTTCACTGGTCTCGCTGTTCATCTCTAAATGGATGGCGAAACGCTCGACCGGCACGGTGATCATCGAAAATCCGTCGAACGCCACCGAGCAATGGCTGGTGGATACCGTGGCCGAGCTTTCCCGTGAAGCGGGTATCAAAACCCCAGAGGTGGGCATTTTCCCCGCCCAACAGTCCAACGCCTTTGCCACTGGCTGGAATAAAAACGATGCCCTAGTGGCGGTATCGGCGGGCTTGCTCAACCGTATGCGCCCAGAGGAGGTGCGCGCGGTGCTTGCCCACGAAATTGGCCACGTTGCTAACGGCGACATGGTGACACTAGCGCTGATTCAAGGCGTGGTGAATACCTTCGTCATGTTCTTCGCTCGTATCGTCGCCCACTTGGTCGATAGCTTCCTGAAAAGCCGCAGCGATGGCGAAGGTGGCCTGGGCTTTATGGGTTACTTCGCCGTGGTGATGGTGGCCGAAATCGTCTTTGGTATCGTCGCCTCCGCCATCGTAGCCTGGTTCTCCCGCTACCGTGAGTACCGTGCCGACGAAGCGGGTGCCCGCCTGGCAGGCACTGGGGCGATGGTCAACGCCCTGGCACGTTTGAAGGCCGAAACCGAAATGCCCGACCAAATGCCGGATACCCTGCGCGCCATGGCGATCACCAAAGGCCAGACCCGCTCGCTGGTCGAGCAGCTCTTCGCCAGCCACCCGCCGCTGGATGACCGTATTCGTGCCCTGAAAGAAGCGGCTTACCGCCAGTAAGCGACAAACCGCGCGATAAAAGATGCCAAGGCCCGCCAATGCGGGCCTTGTTAATTTAGGCAATCCAAAAACCCGCCGCCTGAAGCGATGGCTGCAATGACACCGCGTCGTTCTCCAAGTGAACGGTCAGCGTGCCAAATTCGCGACGTAGCGGATAGTTGGCGCGGCAGCTATCAAAGCCTTTGGCAATGCCCTGATGCACCACTTGACGCTGCAACGCATCGTGGTCGCGGCGTACGTCATACACGGCCCGCGCACATAGCCGAAGCGCCTCTTCCACAGGCAGTGCCTCCTGCAGCGTGAGCGTAGCGAGTGCTGGCGGTGGGCAGAGCGCGCTAAACGGCATGTCGCTGGGCAGGCCTAACTGCGCTGCCAACGCCTGCTGAATCATCCATGTGCCGCGCAGCTTGCCATCCAGGCTATGCCCGGCAATATGCGGTGTCGCTAAAGCAACCAAGTCACGTAGCCCCGCATCGATACCAGGCTCGTCTTCCCAAACGTCCAGTATGGCCGTGATATCGCCCTTCCCTGCCATACGGCTGCGCAACGCTAAACCATCCAGGCAGTCACCGCGTCCAGCGTTCAACAGCAGCGTACCCGGGGCAAGCTCGTCGATACGCTGGGCACTCAGCATCTGATAAGTGGCGTGAGGACCCGCCTTCACCAGCGGGGTGTGCAGGCAGATGACGTCACACTCCTCGATGAGCGTATCGAGGGAGACGAAACCGCTCGCGCCCTCTTGTTCCGCCCTGGGGGGGTCACACACCCGTACCGCCACGCCAAGTGCCTGCAAGCGGCGCTGTAAGCGACTACCCACGTTGCCTGCGCCAACGATGCCCACGGTTCGTTTCAGCAGCGGCCAGCCTTCTCGCTCGCCCACCGTCAGTAAGCTGCTCAGCACATAGTCCACCACCGCGTCCGCATTGCATCCCGGCGCGCTGGCAAAGCCAATTCCACGCTCTTTGAGATAGTCGAGATCGATATGGTCAGTACCAATGGTACAGGTACCCACAAAACGCACCGCGCTGTTGGCCAGCAGTGTGCGGTTCACCTGAGTGATCGAGCGCACGATCAGCGCATCGGCGTCCTGCACGTCTGCCGCACAGATCTCGCGGCCTGGCAGACGGTGCAGCGTCCCCATGCCTGCAAAACAGGCGTCGGCAGCGGGGATATTAGCGTCGATAACAAGTTTCATAGGCGTTTTGGTATCCGGGCTTTACAATACGCCCGCAATGGCTTGCTGTGCAGGCGTGATCAAGCAGTGGTTAAGGAGATGGGTGTGATCGTACGCTGGGAAACCGACCATGACTATGTGTTGGTGCATATTCACCAGGATATGTTCGGCGACTGGATTTTCAGCCGCGCCTGGGGGCAAATCGGCACCCAGTTTGGCGGATTGAAACACCAGTTAGCGGACACTCTGGAGCAAGCAGAGATGTGGCTGGAGGATGAAACGACGATTCAATCCTCACGCGGGTTCCGCAAAGTGCTTGAAGCCGCCGACCATACGCCAGAAGGCCAAGAAGCGATGCGTCAGCTATCGCTTTTGGATGCCCTCTGACGCATCACCTGTTAAACGGACTCGCCCGTTTCGTTAGCCTAAGAAGCGCCGCCCGTTGCGCTGATGCGCCCCCACGGGGGGCGCGTGTTCTGGCGGCGCGGTGAGTGCGGCCAGCGCCGTCTCATCCAGCCAGCCCCGCTCGCTCAACCAGTGGCTCAAACGCGCCACGTCGAAGCCGCGATCCAACTCGACCCCGTCGTCATCGACCAGCACCGGGATCCGCGTGCCGTAACGCTCCACTAGAGCGTCGTCGTCGCTGATCTCGATGTGGTGCAGCCTCACCTCTTGGTTGGCCAGGGTTGCCACCAGCACCTCCAATTGGGCGCATAGATGGCAGCCTAGCGTGGTGTAAATCGATAGTTCAATCATCGCCTTGCCCTTTATCGGCAAAGGGGGCGTGACGCAGCAAAAATACGTGATGCAAGTTGGTGCGCCGCTGAAAATCCGGATCGAAGGTGCGCGCAGTGATCTCCTCGACGGCGTAGCGCTCGCTCAGTGCTTCGTCGAGCTTGAAGCGGCGCTGATTGTTGGAGAACACCAGCGTACCGCCGGGGGCCAGGCGCGCCATGGCGAGCTCCACCAAGCGCGGGTGGTCGCGCTGCACATCGAGCGTGTCGCGCATCTTTTTCGAATTCGAGAAGGTCGGCGGATCCATGAAAATCAGATCGAACTGCGCGTTGGCGGTTTCCAGCCAGCGGAAGCAGTCATCCCGCACCACGCGGTGCAGCCTGGGGTCGAGCTGGTTGAGCGCAAAGTTGTCCCGGGCCCACTCCAGGTAGGTGTTGGACATGTCCACGCTAACGCTGTCGCTGGCCCCGCCTAGCGCGGCCTGCACGGTGGCCGTCGCGGTGTAACAGAACAGGTTGAGAAAGCGCTTGCCGCTGGCCATCTCGCCCAGCATTCGGCGTACCGGCCGGTGGTCCAGAAACAGACCGGTATCCAGGTAATCCCGCAGGTTGACCCATAGCCTTGCGCTGCCCTCCCGCACTTCAAAACGCTCGCCGCTGGCATCGCGCTTTTGGTACTGGGCCGCACCGGTTTGCCGCTCGCGGCGCTTGACGTAAATCTTGCTGGGATCGACCCCCAACGCCTCGGGCAGCACGTCCAGCGCATCAAACAGCCGTTTTTGTGCCTGAGAAGGGTTCACGGAACTCGGTGCCGCATACTCCTGAACGTGCACGCGGTCGCCGTAGCGATCCACTGCCAGCGCGTACTCCGGCATATCGGCATCGTAAAGGCGATAGCAGGTTTCACCACTCTGCTTCAGCCATTTTTTCAGACGTTTTTGATTTTTTGCCAGACGGTTGGCAAACATCTTTGCATTTTCCGACACCGTCGATGTTGTCGTACGGCTTGCCTGGGGCACTACGCCCGCGTCTGTCGGCTCACCGCTCTGCTTAGGCGCAGGGCGGGCGCTGGCAATCTCCATGAGCAGCAGCTTGGCATCCAGCGCGCCGTTTTTTAGCGCGTACTGTTTGTGGGCGCGCAGCCCAAGGCGGTGGCCGAGATCCGGATTACCGGTAAACAGCGCCAGCGTCCAGCCAGGAAACAGCGCCTTGGCTTTTTCACCGAGCTGAGCATAAAGCCGCACCAGTTCCGGCAGCTCGCCCAGGCGCTCGCCGTAGGGCGGGTTGGTGATCAATAGCCCCTGCTCGGCGGTCAGCGTCTCCGGCCGATGTAGTTGGGCGAGACTCTGGCCGTGGAGCGTGATCAGCGCAGGAATGCCCGCCCGCATGGCGTTAGATTTCGCGGCGGTCAGTGCTGCCGGGCTTTGATCAAAGCCCATCAGTTCGGTTTTGCAACGTTTGCGTCCAATCGAGGCGCGTGCTTCGGCTTCGCGTTTTAATTCACTCCACACAGCGTCTTGATGGCCTGCCCAGCCGTGAAAACCAAACCGCTCGCGGTTCAAGTTAGGGGCTTGGTCAGCCGCCATCAGCGCCGCTTCGATCAGCAGCGTTCCTGCTCCACATAGCGGATCGATCAATGGCTCGCCCGCTTTGGCCCGTTCCGGCCAGCCTGCGCGCACCAGCAGCGCTGCCGCCAAATTCTCTTTGAGCGGCGCGTGCCCGACATCGCGGCGGTAGCCACGGCGGTGGAGACTATCACCGGAGAGATCGATTCCCAGGCTTAAGTTGGCCCGGTGCAGGTGGGCGTAAATGCGCAGGTCAGGCGCTTTGGTGTCCACGTTGGGCCGCTCTCGACCGCCTAACTGCAGCGCGTCCACCACGCCATCTTTCACCGTCTGTGCGCCGAAGCGCGTGTGGCGAATATGGTCGCTGCGGCCATGAAAATCCACCGCCAAGGTCTTGCCGGGGGCAAGATGCTGGCTCCAGGCGATGCGTGCGACCACATTGCGTACCTGCTCGGCGGTCTCGACCAGAGACTCCCGCGCCAGTAGCAAAATCACACGGTTCGCTAGGCGAGACCATAAACAGACCCGGTAGGCCGTGGCTTGGTCGGCAGAAAAATAGACCCCCGCCACGGTGGTTTTACCCGGTTCGGCGCCCAGGGCCGTCAGTTCATCCGCCAGCAGGCCTTCGATGCCTTTGGGGCAGGTCGCTAGTAGGTTGAGAGGGGCAGTTTGGCTCAGCTCGGTCATGATGATCGCCGCGCGTCACCGCGCGATATTCCTGTATATGGCAAATGAATGTATGTCTTATGACAATTTGATGGTCGACAAGTGACCCCATCATGGTCTAACAATAAGAGGGTAGCTACTAAAAACGCATGCGTTGCTTGTCAGGGTCTTTATCGTGTCTGTTTCTAAACGCCGGTAATGATCCTTGGCTTGTCTGAGCTTGCCGCTTCTTCCGTTCAGCACGTGAGTGCTAGGCATTAGCGCTGAGGCAGCAGCTCACTCTTGAACTTGAAGTCACTTCTCGAAGTGGTGTTGGCAATCTGGGTAAAGCACGCCTATGGGCCTGTTGTTACTACGTTGCCTTGTGACCTGCTTCTTATCAAAGGCTTTCATGCAAAGAGGTTAGCCAATGAAACGACAAAAACGTGATCGCTTCCAACGGGCTTATGTTCACGGCTACAAAGCGGGCATCATGGGTCGCTCCCGTGATGATTGCCCCAGTCAAGATGTCAATTTACGCGAATATTGGATGAGCGGTTGGCGTGAAGGTCGTGGTGACCAGTGGGACGGAATGATCGGCGTCTCCGGTATTCATAAAAACCCCATGGTCATGACCTAATTTATTTACCTTTTACTCAAACATTAGGAGACGGAGCCCGCTGCAAAGCGGGCTTTTTATCGCCTATCTGCGGCTTTTTCAACCGATTTGCTTGAGCGCCTCGGCACACTGCTTCACTAGCCCAGGCCCTTGGTAGATCAATCCCGAATAGAGCTGCACAAGATCCGCACCGGCCGCCATTTTCGCCCGGGCCGCTTCACCACTATCGATGCCACCCACGCCAATGATCGGCAGCGTCGGCAGGTGCTTGCGCAGTAGACGAATGACCGTATTGGACGCCTCGAACACCGGCTTACCGGAGAGCCCGCCGGCTTCTTGTGCTTGCGGGTCGTTCTGCACGGCCTCCCGGGAGACGGTGGTATTGGTCGCAATCACGCCGTCCAGCTCGTTGCGTGCGATACTGCCAGCCACCAGCGCGACCTCCTCTTCGCTCATGTCTGGTGCGATTTTCACCAGCAGAGGCACCCTGCGACCTGCCTGAGCATCCAACTCGCGGCTTTTGGCGCGAATCGGCCCCAACAGGGCATCTAGCTGTTCGCCAAACTGCAGCGTGCGTAGCCCCGGTGTATTGGGCGACGAGATATTCACCGCTATGTAGTCCGCCGCGCCATGTACCGCATCGAGGCATAATAGGTAGTCATCCAGGGCGTTCTCAACCGACGTGGTCAAATTCTTACCGATATTGATGCCGACGATGCCGTTGTAGTGACGTTTTTTGACCTGCGCGACGAGATGTGCCACCCCTTTGTTGTTGAACCCGAAGCGGTTGATGATCGCCTCGTGGTCGGCCAATCGAAAGAGACGCGGTTTTGGATTTCCCGGCTGCGCCTTGGGTGTTACGGTGCCGACCTCCACAAAGCCAAATCCTAGCTCGCCCAGCGCATCCAAGTGGTCGGCGTTTTTATCCAGCCCGGCCGCCAGCCCAATACGGTTAGGGAAACGCAGCCCCATGAGTTCGACCGGGTCGCTCACCGGCTTGCCATACAGTCGCTGAATACCGCCCACTTTGTGCAACGCGTCGAGCGCGTTCAGCGCCATGCCATGGGTGGTTTCGGGATCCAAGCGAAACAGCAGCGAGCGGGCAATGGGGTACATCGGTAAGACTCTCCTAATCGGTGGGCGACGTGCGGGGCGGGCGCAGTATAGCGCACATCGCCCAGGCTTCGCAGGATGAAAAAAGCCGCGTCCTGGTCCCCCAGGGCGCGGCTTCCTACCGAGCGTGCAGCGTGCCGTTGAGCATGCGCTTCGGTTTACGCTTCGCTGTCGCTCTCGGCCAGGTCGACCAGTTCACGCACGGCCACGGCGAACAGTGCAAACCCTCCTTCACTGCCACCGCGCACTTCGTCGATCAGGCGGCACCAGCGGCGGTGTAGCTCGGCATGCTGCTCTAGCCACTGGGCTACCCGCTCTTGGGTGTCACGGCTGCCGGCTTCTAGCTTCAGAACGCTGGTAGTGAGCGCCAGCTGCTGACGGTCGATGTCGTCGCGGAAGGTTTCTCTCGCCTGGGCCTGCCAGGCATCGCGGACCTCCAGGTGGGTAACCTGCTGGATCATCCATGGTAGCTCTAAGCGGCTGCCGATTTCATAGAACACCTCGGCCACCCGTTGCGGCTTCTCGTTGGTGATCCGCGCGGCTTGAATGATGCCCAGGCCAGCGTAGAGACTCGGCGCGGCAGCCACGGTGGCGGCCAGTGCTTCCGGCACGCCAGCTTCCAGCAATTCATCACAGCGCTGGCGCCATACGGCCTGCTCTTCACCGCTGAGCAGCTCGCCAATGCCCTCCTGCAACTGCGCCAAGCGTGGGCCGAAGTACTCGATGGTGTCCTGGGTCGAGAGCCCCAGGTGCTGACGCAGGAACCAGCGCGTGGCGCGGCGGATCATGCGCATCAAATCCAGCATCATGGAGTACTGCACACGGCTGGGCACTTGGTTATCCAGCGCTTCGATCTGCGCCCACAGCGACGGCAGATTGAAGGCATCGCGGGCCACCACGTAGGCGCGGGCAATGTCCGCACGGCCAGCGCCGGTCGAATCCATCAGGCGACGCACGAAGACGATGCCCATGTGATCAACGAGATCGTTGGCCACCTGGGTGGCGACGATTTCACGCTTTAGACGGTGGTCGTACATCTCGTTCTGGTAGCGTTCGGTGAGCACGGCCGGGAACAGACGCTCTAGATGACGGTGGATATACAGATCGTCGGGCACGTCGGAGTTGATCAGGTCGCCCTTCAGGGTGCTCTTGGCGTAGGAGATCAGCACCGACAGTTCCGGTAAGCGCATGCCCTGATTGTTGCTGGCGCGCTCTGTGAGCACGTCATCGGCGGGCAGGAACTCGAGCTCGCGGTCGATTTGACCGGCGGACTCCAGCTCGCTGATGAAGCGACGGTACGGCCCCATGCCCTGGTGAGACAAGATCTCCGACAGGTCCAGTGCCTGGGTCTGGCGGTAGTTATCCAGAATCACCAGGTCGGCGACCTCTTCGGTCATGTCGGCCAGCAGCTGGTTACGCTGCTTGTCGGTCATATCGCCACGCTTGACCACTTCATCGATCAAGATTTTGATGTTGACCTCGTGATCCGAGCAGTTCACGCCGCCCGCGTTGTCGATAAAGTCGGTGTAGACGCGTACCCCGTTGGCGGCGGCTTCCATCCGGCCACGCTGGGTCAGGCCCAGGTTACCGCCCTCGCCGACCACGCGGCAGTTCAATTCTTTACCGTTGATACGCAGCGCATCGTTGGCTTTGTCGCCCACATCCGCATCGGTCTCTTCAGAACTCTTCACGTAAGTACCGATGCCGCCGTTCCAAATCAGATCGACCTTCGCTTTGAGCATGGCGCGAATCAGGTCGTTGGGCGACAGGCGAGCCTCTTCAATCCCAAACGCTTGCTGCATTTCCGGCGTGATGGTGATCGACTTGGCGCTGCGGCTGAACACCCCACCCCCTTGGGAGATCAGTTCGCTGCTGTAATCTTCCCAGCTGGAGCGCGGCAGATCGAACAGGCGTTTGCGCTCGGCAAAGGCCGCTGCGGCATCCGGGTTCGGGTCGACGAAGATGTGCAGGTGGTTGAAGGCGCCCACCAATTGGATCTTATCGGAAAGGAGCATACCGTTACCGAACACGTCCCCCGCCATGTCTCCGATACCCACCACGGTAAACAGGTCTTCCTGGGTATTAACGCCCAGGTTCTTGAAGTGACGCTTCACGGATTCCCACGCGCCGCGAGCGGTGATTGCCATCTTCTTGTGGTCGTAGCCGTTGGCACCACCGGAAGCAAAGGCGTCACCCAACCAGTGGCCATACTCGATGGAAATCGCGTTGGCGATGTCCGAGAAAGTAGCGGTGCCTTTATCGGCGGCTACCACCAAGTAGGTGTCGTCTTCATCGTGACGCACGACGCTTTGCGGCGGCACTACCTCGCCACCCACCAAGTTGTCGGTGACGTCCAATAGCGCACGAATGAAGATTTGGTAGCAGGCGATCCCTTCCTTCTGTTGGGTTTCGCGGTCGGCGTTTTCCGGCATGCGCTTACATACGAAGCCGCCCTTCGCGCCGACAGGCACGATGACCGCGTTTTTCACCTGCTGCGCTTTGACGAGGCCCAGCACTTCGGTACGGAAATCCTCGAGACGATCCGACCAGCGCAGGCCACCACGGGCCACTTTACCACCGCGCAAGTGAACGCCTTCGACACGCGGCGAGCAGACGAAGATCTCGAACGCCGGGCGCGGCTTGGGCATTCCGGTGACTTTCGACGGCTCCAACTTGTAGGCGATGTAATCCTTGAAGCGGCCACCGTCGGTGGTCTGGTAGTAGTTGGTGCGCAGCGTGCCCTGAATCAGCTCCATGAAGCGGCGCAGCAGTTGGTCATCGTTGAGGCTGGCAACGCCTTCTAAGTGCTCGTTGAGTCGCGTAAGGCAGTCATCGACGTTGCTGGGCTGCTGGGCCGGGTCGAAACGCAGGCGGAACAACTCCACCAGGGTCTGGGTAATGGCCGGGTAGTTCGCCAGCGTTGCGGCAATGTAATCCTGAGACATACCGAAGCGAATCTGCTTCAAATAGCGGGCATAGCCGCGCAGCATGGCCACTTCGCGCCAGTCGAGCCCTGCGCCGATGATCAGGCGGTTGAAGGCGTCGTTATCGGCCTCGCCTGCCCAAATACGCTTGAACGCTTCGCTGAAGGTGTCGCGCATTTCGCTCAGGTTGACGCCTTCACGGCTGTGTTCCAGTTCGAAATCGTGAATCCAGTAGCGCTGCTGTGGTGCGTTGATGTCGTAGGGGCGCTCGCCAATCACGCGCAGGCCAAGGTTTTCCATCATCGGCAGCACGTCGGAGAGTGGAATTTGCGATTCGCGGTGGAACAGCTTCAGGTTCATGCCGCCCGCCTGCTCTTCCAGGGGGCGATAAAGCGACAGAGAGAGATCGTCGCCGTTATCCAAATTCAGCAGATGCTGGACATCGAACACGGCCGTGCGAGCGTTGAAATCTTCCCGGTAGCTGGCGGAGAACGCGTCGTGGAACTGATCGATCAGATGATTGGCACGCTCTTCCCCGAAGCCTTCGATCATCGCCGCCTGCAGATCGTCGCGCCAGCTGCGGGCTAGGCGAGCGACTTTACTCTCCAGGCGTTTGAGATCGTATTGGCTCGGGGCGTCGCCGTTGAAGCGCAGGATCAATTGGATACGCGCCAGCACCGACTCGGATAAGTAGGTGTTGAAGTCGCCGAAGTGCGCGTCCAACTCGTCGCAGAGCATGCCCTGAATGCGCTGGCGTAGATCGGTCGAGAACACATCACGCGGCACGAACACCAGGCAGGAATAGAACTTACCGCTGACATCGGCGCGGATGAATAGCCGCACCTGACGGCGCTCACGGATGTTGAGAATACCCAGTGCGGTGCTGGCTAGGGATTCGGTACTGATCTGGAATAGGTCATCGCGTGGGTAGACTTCCAGCACCTGCAACAGCTGCTTGCCGTTGTGGCCCTGGGGATTGAAGCCAGCGATATCCATCACGGCCTTGAGTTTACGACGCAGCAGCGGAATGTTGCGCGGCGACTCGTTGTACACCGTGGCGGTGAATAGGCCAAAGAAGCGGCGTTCGCCAATGACGTTGCCGTCATCGTCGTAGCGGTCGACGGTGATGTAATCTGGATACGTGGGTCGGTGCACGCGGGAGTGGTGGGCGCTTTTGGCGAACGAGAGCAGCTGCGGCACCAGCACATAGTCATTGTGCTCATCGACACCCTCTTCGGTGCGGATTCGCTCGCGGTAGCGCGGCTGGTCCAACCGGAACACACCCAGCACGCTGTTGGGATCACGCTGCAGCTCGTTGCCTTCTAGCAGGTACTCATCGTAGCCCAGGAAGGTGAAGTTATCTTTCAGCAACCACTCTAGGAAAGCGATGGCTTCTTCATGGTCATCCGGGTCGATCTGCGGCGGGCAATTTTTTTCCAGCTCTTGAATGGCGGAGGTAATTTGACCGCACATGGCATCGAAATCGCCCACGGCGGTACGCACGTCCCGCAGCACTTCGTGCAGATTACGCTCGATTTTTGCCAGGGATTCGGCATCGGTGTGGCGATCGACTTCGATGACGATCAGCGATTCACGGGCGTCCGGTGCATTCTCATCTTTGGGAGAGGTGAGCGCCTTCAGCTGATGCTGGCTATCACGGGCCACGGCGAACACGGCGTTTTGAATGGCGTGTACCGTTAGGCCGCGACGGTTGAGTTCGATGCGCACGGAATCGACCAAAAACGGCATGTCTTCATGCAGCACCGCCACGAAGGTGTGGGTAGACTGCCAGCCATGCTCTTCGAAATCCGGGTTGAAAATGCGTACTTTAGGGCTTTTCGGATCATGGTGCTGGAGGAACTGCCAGATGGACAGCGTCGCACCGTACAGGTCGTCTAAACGACGGTCGACCAAGTCTTCCACCGGCACCGTGGCATAAAAGTGGCGCGCAAAGGCTTCGATATCGGCCGCCCGCGCTGGCTCCAGTCGCGCTTCCAAGCGCTCTTGTAGCTGCTTTAAAAGATCCCGCCGACTCTCTTCGATCGCAACGTAATGCATCCATCACCTCGACTGCCTGGGGCCACTACTTAGGCCAAAAAAACGAAGGACAATAGGCCTTTAGGCCACACTACCCATTAGCTTACGCTACCCATCATCGCCACCCTAACCATCTGACAGGTTATTCATGGTGTATACCGCTTGTGCATCATAAGCACTATTGACAAGTTCCACGCGTCTCATGTGAGTGCGCTCAAGGCTGTCGACGGGTCAGCAGCACGCCACATTCACAGTGGTGGGTAAACGGAAACTGGTCAAATAGGGCGAATCGCTCGATGTCATGGGTCTTGGTCAGCAGCGCTAAATTTTCGGCCAGTGTGACCGGGTTGCATGAAATATAGACGATTTGAGCGTATTCGCTGACTTGATGGCAGCTCTGCTCATCCAGTCCCGCCCGAGGTGGGTCGACCAGCACGGTCGTGAAGTCGTACTCGTCGAGGGCCATGTCGGCCACGCGGCGGCCCGCCTTCTCGCCTTTCAGGGCCAACGAAAACTCTTCCGCCGACATACGCGCTACGTGAGCATTGGTCACACCGTTGGCATCGAGATTGACGTTGGCGCTGGCTACCGAGGTGCGCGAAATTTCAGTGGCCAGTACGCGGCGGAAATTGTCGGCCAGAGCGATCGTGAAGTTGCCGTTGCCGCAGTAGAGCTCCACCAAATCCTCGTCCTGACGACCTTGCGTGACCTCTTTGGCCCAGCTCAGCATGGTTTGACAGATATGCGCGTTGGGCTGGGTAAAACTGTTTTCCACCTGCTGATAGTGCAGCGTGCGGCCATCTACCGTGAGCTTCTCCCATACATGGTCCTGGGTGAGCACGAGGCGCTGCTTGCGAGAACGACCAATAATCATGATACCCAGCGCGCGCTCTAGCGCACGGGCTTCCGCCTCCCAGGCATCACCCAGCGGGCGGTGATAGATCAGCGTTACCAGCGCTTGACCAGAGAGTGTGGTCAGAAACTCCACCTGAAACAGACGGCGACGCAGCTCATCGCTAGCTAAAAACGCCTCTCGCAGTTGGGGCATCAACGCGTTGATCTGGGCACTAGCCACAGGAAACTGGTCGAGGCGTACCACCCGCTTGTTTTTAGGATTCTCTGGGTCGACCTCGAACATGGCATAGAACAGATCGTCCGCTTCATGCCAGATACGAAACTCGCAGCGTTGACGATAGTGACTCGGCGGCGAGGGATACACCTCCAGTTCAGGCGTATCGAACGCGGCGAAGGTGGTGGCCACGTAGGCTTGCTTATCGGCCAGCTGCTCATCGTAATGTGCTGGGTCTACAGTCGGGATCGCCAAGGTGGCTCCTCTCTACTCATGGTGAACGTCTTGGAAGATGCGCTGCTCGTTGGCAGCCTAGCGGGCGTTGGGCAATTCGAGCGGTTGCGCTGGCTGAAAACCGTAGCGGGCAAAGCCATCGGTCAATGCGATCGCGGGGGCAGTCGTAAAGCAGCGGTCATCGACGGTGTGGCTAACGAGCGCGGTGGCAACCTGGCCGACCCGTCGCGCAATGGCATCGCCAGAATCGACCCAAGTGATAGGCACCGGTGCCAGCGATGCTAGCTGTGGCTGCAAAAGCGGAAAATGGGTGCAGCCTAACACCACGGTATCTAACGCCGGTTGGGTCTGGGTGGCTTGCCATAGCGGTGCCAGCACCTGACGCATGCGTTCCACGTCAAAGGGCGCTCCCCCCAGCCAGGCCTCGGCCGCGGTCACCAAATCGCCCGCAGCGACCCGGGTAACCACACAGTCGCTGGCAAAGCTGTCGATCAATCCTTGTGTGTAGGGACGGTTCACCGTGGCCGCCGTCGCCAGCAAACCAATATGACGCGTGGCACTCAGCTTGGCCGCCGACTTGATCGCTGGCACGGTGCCCACGACCGGTATCGAAAGCGCTTGACGCAGCTTCTCAAGTGCCAGGGTGCTCGCGGTGTTACACGCCACGACCAGCACGCTAGCCTGACAGGCGCGCACCGCCGCTTGGCACACCGTCACGATACGCGCAGCAAGCGTTGCGTCGTCGCGCAGTCCGTAGGGTAACCAAGCGTTATCGCAAGCGTAACAGAGAGCCGCCGAAGGGTAGTGTTGACGCAGCGCATGGGCGACGGAAAGCCCGCCCACGCCAGAATCGAAAATCAGTATTGGCCCTGCCATTACCCCTCACCTGCCCATCCGTTCTATTGAAATACCGCGTTGATCAACGCCGGTGACGTTTGTTATCACGCGTTAGCGTGACGTTTCAGCCGCCCATAAAAAAGGGGCGCTAGTTTAACACGCCCCGTTCGGCACTGAAGGTGTCACATGCTGAGATTACAGAGCAGGTACGTCGGCGCCGCGCAGCTCGGCGTATAACTCTGGATAGGCAAGCTGAAGTCGCTCTAACTCTTTTTCCGCCTCTTCGGGCAGGGCTTGGCGTAGCTCCTCCAGATCATCTGGGGTGAAATGTTTGTCGATCAACGGGAAAAGCCCCTCACGTTCATGACGCAGATAGCCGCGATGCGCCTCCAAGTACGCTTTGAGGTCGTCGGCAAAGCGGTCCATCGGCAGAATGTTGTCCATGAGGATCATGTCAATATCATGGGAAAGGCGCATCAAGCGAGGCTTGAGCTCACGATAATCGCTGGCCATTTGCTCCATGAGTGGCAAGTGTTCAGGGGCCTGCACCTGCAACCGCTCGACACAAATACGCTCTAACGGCGTTGCGAACCCCTCCATGTAAGACAGGATATAGTCCACCACTTCGCGCATCAGCTGAAAGTCAGGCCGTTCTCCGCTAGCCAAGGTTTTTTGCTTGAGCTGCAGCACATGGAGCATTCGCGCCATGTTGGCATGATCTAGACGCAGTTGGTTTAACATCGTGCCGTCTCCTTAGTGAGTGTCATGCTGGCTGCTTTCTACTGCAGTCAGCACGCGATCATGAGCTGGGTTCTACTACACTAGCGTTAATCCTTGTCCTGCGCCTCCGCGATATTCAATCACATGGGCGCTTCTTTACGGTCATGCCAAAAGGTAGCCTGACGTAACCTCTTTTACCACAGACACTTGTTAAGCATTGGTTGTTCAACGTCTCGATTTACAACGGAAGTTTATATGGATCTTTTTGACGCAACCCCGGGTGACGACGCGCCGCTGGCCTATCGTATGCGCCCGTTGACCCTGGACGACTATATCGGTCAACAAGCACTCGTCGGGCCTGACAAACCTCTACGTCGCATGGCCGAATCAGGCGTGGTGCGCTCGATGATTTTATGGGGACCACCCGGCGTTGGTAAGACCACGCTTGCTGAGCTCCTAGCACGTGCATCCAACGCGCAGCTCGAGCACCTGAGTGCAGTGATGGCTGGCGTCAAAGAGATACGAACGGTCGTAGAGCGCGCTCGTCAGCGCACCGCGCCAACGCTTCTCTTTTTAGATGAGATCCACCGCCTGAACAAGAGCCAGCAGGATGCACTGCTGCCCCACGTGGAGTCTGGTCTTTTGACGCTGATCGGCGCTACCACCGAAAACCCCTCTTTCGAAGTCAACTCGGCCCTGCTCTCCCGAGCACGCGTGTATGTCCTGAAGTCATTGACCCAGCAAGAGCTGGTCGAGGTCATGGAGCAAGCGCTTGCCGATACCGAGCGGGGACTTGGCAAGCGTGCCATCGAGGTAGAGACCGGTGTATTGGACGCGTTGGCCCACGCCAGTGCCGGCGATGCTCGGCGAGCCTTGGGGCTACTGGAAACCGCCTGCGATTTCACAGAACAACAGAGTGGTCGTGAGGTGTTACGTCAGGCAGTACTGGCGGACGTGGTGGGTCATCACACCAGCGCGTTCGATAAACAGGGCGATGCGTATTACGACCTGCTTTCGGCGATTCATAAATCGATTCGCTCCTCTCGTCCCGATGCCGCGCTCCTCTACATGGCGCGCTTCATCCAAGGCGGCGGCGACCCGCTGGATATAGTAAGACGTTTGACAGCCATCGCTTCGGAGGACGTCGGCAATGCCGACCCTCGCGCGCTACCGCTAGTGATTGCTGCCTGGGATGCCTATTTGCGATTGGGCGATTACGAGGGCCAGCGCGCGATTGCCCATGCCGCGATCCATTTGGCTGTCGCTCCAAAAAGTAACCGTATAGACCGCGCCTGGAAGAGCGCCCAGCAGTTCGTTCAGCAGCAGCCTCAGGTGGAAGTGCCCACTTACCTACGTAACGCACCAACCAAGCTCATGGAGCAGCTCGGCCATGGTGAAGGCTATCGCTACGCTCACAACGAGCCAAACGGATATCCAGCAGGCAGCGCCCACGACTGCTGGCCAGAAGACGTGCCCAAAACACGCTTCTACGAGCCGAGCCCGTTTGGCCAGGAGAAACGGTTCGGGGAAATCATGGCGTGGCGGGAAGAGCGCGACCAAGAAGCAGATCGGGCGCCTTAGAGCGCCCGATCGTAATCTACTGATTCACCCTCTACATCTCTTCGCGAATCACGTCCGTACCTTCGGGGATCTGGAAATCGAACAGATCGCGGTCGATAGTGCCATTGCGAGTGATGCCGCTAAAGGTGATGGCAGTGCGCTGACCGGTACTGTCCATCATCCAGAGCTCGGTGAGAGTATCGCCGTCGAAGACCATGCTGAGCTCCTCGAACAGCGTATCGGCCAGCGTCGGCATCAAGGTAAAGACATCGTCGCCATCCTGCTGCTCGTAGAACACATCGTAACTTGCCGTCAATTCATCGGCGCTGCCTGATAACAACAGCGCGGGCGTATGGGTCACACGGTCATCCATCGCCTGTACCGTGACCTGCTCCAAGTCAGGATCGTAGAGATACACCTCCTCACCATCGGAGACCACGGTTTGCGAATAAGGTGCCTCGACTTCCCAGCGCAGCATGCCGGGCCGCGACAGCCACATTTCCCCACGTGCGCTCTGCAAACGATCACCGCTGCCATCGAGAATCTGCTGCTCGAAGGTGGCGTGGTAGTTTTCCAACGGATCCAAGCGCTCGGTGAGCCGCTCTGCCGCCTCGTTGGCCCAGGCAGTCATAGGGGCAGCAAAAGTCAATCCCAGCGCACTGGCGGCCAGTGCCAATGCCGGTGAGCGGCGGTTAGAGGGTTCGCGCATGTTCTTTCTCCCTAGGCATTCATTGCCGAATAGCGGACGAGGCAAAGAGCGTAAAAAGCTCCGTATGCCCCTCAGACGCGAAACGCGCCGCAGGGTTTCACCGGCGGCGCGACTTTCACGCTTATTGCATGGTTGACGTGTTAATGGCCCACCGGCGGCGGCGCCAGCACCTCGCGGGCACCGTTGGTACCCATGGAGGAGACCACCCCGGCCCCTTCCATGGCCTCGACCAGACGTGCGGCCCGGTTATAACCGATCTTGAAGCGCCGCTGTACGGCAGAAATCGACGCTTTTCGCGTTTCAGTAACGAACTGCACCGCTTCGTCATAGAGCGCGTCCTGTTCGGCATCATCGCCATCGACGCCTTCCGCTTCGAGCCCGGTTAGCGCATCGGCAGATACGCCGCCGGAAAGAATCTCTTCGATGTACTCCGGCTCGCCTCGACGCTTCCAGTCATCGACCACCCGGTGGACTTCATCGTCGTCCACGAAGGCACCATGGACACGATTCGGTGGACCGGAGCCCGCGGGCAAGTAGAGCATATCGCCATGACCCAACAGACTTTCGGCACCGCCCTGGTCGAGAATGGTGCGCGAATCGATCCGCGAGGAGACCTGGAACGCCATCCGTGACGGAATGTTCGCCTTGATCAGGCCGGTCACCACATCCACCGACGGGCGCTGAGTAGCCAGAATCAGATGGATACCGGCAGCCCGCGCTTTCTGCGCCAGCCGCGCGATCAGCTCTTCGACCTTTTTGCCGACGATCATGAACATATCGGCAAACTCATCGATGACCACTACGATATAGGGCAGCTTTTCCAGCACTGGAGGCGTTTGATGCATTTCCCAGGGCTGGGGCTCCCATAGCGGGTCGGCCACCTGGGCACCGGCACGTTCGGCTTCATCGAGGCGCGCGTTAAACCCGGCGATGTTACGCACGCCCATGGCGGCCATCAGCTTGTAACGGCGCTCCATTTCAGCCACACACCAACGCAAGCTATTGGCAGCTTCCTTCATATCGGTGACGACAGGCGCCAGCAAATGCGGTATGCCGTCATACACCGACAGCTCCAGCATCTTGGGATCGACCATGATCAGCTTGAGTTCATCGGGTGTAGCCTTGAGCAGCATGGAGATCAGCATGGCGTTGACCCCCACCGACTTACCCGAACCGGTCGTACCGGCCACCAACAGGTGGGGCATTTTGCCCAAATTCGCCACTACCGGACCACCGCCAATATCTTGGCCAAGTGCCATCGTCAGCGGTGAATTCTCCTGCTGGTAGCGGTCCGAATCGATCACTTCACGCAAACGAATCATTGCGCGATGCGGGTTGGGAATTTCGATACCCACCGTGGGGCGGCCAGGGATGACCTCGACCACACGCACGCTCTTGACCATCAGCGAACGAGCAAGGTCTTTGGCCAGGTTACTGATTTTGGAAACCTTCACCCCGGCGGCAGGTTTGATCTCGAAACGTGTAATGACCGGCCCCGGCCACGTATCGACCACTTCAGCTTTAACACCGTATTCGCGTAACCTGACTTCCAGGAGTTCCGCCATATCGGCCAGCTGCTCATCCGTGTAGTTCGGCTGATGCGGCTCCGGCGGCGTGAGCAGCTGCAGGCTGGGCACCTCGCCCTCGGGCTCTGGAAGCGTTTCAAACGACGGACGCTGACTCTGTAGATGTTCGACGGTCCAGAGCGTCGGTCCATTGTCTGACTCTTCTTCGGCCGACTCGGTCGAGAACGTAGGCTCATGGCGCGCGCTGGCCGGCGCCTGCATGGCGGTCTTGACCGGTAGCTCGTCGTCATCGTCATCCCACACCGGCTCGGGCACCACCTCGGGTACGCGCTCACGACGCGACTCCGCAGACATCGGCGTTGGCCGATAAGCGGGATCGCTTTCGTCACTGCGCAGCGTCGTAGGAGCGGGGGCGGGTGCTACCTCTGGTTCTGGTGCTGGCTCTGAACGGCGAGCCAGCTCAACGGGCGTAATGGATTCCGAGGTCTCTTCTGGCTCATTGCGTAACGCGCGTAGCGGCACGGTCGGGGCAACGTCCTCGCTCGTTTGCTCTTCGCCAGCGCTTAAAGGTGAGTACTCACTCTCTTCCTGACGCACGGCAGGCTCTGGCTCATCCACGGGCTTGGTCGCAAATGCGTGCGCGTTTGGCAAGGATGTCTCAAGCGCTTCGAGCGGTACCTCTGTATCGGCGATAGAGGGTATCGGCTCTGGTTCTGGCTCCGGAGCAGGCTCTTGGACGTCCTCCGGAGCGTGAGCGGAGAGCGGCATGATCGGCTCTTCAGGCGCGTCTTTCTCTGGCGTCATCTTCGGAGAAGGCGCTGTCTCCAACTCGGGGTCTTGAGATGCGGCAGCCGCGGGAGGGGCCGGTGCATGACGCTCGCTCAGCACAGCGGCCGCTTCCCAGGGAATCGACGTATCGGTGACCGACGACGCCTCATCCTCTGCGGGTGCCGAGAAGCTCGGCTCACGGCGCTCGCGACGACCGACAGGTGAGCGCTCACTGACGGTAGGGCGCACGGGGGGCTCAATTGCTTCACTGGCCCGAGGCGTGGTCGTCGCCACTTCGTCATCGACGGGATCGGTACTCGTGTCACTCGGCTCAGCCCAGGAGCGCTGCTTCACTTTCTTGGACGCTGCCTTGGCCGCTGCGCGCACCGCGGCCCGTTCGGCACGCTTTTCACGCCGCTTGGCACGGCGCTCGCCAAACCAACCGCCGATACGACAAAGTTTACGACCGACTTCATCGGCCACTTGCAGCCAAGACATACCGCTAAACAGCGGGAAACCAATGAGAATGAGCGCTGCAGCGATCAACCCTACTCCGCCACTACTGACGAGCGGTTTTAAGGTGCCCACCAGCCCCTCTCCCAATATACCGCCAGAGGCATAGGGCAAAATGCTATCGGGATGGTAAAAGTGCAGTGCCCCCAACATGGTCGTGCCGAACATCAGCAGCACTAGCCCGCCCGCACGTACGGCGATGGCCACTGGGTCTAGCTCGAAGCGTACCTGGCGAGAGCGCATCAGCCACCAGGCGGCGTAACCAAACATACCCGGCCACCATAGGGCACTTGCACCCAGCAGTGAATAGAGCACATCGGCCAGCCAAGCACCCACGGGCCCCATCCAGTTGCGAACCTCGGTTTCGGGGCCTTGGTACGACCAGCCTGGGTCGGCAGGATGGTAACTAAACAGGGCCAACAGCAAGAAGACGCAGAGCGCCAGCATGACGACCACCACCCCTTCACGGGCAGAGCCTTGCAAGCGCAGGCCAACGCGGCGCGCCTTATCCTTCGCGGCATTGACCCGCGCCGATGATTGAGAACTCGATGGTGACTGACGCGACTGCCGCTGCGTTCGCTTGTCTACCGCCTTATTTACTTTCAAGCGATTCTCCCTTTACACCACACGGTGTCTTTAATCCACTTGCGAGTTTGCATCATACCGAGCATCCTTCCGCCGTCACAGCGCTTCGACGGACGCCACTAGCAACAGGAGCAAGCGATGCTACCTTGGCTCTCATCGCCACACCCCACTTTTCCTTCTACCGAACAGGCGTTGGAGAACCCTAACGGCCTGTTGGCTGCCGGTGGAGAGCTTACACCAGCCTGGCTGGTAGACGCTTACCGAAAAGGGATATTTCCTTGGTATAGCGACGATGACCCCATTTTATGGTGGAGCCCAGATCCACGCATGATACTGCTGCCTGAACAGTTTAAACGACGCCGCAGCCTTGCTAAACGGCTGCGACATAGTGGCTTTAGCGTGACGCTGAATCAACACTTTGCCCAGGTAATCGAAGCGTGCGCTGCGCCACGTAAAGACGAGCTGGGCACCTGGATCAATCCTTCCATGCGCGACGCTTACCAGAGGCTGCATGCATTGGGCATTGCCCACAGTGTCGAGGTCCACCATGGGGGCCAGCTGGTAGGCGGACTCTATGGCTTGGCGATGGGGCCGGTATTTTTCGGCGAGTCGATGTTTTCACGCCAGCCAGACGCCTCTAAAATTGCCCTCGCCCACTTGGCAAGCGCCATGCACACTTACGGCGGCAAGCTCATCGACTGCCAGGTGCATACACCGCATCTGGCCAGCCTCGGCGCAACAACGGTCGCCCGGCGAACGTTCATCAACTATCTTGAGAAGTGGCTGCCAGAAAAGGCGTTTTGCTTATCCAGCACTGAGACTCAAGCGCCCCAGGTGCCAGAATCTCCGTGGCTTGCAGCCATTGCTTCAAACGCAACAGCACAGTGACCGCCGTTCATGATCAAGGAGGCAAGCCGTGAGTAGTAACGCTCCTCGCCGCCCCGTGCGGGATTTGCGCTTCTTCCTAACCGTTCCTCATGCCTGCAGCTACTTGCCAGGCAAAGAGGCTACTACGCTGTTTCTTGACCCCCAGGAGTCACCCGTGCCAGGGGTGTACGACTCACTGTCGCTGCTGGGTTTCCGACGCAGCGGGCGCCACTTATACCGCCCCCACTGCGAGGGATGCAACGCTTGTCGATCGGTGCGGATTCCGGTGGATCACTTTAGCGCCAACCGCACCCAGCGAAAAGTCTGGCGGCGCAATGCCGATATCGAAACGCGTGTCATCCCAGCGCGCTTCGATGCTTCGCACTACGCGCTCTACGCTGACTACATTCGACAGCGACACGCTGACGGCGATATGTTCCCACCCAGCCGCGACCAATATCGCACCTTTTTGACGCTGGAAGAACCTTACGCCCATTTGCTGGAAATGTATCTCGACGACGAACTGGTGGCCGTGGCAGCGTTCGACCAGCTCGAACATGGACTATCGGCCATCTATACGTTTTTCAAAGTGGATGATGCGTTAGAGAAACGATCCTTGGGCACGTTTGCCATTTTAAAGCTAATCGAGCTTTGCCAAGAGAAACGGCTTCCCCACCTTTACCTTGGCTACTGGATCGAGGAGTGCCGAAAAATGCGATACAAGCAGGCGTTTTCGCCTATCGAGCTGCTCGATGGTCGCCACTGGCGCCCCTTAATTCGCTAATCTGAGCAGCTTTTTTGCCTTGACGGCAGGCTTACGGCACAATATAGCGCTGTTTCTTAGGCGTGCAGGTCTGTGCCAACGCCGTCGGAAACACTCATTCGACTATCCACGATATCTAAAAGTGAGGATCTGCCTATATGGCACGCGAAGATCATATTGAAATGGAAGGCGTGATCGTTGACACCCTTCCCAATACCATGTTCCGGGTTGAGCTTGAAAACGGCCATGTCGTGACCGCTCACATCTCTGGCAAAATGCGTAAAAACTACATCCGCATTCTGACTGGCGACAAGGTCAAGGTAGAACTAACGCCCTACGACCTGTCCAAAGGCCGTATCGTTTATCGCTCGCGCTAAGCCTTGAGTGTGCCCTCAAGCAACGTCTGCTCACAGATCGCGTCCCACGGCTATTAGTAGCACCGCGTAAAGACGGCGCCGCTCCCTGGAAACGACAACGCCCCGTCGAAGACAGGGCGCTGTGCGTGCTAGCGAGTATGCATTACTGCTTGTCGGTCATCTTAGCGCCCTTTTCAGGGCGCATCTGCCATTTCCGACTCTGTCGAAAGATGAAGCTCTCCCTCCTCCAGGCTAACATGTACGATACCACCGTGCTCGGCCAGCTCTCCAAACAGAATCATCTCTGCGAGTGGCTTCTTGAGCTTCTCTTGGATCAAGCGAGCCATCGGCCTTGCCCCCATATCCGGGTCGTAGCCTTTCTCTGCTAGCCAATCCCGGGCGACGTCGTCTACATCCAGCTGCACGCGCTTCTCGTCTAGTTGCGCTTGAAGCTCGATCAGGAACTTGTCGACCACGTTGCGCACTACCGTCGTGGGCAGCGCATGGAATTGAATGATGCCGTCCAGGCGGTTACGGAATTCCGGCGAGAAGGTCCGACGAATCACTTCCATCGCATCCGTCGAGTGATCCTGGCTCTGGAAACCGATAGAGCGACGCGACGCCTGCTCCGCCCCAGCGTTCGAGGTCATGATCAAAATCACATGGCGGAAGTCTGCCTCGCGGCCGTTGTTGTCCGTCAAACGACCGTGATCCATGACCTGCAATAGCAGATTGAAGACTTCTGGATGCGCTTTTTCGATTTCGTCGAGAAGCAGCACGCAGTGCGGCTGTTTGGTGACGGCCTCGGTCAGTAGCCCACCCTGGTCATACCCCACATAGCCTGGAGGCGCACCGATCAAACGCGACACGGTGTGACGCTCCATGTACTCCGACATATCGAAACGCACCAGCTCGATGCCCATGATATGCGCAAGTTGCTTGGCTACTTCCGTTTTACCGACCCCAGTCGGGCCTGCGAACAGGAAACTGCCCACGGGCTTATCGGGAGATTTCAGGCCCGCACGGGAGAGCTTGATGGCCGCCGACAGTGAATCGATCGCTTCGTCTTGACCAAACACCAACATTTTCAGGTCGCGGTCCAACTTCTCGAGCTGTTTACGATCCGAACTTGAGACGCTCTTCGGCGGAATGCGCGCAATGGAGGCCACCACGGCTTCCACCTGCTCCACGTCGATCGTCGTAGCGCGTACCTCAGGGGGTAGCATCCGCTGATGCGCACCCGCTTCGTCGATCACGTCGATCGCTTTATCGGGCAGGAATCGATCGTTGATGTAGCGATCCGCCAATCGGGCCGCACTTTCCAACGCACCGTCGGTGTATTTCAGTTCGTGGTGCTCTTCGAAGCGCGAACGCAGCCCTTTGAGAATCTTGATGGTGTCCTCAACGGACGGTGCCAGCACGTCGACCTTTTGGAAGCGGCGTGCCAAGGCGCGGTCTTTCTCGAAAATTCCGCGGAACTCCTGGAACGTGGTCGAACCAATGCAGCGCAGCTCGCCTGAAGAGAGCAGCGGTTTCAACAGATTGGAGGCGTCCATTACGCCGCCCGAGGCAGCGCCCGCGCCAATGACCGTGTGAATCTCATCGATGAACAAGATGGCATTGGGCTGTTTGCGCAGCTCGCTCAGCAAGCTCTTGAGGCGCTTTTCGAAATCGCCACGGTATTTGGTGCCTGCCAATAGCGCGCCCATGTCCAATGAGTAGACCACCGCATCGGCGATCACTTCGGGCACGTCTTCTTCGACGATGCGTTTGGCCAGGCCTTCAGCAATGGCGGTTTTGCCCACGCCCGCCTCACCCACCAGCAGCGGGTTGTTCTTACGACGACGGGCCAGGATTTGCACGACACGCTCGAGCTCGTGATCACGACCAATTAGCGGGTCGATTTTACCCTGGCGCGCCTGCTCGTTCAGGTTGGTGGCATAGCCCGTCAGCGGGTGAGCGGCACCTTCGGCACTGCCCTCTTCTGCATCGTCGTTTTCTTGAGAAGAGGGAGAGGGTGAAGGGCCATGACCAGACACTTTCGAGATGCCGTGAGCAATGTAATTTACTGCATCGACCCGTGCCACACTCTGTTGCTTCAAGAAATAGACTGCCTGACTCTCTTGCTCAGAGAAGATCGCTACTAGCACGTTAGCGCCTGTTACTTCACTCTTGCCAGACGATTGAACATGGAATACCGCACGCTGAAGCACGCGTTGGAAGCCCAGCGTTGGCTGTGTTTCACGGTCACCCTGCCCCTCGGGGATCAGCGGTGTGGTCGAATTGATGAAATCCTGCAGATCGGACCGCAGCTTGTCGAGGTTTGCCCCGCACGCCTTCAGCACATCCACCGCAGAAGCATTGTCTAGCAGCGCCAGAAGCAGATGCTCGACGGTCATAAACTCGTGGCGCTTCGAGCGAGCCACGGTGAAGGCCGTGTTCAGGGTCAGTTCAAGTTCTTTGCTCAGCATGGCAGTCCCCTTTTCGCTACTACCTAGGGCATATCGCCACCTAGGGCTTGCGTCGGATCAGTTTAATCGACCGGCACTTTCAACATCGGGTACAAATGGCATGGTTGCAAGCCCCTGCGCTACTTTTTTTCAACGCAGGTTACGTCAACGGGGTCAATCGGCCGCTTCGATATCGCTCATTAATGGGTGCTCGCACTCACGGGCGTACTCATTCACTTGATAGCTCTTTGTTTCAGCAATATCCCGGGTAAAAATGCCGCACGTGGCTTTTCCCTGAGTGTGTACGGCCAGCATGACCTGTACGGCTTTTTCGCTATCCATATTGAAAAAACCCTGCAGCACTTCGACGACAAACTCCATGGGGGTATAGTCGTCGTTGTGCAACACCACTTTATATAAAGGCGGCTGTGCCAGCGCGGGCTCGGCCGACTGCACCGCTAAGTCATCATCGTGCTCGGGCATGCCTGGACGCGTCATGCCTGCCTGTAGCGTCGCTACCACGATTGGGCTTTCTGTAATACGCATAAGCTGCAAGGATCATCTCTAGGCTGACGGACGGTGTCTGACAAGCAGTTCTAGGGAGGATGCTGAGAGCAGCCTCGGTTGTACACACTATAATCTGCTGTATAAGACGCACGCCATCAACAAGGGTTCACGAAAAACTCGAAATTATCACACTGGGCAAAACAAAAAACCCCTGCCTGCTAAGCAGGCAGGGGGCGAGCCGCACACAGGGTGCGACTGTCACCAGGCGATTTAGCCTTTGGCAACCATTGCCAGGGCGTCGTTTAGCGTCTTGCTTGGACGCATGGCTTGGCTGGCCAGTTCACCGTTCGGGTGGAAGTAGCCTTGAATATCGACCGGCTGACCTTGAACGCTATTGAGTTCGTCAACGATCGCGGCTTCGTTGGCTTTGAGCGCTTCGGCCAAACGGGCGAACAGCGTTTTCATATCGCCATCCTGATCCTGAGCTGCCAATGCTTCTGCCCAGTAGAGGGCCAGGTAAAAGTGGCTGCCACGGTTATCCAGCTCGCCGACTTTACGCGATGGCGACTTGTTGCTGTCGAGGAATTTGCCATTGGCTTCATCCAGCGCTTTTGCCAACAGCGTCGCGCGGGCATTACCGAAGGTGCTGCCTAGGTGTTCGAGCGACGCTGCCAGCGCCAGGAACTCACCCAGCGAATCCCAGCGCAGATGGTTCTCTTCCAGGAACTGCTGAACGTGCTTCGGTGCCGAGCCGCCAGCGCCGGTTTCGAACAGACCACCGCCGTTCATCAGCGGCACGATGGAAAGCATCTTGGCGCTAGTGCCGAGCTCCATGATCGGGAACAGGTCGGTGAGATAGTCGCGCAGCACGTTACCGGTGACGGAGATGGTGTCTTCACCCTTGCGAATGCGTTCCAGGGAGAGTTTCATCGCGTCGACGGGCGCTAGGATACGGATATCCAGGCCGGACGTGTCGTGGTCTTTCAGGTACGTTTCGACCTTCTTGATCAGTTGGGCGTCATGGGCACGGTTGGCGTCGAGCCAGAACAGCGCTGGAGCACCGCTGTCGCGGGCACGAGTAACCGCCAGCTTCACCCAGTCTTGAATCGGCGCATCTTTGGTTTGGCACATCCGCCAAATGTCGCCCGCTTCTACCGTGTGGCTGAATAGCGTTTCGCCCGAGTCGTCGGTCACCACGACGGTACCGTCGGCGGGCATTTGGAAGGTTTTATCATGGGAGCCGTACTCTTCGGCTTTCTGCGCCATGAGGCCCACGTTAGGAACGCTACCCATCGTGGTCGGATCGAACGCACCGTTCTGCTTGCAGTCTTCGATAACGGCTTGATAGATGGTGGCGTAGCAACGATCCGGGATGACCGCTTTGGCATCCTGCAACTCATCGTTGGCATTCCACATCTTGCCGGAATCACGAATCATCGCCGGCATGGAGGCGTCGATGATCACGTCGCTGGGCACGTGGAGGTTGGTGATGCCTTTGTGGGAATTCACCATCGCCATGGCCGGGCGTGTTTGATACAGCGCCTCGACATCGCCTTTGATGGCGTCTTGCTGGTCGCTGGGCAGCTTCTCGATGGCGCTGTACAGGTCGCCGATACCGCTGTTGGCGTTGAAGCCCGCGCTCTTCAGTGCGTCAGCGTGCTTCTCCAGCACCTCTTTGTAGAACTCTTCAACTACGATGCCGAACATGATCGGGTCGGAGACCTTCATCATGGTAGCTTTCAGGTGCAGCGAAAACAGCACGCCGCTCTCTTTAGCATCGTTGATCTGGCTGTCGATGAAGCTACGCAGACGACGGCTGCTCATGCACGCCGCATCGATCACTTCACCCGCCTGTACCGCAAGCCCCTCTTTTAGCACTACCTGGGTGCCATCGGCTTGCTGCAGCGCGATCTTCAGCGTGCCCGCTTTTTCCATGACCGCTGACTGCTCGCTGCCGTAGAAATCGCCTTCGCTCATGTGCGCGACATGAGACTTGGAGTCAGCGCTCCACTCGCCCATACGGTGCGGGTATTTACGCGCGTAGTTCTTGACCGATTTCGGCGCACGACGGTCAGAATTGCCCTCACGCAGCACCGGGTTTACCGCACTGCCTTTGGCTTTGTCATAGCGCGCTTTGATGGAGGCCTCTTCATCGTTCTTAGGCTCTTCCGGATACGCCGGCAGCGGATAACCCTGACTCTGTAACTCTTTGATGGTCGCTTTGAGCTGGGGGCCAGAGGCGCTGATGTTAGGCAGTTTGATGATATTGGCTTCCGGCGTCTTCGCCAGCTGACCCAGCTCAGCCAAGTCGTCGCTGACGCGCTGCTCGTCGTTCAGAATGTCGGGAAACTGTGCCAGCACACGGGCAGCCAGCGAAATGTCGCGGGTCTCTACTTCGACACCGGCAGAGTCGGTAAAAGCATCAATGATGGGTAACAGAGAGTAGGTAGCGAGCGCAGGAGCTTCATCGGTGAGCGTATAAATGATCTTCGGCGTTTTAGACATTTTTGCGTTAACCTCTTTTTCGGTCGCTGTGATTATAAAATCCTGAGCTACGCGGCCCATTACAACGATTGGCCATGCCGCGAAGCGTGTGGAGCATCCTGTATGCGCTGCCCCTTTAGTCAGTCGGTGGTACTACTGGTCACTCGGTGGTTACTGCGGTAACGGCGACGGCGCGGCAAGCACCGTTCTGCTTTCGGCCCTTTCAAACTCAAACAGCCGGGCCAGATTATACCAGCGCTGCACTTTAACCGCATGAGCGATTGTCGACAAATCCTCTGCCTACAGTCTGCAAGACAGTTCGAGAGACGATGAGCACCCTATATCTACTGCACAAACCCTACCGCATGCTCTCCCAGTTCACCGACAGCCAAGGCCGCTCTACTCTGGCCGACGTGCTCGATGCGCCGGGTGTTTATGCGGCCGGACGCCTCGATTACGACTCGGAAGGACTGCTCTTGCTGAGTGATGATGGCAACCTGATCCACCGTATCGCCCACCCCCGTCACAAACAGCCAAAAACCTACTGGGTGCAGCTCGAAGGTCACATTACCGACGAGGCCATTCGCGCACTCGTATCCGGCGTCACATTGAAAGATGGGCCCACTTTGCCCGCCAAAGCTCGGCGTATGTCGCCCCCTGACGTGGCTGAGCGCGCCCCGGCCATCGATCCCAAACGCCATCCCGTGACCAGCTGGTTGGAACTCACCATTAGCGAGGGGCGCAATCGCCAAGTGCGCCGCATGACCGCCCACGTTGGCTTTCCCACTCTGCGCCTGATACGTGCCGCGATTGGCCCCTGGCAACTGGGCGATCTCGCACCCGGCCAGTGGCGCAAAGAGACGCTACACGCGCCACGGACGACCCAAGCGACCAAGCCGCGCAGCGGACAACACAAACCACTCAACACCCATAAGGACGCTGAAAGGGGCGCCAAACGCGGCTCGAAAAGCAGTGCAAAACCAAGAGGAAGACGCAAATGAGCGGCGTTGTCCAAACGGACGTTGCCCGCCCCATCATTCACAGCACCGTTGCCTGTGTGATCGAGCAGCAGGGGCGTTTTCTAATGGTGGAAGAGAATAAAGGTGGCCCACACACGCTGTTCAATCAGCCTGCCGGACACGTCGAGCACGGGGAAGGGCCGATGGCAGCCGTTCACCGTGAAGTCATGGAAGAGACCGCTTGGCAGATCACCTTGACCGGCTATCTGGGGCTGTACGTCTTTCACACGCCTGCCGGTACGACCTTCCATAGTCACGGTTTCGTTGCCACGCCCAGCCAGTACGTTAGCTCGGCTATCGACCCGGCCATCGTCGCGACCCACTGGCTGACACGAGAGGAGATTGCCATGTTGGACGGCGCCCGACGGTTGCGCAGCCCGCTGGTTCTCCAACGTATCGACGACGCGCTAAACGGCCACTGCTACCCGCTTGGCGTGATCAAGGAGTGAAGCACTCGAAGCATCGAGCCCCCATCGTGTATAATCGCCGCCCAATTGCACACCACTTCAACCGAGGATGCTCATGACATCCACCCATGGCTCAGCCACCCAGGACACGGCGGACATCCGCACTGCGGCCACCGGCAAGGTTATCGTCGGCATGTCTGGCGGCGTCGACTCCTCCGTTTCGGCACTCCTTCTGCTCCAGCAGGGTTACGATGTCGAAGGCTTGTTTATGAAGAACTGGGACGAGGACGACGGCACCGAATACTGCACGGCCAAAGAAGACCTAGCGGATGCAGAAGCCGTGTGCGCCAAACTGGGCATCAAACTGCATACTGCGAACTTCGCCGCCGAATACTGGGACAACGTTTTCGAGCACTTCTTAGCGGAGTACAAAGCGGGCCGTACGCCGAACCCTGACATCCTCTGCAACCGCGAGATCAAGTTCAAAGTCTTTCTAGAGTATGCCGAGATGCTAGGTGCCGATAAAATCGCTACCGGCCACTATGTGCGGCAAGGCATTCGCGACGGCCACCCGCGCCTGCTGAAAGGCCTGGATGGCAATAAAGACCAAAGCTACTTCCTGCACGCCGTGCCGGAAGCGGCCATCGCCCGCACCCTGTTCCCGGTGGGCGAGCTGGAGAAACCCGAGGTGCGCGCGCTGGCGGAGCAGCACGATCTGATCACCGCCAAGAAGAAAGACTCTACCGGCATTTGCTTCATCGGTGAACGTCGTTTCCGCGACTTTCTGCAACAGTATCTGCCCGCCCAACCCGGGACCATCGAGACCCCCGAAGGCGATGAGATCGGCCAGCACATGGGCTTGATGTATTACACCTTAGGCCAGCGTCAGGGACTGGGAATCGGCGGCTTGGCCAACTACTCCGAAGAGCCCTGGTACGTGGCGGCTAAGGATCTCGATCGCAACGTACTGATCGTGGTTCAGGGCAAGCATCATCCGCTGCTGTACACCGATGCGCTGGCCACCGAGCCCATGGACTGGGTCGCGGGTCATCCTCCCGTGCAGCGGGGCCGCTTTACCGCCAAGACGCGCTACCGCCAAAGTGACTGTCCCTGCGAGATCATTGCCCAGCCGGACGGCAGTGTCGAGGTCGTGTTCGACGATCCACAGTGGGCGGTCACGCCCGGCCAGTCGCTAGTGCTTTACGATAACGATATCTGTCTGGGCGGCGGCGTCATCCGCGCCACCTGGAAAATGGCGGAGGCCGCCGCATGAGCGCCACTCCGATACACCGCGCGCCCGACTCCCCTGCTGCCCGCCAGACCCTTGCGCTGGCGGGCGTATTCCAAGCCGCCAGTCTGGTCGACGAGCTGGCACGTACCGGGCAGGTCGATACCCGCGCCTGGGAAACGCTGATCAACGCGACGGTCGACACGAATCCCGAAAGCTTCGAGGCGATTTACGGCGGCCATCCCAACAATCTGCGCCGCGGTCTAGAAACGCTGGAAGCACTGGTGGGGCGCAAGCAAGCTAACCCGGTCGTGCTTCGCTACGGTTTCTCGCTGCTTTTGTTGATGAACAAGCTGCGCACCGACCGCCAGATGATGGACCTGCTAGGCCAGAAACTCGCTCATGTCCAAGGACAAGCGGAGCACTTTGGCACGACCCACGAAAACGTCATCGCCAGCCTCGGTGAAGCTTACCAAGAGACTATCTCGACGTTTAAAACACGCATCGTGGTGCAGGGCGACCCCTCGTTACTGCAAACCCGTATGATGCCGGAGCGGGTGCGCGCCTGCCTGATGGCCGGCATCCGCTTCGCCCTGCTATGGCATCAGCAGGGTGGGCGCCGCTGGAAACTGGTTTTCCAGCGCAAGGCAATGCGCCGAGCACTGGATGACCTCGGCTAGCCGCTGCGCCACCTCACTTTCGATCCCTGACTTTGACTACTCTGGAAACCAAGCCATGCAACTCTCTGCTCTGACCGCCCTCTCCCCCGTCGACGGCCGCTACGGCGCCAAAGCCGCCGCGCTACGTGAACACTTCAGCGAATTCGGCCTGATACGCGCGCGGGTCATTGTGGAAGTGCGCTGGCTGCAACGCTTGGCTGACCACGGCCAAATCGTGGAAGTGCCCCCGCTCTCCGCAGAAGCCACCGCTTTTTTAGAGCAGTTGATTCGCGACTTTTCCGTGGACGACGCCGAGCGCATCAAAGAGATCGAGCGCACCACCAACCATGACGTCAAAGCGGTCGAGTACTTCTTGAAAGAAAAGATCGCAGGACAAGCAGAGTTGAATGCGGTCACCGAGTTCATCCACTTCGCCTGCACCTCTGAGGACATCAACAACCTCTCCTATGGCGTGATGCTGGCAGACGGCCTTAAAGCCTTGCTGCCGACCATGCATCAAGTCGCCGATGAAGTTGCCAAGCTGGCGATTGCCCATGCCGGTCAGCCGATGCTGTCGCGCACCCACGGCCAAACCGCTAGCCCCACCACGCTGGGCAAAGAGATGGCCAACGTGGCGTATCGCCTCAAGCGACAGCTCAAGCAGATCGAAAGCGTCGAGATTCTGGGCAAAATCAACGGCGCGGTGGGCAACTACAACGCCCACCTGACCACCTACCCGGACATCGACTGGGAAGCCAACGCGCGCACTTTCGTCGAAGGTTTAGGGTTGAGCTTCAACCCCTACACCACACAGATCGAACCCCACGACTACATTGCCGAGCTGTTCGATGCGATCTGCCGCTTTCACACGATTTTGATCGATTTCGATCGCGACGTCTGGGGCTATATCTCGCTGGGCTATTTCAAGCAGCGTACCGTAGAAGGCGAAATTGGCTCGTCGACTATGCCGCACAAGGTCAATCCGATCGACTTCGAAAACTCAGAGGGTAACTTGGGGTTGGCCAATGCAGTGATGAGCCACCTGGCACAGAAACTGCCGATTTCGCGCTGGCAGCGCGACCTGACCGACTCCACCGTGCTGCGCAACCTTGGCGTTGGTCTGGCCTACGGCCTGATTGGCTACCACGCTAGCCTGAAAGGCATCAGCAAACTGGAAGCCAACCCTGAGCGTCTTGCAGAAGACCTGGACAACAGCTGGGAAGTGCTGGCCGAACCTATCCAGACCGTCATGCGGCGTTACGGCATCGAAAAACCCTACGAGAAGCTCAAAGAACTGACCCGCGGCAAGCGGATCGATCAGGCAGGCTTTGCTGCCTTCATTGACACACTCGAGCTACCTGAGACGGTCAAAAAGGAGCTGAAAGATCTCTCGCCTGCCAGCTATATTGGTAATGCGAAGGCCCAGGCCGAAGCTCTCAATCAGCGGCTTGCTGCACTCTAAACGACGCTCTGCGGCACTGACGTAGTGCTCACTTGAACTAGGATAACGCCATGAGTCATCACGATAAGCCACTCACCCTGTTGGGCGATTTAACGCCCGCAGACTTCTTGGCCAACTACTGGCAGCAGAAGCCACTGCTGATCCGTGGCGCTATCCCCGATTTCGTCAGCCCCATCGATCCCGACGAACTGGCAGGCCTTGCCTGCGAAC
Organism: Halomonas sp. BL6; assembly: GCF_006228115.1. NCBI lineage: Bacteria > Pseudomonadati > Pseudomonadota > Gammaproteobacteria > Oceanospirillales > Halomonadaceae > Halomonas > Halomonas sp. BL6. Next base: position 525,528 of record NZ_VDGL01000001.1, on the reverse strand, counting down.
CGGGCGTCGAAGCGCGGCTGGTCGAAGAGAATGGCCCCGACGGCCCCTGGCAGGTCTCGCACGGGCCGTTCGACGACGCCACTTTCGAGCGGCTGCCCGAAGGTCACTGGAGCCTGCTGGTACAAGCGGTCGATCACTACGTGCCCTCCATTGCGGCGCTGATGGACGAGTTCGACTTCCTACCTCGCTGGCGGCTGGACGACATCATGGTCAGCTACGCCCCTCCCGGTGGCAGCGTTGGGCCACACATCGACCAGTACGACGTCTTCCTCCTGCAGGCTAGCGGCCACCGCCGCTGGCAGTTGGGTGGTAAGCAGCTCGACAATGCGCCGATCATCCAAGGGATCGATCTGCGCATCCTCGAGTCGTTCGAGATCGAAGCAGACTCCGACTGGACCCTGGCACCCGGCGACATGTTGTATTTGCCGCCAGGCTGGGCACACCACGGCGTCAGCCAAAGCGATGACTGCATGACCATTTCGGTGGGTTTTCGCGCGCCCTCGGCCGACGAAGCCATCACCTCGTATGCCGATTATGTCGGCGAACAAATGTCGGACTCCCAGCGTTATAGCGATGCGGGCATGGCCCCTGCCGAGGAGGTAGGCGAGCTGGACGATGCCGCCGTCGAACGCATGCGTCAGTTCATGCTGAGCGCGCTGGATAACCCTGAGCAAGTGGCCCAGTGGTTTGGCCGCGTGATGACCCAGCCCAAATATATCGATCAAGTCGTGCCTCTCGAAGAGCCGATGAGCGAAGCCGACCTTGTTGCTCAACTACAAGACGGCGAACCTTTGTTCCATATGCCAGGGTCTCGCTTCGCTTGGCGCAGCGATGCCTCTGGCACCACGCTGTTCGTCGATGGCGACGGGCACGCCTGCTCAGAACCCCTCGCCAAACGCCTTGCCGACGCTACACCGATGTACGCGGACGTGCTGGAACTCGAGGGCGCCGCCGCTCTGGTGACTCGACTGATCAATAGCGGCAGCCTGGGCTTCATGGGCGACGACGAGGAGTAACGCTTGGAACAAAACGCCACCGTGACAAGCGGCCACTGGGAAATACTGGAAGAGCACGCTTCGCGGATCCGCCGAGTCGTCTTCATCGATGAACAGCAGGTACCTCAAGAGGAAGAGTGGGATGGCCTCGATTCGCAGTGCCTGCATTTTCTGGCCATGCTCAAAGGCGAGCCGGTCGGCACGGCCCGCCTTCTTCCCGATGGCCACATTGGCCGAGTGGCAGTGCTCGAACATGCCCGGGGGCTGGGCATTGGCTATCAACTCATGGAGGCCGCCATCCAAGCGGCACGCGATGCCGGGCACGCCCGGGCGGTGCTCAGCGCCCAGCTACATGCTCTCGCTTTTTACGAGCAGCTAGGGTTCGTTGCCCACGGCGACGTGTTTATGGATGCAGGCATTCCCCATCGTGAGATGACGCTGTTTTTGTAGTGATTCAGCGCCAATGTCGCCAAGCGCCACCCCGTGTGGCGCTTTTTTTGTGTTCGTAGTCAAAGCCATGACGAAAAACGACTACACAAACAGGGCGTTTGGCGTAGTCGCTGTCGTCGGACTACAACGCCGCGTGCCCCCAAGTGACAATTGTTGGATCTCCTTGCCTAGTCGATAGTTATTGCACTGCAGCGTTAAGGACTCTCCTCTTCGGAGACACCGACACTGTGAAACGCAAAGCGCCACACCGCGACGTTTTATTAAGAGACGATGGGTGTAGAGACAGCGCCGCGAATTTGAATAATGCTGGAATCTATCTCGCAGGTGCAGCATAAGAACAAGCTAACGTGCGAACGACGATAACTCTGGAGGAAACAGCTCATGACAGGACTGCTCGACGATATCAAAGCCATGGCCCACCTTCGCGAAGCCCAAGGCGGCAAGTGGTCAGCCATCAAACCTGAATATGCTGCCCGTATGCGCGCTCAAAACCGTTTCCATACCGGTTTGGACATCGCTCGCTACACGGCCAAGATCATGCGCGACGACATGGCCGCCTACGATGCCGACACCTCCCAGTACACTCAGTCGTTGGGCTGCTGGCACGGTTTCATCGGTCAGCAAAAGCTCATCTCGATCAAGAAACACTTCGGCACCACCAAACGCCGCTACCTCTACCTCTCTGGATGGATGGTAGCCGCGCTGCGCTCCGAGTTCGGCCCGCTACCCGACCAATCCATGCACGAGAAAACCTCGGTCGCCAACCTGATCGAGGAACTCTACACCTTCCTCAAGCAAGCGGATGCCTGGGAACTCAACCACCTGTTCCGCGCCCTGGACGACGCCAAGGCGGCAGGCGATAGCGCTAAAGAGAAAGAGCTGATCAGCAAGATCGACAACTACGAAACGCATATCGTGCCGATCATTGCCGATATCGACGCCGGTTTCGGTAACGCCGAAGCCACCTACCTACTGGCCAAAAAATTCATTCAAGCGGGCGCTTGCTGTATCCAGCTCGAAAACCAGGTCTCCGACGAGAAGCAGTGCGGCCACCAGGATGGCAAGGTCACCGTTCCCCACGAAGACTTCCTAGCGAAGATCAACGCCGTGCGCTACGCCTTCTTAGAGCTGGGCGTCGAAGATGGCGTCATCGTGGCGCGCACCGACTCCCTTGGCGCAGGGCTCACCCAAAAGATTGCCGTCACCCATGAGCCGGGCGACCTGGGCGACCAGTACAACAGCTTCTTGGATGGGGACGTCATCGAGAACGCGGCAGACATCAGCAACGGTGACGTCGTCATCAAGCAAAACGGCAAGCTGGTCAAGCCCAAGCGTTTAGCCTCGGGTCTCTACCAGTTCAAGCCGGGCACGGGGGAAGATCGCGTGGTGCTGGACTGCATCACCAGCCTGCAAAACGGTGCCGACCTGTTGTGGATCGAGACCGAAAAGCCCCACGTTGGCCAAATTGCCAGCATGGTGAACCGTATCCGCGAGGTGGTGCCGGATGCGAAGCTAGTCTACAACAACTCGCCCTCCTTCAACTGGACGCTCAACTTCCGTCAGCAGGTCTTCGATGCTTGGGAGAAAGAGGGCAAGGACGTGTCGGCTTACCAGCGCGACAAGCTGATGAGCGTCGAGTACGACGACACCGAACTGGGTCAACTCGCCGACGAGTGGACGCGCAACTTCCAGCGCGACGGTGCTCGCGAAGCCGGTATCTTCCACCACCTGATCACGCTACCCACCTACCATACGGCAGCGCTGTCTACCGACAACCTCGCCAAGGGCTACTTCGGTGACGAAGGCATGCTGGCCTACGTCGCAGGCGTTCAACGCCAGGAGATTCGCCAAGGTATCGCCACGGTCAAACACCAGGACATGGCAGGCTCCAATATCGGCGACGACCACAAAGAGTTCTTCCATGGCGACGCCGCGCTCAAGGCGGGCGGTAAAGACAACACCATGAACCAGTTTGGTTAATCCGCTCTTCGCATGACCCACAGGAGGCGTCGGCCTCCTGTTTTTTTGCACACTGCTTTCTTAATGCCTGTCTACACTATCATTGTGACCTTTTTTTGGGATGGCTGGTCAAAGCGCCACACTTCCGTTATCTTTTAACGAACGCTGTTCTAAAACGAAATAGACGCGATGTTTGGCAATTGATGAAACGCCATTGACGCGGATAGATACCCACTGGAGGTTTTAATGAAACGTTTATTACCCGTTGCTGCATTGAGCATTTTGACACTGGCTGGCTGCGCCAATACCGCGCCCTACTCAGGCGATGTTTACCGTGGTAACCAAGCGCAAACGGGGCAGAGCGTCAGCTATGGCACCATCGTGGCCGTTCGCCCCGTACAAATTCAGGCCGATAGCCGCACCGGCAATTTGCTGGGTGGTGGCGGCGGCGCCGTGATTGGTGGCCTGCTAGGTAGCCAAATTGGCGGCGGTTCTGGCCGTCAGCTTGCCACCGTTGCCGGTGCCTTGGGCGGTGCCGTTGCCGGTACGGCCGCAGAAGATCGCGCCAACCGGATCAACGCACTGGAAATGGAAATTCGTCGTGATGATGGGACGGATGTGGTCGTCGTGCAAAGCGCCGATCGTCAGTACCAAGCAGGCCAACGGGTTCGTTTGATTGGCAGCGGTGCCAACCTGAGCGTTGCGCCTTACTAGCACCAGAGTTGCCCACTATTCGCCCGACGCTATACGCGTCGCGGCTCGTCAAAACAACAGCCCGGCCGATTTGGCCGGGCTGTTGTTTATTCAGCTATTTGACGATTCGAACCCAGGAGTGGACTCGATGGCTCGACTTAGTGGGCCATGCTGCTTGCCCAATTGGCGAGCTTCACGATGATCAAGCCAATCACGGCTAGCAAGATCGCCACCAGCAGCACGTCTACCGGGCGAATCAGTGTCGTTGCGCCCAGTACGGCCAACGCCGCTACCCACAGGTAGCGGTTGTCACCATGGCTTTTCAGCACCTCGGGCAGCACTTTGTCCAACCCTTGGCTAACGCCGCTTTCCCAACGTTTATTAGCAAAATATGCAATCAGCGCGAAGGCGACAACCCAAATAAAGAAGATGGTCATAACGGACTCCAGCGAGTGTATGGCAGGTTAAAAATGGGTGGATGTAGGGTATCCCTGCACACCCCTAGGCGCAATAGCGCTAAAGGCGTGTGGGTGGAAAAACCCCGCCGCCCCCCTGACAAGCCGCTCCACACGCGTTACCATGTTGGGACATGCACTCACCGAAAGGTTATTCAATGCAAATTGCGCAAAACTCGGTTGTCGCGTTCCACTATACCCTGACCAACGATGCAGGTGAGGTGCTAGACAGTTCCGAAGGCCGCGAGCCGCTCACCTATCTCCACGGCGCTGGCAACATCATCCCAGGCCTGGAAAAAGAGCTCGAAGGCCGCGCTGCTGGCGACAAACTGAACGTCCAAGTCGCTCCGGAAGAGGGCTACGGTGAAGTTCAAGAACAGCTGATGCAAGAAGTGCCGCGCGATGCGTTCCAAGGCGTCGAGAGCGTCGAGCCCGGCATGCAGTTCCAAGCCCAGACCCAGGGTGGCCCGCTGATGGTGACCGTCAAGAAAGTCGAAGGCGATACCGTCGTCGTCGATGGCAACCATCCGCTAGCAGGCCAGCACCTCAACTTCGACGTTGAGATTGCGACCGTTCGCGAAGCTAGCCAGGAAGAAGTCGAGCACGGCCACGTGCACGGCGAAGGTGGTGTCGAGCACTGAGCGACTCGACGCGATCAAGGGGCGGCCACTGGGCCGCCCTTTTTTATGGATATCAGGTTTTCAAGTGGGCATTAGCGCCCTATTCGTCAGGAATCAGTACGAGCTGGCCGTAGCGCACGCTGCGCGATGACGTCACCTCATCGGAGAACTGCTTCAGTGCGCTCCCCTGCCCCTTCAATAGCGCCACCTCCAGACAACTATCGTGATTGATGTGCACGTGCAGCGTCGAGAGCGTCAAGTCGTGATGATCATGGGAGTGGCGAGTCAGCCGCTTGGAAAGATCTCGCGCCGCGTGATCATACACGTACACCAGCGCTCCCATGCACGGCGCATCAGGTGCAACCTGCTCTTTAGCCTGCGTCAGCCCGCTGCGGGTGAGATCACGAATCGCCTCCGAGCGATTTTGATAGCCGCGCAGCGCCATCAGCGCGTCGACGTCGCTTAACAGCTCTTCATCCAGCGTTACCGTTACCCGCTGCATACCCTCTCCTTCGCCGGTCTCTCATTGTGCATCGCCGCAACTTCCAGCGTTGATAGTATGATGTTATTGTAAAAACATCATATCAGCAGCCTTAAAAGGTGTCTTATGCGTCGCTCTATCATACTGGCTCTAGCAGCCACATGCGTAGCGCTAAGCGCGCCTGCGTTGGCCAAAGAGCAGCTAGTGCTAGCCATTGGCGGCGAGCCGGAACAAGGCTTTAACCCACTGCTGGGCTGGGGGCAGTACGGCAACCCGTTGTTTCAATCCACGCTACTCACCCGTGGCCAAGATTTGACGCCGCAACCGGGGCTGGCGACCGAGTGGTCGCTGTCTGACGATCGCCTCACCTGGACGCTCACTTTACGTACGGATGTGCGTTTTTCCGATAACACCCCGCTCACCGCTGACGATGTGGCCTTCACCTTCAATGCCGCCGCGGAGGCGGGTGGCCGTGCCGATCTCAGTGCACTGGAGAGCGCCCGGGCCATCGACGGCAACACGGTTGAACTGACGCTAAAGGCACCGCGCATTACCTTTATCGATCAACTCATGACGCTGGGCATCGTGCCTGACGCTGACCGGGACAATGGCTATAGCGAGGGTTACGGCAGACAGCCGTTAGGATCCGGGCCTTACCAGTTGGTCGAATGGCAAGAGGGCGAGCAGCTGATTGTTGAGCGCAACCCCTACTTCTATGGCCCCACGCCCATCTTTGAGCGCCTGGTGTTTTTATTTACCGATGAGGCCGCCACGCTCAGTGCCGCCCACGCCGGTGAGGTGGATCTCGCCGCGGTGCCACAAGCACTGGCGAACAACCTCCCCAGCCAAATGCAGCGGGTCATCATGAAGAGTGTGGACAACCGCGGCATTCTGTTTCCTATGCAGCCCGATGAAGGCGAACAGGCTGCCAACGGCGCTCCGATTGGCAATGACGTCACGTCTGATCTCGCCATCCGTCAGGCGGTGAATCTTGCCCTCGACCGCGAAACACTGGTGGACGTAGCGCTCAACGGTTTTGGTCGTCCGGCCTTTGGCCCGGCGGACGGCCTGCCCTGGAGCCAAGAAGGCGAGAAAGTGGCGGCGCCCAATTTAGCACGCGCTAATGCCCTACTCGATGAAGCAGGCTGGGTTCGCCAGGACGAAGACGGGCTGCGTTTTAAAGACGGCCAGCCAGCACGTTTTCGCCTGACGTACCCATCGAGCGACACCACGCGCCAACAGCTCGCCCAAGTGAGCGCTGAGATGGTGCGACCGCTTGGCATCGAGATGCAGCCCACCGGCCGCCACTGGGACGAGATTCAACGGGAAGCCCTCCATCAAGATGCCATTGTGTTTGGTTTCGGCAGCCATAGTCCGCAGGAGGTGTACTACCTGTTTCATAGCGAGCATGCCGGATTTGGTTTCTATAACAGCGGCTATTACGCCAACGAGACCGTGGATAAACACTTAGAGGCCGCTCAGGCCGCAGCAACGCCGGAAGCGGCCAACCCACTCTGGCAAGCGGCGCAGTGGGATGGCGACACCGGCTATGGGTTGCAGGGTGATACCAGTTGGGCCTGGATGGTCAACCTTGCCCATGTGTATGCCACCCACCGCTGCCTTGATCTGGGTGAGCTGGGCGTGGCCCCCCACGGACACGGCTGGCCGATAACAGCTAACCTGCTGGAGTGGCGCTGGTCGTGCGACTAGCCACCTGGTTCACGGCACGCCTACTGCGGTTGGTGCTGGTACTACTATGTGTCGCGGCCGTCTCGTTTGGGCTGATGATGCTCTCGCCCATCGACCCTGTCGATGCCTATCTTGGCCCGCAGATGGCCCAGGTAAGCCCGGAACAGCGGGCCTTAATCGCAGAGCAGTGGGGGTTTGATGCGCCTGCTATGGTCCAATTTAGCCACTGGCTGCGCCAGCTGCTCAGCGGAGAGCTGGGCTGGAGCCATATCTACAACCAGCCGGTCAGCGAGGTCATTGGCCAGCGCTTCCAGCGCTCGTTCTTCCTGCTGTTTGGCGCCTGGCTACTCTCACTCGCCCTGGGGATGCTCCTGGGCATCGCGGCAGGCAGCAAAGAGGGCGCTTGGCTTGACCGTCTGATTAGCGGCTATGCCTATATCACCGCCTCGACGCCCACCTTTTGGCTGGCCATGCTGGCGCTGCTGCTCTTTTCGGTCACCCTCGGCTGGACACCCACCTGCTGCGCCGGCCCCATGGGCGTTCTCAGGCAAGAGGTGGGCCCACTGACGCGTCTACATCACTTGATCTTGCCGATGGCGACACTGGCGCTGCTGGGTATGGCGACGATCACACTGCACACGCGTGCCAAGATGGTGGCGTTTATGCGCTCGGAGACGGCGCTGCACGCCTTTGCACAAGGCGCAAGCCGCTTCGATATCGCTTGGCGTCATGGCCTTCGCCATGCCAGCCTGCCCGCCATCACCCTGGCGTTTGCCTCTCTCGGCGAGCTGTTTGGCGGTTCCCTACTAATTGAGCAAGTCTTTGCTTATCCCGGGCTTGGTCAGGCCACTGTTGCGGCGGGTTTAAGAAGCGATGTGCCCCTGCTGCTCGCGATTGCGCTGTTCACCGCGCTGTTTGTCAGCATGGGCAATCTTATCGCCGATGGCCTTTACCAGTTAGCCGACCCGCGCATAGCGCAGGGGCAGCGATGAACCGCCAACCGCGCCTACTGGCAGCAGGCTACGCAGCAATGCTCTGCCTACTGGTGGCACTGCTGCTCAGCCACCATGTCTGGCTAGGTGATACGACTTTTCACATGCAATTTGAGGCGCGCTTAATGCCTCCTAGCGCCACCCACTGGCTGGGAACGGATGCGCTGGGCCGGGAGCTATGGGCACGCACGCTGGCCGGTCTTGCTCTGAGTTTTTGGGTAGGTCTTAGCGCCGCACTACTAGGCACGCTGATTGCCGTAAGCCTGGCGAGCCTAGCGATGCTGTCATCAACGCTAGATGCCCTGGTCAGCCTGCTGATTGATACGCTGCTAAGCGTACCGCACCTGATTTTACTGCTGCTGATTGCCTTTGCCCTCGGCGGCGGAACCCAGGCAGTGATTATAGCGGTCGCACTGACCCACTGGCCCAGTCTTGCCAGGGTGCTGCGCGCAGAGCTATTGAGTGTACGCCATGCCCCGTACGTAGCCATGTCGAAAGCATTCGGCAAACCCCACGGGTTTATTGTGTGGCACCACCTGCTGCCCCATTTACTGCCTCACTGCTTGGTCGGCGCACTGCTGCTGTTCCCCCATGCCATTTTGCATGAAGCCGCTCTGACCTTTTTGGGCGTTGGCCTGGACCCAACCCAGCCCGCCATTGGCGTACTACTGGCCGACGCCATGCGCTATCTCACTGGTGGCTACTGGTGGCTTGGCGTGTTTCCGGGGCTGGGCTTACTGCTCATGGTGCTGGCCATTGGGCGTTTTGCGGCCCTGCTGCGCCAAGCGCTGTAAGGCGATACGGTCTACCTGAGGAGTTTGCCATGCTGCATATCGAACGGCTGACCCTAGAACTGCCCCATTACCCCCGCTGGTGGCAAAGAGAGTGGGCCACCTGTATCGACGCGCTATCGCTGCACATAGCAGCGGGCGAAATACACGCGGTGGTGGGGGCATCAGGCGCAGGGAAAAGCCTGCTCGCCTACGCCATTATGGGACTGCTGCCGTCGGCGGCTAAGATGAAGGGAACGCTGCATTTTCACTCAGCGCCTTTAACCCCTGCGCGTCAGCGCCAGCTACGCGGCCATCAGCTAGCGCTGATTCCCCAATCACTAAGCGCCCTTGACCCTCTCGCTCGTAGCCAGCAACAGGTACGCTGGGCTGCCCAGCGCGTGGGGTTTGAACGCCCCGCCGCCGATCAGCGTGCCGAGGCGCTGCTCGGCCACTACCAGCTTAGCCACGCCGCCGCCCTCTACCCCCATGAGCTCTCGGGTGGCATGGCCCGTCGCGTACTCATCGCCATGGCCCAAGTGGGCAACGCGCACCTAGTGATTGCCGATGAGCCCAGCGTGGGTCTAGACCCCACACAGCGCGACCGCGTACTGGCAACGCTAAAGGCCATGGCACTCGAGGGCAAAGCAGTATTGCTGATTACCCACGACCTTCGCCATGCCCTGCCCATTGCCGACCGCGTCACCGTGATGCGACACGGCAAAGGCCTAGAGACCGCCCCCGCCAAAGCGTTTCAGGGCCAAGGGGAACGGTTAACCACCGCTTATGCACGCGCCCTCTGGCACGCGCTGCCGGATAACGCTTTCAGCACGCTGCCAGTCACCGCCTTGCGACAGGAGCCAACGCTTGCTTGAAGCCCATGGTGTCTCGTTTCACTTTCCTTCCGGCTTGCCGCTCCTGAAAGGAGTTTCCCTTCGGCTTGCACCTGGCGAATGGATCGGGCTCAGCGGCGACTCTGGGGCAGGAAAAACCACCCTGGGTAAACTGCTGGCAGGTCAGCTAGCCCCCCACGAGGGCCAAGTGACCATTGACGGCGCGCCGCTACCGACACAAGGTTTAAGCCCCGTACAGTGGCTTCCGCAGTCACCTGAGCTGGCGGTCAACCCGCGCTGGCGGGTAGGCAAGATAGTGAGAGAGGCATGGACACCCCCCGATACGCTGATGAAAGCGTTTGGTATTGAGCCGCACTGGCTCAAGCGTTTTCCCAGCGCCCTCTCTGGCGGAGAGCTACAGCGTGTATGCGTACTTCGCGCACTCGCCCCCGGCGTGCGCTACGTGGTGGCCGATGAAATCTCAACCATGCTGGATCCCATCACCCAATTAACCCTTTGGCAGGCGCTGCGCGCCCAAGCGGAACGCCACAACCTGGGCGTGCTGGTAATCAGCCACGATACGGCGCTGCTAAAGCGCCTGTGCCATCAACGGTGGCATTTGGCGGGTGGGCAATTAACGGCTGGTACGGCGCTCGAAGCGCCATAGGCCCACGCTAATGAACAGCGTCACGCAAAGCAGCAGCCACGAACCGATCGCCACGCCCTGCCACTGCGACCAGCGCCAAAAGGGCTCCAACCAAAAACCGCCAATGCTGGCACCTAGATAGTAAAACACGAGATAGAGCGCTGATGCGCTACCCCGCGCTCCTTGGGCATAGCGCCCCACCCAGCTAGACGCCAGCGAATGCGCCATAAAAAAGCCAAAAGCGTTAATGGTCAAACCCAATATGATCAGTGCCAGCGAGTCCGCCAAGGTCACAGCCGTCCCCAGCATCAGAATCACGATGCCTGCGCTAATACAGATGGCAGGTGAAAAACGCCCCGCCAACTTGCCGGACACCGTCGAACCAAAGGTACCGCCCAGATAGGTAAGAAAAATCAGCCCTAGACCGCTGGTCGCCAACTGATAAGGCGCATCCGCTAGACGAAAAGTGATATAGCTGTATTGGTTGATAAAAATCAGAAAGTTGATGCCGCCTAGACAGTAGGCGGCGAGCAGCACCGGTGAGCGCAGATGTCCCAGCAGGTCTGTCACTGCGTCACGCAAATGAAAACGTTTGGGCACGAAGGCTTGGCTGTTGGGCAGTAGCCGCCAGAAAAGCACACAGCCAACCAGGGTCATGGCTCCCACTGCAATAAACGCTGCCGTTGGCCCGCCGATGGCGGCGGCACCACCGCCAACGATACGTCCGCTGATACCGCCCAACGAATTGGCGCCGATATAGAGCCCGACGGCGCTCAGCAGAGCCGTCTTGTCGAACTCATCGCCCATCCAGGCAATGGCCACCGCAGGCAAACCTCCGAGCACGAAGCCTTGCAGCAAGCGCAGCAACAGCAAACTTTCGAAGGACGGCGCAAAGGCCAAGGCAAGCGACAGGCCACCGGCCAGGAGCAGCGTAAACCGCATGATGGCTTCCCGACCAATCGCGTCGGAGAGCGGCCCAAACACCAGCAGCGCCAAGGCCAGCGAGAGTGTCGACACCGACATCAGCAGGCTGACACCTAGCGTCGACACGCCATAGGTCTCTTTGAGTCCAGGCAGCAGCGGCTGCGGTACGTACAGGTTGATGAACACCAAAAACGACCCTAAACAGAGGGCCGCCGTCGCGCGCCACCAAGCGCGCGTCTTTGCTTCAATCATGGCCTTTCCAACGTGAACGGACGCTCACGGCGAACACTTACGGCATGAAACGGCTGCTGAGCTGAGCCAGATTGGTCGGCTCTAGCGCCCGACGCGACTGCCAGTAATAGCGCTGCCAATAGCTGTTGTCCAAGCTTGAGATGATCACCCCTTTGGAGGTGGACGCATGGAGAAAGTAGCCATTGCCGACGTAAATGCCCACATGGTTGTAGCGTCCCGGTGGGCGGAAGAAGACCAGATCGCCCGCCTGTAGCTCTTGGCGGTCGATCGGGCGTCCCTCATGCACTTGATCTTGGGTGGAACGGGGTAACTCGACGTCAAAGGTATCGCGGAATACGTTTCTCACCAGGGCAGAGCAATCGATCCCTCGATCCGTCGTTCCTCCAATCCGATAAGGCGTTCCGGCCCACCGCTGATGCTGCTCTAGAAGCGCTTGGCGCACGACTGTTGGCGGGGGTGTCTGCAGACTGCGAAGATGCGCATCGATGGGATCAACGGGCGACATTTGAGGATTGGCGCCCTGCATGCCGGGAAGCGACATCGAGAAGTAATCCTCGGGGGGTTCCATACCCTGGCGTGAGGCGGAGCCCGCACAACCAGCTAACAAAGCAACGACGACACAAACACTTACAACACGGACAGCGGTCACAGCGGGGTGTGGCGACGCAACCATGCGATTAACCTCGTGACTGAAGAAAAAGTGGAAAAGACCCAAGCATGAGAAAACTCATTTTTTACAAACCCTGGACTATAAGCTAGTTATCCTATGCTTGGCGAGCCTAATGTAAGATTCGTTGATCACCCGGCAGCGTATCGATATGCAGCGGCGCGAAATGGCGCGGCTTGTTGCCTGGAAAATCCAGGCTCGCCCAGGGGCCGGCCAGCACTGGCGCGCCGCATAACCAAGCCACCAGCGCTTGACGAAAACCGGCCAAGAAACTCTCTCGTTCCGGGGTGTCGCCCATGAAAAACGAAAACCCTGCGTACATGCCCGCCGCATACTCCTGCCAACCCGAGTAATGATCCGCCGCCAACTGATAGGCGCGGTCGAGCACGTTCGCGAACGCTGACTTGTCGAGCCAACCTAGCTGACGTGCCGCAATGGCGAGATCGACGAGCTGGGCAATGTCCCAGGCGGCCATATCCACGTCATTACAACCATCTTCGTTGGTACTCACTCGGCGCAGGCGCAACAAGTGGTGACGCTCCTCTTCGCCGCAGTCGCCGGACTCCAATATGGCGATCTCAGCCGCCAACCGCTCCGGGTTCAGCGTGTAGGGCGCGTAGTTGATCTGGTACTCCTGCCGATCTCCCGCCTCCAACATGAAGGTCAAAAACTCCTGCATGTCGTCGGCGCTAGAGAGGTGATAGTGGCTCTCTACCCATTCGCGAATGTCGGCGCACTCACGAGGACTTTCCAACTGTGGCTCGCTCCAGACCGCGCTGTTCAGCGGCCCCACCAGCGACATCGCCGTGAAGTGGGTCAATGTAGGTCTCTCACCCGGTTCGCACCAAGCATCGGGGCGCCAATCTAGCCAGTGGAACAGGCTGCCAGGATCTTCCAAATGCCATGCGATTTCATTGATCAGCGAATCATGCTCGGGCTCTGGCAGGCAACTCTCCCAGGCAAACCACGCCTCTAGCAGACGCTTGGGCGACGCATAAAAGCGACACAAGCAGCTACGTAAGGCGCTAGCGTGTTGCATGAGCGGTTCGCGCTCGAACAGACCACTGTCGAAAGCCATATGCAGATAGAAGGCAAATTTCTCCGCCATGTGAATCGTCGCGGCGTGGCGGCTCACGCCTTTTACCGCGTTGCGCTGTTTGAGCTCATCGGGGGTCGGCTGACCAAAGCGCGTCTGCGACGGTGGCAATACGCCATGGGCGGCATCCGCAGCCAGCTGGTTAAGATGGTGCGCCTGGGCAGGTAGCCAGTAGCGCGCCAGCACTTGGTGGCCCTCATCGGCATGCAGCCCCAGAGAGTCTTGAAGGTAAACGGCGGCATCTGCCCTGCGCTGTTCGGCGATCGGCGCTGACGGATCGAGTTGCCGCAACATGACCTCCGGCTCGCGGACGCCCGCCAACGCGAGCAGCCAATGGTGCGGCGTATGACGCCATGCTTTGATGCGCGCCCGCGAGGCATCACGGGTCGGCTCGTCCAGTAACGCCCCCAGCGAGTGTTTCCAAGGGCTGTGGGGCGCGTGCATGAGCAGCTTATGACGCGCGCTAGGCGTCATCCCCCGGCGATCGACGCCCTCGAAGAGGCTTTGCCCGCGAAGGTAGGCTTTCAGTACAGCATGCCAGTCGTGGTAACGGCGCCCGACGAGATCAGCCGCGTGGGCCGCCAGGTCGTCCGCTTCCACCTGGCTTAGCCAGCCGCAGCAGGCACCGGCCCAGGCAAGCTCCACCAATCGCAGCCAATCCCAGGCAGCCCACTCCAGCGGCTCGCCCTGATTGACGAACGTGGTGAGCACCGGCGCGTAAGGCGCATCGTTCACCGCGCCCCGTTGCCACTCTTGGCGCTGAGCATGATCCATGGTTAGCAGTTCGCGGGCTTCGATATCCCAGCGCTGGCGCTCGCCCTGGGCACTGAGCCAAAGCATCACTTCCAGTAACTGCTCACGGTCGTGAATCTGCCAAACACGCGCCAACCACTGCGTGGCGTCGGGCCAATCGGCGGTGCTGGCTGGATAGCACACCAGCGGGCGGAACAGTGCGCCCAACCGCCAGGGCTGGGCTGCAGCAGACTGAGGCCACAACGATGCTGGGGCGCCACGCTCGGCGAGCGCGGCATCCAGCGCCTGCCAGGTAACACCTTCACCTTCACTCTCTAGATCCGACAACGCTTGGCAGGCATCGATAAAACGGTCATCGGCACCGGTTTCCCAGCCTTTAGCACCTAAGGCGCGGCGCAGGTCGGCCAGCCACGCTCGCTGATCGCCGTAGTCGGCGGTGATGCGTCGTATTAGGTGGTGCGCCCAGTTCGCCGCCTGCGCCTGACTCAACCAGCCTGCTGCTCCCGCCAGGGCTGACCACTCCAGCGCGCCCAGCAGTTGGTCGGCACCCCCCGATGGCGCACCAAGGGCAAAAAATAGCTGGTCTGCCAACGCGCCACGATCTGTCATACCCAGTTCCAGCAGGCGCTGCTCCGCTGCAACCGCATCCACCGCCAGTGGATGCGGCGTAAAAGCCCAGTCACACAGCACCAGCTGTTGAGCCCACCAGGTAGTTAGTGCGTCGACCAAAAGACACCTCGAAGAAACAGAAAGCGATCCATGAAAGCCATCACCCATCGGAGCAGCCAGTCGCGGCTGCTAAAAGCCGAATAGTGTAACGGAATCTGCTGCCAAGACCGATAGCCGCCGCACAAAACAGCGCTGCCCGGCACAAAGGCCGGGCAGCAGATACCACTTAGCGTGAGAAACGCTAGGCGCTTTTAACTTTACTAATGACCCATAACAAGACCACGGCCCCCACGGTCGCCGTGACGAGCGAGCCGATGAAGCCGCCCGCCTGCAGCCCCAGCAGGCTGAATAGGAAACCACCGACGAGCGCACCGACCACGCCGACGCCAATGTTACCGAGCACGCCAAAGCCGCCGCCACGCATGATGTTGCCGGCGATCCAGCCAGCTAAACCACCAATGATTAACCACGCAATAAAGCCCATACTACCTCCTTGGTTTCACTCAGCTTGGGGTTTTACCTTCCATCTATGCTTGTCCTACCATAGCACACGGCGCTACTGTTCTGCCTATTTGTTGCCTTTGCCCACAAGGATTCCCCTATGATTCCCGACTCCCTTAAACAGCTACTTAGTCATGTTGATGGTCATCAACGCGTCACCTGGGAAGGCCGTGACGTTACGCTCTTCAACATGGCCTGGGGGGAAATGGTCATTAGCATGCAAGGCGCACAGGTGCTGCACTTTCAGCCGACAGGCGACACTGGCTGGCTATGGGTAACGCCAACGCCCCAAGCGCTGCCCGGCGCGATCCGTGGCGGCATCCCGCTCTGCTGGCCTTGGTTCGCCGACGAGCGCTACGCTGACGAAAGCCCCGAGCGTAACGGCCCCTTTCATGGGCTTGCCCGTCACGCCATGTGGCGCCTGGACGCCGTTGACGACCACGCCGAAGGCATCGAGGTCCACCTCTCGCCAGAAGAGCGTCTGCATAGCCAGCTCACCGCGCGCGTGGTGATTCAAGCCAACGCCCAGCGGCTCAACGTCGAGATCATCAGCGAAAACATCGGCGATGCCCCGATCAAGACCAGCGGTGCGCTGCACAGCTACTTGGCTGTCCATGACGCCCATCAGTGCCGTTTAGAGGGCCTGGCGGGGGCGCGCTACCTGGACAAGCTGCGCGACTTTGCCGAGTCTGAGCAGCAGGGCACGCTGGCGATTCGTGGACCGGTCGACCGTATTTATCACACCAACGAAGCCGTGCTGCTCGACGACGGTCAGCGCACGCTGCGCATCGGCAAACAGTCCAGCGACTCTACGGTGATCTGGCACCCGGATAGCGAACTGCCCAACGATACCCCCGCTGACGCCGCCAAGCACTTTGTATGCGTCGAAGCCGCCAATACTCGCCTTGATCCCGTTTGGCTGGTTCCCGGAGCACAGCACTTGCTAGGGACGACAATAAGCCGCGGTTAATGATCGGTTCATCGAGGCTTTGCTATGATCATGCCACCAATATCCCCAAGGAGAGACGATGGATCCGCAGCAATGGCTGGAGGCCGCCACGCTGGCCTTTAACCTAATCGGCATGGTGGTGTGCTTGGTGGGTTTGACCCTTGCGCAAAAAATGCAGCGCCGCTGGCCCGGCTATAGCCTTGCGGTCGTTGGCTTCATCATTGCGACCCTGCCCATGCTCTCTCAGCTGGTCTTGATGTGGCAGCGCTAGCGCGCTCATCTCATTCGAACGCCCTACCCAACCAAGGAAGCGACAGGATGCGCCAGCCGCTGAGCCGCGAATTGAGCAACCTATTAGAGCGAGGCCGAGACCGGCAGCTGCGTCTGGCGGTGACGGGTCTGTCGCAAGCAGGAAAAACAGCCTTTTTGACCTCGCTAGTGAACCAACTGCGCCATGCAGGCGTAGAAGCACGATTAGACCTGTTATCGGTTGCCCGCGAAGGGCGATTGCTAGGCGCGCAGCGTTTGAATCAGCCTGACCTAGGGGTGCCGCGTTTCCCTTACGACCCCGGCATGGCCTCGCTGAGAGACACACCGCCGCGCTGGCCAGAGCCTACTCGGGGTATCAGCGAGCTTCGCTTGCAGCTGCGCTACCGCCCTGCCCAACAGGGCTGGTTCACGCCGGATATCGCTCACCTGACACTGGACCTGTTCGACTACCCTGGCGAATGGCTGCTGGATTTACCGCTGCTGCAGCACGACTTCTATAGTTGGAGCCAGAGCCAAGCCCAGCACGAAGGCCCCCATCGCCGAGCGCTGTTTAGCGAATGGTTGGCCGAAGCAGAGCAGCTAGACCCCACGGCGGAAGCCGATGAAGCGCAGCTCGCCACGCTGGCCGAGGCCTACGCATTGGGCCTACGGCGCGCCAAGCAGGCGGGCTTTTCTAACCTGCAGCCGGGGCGTTTTTTGCTGCCCGGCGAGCTGGATGGCGCACCGGTGCTGCAGTTCTTCCCACTGCCTGGATTAGATATTCCCAAAGAAACCCTCGACGCGCTGCCCGAGTCGAGCCTCTACGCCACCCTGGCGGCGCGTTTTCGCTACTATCAGCAGCAGGTGGTTCGCCCCTTCTACCGCGACCACTTCCGCCGCTTTGACCGCCAGATTGTGCTGGTGGACGTGCTGGGCGCGCTCAATGCCGGGCCGGAGCGCTTCGAGGATCTTTCCCGCGCGCTGCAACAGCTGATGAAGAGCTTTGATTACGGCAAGCGCAGCCTGCTGACCCGGCTGTTCGCTCCCAAAATTGACCGCCTCGCCATTGCCGCCACCAAAGCGGACCATGTGACACCCGACCAACACACCCAAGTGGTGCAGCTGTTAGAAGCGCTGCTGGCGGAGCCATTGAAAGACTTACGCTTTGCAGATATCCCGGTGAAAGCGCTGTCGTTGGCGGCCATTCGCGCCACCGAGGCCCGCGAAGTGCTGCATGATGGCAAGCGAACACCAGCGCTGAAAGGCACCACGTTAGAAGGCGAAGACGTGCTGGTGTACCCCGGCGATGTGCCCAGCCGCCTGCCCAAAGCCGATTTTTGGCAGCAGCAAGGGTTTGATTTCCCCAGCTTCCGCCCGATGCCCGCCGATAGCGAGGCACTGCCCCACATCCGTATGGACGCCGCGATTGACTGGCTGATTGGAGACAAACTGACATGAGCAACCCTCAGCCCCGCCGCGACTTCCACACCGAAGCGCCGCCCGAACCTACCCCGGAAACCCTGCGCCAGCACGAACGCTTTTCGGCGACTGAATCGCACCAGCCGCTAGCGACCCAAGCCGAACTCAAAGCACTGCCGGAAGAGACCCTAGGCGCGCCCCGCAAGCGCCGCTGGGGGCTGATGTTCGCCTTGGCAGGCGGAGCCACACTCGGCACGGTAGAGCTGGCAACCGGCATTCCTGACGCGCTGTCCCAGTCCCAGTGGATGACGATGGCGTGGCAGCTGTTTGGGATTAGCCTGATTGGCTTGGGCGGTGTATCGCTTCTCAAGGAGCTGGGCCGTTTGCGGCGCTTAAAGCGACACGACCAGTTACGGGCCAACCTAGCCGAGCTTCCCCAGCGTTCCAGCCAGCAGGCCCAGGCGATGGCCGTTCAATTGAAACAGCAGCTCGCGCTGAGCAACGATGATCCTCACTGGCTGGCCTTCCAGCGGGCGTGCCAGCCGCACCACAGCGGGGAAGAGATTCAAACCCTGCTGCGCTACCACCTGCTGGCCCCCCGTGACCGGGAAGCTCAGCGGTTGATTACCCGGATGTCGGGGGAAACCGCCATCATGGTGGCGGTTTCCCCGCTGACCCTGGTGGACATGACGCTGGTGGCGTGGCGCAGCCTGGCCATGGTGGATCGGCTGAGCCGTCTGTACGGGCTGGAGCTTGGCTACGCCAGCCGCCTGCGGCTATTTCGCCACGTGCTGCACAACATGGCCTTTGCAGGCGCCAGCGAACTGGCCACCGATGCCAGCATGGACATGCTCTCGCTGGACTTGGCAGGCCGCCTTTCGGCGCGAGCCGGCCAGGGCTTGGCGACCGGGTTGCTGAGCGCCCGCCTGGGGCTGCGTGCCCAGCGGCTGTGCCGCCCGGTGGCCTTTACGCCAGAGGAGCAGCCCAAATTAGCCGACCTTCGCCAAGACCTCTGGCGGCAGATCAAGCGGCTCGACAAAGAGCCCGCCCCCGCCGCGCGTCACCGCGATTAATACCACTCACCCAGCGGCTCACGCCAGCCGCTGCTCGGTTTCAGCATCGAACAGCACCGCTCGGGACATATCGACCCTCAGCGCCAAGCGCTCCCCGGGTGATACCTCACATTTGGGCCCGACCCGCGCGGTAATCTCCTGCTCACCCAGCGGCAGGCGCAGCAGAATATCGGCACCGGTCGGTTCCACCACGCTCACCTTGGCGTCCAACAGCGTACCTTCGGCTTGCTCGCTGAGGCGCAGGTCCTCTTCGCTAAAGTGCTCGGGCCGTAGACCCAGAATCACCGGCTTGTCGAGCTGCTCTACCAAGCCTGCCGTGTGTCGGGCCGTTGGCCAGGGCAGCAGCAGGTCGGCTTCGTCGGGGGTGGCAATGCGCAGTGCATAGCCATCGCCGTCGGCTTCCAGCGTGGCGCGGATGAAGTTCATCGACGGCGAGCCCATAAAGCCCGCCACGAACATATCCACCGGATTGTTGTAGACCTCATCGGGGCTGCCCAACTGCAGAATATGCCCGTCACGCATCACCGCGATACAGTCTGCCAGGGTCATGGCTTCTACTTGATCGTGGGTAACGTAAACGATAGTGGTGCCCAGGCGCTGGTGGAGCTTTTTGATCTCGGTGCGCATATCCACGCGCAGCTTGGCGTCCAGGTTCGAGAGCGGCTCGTCAAAAAGATAGACTTTGGGCTCCCGCGCCAGGGCGCGCCCCATGGCGACCCGCTGGCGCTGGCCGCCGGAGAGCTGGGCGGGCTTGCGCTCTAACAGGTGGGAAATCTGCAGCAGATCGGCCACCCGCTCCACGGCGGCTTCCCGCTCGGCCTTGGGTACTTTGCGCATCTCTAAGCCGAAGCTGATGTTTTGGCGCACGGTCATACTGGGGTACAGGGCGTAGGACTGGAACACCATGGCGATATCGCGCTCGGCGGGGGTCCGCCAGGTGACGTCTTCGCCGTCGATATAAATATTGCCGCTGGTGACCGGCTCAAGGCCTGCAATGGCATTCATCAGTGTGGATTTACCACAGCCGGATGGCCCCACCAGAATCAAAAACTCGCCGGAATCGATGGAGATACTGACATCTTTCAGCACCCGCTCGCTGCCAAACTCTTTGCGTACGTTGTGTATCTCTAACGCTGCCATGATGAAAATCCTGTTCTAAGGGGCTGGCAAGAAGCGCCTTGGCACCGGTCAGATCACCCCTTGGCGGGGGCGCTGTAAACCCTTCCCTGGGCGCTACTTTCGCCGTCCTGGCGAAAGACCCCCGCTACGGGGTGATGCTGACCTCTACCTGCGACTGCCATGCACCTAGTTGTTATTAGCCCTTAACTGAGCCTGCCGTGAGCCCGCGTACGAAGTATTTACCCGCCAGCACGTACACCACCAGGGTGGGCAGTGCGGCAATCATGGCGGCGGCCATATCGACGTTGTATTCGCGCACGCCGGTGGAGGTGTTCACCAGATTATTGAGCGCCACGGTAACCGGCTGGGTGTCGTGTGCCGAGAACGCCACGCCGAATAGGAAGTCGTTCCAGATCTGGGTGAATTGCCAAATCACCGACACCACGATAATGGGCGCCGACACTGGCAGCAGGATGCGCCAGAAAATACGGAAGAACCCGGCACCGTCCAGCTTGGCCGCCGACACCAGCTCGTTGGGAATGCCCACGTAGAAGTTGCGGAAAAATAGCGTGGTGAAGGCGATACCAAACACCACGTGCACCAGAATCAGCCCCGCTCGCGAGCTGGAAAGCCCCAGCCATCCCAAGGTTTGTGCCATGGGCAGCAGCACCACCTGAAACGGAATGAAGCAGCCAAACAGCATCAGCGCGAAGACCAACTCGGAGCCTTTGAAGCGCCACTTTGTCAGCGCATAGCCGTTCAGCGCACCCACGGCGGTGGAGATCAGCACCGCAGGAATGACGATGGCAAAGGAGTTCCAAAAATAACCACCCACGCCGTCGCAGCGCATACCGGTGCAGGCTTCACCCCAGGCTTTTGCCCAGGGGGCCAGCGTCGGATTTTGCGGTAACGACAGCAGCGACCCGGCGCTGATTTCGCTCAGCGGTTTAATGGAGGTCATCAGCATGACCACCAACGGCAGCACGTAGAACAGCGCGGCGATGACCAGGACCGCGTACAGCACGCCACGCCACAACTTGGCCGCAGGCGTTTGGCGACGAATCACATTAGCCATGTTTGCGGCTCCTTAATTCGGAGTAGAGGTAAGGAATCAGGATGGCCAGTACCCCACCGAGCATCAGCATGGCACTGGCCGACCCTAGCCCGATCTGCGCCCGGTTGAACGCATGGGTATACATGAACGTGGCCGGCAGGTCCGTTGCATAGCCCGGCCCGCCGCCGGTGAGCGCGACGACCAAGTCAAAACTCTTGATGGCAATGTGGGCCAGAATCATCACCGCGCTGAACACCACCGGGCGCAGGCAGGGCATGACCACCCGCCAGTAAATGCGCGGCAGGCTCGCGCCATCGAGCTGGGCGGCTTTGATAATGCTATCGTCGATACCGCGCAGCCCGGCGAGAAAGAGCGCCATCACGAAGCCAGAGGCCTGCCAAACGGCGGCAATCACCAAGGTGTAGATCGCCATATCCGGATCGACGATCCAGTCGAACTCGAACGACTCGAAGCCCCAGCTGCGCACCATGGCCTGAATGCCTAGCTGCGGGTTCAGCAGCCACTTCCACACGACCCCCGTAACAATGAACGACAGCGCCATGGGGTAGAGATACACCGTGCGTAGCGCGCCCTCCTGACGAATCTTTTGATCCAACAGCATCGCCAGCAGTGCCCCCAGCACTAAGCAGATCACGATAAACAGCGTGCCAAAGATCATCAGATTGGTAGACGCCACCCACCAGCGCTCGTTGGCCATCAGCCGCGCATACTGGCCAAACCCGACAAAATCGTAGCTGGGCAGCATACGCGAGCTGGTGAGTGATAAGACAAAGGTCCACAGCATAAAGCCGTAAACAAAAAACAGAGACACCGCCACCGAGGGTGCCAGCACTAGCCTTGGCAGCCAGGCCTGCAGCCGACCAGAGGCCGTTGGCCGCAACGCGGTGTGCGTTGGGGTTTCGCTCATGGGGAATTCCTCGCCAGTCAACCGCTAGCGCCGCCGTTGCGGCGGCGCTGGTTGCGTACGTTCAGCGCTTACTTGCGCTATTGCCAATGGTGCCGCGCTTAGAACGAGGCAGCTTCTGCGGCGCTGACCAGTCGCTGGGCCGCTTCTTCGGCGGGCATATCGGCGTCGTTGAAGTAGTTGGTCACGACGTCGAAGATGGCTCCCTGAACGTCGGCACGTACGGCCATACCGTGAGCCATACTGGGCACTAATCCGCCTTCATCGGCAGTGCTCTGGAAATCGGCCATTGACTGCTGGGCGCAGCTATCGAACTCGCTCATATCCAGATCGGGCCGTGCGGGAATGGAGCCTTTGGCAAGGTTGAAGGCTTCCTGGAAGGTGGGTTCAAGCACCAAACGCGCCAGCGTGTGCTGGGCTTCACGCTCGGCATCATCGGACACGCGGAACATCGCCAGGCTGTCGATGTTGAAGGTAAAGGCGCCTTCGGTGCCCGGAGCGGCGGCGCACAGGTAGTCGTCACCGGCGGTCATGCCTGCAGCGGTGAACTCCCCCTTCGCCCAGTCACCCATCAACTGGAAACCGGCCACGCCCTCGATCACCATCGCGGTGGCAATGTTCCAATCGCGGCCCGGCATGCCTTCGTCCATCAGCTCGCGCAGGCGTTTGAAATCTTCCAGTGCGGCGACCATCTGCTCGCCTCCCAGGGCTTCTGGGTCTAGCTCCACCAGCGCCTGCTGATAGAACTCGGTGCCTTGACTACCTAACACCACGCTTTCAAATACGGTGGCGTCCTGCCAGGACTGGCCACCGTGGGCGAGCGGCACAAAGCCCGCTTCACGAATCGCTTCCCCGGCGGCAAACAGCTCGTCGAGGGTGGTGGGCATTTCTACGCCAGCGGCTTCCAGCACGTCTGGGTTGGCCCACAGCCAGTTAACCCGGTGTACGTTTGCGGGCACGGCTACGTACTGGCCGTCATAACGCATAATATCGGCCACAATTTCTGGTAACAGGTCGTTCCAGCCTTCGGCATCCGCCACTTCATTTAAGTCACCTAGCAGGCCAAGCTCGCCCCACTCCTGAATTTCCGGGCCTTTAATTTGCGCGGCGGAGGGTGGGTTACCTGACATGGCACGGGATTTGAGCACTGTCATGGCGGTTTCACCGCCACCGCCGGCCACCGCAAAGTCCTGCCAGCCGTAACCTTCGGCTTCGAGTAGCTCTTTGAGAACGTTGGCCGCGCGGGCTTCACCACCGGACGTCCACCAGTGCAGCACTTCGACCTCATTGGCCTGCGCGGTGCTTGCCAGGGCCGTACCGGCGGCAAGGGCCAGCGCGAGGGCGGATTTTTTGAAGACGGGTAACAAATGACGCATGAGTTGCTCCTGCTGTTGTTTTTATAGGGATAACGATGATGGGTAAACGGCGAGAGCGCCGTTTTTATCGCGGTTATCGCGCCGCACTTCGTGGTGAGGCGGCTCATCGCAGAGTACGTCACCTGCGCCCACAACGGGAGTTACCGAGTCCTGCATAGTGTTAGCGATTTATTACAAGTCTGTAACGCTGGTTTGGCGAGGCAGCGTAAGCGTGGCCAGCAGGCCGCCTACGGGGTGATTAGCAAGGGTAATATCGCCCCCATGGGCACGGGCGATATGCCGGGCAATGCCTAGCCCCAAGCCGCTTCCACCGGTGTGGCGGCTTCTGGACACCTCCAGGCGTACAAAGGGTGAAAACACGCGGCCAAGCTGATCCTTAGGGATGCCAGGGCCACTGTCGTGAATATGTAGGCGCACCACGCCCGACTGCTCTTCCAGCGTTACCCTCGTCCGCTGGCCGTAAAACACCGCATTTTCTAACAGGTTCGCCAGGCAGCGCTTCATCGCCAGCGGCTTGACCGTGAGTAACGCCACCTGCCCGGCCACCTGCACGTCGCCCCCCTGCAAGCGCAGCGCCTCGGCCAGTTCAATCGTGAGCGCGTAGAGATCCGTTGGCTGCGGCTCTTCATGCAGGTCTAACCCCTTGACCGAGGCCAGCGCGCCTTTGACCAGCTTGGACAGCTCGTCCAGCGAGGCGCAGAAGCGCTCACGCTGTATTGGGTCATCGAGCATTTCAGCCCGTAAGCGCATTCGAGTAATCGGCGTTTTCAAGTCGTGGGAGATCGCTGAGAAGAGCCTCTCGCGCTCCTCCACCTGCTCGCGAATACGCCGCTGCATACGATTGAACGCCACGGCGGTAGCTGCTACTTCCTTGGGACCACTCTCTTTCAGCGGCGGG
Source organism: Halomonas sp. BL6 (assembly GCF_006228115.1). NCBI lineage: Bacteria > Pseudomonadati > Pseudomonadota > Gammaproteobacteria > Oceanospirillales > Halomonadaceae > Halomonas > Halomonas sp. BL6. Next base: position 501,021 of record NZ_VDGL01000001.1, on the reverse strand, counting down.
CTATCCAGGTCGTCGCCGAGCTGACGCGCCGCCCGAGAAAGTCTAGCCAGCGGTCTCGTGACGCTGGTAATACCCAATAACGACAGCGCCAGCACGGTGAGCAGCACGACGATGCCCGCCAGCAGCCGCTCTTCCGAGAGCCAGCGGTAGCCGCTGAAGATATCCGGGACGCCCAGCAGCGTGGCCACATAGAGCCAAGTATCCGGGGCCAACTCCAACTGCACCACCAGAATCGGCGGCGATAGCGGCTCCATCAACAGGCTATGCTGGCCCCAACGGGGCGGCAGATCGTGGAGCAGCACTTCGTTATTGAATACCCGCAGCGTTTCCGGGCGGGAAAACTCCACCACCACATCGTCAATCGAGAGCTGCTGAGTCAGAATGGTGCGAACGTTATTCACCACCACTGTTTTTTCCGGACCGTTGCCGATGTCCACTACGGGGATACGCCGCTCGTTCACACTGACAAAAAAACGCGTGCCGCCCATGCTACGCAGCTGATCCAGCACGATATGCCGATAGTCCACCGGCAGCGAACGGAAAAATTTCATGGTGGAGGCAATGCTAAACGCCATATTGCTGGAGAGCTCATCGAGCTGTTCAAGCTGGCTGGCGCGCACTTGAGAGGTCCAGATGGTATAGCTGGCCACCTGAGCGGCCAGCACCCCAGCAATCATGATGATGACAAAGCGCCCGCGCAGGCTGCCGGGCAGCCAGCGTGAACGTCGTTTCAGCCAACGTCGCCACGCCCTCACGACGTTGGTTCTACCCTGGCCGTGAGCACGTAGCCCGCCCCGCGTACGGTACGAATCAACTGTGAATGCTGGGCATCCTCACCTAGCCGCTGGCGTAGCCGACAGACGTGCACATCAATCGAACGATCCAGCGGCGGCGCATCACGGCCTCGGGTCAAGGTATAGAGATCATCGCGAGTGATCACCTGGGCGGGACGCTCCAAGAACACCTGAAGCAGCTGAAAATCTGCCCCCGACAGCGCGGTGCGCTCGCCGTTGTGACCGACCAGTTCCCGCGTCATGCGGTCGAGTTGCCACTCACCAAAGCGTACCCAGCGCGCTTCATGAAGGGCGGCCGCCGAGGCAGCCGTGCGCGTGCGGCGCAGTACCGCTTTGATACGCGCCAGCAGCTCACGAGGGTTGAAGGGTTTGCCGATATAGTCGTCGGCCCCTAATTCCAGCCCCAAGATGCGGTCGGTATCGTCGGCGCTGGCGGTGAGCATGATGATCGGCGTGTCGCTGGTTTTGCGCAGCTCCCGGCAAATGGTGAAGCCGTCATCCCCCGGCATCATCACATCGACGATCAGCAAATCGGGTGTTCGCTCGGCAAGCTGTGAGTAAAGCGTGTTCGCGTCTTCGGCGGTCCGCACGTGGTAACCGTGTCGCCCCAGGTAATCCGCCAGTAGCTCGCGGATTTCCGGATCATCGTCGACCACCATCAAGGTCGCAGGTGTGGTAGTCATCGTAGAAAGGGCCCCTAGGTTATTATCGTTTTAGGGGCTAGATGATGGTGGAGCGTATCGCCTACCGCAAGCGGCTCTCGACTAAGGTGGCAGAGTGATAATGGCAGCAAAAATGCTAAAGCCCAAAGCGCTGCTTCAGGAACGACGCCACCGCCGCTTCGCCGTGGTGGCCGATGCGCTGGGCTCTTGGCACGCGATCGAACAGCGCCGGATGGGCGTTGGCCATCACCTGGGCTTCACCTGCCAAGGTAAGCATTTCAGTGTCGTTGAGGTTATCTCCGAAGGCTAAGCAGTCGGCGGCGGTGAGCCCCAGCGACTCCAGTAGCGCCGCCAATGCCACGCCTTTGTTGACCCCGCCCGCCATGATCTCTAACGAGTCCACCGTGGAGTAGGTAATGTGCAGCCCATCGCCGTGGGCGGCCTGGGCCTGAGCTTCCAGCTCTGCTAGCGCTTCCGGGTCGCCTAAATAGAGCACTTTACCCACGCCGTTGGCGTCCATCTGATCGGGCGGCACGACCTCATAGCGAAAGCCCGTTGAGGCATGTAATGACAGCAGATGTGGCGCGTGGGCATCCACATGCCAGCCTACCTCGCGGTAAAGACTGAGACGCACTTGGGGTGGCCGGGGTAATTGAATCAGCGTGCGGGCATGAGCCGGATCGAGATGGGACGCGCTGACCAAGCTATCCGCGGGATCATGGGTGTACGCCCCATTAGTACTGATCAGGTGGGCAGGGACGCCCAATTCGTCACGGAATACGCGCATATCGTGGTAATGGCGGCCGGAGGCCAGCGCCAGATGGTGCCCCTGCTGTACCAGCCTACGCAGCACCTCGACGGTGCTGTCATGTAACCGGTGGTCGCTGCCCAGCAGCGTACCGTCCAGGTCGGAAACGATCAGGCGTGGGGTCATAAGCGCGCTCCTTGTACGTTAGTCGCCTTAGCGGTCGATCTACTCAGCTTAACCGATTCAGCCAAGCGTAAGTAAGCCATTGACCTGTCGTGCCCACCGCCACTTCCCCCAGGGCAACGATTGGCGCGGCCAGTGGGAATCCGTATAGTGGCACCCTACTCTCGCCAACTGATCGAACACATGCTTCAAAACAACTCCCTGCTTGCCCAGCTCAAGCAACAGATCCGTGAAACGACTCCTCGCGCCGAAGGGGTGATCAAAGCTACCGAAAAAGGCTTTGGGTTTCTTGAAACCGACAGCGGCGACTCCTATTTCGTGCCACCTCCCGCCATGAAGCAGGTACTGCACGGTGATCGCGTGGAAGCCGTCATACACGAAAACGGCGATAAGAAGTCGGTCGAGCCGGAAAAGCTCATCGAAGCCGGTTTGGACCGCTTCGTGGCACGTGTGCAAAAACGCGACGGCCGCCTGGCGGTGGTGCCGGACCACCCTTCGATTCGCAACGTGTTGAAAGCACGTATAAAAAACAGCCTCGACGAAAATAGCATTGGCGATGGCGACTGGGTCGTGGCGCGCTTGGTACGCCACCCACTAAAAGAGAACGACCGCGGCTTCTTCTCCCAGATCGATGAGTTGGTGGCCAAAGCCGACGACCCTGCCGTACCTTGGCGCGTGACGCTTGCTCGCCACGCGCTGGAACAAGAGTGCCCGGATGCTGGCAGCGATTGGCCGCTACGCGACGAGGGACTGACGCGGGAAGACCTCACCGCACAGCCCTTCTTTACCATCGACGGCGAAAAGACGCGAGACATGGACGATGCCCTATATGTGGTGGCCCGTCCCGAAGGCGGCTGGCAGTTGAGCGTGGCCATTGCCGACCCCACCGCCTATGTGGAAGAGGGCCACGCCGCCGATCTGGAAGCGCGCACTCGCGCATTTACCGTCTACCTGCCGGGCCAGAACGTCACCATGCTGCCCGAGCAGTTGGCGGACGACTTGTGCTCGCTGTGGGAAGGCCAAGAGCGCCCAGCCCTTGCCTGCACGCTGACCATTCATGCCGACGGCAGCCTGGGCGACTACCGCTTCTTCGCGGCCAACGTGACGTCCCATGCGAAGCTGGTGTACGAGCGCGTCTCCGACTGGATCGAAGGCCAGGGCGACTGGGCACCGGCCGAGGAGATTGCCGAGCAGCTGAAGGCGCTGCAGGCCTTGACGGAAGCTCGCACTGCATGGCGTAACGAGCACGCACTGGTCTTCAAAGATCGTCCTGATTACGTCTTCGATCTGGATGAAGCGGGCAACGTGCTGGGCATTCGCACCGAAGACCGTCGCATTGCCAACCGCATGATCGAAGAGTCGATGATTGCCGCCAACGCCTGCTGCGCGGACTTCCTGGCCAGCCATATCGGCCACGGCATCTTCAACGTCCACCGCGCTTTCGAGCCGGAAAAAGCCGAAGCGGCCCAAGAGTTCCTCGCCACTCAGGAAATCGTCGTCGATCAACAGGCCTTGACCGAACTGGCTCACTATAAGGAACTCAAGCGTGCGCTTGAGAGCCGCGACGACGCTTGGCTGGATGCGCGCCTGCGCCGTTTCCAGGGCTTCACCAGCATGTCGGCCCAGCCTGGCCCGCATTTTGGGCTGGGGCTGCCCGCCTACGCCACCTGGACCTCGCCGATTCGTAAGTACGGCGATATGGTCAACCACCGCTTGATCAAGCGTGTGCTCAAGGGCGAGCAGGCTCCGGCAGAAGCCAGCCAGCAGCTCACCGAGCAGCTCACCGAGCGCCGCCGTCTGAATCGTATGGCTGAACGCGACGTAAAAGATTGGCTTTACGTGCGCTACCTGACCCCGGCGGCGCAGAATCAGGACACCTTCGACGCCGAAATCATGGCGATCAACCGTGGCGGTATGCGGGTTCGTCTGATAGAAAACGGCGCGACGGCGTTCGTGCCCGCCCCCTTGATGCACAGTGACCGCGATAAAGTGGTCATCGATGACAAAGAGGGCCGCATTCAGATCGAGGGCGAGGAGCGCTTCAAGCTGGGCGATAGCCTGCGTGTCTCACTGACCGAAGCTCGCGAAGAGACACGATCGCTGGTCGCCAAACCTGCTGCCTAAACGCAGCCAACACGTGTTCGCGCCACGGCTTTGCCGTGGCGTTTTTATTTCTGCTGCACGGTGACGTTGTCGCAGAACTGACTTATTTCTACCCTAAGGTAATTCGATGACACTCATGTGGCTCGGAGGTTACCTTGCACATCGCCGATGTGACCATGTTCCACGCCCCGGCAAGTGGCGGCGTTCGCACCTACTTACAGGCTAAACATCGCGTGCTTTCGCGCAGCCCCAACCTGCGAACCAGCCTGCTGGTGCCGGGGGCCGAACGCGATAGTTTGGGCGACCACCATACGCTGTCGGCGCTGCACCTGCCGCTTGGGCAGGGTTATCGATTTCCGCTGCGCCGCCGTCCTTGGCGAGAAGCCTTGGTAGACCTCTCACCCACGTTGATCGAAGCAGGTGATCCGTATGTGACCGCCTGGGCCGCGCTAGAGGCTGGCCAGCGGCTAGGTGTGCCAGTGGTGGGTTTCTACCACTCCGACTTACCTAACTTAATGGGGGACCGTTTTGGACGACACGTCCACCAACGGCTGGTTCGCTACGTGGTAGATCTGTACCAGCGCTTCGATAGCGTACTCGCCCCCTGCCACGCCATGGCCAACCGTCTCACCGAGTGGGGCGTACCCAACGTACGCGTGCAGTCGTTAGGGGTCGATTTAGTGCAGTTCCACCCTTCAAGGCGCGACCCTGGCTTCCGTGCAGCCATGGGTGTACCTGACGATAAGAAACTACTGATATTCGTCGGTCGCTTCTCGCGAGAAAAGAACATCGACGTTTTACTCGCCACCATGCGAGCGCTGGGCAGCGACTATCATCTGCTACTAATGGGGCCGGGCATGCCAACGCAGGTGCCCAGCAATGTCACGGTGGTGAACCGCTGCTGCGGCAGCCATGAAGTGGCAAGGGCGCTGGCCAGTAGCGATGCGTTACTGCATGCCGGCACCCGCGAAACCTTTGGGCTAGTGGCTCAGGAAGCAATGGCCAGCGGCCTGCCAGTCATTGGTGCGCGGGCGGGTGCGCTGATCGAGAACGTACCGCTGGGCGCGGGCGTGCTCTGCCAGCCGCTGGACCCAGATGCCATGGCTGACGCCTGCGCAGCACTATTTAGCAACGACATCGCCGCGAGCGGTCGCTATGCACGCCACTATGTCGAGCGACAGTTCAGTTGGGATAGTGTGATTGGCTCGCTGCTGACGCACTACATCGACCTATGCGGACTCGAACAGCCCGATGCCCGTGCCGTCCGCCGCTAACGCCCAACGGCTGCTACGTTTTCGTCCGCTACACGGTGTGTTGCTGCTCGCTGCCCTGGTGGCACCGCTGGTGCTCACCTCACTGGCCGGGGGCAGCCGAGCGTTCGACCATGTGGCGCAATTCCCCATTGGCTTGCTGGTTCTGATGATCGCCATGGCGGCGCTGTGCTGGAACTTGAACGCCGCCCGCCTGCGCCTGATGCTGAACGGCCGCGCCGGCCAGCTTGGCCAGCGCGGCGCGCTGGGCATCGAGCTGGCGGCGAAGTGCGCGCTCTGCGCCACGCCTGGCGGCAGCGGCGGTCCGGCCACCCTGCTGTTACTGCTTGCCCAGCGGGGATTTTCGCCCTCGAAAGGCACGGCGGTCTTTCTCATCGACCAGGGCTGTGACCTGCTGTTCTTCCTCGTGATGCTGAGCGGCTTGGTGGCGATGTCGGTAGTCGGTGATGCCCAGTGGCCGCACCAGGGCCTGGTACAGCTTTCATTGCTGGGATTGGCGCTGCTAGCCGTAGGCGTCTCGCTGATCATGGGATATTTACCCAAGCTGCTACGGTCGCGTCGTCAGTGGCTGGCTTGGCTACGCCCAAGCCGACGGCGCTGGCTGGTCAGGCGACTGTTACGCTGCCGCCATGCGTTGCGTATGACATTAGCGCTCCCCAAGGGCACGCTGGCAGCAATGCTGGCGCTGACAGCCCTGCACTGGCTACTGCGCTACAGCTTGCTTTACCTTGCAGTGATTGGCATCGGCGGGCATGCCGACTGGCTGTGGACGTTTTTGACTCAGATGCTGGCCATGGCCGCCAGCCAGTTCAGCTTTCTGCCTGGCGGCGCGGGAGCGGCTGAAGTGGGGGTGGGAAGCTTGCTGCTGCCTTTGATGAGCAGGGAGCAGGCCGCTGCCGCCGTTCTGGTTTGGCGGCTGATTAGCTACCACCTTTACCTCGCCGCCGGCGCGCCGCTGCTACTGTTCTACAGCGCCCGTCTGCTGCGTCAGCGCAAGCCGCCCCACCGCTTTCCTTGACCCCCACGAACGCAAAAAGGGCACCCGAGGGTGCCCTTTTCAGCGTCATGAAAAAGTGCGCAGCTTACCAGCCGGTGACTTCTTTCAACGCATCGCCAATTTGCGCCAAAGAACGAACGGTTTTGACACCGGCGTCTTCCAGAGCCGCAAATTTTTCATCGGCAGTCCCTTTACCACCAGAGATGATGGCGCCCGCGTGGCCCATACGCTTGCCAGGAGGTGCCGTCACACCGGCAATGTAGGAAACCACCGGCTTCGACACGTTGGCTTTGATGTAAGCCGCGGCTTCTTCTTCGGCGGTGCCGCCGATTTCGCCGATCATCACGATTGCTTCGGTTTTCGGGTCTTTCTCGAACATCTCCAGGATGTCGATGAAGTTAGAACCCGGAATCGGGTCGCCGCCGATACCGACACAGGTAGACTGACCAAAACCGTGGTCAGTGGTCTGCTTAACGGCTTCATAGGTCAGGGTACCAGAGCGAGACACGATACCGACGCGGCCTGGCTGATGGATGTGACCCGGCATGATACCGATTTTGCATTCACCGGGAGTGATCACACCCGGGCAGTTCGGGCCGATCAGGCGTACGCCCAGCTCGTCGCATTTGACTTTTGCGTCGAGCATGTCGAGGGTCGCGATGCCTTCGGTGATGCACACGATCAGCTTGATGCCAGCATTCGCAGCTTCAAGGATCGAGTCTTTGCAGAACGGTGCCGGTACGTAGATCACGCTGGCCTCTGCACCGGTTTTCTCGACCGCTTCTTTCACGGTGTTGAAAACGGGCAGGCCCAGGTGCGTCTGGCCGCCTTTGCCCGGCGTGACACCACCGACCATCTGCGTGCCATAGGCAATCGCCTGCTCGGAGTGGAACGTGCCCTGGCCACCGGTGAAACCTTGGCAGATGACCTTGGTGTTCTTATCGATCAGGATGCTCATTACTTGCCCTCCGCTGCTTTGACAACCTGCTGAGCCGCGTCGGTCAGACTGGTAGCAGCGATGATGTTCAGACCGCTAGACGCCAGTTTCTCAGCGCCCAATTCAGCGTTGTTACCTTCCAGACGAACGACCACCGGGACGTTGACGCCCACTTGCTCGACGGCACCGATGATGCCTTCCGCAATCATGTCGCAACGAACGATACCGCCGAAGATGTTCACCAGAACGGCTTTGACGTTGTCGTCAGACAGGATGATCTTGAACGCTTCTGCAACGCGCTCTTTGGTCGCGCCGCCGCCAACGTCCAGGAAGTTAGCGGGCTTGCCGCCACTCAGGTTGACGATATCCATGGTGCCCATGGCCAGGCCTGCGCCGTTGACCATGCAACCGATGTTACCGTCGAGGGCAACATAGTTCAGCTCCCACTTCGCCGCGTCGGCTTCACGCTGATCTTCCTGGGAAGGATCGCGCATGGCCTGCAGGTCTGGATGACGGTACAGGGCGTTGCTGTCGAGCCCCAGTTTGGCATCCAAGCAGTGCAGGTTGCCTTCGTCAGTGATGACCAGCGGGTTGATCTCGAGCAGTGCCAGATCTTTGTCGTGGAACAGCTTGGAGAGACCCAGGAAGATCTTGGTGAACTGTTTCACCTGATCGCCTTCGAGACCCAACGCAAAGGCCAGTTCACGCGCTTGGTAGGGCTGTGCGCCAACCAGCGGATCGATTTCTGCTTTGAGGATCTTCTCAGGCGTCTCTTCAGCAACGGTTTCGATCTCGACACCGCCTTCGGTGGAAGCCATGAACACGACGCGACGAGTGGTACGGTCAACGACCGCGCCCAGGTAGAGCTCGTCGGCGATGTTGGTGCAGGTCTCTACCAGAATCTTGGCAACCGGCTGACCTTTTTCGTCAGTCTGGTAAGTCACTAGGTTCTTGCCCAGCCACTGCTCGGCGAAGGTTTTGGCTTCTGCCGGGTCTTTGATCAGCTTGACGCCGCCCGCTTTACCGCGGCCGCCAGCGTGAACCTGGGCTTTGACAACCCACATGTCGCCGCCGATTTTTTTACACGCTTCTACAGCTTCTTCGGGAGTGTCCACGGCAAAGCCTTTGGACACTGGCAGACCATAATCGGCAAACAGCTGCTTGCCTTGATACTCGTGAAGGTTCATCGATTCATGCCATTGGTTGCATGTGACTCGAACGATGATCAGCTGGCGTGACAGTGTATCTGTACCGCCCTGACCATCCCCGTACTTTCAGTGGCCAGCACATTACCGCGCGGGGCTGAAAGTGTTGCGCCACCTGACGGTGGCGCTTGGTTGTTGCTTAGCGAATTACTTGCGCTTCTTACGGTTCGCCATATGAATCGCATGGCCTTCTACCGCAAGAGCAGCTTCGTGCACGGCTTCCGACATGGTCGGGTGCGCGTAGCAGGTCAGCGCGAGGTCTTCGGCGCTAGAGCCGAATTCCATCGCAATCACGCCTTGAGCGATCATTTCGCCGGCGTGCTGACCGACGATGTGCATACCGAGAATACGGTCGGTTTCCGCATCGGCAATGATCTTGGCGCTACCTTCGGTGGCATTGTTCGCCATGGCACGGCCGCTGGCGGCGAATGGGAAGCTGCCGGTTTTGACCTCAATGCCTTTGGCCTTGGCATCTTGCTCGGTCATACCGACCCACGCCACTTCCGGGAAGGTGTAGATCACGTTCGGGATGGTGTCGTAGTTCATCTCGGCTTTGTGGCCAGCGATGATGTCCGCCACCATAATGCCCTCTTCGGACGCTTTGTGCGCCAGCATCGGGCCGCGTACACAGTCGCCGATGGCGTAAACGCCCGGCACGTTGGTACGGCACTGGTCGTCGACGAAGATGAAACCACGCTCGTCCAGCTCGACGCTCACGCCATCGGCAATCACGCCTTTGGTGTAGGGGCGACGGCCAACGCAAACGATCAGCTTGTCGAAGGTCATCTCTTGTTCGCCGTTGGCATCGGTGTACTTGACGACGACTTCGTCACCGTTCGCTTCCGAACCGGTCACACGGGCACCCAATTTGATGTCCAGCCCCTGCTTCTTGAGCAGTTTCTGGGTCTCTTTGGCAATCGCGGTGTCGACCATCGGCAGGAAGGAGTCCATCGCTTCCAGCACGGTGACTTCAGAACCCAGACGGTTCCATACGCTGCCCAGCTCCAGGCCGATGACGCCCGCGCCAATGACGCCAAGACGCTTCGGCGTTTCCTGGAACTCCAGGGCGCCGGTGGAATCGACGATTAGGCCTTCGGTCAGCGGGGTCGGCGGGATTTCCACCGGCACGGAGCCTGCCGCGATGACGATGTTATCGGCGTCGTACGTCGTGGTATTGCCGTCGAGGTCGGTGACTTCGACTTGCTTGCCAGAGATGACTTTACCGGTACCTTCGATGGCCGTAACACCATTGGCTTTGAACAGGCCAGAGATGCCGCCGGTCAAGTTCTTAACGATCTTGTCCTTGCGCGCCATCATCTTCTTGACGTCCATGGTCACGTCGCCGGCTTCGATACCCATGTCGTCGAAATCGTGCTTGGCTTCGACGAACTTGTGCGAGGCTTCAAGCAGCGCTTTGGACGGGATACAACCGACATTCAAGCAGGTACCGCCGTGAACGACGTTACCTTCTTTACCGATCCATTTTTCAACACAGGCGGCTTTCAGACCCAGCTGCGCAGCGCGGATAGCCGCTACGTAGCCACCAGGGCCTGCACCAATAACGATCACGTCAAACTTGTCAGCCATGTTGGCTCCTTTAGCTTGGTGGCCTCCTCCCGGGTGGATGACAGCGGGTAGGAGGCTGTGTGCGATTAACTCAGCGTGCTCAACACTAGCGAAGGCGGATCAGCGCGCTTCGTTATACGTCCAGCAGCAGACGAGCCGGGTCTTCCAGCAGCTCTTTAATCGTAACCAGGAATTGTACCGCGTCTTTGCCGTCGATCATGCGGTGGTCGTAAGAGAGTGCCAGATACATCATCGGGCGAATTTCGACCTTACCGTTCACCGCCATCGGGCGTTCCTGGATCTTGTGCATCCCCAGGATAGCGGTTTGCGGCGGGTTGATGATCGGGGTCGACATCAGCGAGCCAAAGATACCACCATTAGTGATGGTGAAGGTGCCGCCGATCATGTCGTCCATGCCCAGCTTGCCATCACGACCACGCTTACCGAAGTCGACGATGGTGCGTTCGACGTCGGCAATTTTCATGCTGTCGGTATCACGCAGTACTGGCACCACCAGGCCACGGTCGGTAGACACCGCCACACCGATATCCTGATAGCCGTGATAGACGATCTCGTCACCGTCAATGGACGCATTGACATCCGGGAAGCGCTTGAGAGCTTCCGAGGCGGCTTTCACGAAGAAGCCCATGAAGCCAAGCTTGGTGTCATGCATCTTCAGGAAAGTATCTTTGTACTGCGCGCGCAGGTTCATGACCGCGCCCATGTCCACTTCGTTGTAAGTGGTCAGCATCGCCGCCGTCTGCTGGGCTTCGACCAAGCGTTTGGCAATGGTCTTGCGCAGGCGCGTCATCGGCACACGTTTTTCGACGCGATCACCTTCGACTGCCGGGGCCGCCGCGGCTTTCTTCGGCGCCGAGGACTTGGTCGCTTTCTTTGCCGAGCCCTCTTTGACGGCTTTCTGAACGTCTTCTTTCAGAATACGACCGCCTTTGCCGGTACCTTCGATCTTGGACACGTCCAGATCGTGCTCGGCCACCATTTTACGTGCCGCCGGTGCCAGGATCTTGTCGCCGACTTTCTCGTCAGCGCCGTCGTCGTCGCTGCCGGACTTGTCTTCGGTGCTCGGTGTGCTGGCTTCGTCGCTGCCACCGCCTTCGACGAAGGTCGCCAGAATCGCTTCCGACTCTACCTGACTGCCCTCTTCGGCCTTGATCTCTTGCAGCGCACCGTCGGCCGGTGCCACGACTTCGAGTACGACCTTGTCGGTTTCGATGTCGGCGAGTACTTCGTCACGCTTGACCGCTTCGCCAACTTTTTTGTGCCACGTGGCAACGGTGCCTTCCTGGATCGATTCAGGGAAGCTGGGGGCTTTTACATCGTGCTTTTTACCGCCGCCAGCAGGCTTAGACTCTGCTTTTGATTCGGTTTTTTCAGCGCTGCTATCGCTAGAAGCGCTCTCTTTAGAAGAGCTATCTTCTTTGCTGGCAGACGCGTTGCCTTCGCCAATTTTGCCCAATACTTGCTCAGACTCAACGGTATCGCCCTCTTCGGCCATGACGTCGGTCAGGGTACCCGCTTCCGGTGCGACGACTTCGAGCACCACTTTGTCGGTTTCGATTTCAACAATCAGCTCGTCGCGTTCGACGCTGTCACCCGGCTTTTTATGCCACGCGGCCACAGTGCCCTCGGCAACGGATTCCGGAAAGGTTGGCGCTTTGATCTCAGTAGCCATGTCGTTTCCCTTATGTGTTCTCTAAACCCGGTGGGCGCTTATAGGTTAAAAGCGTCTTCCACCAGCTGGCGCTGCTGTTCAGTGTGGACGGACATATAGCCCGCTGCCGGAGCAGCCGAGGCAGGACGCCCTGCGAATTTCAACTCACGTCCAAGGCCATCTTTCAACATATCGGCCACGGTGCGCATGTGGTGCTGACTGGAGTACCAGGCGCCTTGGTTCAGCGGCTCTTCCTGACACCATACGATGTCTTCCACATTGGCATACGCCTGGAGCACTTCCAGAAGCTCTTCTTTCGGGAAGGGATAGAGCTGCTCTAGACGAATGATCGCCGTGTCGTCACGCTCGTTTTCAGCGCGCCAGTTGGCCAGATCGTAGTAGACCTTGCCTGCGCACATAATGACGCGGGTGACGTTGTTGGCGTCGAGATTCGCTTGATCCGGCAGTACCATGTGGAACTTGCCGTGAGCGAGATCTTCCAAGCTCGACACTGCTTCTTTGTGGCGCAGCAGCGACTTAGGCGACATGACCACTAGCGGCTTGCGCAGCGGACGAATCACTTGGCGGCGCAACAGGTGGAAAATCTGCGCGGGCGTCGTCGGTACGCACACCTGCATGTTGTGCTCGGCGCACAGCTGCAAGAAGCGCTCTAGACGGGCAGAAGAGTGCTCGGGCCCTTGGCCTTCATAGCCATGAGGCAGCAGCATGGTCAAGCCGCACAGGCGACCCCACTTGGTCTCACCGGAAGAGATGAACTGGTCGACCACCACTTGAGCGCCGTTGAAGAAGTCACCGAACTGCGCTTCCCAAATGACCAAGTCATTCGGGGCGGTGGTCGAGTAACCGTATTCGAATGCCAGCACGGCTTCTTCCGACAGGAAGGAGTCGTGGATGGTAAAGCGCGGCTGACCATCGGCCATATTCTGCAGCGGTACATAGGTCGACCCGTCTTTCTGGTTGTGCACGACCGCGTGACGGTGGGAGAACGTCCCACGACCCACATCCTGCCCGGTGATGCGGATAGGATGACCTTGGTCGAGCAACGTGGCGTACGCCAGCGTTTCGGCAAACCCCCAGTTGAGCCCCATGCCGCCCGCCTGCATTTTACGGCGGTCTTCGTAGATTTTGGCGACCTGGCGCTGAACGTCGACACCGTCCGGTATTTCACACATCTTCGCCGCTAGCTGCTGAAGACGCTTCATATCGAAGGTGGTGTCGGCGTCACCGGTCCACTCGTGGCCAAGGTAAGGCGCCCAATCCACGAACAGTGAAGTATTGGGCTCTTGGACCAGCGCATTGGCAACATGATTACCTGCGACAAGGTCATCACGGTAGGTTTCTACCATGGCCTTGGCATCGTCTTCAGTGATGACGCCCTGCTCGACCAAACGCTGCGCGTAAAGCGTACGTGAGGAAGCGTGGTCTTTAATCTTGGCGTACATCATTGGCTGCGTGCCTGACGGCTCGTCTGCCTCGTTGTGACCACGGCGACGGTAGCACACCAGATCGATCACGACGTCTTTCTTGAACTGTTGACGATAATCCAGCGCTACTTGTGTCGCGTGAATCACGGCATCAGGGTCGTCGCCGTTGACATGGAAGATCGGCGCCTGAACCATTTTGGCAATGTCAGTACAGTATTCCGTAGAGCGCGCGTCCAAGGGGTTCGAGGTGGTGAAGCCCACTTGGTTATTGATGACGATGTGCACCGTGCCGCCCGTCTTGTAAGCACGGGTCTGAGACATCTGGAATGTCTCCATCACCACGCCCTGACCGGCGAATGCAGCATCACCATGGACGTTGATGGGCAGTACTTTGCTGCCTTCGTCATCGTTACGACGATCCTGGCGAGCGCGTACAGACCCTTCGACGACCGGCGCAACGATCTCCAGGTGCGACGGGTTGAACGACATGGCGAGGTGGACTTCCCCACCCGGTGACATGACGTTCGAGCTAAAGCCCTGATGATATTTGACGTCGCCGGAGCCACGCTCGATGACTTTCTTGCCATCGAACTCGTCGATCAAATCCGCTGGGTTTTTACCCAAGATATTGACCAGCAGGTTCAAGCGACCACGGTGGGCCATGCCGATGACGACTTCTTTGGTGCCGTAACCACCGGCGCGCTGAATCAGCTCGTCCATCATCGGTACGAACGACTCACCACCCTCCAGACCGAAGCGTTTGGTGCCCGGGTACTTGGACGCTAGGTAGTTTTCTAATCCTTCCGCTGCGGTCAACCGCTCCAGCACGTGCTTGCGCACGTCATCGCTGAACTTGGGTGCGCTGCGTACCGATTCGAACCGACGCTGTAGCCAGCGCTTCTCTTCGGTATCGACGATGTGCATGATCTCGCAACCGATGGAGCGACAGTAGGTCTGCTCCAGCGCGTCGACGATGTCACGCAGCGGCGCTTTATCGATACCCAGGAAAAACGAGCCGGTTTGAAACTCGGTGTCGAGATCAGCTTTGGAGAGCTGGTGGAACGACAGGTCGAGGTCGGGAACGGGGGTGGGATTACGCAGCCCAAGCGGGTCGATATTGGCCTTCTGATGGCCACGGAAGCGATACGCGTTGATCAGCTGCAGGACTTTGACCTGCTTCTTGTTCTCACCGCTGTCGGAGGCGGCAGCTACCCGGCCCGGGCGGCTTTCACGGCCCAGTTGGTAGAACTGATCACGAATGGGGCTTAGTGGAACATCGTGGGAGGCACTGCCCTCAGGACGCGGCAGCTGATCAAAATAGCTGCGCCACTCGTCTGAGACAGAATCAGGATCGGCGAGGTACTGCTCGTAAAGCGCTTCCACGTAGTGGACATTGCCACCACTAACGTGAGAGGAACGCCACATCAACTCCATTATGCCTTGTTGCATCTCTCGGTCACCCTGCACTGATGGGGTGGTATCGGCATCGCTGCATGCATGCAACGACATCGCTATTGCCCTGCCGGCGGGGCGGGACGTTTGCCGGCGGCGCCGACCGGAGGCCGGAAGCCCTTGTTCATACACGTGGTTAAGACCACGTAGTTGCGACGCGTTTCTCATTCAGTTCATGCTCAAAAGCCGGTACTTAAAGCACCGGCTTTTAAACTTGGCTGACCACGGTGCGACGCGTCGCCGCACCGTGACGGCCCCTATGATAACAAGCGAAGCGCCACGATTTAAGTAGCTTTATGCTGCAACTTACGTGGTACACGCTTTTTCTTCATGGGATTAGATAGTTACGTAGCGTCCGCAAGCAACATTTCACGAATTTTACCAATTGCACGGGTCGGGTTAAGACCTTTCGGGCACACGGCAACACAGTTCATGATGCCACGGCAGCGGAAAACCGAGAACGGATCCTCCAAGCTGGTCAGGCGCTCACGGGTTGCGGTATCGCGGCTGTCGGCCAGGAAGCGGTAGGATTGCAGCAGGCCAGCAGGACCCACGAATTTGTCCGGATTCCACCAGAACGACGGGCACGATGTGGAGCAACACGCGCACAGAATACATTCGTATAGGCCGTCCAGTTTGTCGCGCTCTTCCGGCGACTGCAGGCGCTCAATGGCCGGTGCCGGGGTGTCGTTCTGCAGATACGGCTGGATACGCTCGTACTGTTTATAGAACAGCCCCATGTCGACCACCATATCGCGGATGACCGGAAGACCAGGCAGCGGGCGAAGTGTCAGCTTGTTGTTTTTCACGACGTCTGACAGCGGCGTGATGCACGCCAGGCCGTTTTTGCCATTCATGTTCATGCCGTCGGAACCGCAAACACCCTCACGGCAGCTGCGGCGATAGGCCAAACCGCTGTCTTGCTCTTTCATCAGATGCAGAACATCCAGCACCATCAGATCGCGGCCTTTGGTATCGACCTGAAACTCCTGCATATAAGGTGCGGAGTCGGTTTCCGGATTGTAGCGGTATACGGATACCTGAAGATTGGACATGGTGACTCCCTCTCGTCGGTGCGGAGATTAGTAGGTACGAACCTTGGGCTCGAACGTATCGACGGTTTTCGGCTTGAAGTTGACGTCGCGCTTCTTCAGCTCTTTGCTGGCCGGGAAGTAGAGCGAGTGTTTCAGCCAGTTGACATCATCACGGTCAGGGTAGTCGTAGCGCGAGTGGGCACCACGGCTCTCTTTACGCTCGAGGGCAGCAATCGCCGTTGCTTCTGCCACTTCCATCAGGTTGTCCAGCTCCAGCGCTTCGACACGAGCCGTGTTGAACGCGTTGGATTTGTCCGGCAGGTGCGCATTGGCAATGCGGCCACGCAGGTCCGCCAGCTTTTTGACACCTTCTTGCATGTTTTTCTCTTCACGGAATACACCGAAAGAGTTCTGCATGATGTCTTGCAGCTCGGCTTTCAGTGCCGGAATGCTTTCGCCACCCTCTTCGGATTCGTTCCAGCGCGTGATGCGCTTCATGGCGAACTCGATGTCCGACTCGGAAGCGTCGAGGTATTCGATACCTTCGTTCAGCGCGCCTTCGATGAACATACCCGCAGCACGGCCGAAGACCACCAAGTCGAGCAGTGAGTTACCGCCCAGGCGGTTGGCACCGTGGACCGATACACACGCCGCTTCGCCACAGGCGAACAGGCCGTTGACGATCTGGTCGTTACCATTTTCGTCTTGAGTGATCGCTTGGCCATGGATGTTGGTCGGAATACCGCCCATCATATAGTGGCAGGTCGGGACGACAGGAATCGGGTCTTTCGCCGGATCGACATGGGCGAAGGTCTTGGAGAGCTCGACGATCCCCGGCAGACGCTTGCCAAGGACTTCTTCGCCAAGGTGATCGAGTTTCAGGAAGACGTGATCACCCTTCTCGCCACAGCCGCGGCCTTCGAGAATCTCCATGACCATGGAGCGTGCCACCACGTCTCGACCCGCTAAGTCTTTGGCGTTCGGTGCATAACGCTCCATGAAACGCTCGCCGTCTTTGTTGATCAGGTAGCCACCCTCACCACGGCATCCTTCGGTCACCAAGGTGCCCGCACCGTAGATACCGGTCGGGTGGAACTGCCACATTTCCATATCCTGCATCGGGAAGCCCGCGCGCAGCGCCATGCCGATGCCGTCACCGGTATTGATCAGAGCGTTGGTGGTAGAGGCGTAGATACGACCCGCACCGCCCGTCGCCAGAACCGTGGCTTTCGATTTGACGTGCACCACTTCACCAGTTTCGATGCACATGGCGATACAGCCCACTACGTCACCGCTGGCGTTCTTGACCAGGTCGACTGCATACCACTCGTTCAAGAACGTGGTGTTGTTCTTGAGGTTGTTTTGGTACAGGGTGTGCAGCAGTGCGTGGCCGGTACGGTCGGCGGCTGCACAGGTGCGCGCTGCCTGACCGCCTTCACCGAAGTTCTTCGACTGACCGCCGAACGGACGCTGGTAGATGCGGCCGTTATCGAAACGCGAGAACGGCAGGCCCATGTGTTCCAGTTCGAAGACCGCTTTGGGGCCTTCGGAGCACATGTATTCAGCGGCGTCTTGGTCAGCAATGTAGTCGCCGCCTTTGACCGTGTCGTACATGTGCCAACGCCAGTCATCGTTCGGGTCGGCGGAGGCGATGGCACAGGTAATACCGCCTTGAGCAGAAACCGTGTGAGAGCGCGTCGGGAACACTTTGGAAAGTACGGCTGTCTTTTTACCGGATTTTGCTAGTTCGAGCGCCGCACGCAGGCCAGAGCCACCGCCACCGATGATGATGGCGTCGAATGTCAGGCTACGAAGGTTAGACATGTATCAAGCTCCCCACAGAATTTGAATGCCCCACACGAGGTACACGAAGATGGCCAGAATGATCAGCGTCTGGGCACCCACGCGCAGGCGAGTGGACTTGAGGTAATCGGTGGTGACGGTCCACAAACCGATCCAGGCGTGCGCAGCGATCGAGATAAACGCCAGCAGCGAGAAAATACGCATCCAGGTTTGCTCGAACAGGCCGCTCCAGGTGTAGTAATCCAGGTTCGGATTCAACAGCAGGTAAGCAACGACGAAAACGGTATAGAGGGCCAGCACGACCGCAGAAACACGCTGCATCAGCCAGTCAGACAGACCGCTACGGCCAAAACTCGTAATGTTGGTTACCATACCCAAACTCCTGCCAGAATGATCAGAACCGCGCTTACCACGACGGTCGCCTGTGCTTTTTTCACGCCACCTTCTAAGGTCACCCCAATATTGGCGTCCATCAGCAGGTGCTTGATGCCTGCCACAAAGTGGAATGCCAAGGCAGACAGCAGCCCCCACGCAACGAGCTTGGCAAAGAAGTTGTTGGCTAAGGCACTGCTGACAGCATCGAAGCCAGCCGGAGATGATAGGGATTTACCCAACGCCCAAAAAGCGAAAATCAGGCCAACGAACAGGATCACACCCGTGATACGGTGTGTAATCGACGTTAGCGCCGGTAGTGGGAAATGTATCGTCGTTAGATCTAGGTTTACGGGTCGTTTGCTATTCACGGCGTTATACACACTCTCTTGGCCCGCTCTGCGACAGGTCGGGCATAGCCCGAGCGGGCAGTGGTTGCTGGAAGGGGCTCGGCCGTTGCCAAGTCGGGCACGACCACCTACCTGCCGGTCGCGCGCCGTGGATTATAAGAACCTTAGCCCCTGCTGACAAACCGATCTCAGGCTTAACTCGACCATGGTGCAAGAAAAATGCCGCCTACCCGAGTCGATTTTGCGATGCAGCATGGTTATAGTGACAGGAGATTGATGGTTTGATAAGCCTGTTAACGTATCGTCAATCCTCTGGCACTTCGCTACTATGAACACCTCATTTATCATATACAAAAATTGTTCATAACAACAATCTCTGTACAAGCATAGCTAGCGCTTAGGCTAATTGACAAAATGTCGCACACTTCTATAGTGGGCAAGCCTTTTCGCCGGCGCGGTATGCGAAACAACGACTTTACGTCCCAAACCGAATTCGAAAGGAGGCCAGCATGGCTGACAGGAAAGCGACATTGACGGTAGACGGTCTCGACAAAACGATCGAGCTACCCATGTATTCCGGCACACTTGGCCCCGACGTCATCGACGTGCGCGGCTTAGGCGCCGAAGGCCTGTTTACCTACGACCCCGGCTTTATGGCCACCTCTTCCTGCCAATCTGCCATCACCTATATCGATGGCGGCAAGGGCGTACTGCTGCACCGCGGTTACCCCATTGATCAACTGGCGAAAGAGTCGAACTTTGTAGAAGTTTGCTACACCCTGCTGTTTGGTGAGCTGCCCAACGACGAGCAGTACGCTGATTTCGAATCACGTATTCGCAATCACACCATGGTGCACGACCAGATCAACAACTTTTTCAAAGGGTTCCGCCGTGACGCGCACCCAATGTCGATTCTGTGCGGTGTCGTGGGCGGCCTAGCAGCCTTCTACCACGATCACATGGACATCACTCAGGAAGAAGACCGCGTCATCAGCGCGATCCGTTTGATCGCCAAGATGCCGACCCTGGCCGCCATGTCGCACAAGTACAATGTGGGCCAACCGTTCAATTATCCGCGCAACGATCTGAGCTATGCAGAGAATTTCCTCTACATGATGTTCAGCAACCCGTGCGAAGAGTACAAAATCAACCCGGTATACGCGAAAGCCATGGACCGCATCTTCATGCTGCATGCGGACCACGAGCAAAACGCCTCTACCTCTACCGTTCGTCTGGCAGGCTCAACTGGCGCCAACCCGTTTGCCTGTATCAGCGCGGGCATTGCGGCCTTGTGGGGTCCTGCGCATGGCGGTGCCAACGAGGCCGTGCTCAACATGCTGGACGAAATCGGCGACGATTCCGAAGAGAACATTCAGCGCTTCGTGGATAAAGCGAAAGACAAGAACGATCCCTTCAAACTGATGGGCTTCGGTCATCGCGTCTACCGCAACTTCGACCCACGCGCCAAAGTGATGAAAGAGACCTGCGACGAAGTACTGGCCGAGCTCGGCATGGCCGACGACCCGCAGCTCAAAATCGCCAAGCGCCTGGAGCAAATCGCACTCGAAGATGAATACTTCATCGAGCGCAAACTGTATCCGAACGTCGATTTCTACTCAGGCATCATTCTGAAAGCCATGGGCATTCCGACCAACATGTTCACCGTGATCTTTGCGGTGTCGCGTACCATTGGTTGGATCTCCCACTGGCATGAAATGCTCAGCGAAAGCTACAAAATCGGCCGCCCGCGCCAGCTGTACGTCGGTCACGAAAAACGTGACTATCCCAGCAAGTGATTTGGCAGCTAACGCGCTAATGCATGCATAGGATGACGAAGGCCACCCACGGGTGGCCTTTTGTTTGCTCGTACTTCCTACCAACAACAAAGGTGCTTTATGCAATCTATCAAAACCGTTGCGTTTATCGGCCTTGGCGTCATGGGCTACCCGATGGCCGGCCACCTCGCCAAGCAGGGCCTCACCACGCGGGTTTACAACCGCACCGCAAGCAAGTCAGAAGCATGGGCTAACGCCTTTGGCGGCACGGCTCACGCGACACCCGCCGAGGCAGCCCAGGGGGCCGATTTGGTATTGGTGTGTGTCGGCAACGATGACGATGTGCGCCAAGTGACCATGGGCAGCGATGGTGTACTGAGCACCATGACCAGCGGGAGCTACCTCGTCGATCACACCACCGCGTCAGCGGATTTAGCGCTGGAGCTGGATGCTGCCTGTCGAGAAAATGGCGTAGCGTTTATTGACGCCCCCGTGTCAGGCGGCCAGCAAGGTGCCGAGAACGGCGCACTGACCATCATGTGCGGCGGCGAGCAAGCGCATTTTGATGCCGTCGCCCCTTTCCTGAATCATTACGCACGTGCCGTCACGCTCATGGGCGCTGCCAGCAGTGGTCAGCTCACCAAAATGGTGAATCAGATCTGCATTGCAGGCTTGGTACAAGGCTTGGCGGAAGGCCTGCACTTTGCTGAGCAAGCCGGACTCGATCAGCACCAAGTCATCGACGTCATTTCCAAAGGCGCTGCAGGGTCTTGGCAGATGGAGAACCGTCATAAAACAATGATTGCTGATGAGTATAACCATGGTTTCGCGGTGGACTGGATGCGCAAGGATCTGGGGATATGCCTCGAGCAAGCGCGACGGTTAGACGCCACCCTTCCTGTCACGGCGTTGGTCGACCAATTCTATGCGGACGTACAGCGTATGGAAGGCGGCCGCTGGGACACGTCATCGCTACTAAAACGGCTGCGCAAACCTGAATAACGCTTGACTTTTTGGCACTCGCTGCCTAGCCAGGGTTTTCCACACTATCTGTGGATAACCCTGTTCACAACCACTAGAAAACGCCCCACAATCGCCATGAACAGTGACTCAACCTTAAATTGGTTATTTTTTAACCTAATATAACTGATTGATTTTAAAGAGCTTACGCTAAATTGCTGATTTTTTGCTTCATCTTTATGTGGTTGTGCACAACCCGATCCTCCAAGTTACAAAAGTGGACAAGTCAAGCACAATATGGACAAAAAACGCGTGAAATAGACGCAAGTTCTAGACGACGGGAATGCAAAAAAGGCAAGTGAGAAGACTCATTGCTATTCGCGAATCGAAATGATTTAAGGAGAGAAACAAAGAGAGTGGCGTCCCATAGGGGGTTCGAACCCCTGTTCCCGCCGTGAAAGGGCGGTGTCCTAGACCACTAGACGAATGGGACGTTGTCAGACCTTAGATATCTTGGACAATCAACATCAGGGATGGCTGATATTGGTGGAGCCTAGCGGGATCGAACCGCTGACCTCAACACTGCCAGTGTTGCGCTCTCCCAGCTGAGCTAAGGCCCCACATGTCGCGAAGACGGAGCGTATATTACTGATTCGCCTGATCTTCGTCAAGCCTATTTCCCGAAGAAAACGCCACGCGTTCATAACTAGACCGCGCGACGCTCTCTCCATTTTCATACCAGGGGTCAATTACAGATCGCGGTACTCTTTTTCAAACCGCTTCGCTTGCTTTTTGGAAACACCCCCTAACACGTCAATAGCGTTACGCAACCGCGCACGTGTCACATCGGAGCCCAAGATAGCCATCGCATCCATCACCGAGGTACTGGACGCACTTCCGGTGATGGCAATGAACACCGGTGCCAAGAACACTTTCATTTTGAGCTCGAAGTGCTCTGACAATGTTTTCACCTCGGCCAGAAGTGCGTCTTTATGCCAAGCAGAAACGGCCTCGAAACGCCAAACCAGGAATTGCAGCAGCTTGACGAGTTCTTCGTCGTCCAGCTTTACGCTATCAAAGTCATCTTTACTGATCGCTGGCAAACCTGAGAAGAAATGGCCAGCGAGCGGTACGACCTGAGAAAGCGTCTCTATCCGTGGACGCACTTGCGGCAAAATCTGTTTAACGTACGCATCGTTGAACGCCCATTCGCGCAGCGCCTGAAGCAGGGCGTCGTCATCCAAATCTTCTCGAATGTAAACGCCGTTTAGCCACGTTAACTTCTCCAGATCGAACACGGGACCACCGAGGGAGACGCGCTGAATATCGAATTCCGCCATCATTTCTGACAGGCTGAATTTTTCACGCTCGTCGGGCATCGACCAGCCCATGCGCCCTAGGTAGTTGGTAACGGCCTGGGGTAAAAACCCCATGCGACGATAGTAGTTGATCGATGTGGGATTCTTACGCTTGGAGAGCTTGGACTTATCCGGATTACGCAGCAACGGCATATGGCAGAGCTGCGGCATTTCCCAGCCAAAGTACTCATATAGCAGTTGGTGCTTCGGCGCGGAGTTGATCCACTCTTCACCACGCAGTACGTGAGTAATGCCCATCAGATGGTCATCCACCACGTTCGCCAGATGATAGGTGGGCATACCGTCTGACTTCATCAGAATCTGCGCATCGACCTGCGCCCAATCGACCTCGATCGTGCCGCGCAACATGTCGCTCACCACACACACACCCTCGCTGGGTACGTGCATACGAATGACGTACGGCCAGCCTTCTTGCTCACGGCGTGCCTGCTCGTCGACGTCCAAGGCTAGATCGGCTGGCTTCAGCGCTAAGTGTAGGCCCGCCTCTTTGCGAGACTCACGCAGTTCGCCCAACTCTTCGCTGGTGCGGTAACATTTGAAAGCATGACCAGCATCCAGCAGCCGCTGGGCGTGCATCGCATAGATATCGCCACGTTCGCTTTGGCGATAAGGGCCATGTGGGCCACCAACGTCAGGACCTTCATCCCACTCCAACCCCAGCCAGCGCAAGGAATCCAAAATCATCTGTTCGGACTCGGGAGTCGAACGCACCCGATCGGTATCTTCGATACGCAGAATGAACTGCCCGCCGTGCTGACGAGCAAAGCAGAGATTGAACAACGCAATATAAGCAGTACCTACGTGCGGATCGCCTGTAGGAGAAGGCGCGATACGAGTGCGAACGGTCATCAACGGATCCTTTTGGCAATTAAGCGTGGCGCCATTATACGCACCCTTAGATCAACCAACAGCCTCCATAAGGGAACGAGTTTGGCTTAAAAGCGTCTGAACGAGTGCTCAAGGATCGTCGATAGGAAGATGCGCGCTAATGCACAATCGCTTAGTATGACGCAGTACCTATGATTCGTGTTCGTACATGAGAAAACATTGCGTCTTTCTCAGTATGATCAGAGCGCCACCTTGCGGGTGGAAGTACATTCAACGAGCTGATTCAGCTCATCGACAGGAAAATGAAATGGAATCGCTAGGCTCACGTATCAAGCAACTGCGGCTTAGGGCCAAGCTCAACAAGGCTGCCCTTGCACGTAAAGTTGGCGTGTCAGATGTCACCATTTCTTACTGGGAGTCCGGGGCGATTAAACAGATCGGCCACGAGCGTCTAGTGGCGCTCGCCGATGCCCTCGATTGTTCGCTGGCTACCCTGCTAGAAGGTGATAGTGCACCTCAACTGTTAACCCTGAGCCATACGGGTCCCCTCCCCTGGGAACAGGTTCAGGCCACGACCATTACCGTGCCGCATCATCTGCCGTTGAAGATCGACTGGAAAGCGCCCTGCGTGATGGCGACCCCGGGCAAAGACACGGATTTTTCACCCATTGCATCCGGGGATTTACTCCTGCTCGGCCCAACACATGTGTTCCATAAGGCGGGCCATTACTTGGTCCAGCGGGATAACCGCTTCGTGATCGAACACTTTGCGAAAGCGCCAAGTGACATCTCTATCCATGCCGTATTACTGGCACACTGGTGTCCTGCCTAAAGCAACTACCTCCCCATCCCTTTAGTTGTCCTCAATCACCTCCACCTGGTCGCGCGTCCGTCTTGGTTCATTGCCAATCAAGAAACGGCGCGAGTAGGTGGCTATCTGCCCTAGACCGTGGCGGGATTGGCTGACCAGCTCTCCCGCCAAGTATTCGCCTTCTCCACCAATGCGTTCCTGCACGCTTTCTGGCTGAACGGCAGCCTCACCTAACTGTACCGTAACCCAATAGCCCCCATCCGGTAGGCCGCTGCCAGAACCAAAGGGCCCCGCTTCGAATTTACCGTCCATCACTCGCGTACGCGCTTGCCAACGGACGCGGCTTAGCTCCCGCTCGATAATCACCTGCACTTGGGCGTTATCCGGCAAATTGGTGTCGCCTTCTACCATTAGGCGGCGATCGGGACGCAGTGACGCTGACGTCGAAATAACGACTTCCAGGGGCTCCACCTGCTGCGTTGGCGGTTCCGGCTCAGAGGCGCGCTCTTCGGCCACGGAGTTAGGCTGGGTTTGTGAGACCTCTTCCTCCGGCCCGCTGCACCCGCTCAATAGCAGGGCCCCGACTAACGCCACGCCAACATAACCGAGCGTCTTCCCCATAACGACTCCTCATCTTAATGTGCCACGCCTGCCTACCCAGCGTTGACTCTCACCATACCTTTTTTTGACCACAAAATACGCAAAGTGATGCAGGGGTTTATAAGAACTGATGAGGGCTGCGCGATGATTGAGACAGACCTCTCACCCCTCCTTAGAGACGCCATGCCTCTCCAATGGGGTCCACAGTGTTAGGACCTCAACAGTCGTACAGAGATAGCTTAGCTTTGTACTGTTCATAGCTTCTTGCGTACAATCGCACGCCAACGATGCCCCTTCGAATACATAGCCATGGTGCACCACCGCTTTTCGTTACACGGCAAGAAACTTGCTATTGGAACATTAGTGGTACATAGAGCATGACTTATAGATAGCATCTTATGATGCAAGTGATTGATATGAATAAACAAAGCCCAGCAGACATGGCACGCCGATTCTCCGTCGCGCCTATGATGGATTAGACCGAAACCCCGCCGTTAAGCCTCTCGTTAAGAACAAGTACCAAATTTGTGCCAACAAAATAGCGCTTTTGCTCTATTCGCCTATTGCATACAGATATGCGTGTGACGCGTGTGCGTGCGCATCATGCGTAAAGGTTACGCCAGAATGTTTGGGGGTCTCGGAAAAAGGTAATAAAGGTAACGAATCTAAGAAAAACAACCTAAGCTACTGAAAATAATAAAATTAAAACAGTCGTTCAAAAGGTAATAAAAAGGTGATCAATAGGTAACCACATTACCTTTTAAAAAGGTGAATTGAGCATTTTAAAAAAACATTAAATATCAATCACTTGAACAAAAATTACCTTTTGCATCACCTTTTATTACCTTTTAGAGGTAATCTATAAATCATTTAAAATCAGTTATTTAGGATCAAAAAAGAGCCTGATCACCTAGATTACCTTTTCTCGACACCCCCCATGCTTCTTAGAACTCCACCTCATGGCTGTGTCACTCCACCTGCTGTGTGAAGAAATTCGCATGATTCCGCATGAAAATTGGCGTATGAAATTTGGCTGTAGGCCCTAGTGACGGCGCGGCTTAGCGGCATGTGCATGGGTGCATAAAAACACACAGGTTTAGCGCGCAGGCGGGGCGGGGAGTCGACGGCGCGCTGAGTGTGGTGGCTATGAATCTGAATTAAGCATCTCGTACAGCTTCTGAGCTTTGTCCTCTTTATCTAAAGCAGTTATCAGATCCCAAGCAGAGTAGGCAAAGTAACCTCCCAAAACTGTGGCGGCAATTCCAAGAACAGCCACCAAAAAGACGTTAAGAATCTGTCCCACATCACCCTCCAAAAGCGCGGTTCCACCAGTCGTATAGACCTTTAGAAAGGCATTAAAGAGTAAGAAAGCACCAAACGTCATAGTGGCCGCACCAATCAAAGTTGCTGGCAGTCCGATGACAAGGGAAATGAGTGCTCGCTTGGTGCGGGAGAAATTGATCCAGCGTCCATGGGTAAGGTTGTGGGTGTCAAAGTCACATCTGAAAACTGGCGAAGTACGGCCAAATACGCTGAACGCTTCATGAGGACCCCAGTCACAACGCGCAAGACGATCAATAAATTTCGCCGATGCTCTCTTTTTATAAGCTTTGAAAAAGGCCGCCTCAAGCCGAAGTTGTCGGGCTAGGCTACCTTCATTCTCCTGATATTTTTCCAACGCATCGCACAGATCATCGAGACTACGCTGCCGATTGAAGAACCGTGAGATCAGGTTCAAAAAAAGCTCCTGCATGGGTCTGGCTCCTTGATTACGCACAGAAGAAACCGCCCTCATGGGGCGGTTTGGTTTATGCCTTGGCTACCAGCCTACCGGTTGCTGATGATCAGCTCTCCCCGCGGCTCAGTCGCCTTCTGCCCGACAGTGTATCGAATTTCGGTTGTCTGGATAGTTAGCCCTTTGAAGGCGTCGCGCATTTCTGGCGTGTCGTTGACGCTGATCACGAACTGCCCCTGCCCTGTTCGGGCAAGGTCGCCCATACGGTAGTACTCCTCCAGCGGGAAGTCGCAACCGTAGCCGGCGGTTCCCCAGTACGGTGGGTCGAGGTAGAACAGCGTGCCTTCCCGATCGTAACGCTTGATGCACTCTGCCCAGTCCAGGTGCTCGACCACTGTACGAGCCAAGCGTAAGTGCGCGGCGCTGAGATCTTCCTCAATACGCAGCAGGTTCATCCGCGGCGGTGACACAGCAGAAGTGCCAAACGTCTGGCCGCTGACCTTGCCGCCGAAGGCGAGCTTTTGCAGGTAGAAGAAACGTGCCGCCCGCTGGATATCCGTCAGGTGGCGAGGGTCGATCTCGCGTTGCGTGAGGTACTCTTCCCGGCTGATCAGCCCCCAGCGGAACTGTTTCACCAGCTCATCCGGGTGGTGCTTCACCACGCGGTAGAGGTTGACCAGCTCGCCATGGGCGTCGTTGATGACTTCCACTTTGCTGGGGGTTTTCATAAAGAAGAGCGCAGCACCGCCGCAGAAGGGCTCCACGTAGGCGGTGTGCGGTTTGAAGAGCGGTATGATCTGTTTAGCCAAGCGGCGCTTGCCGCCCATCCAGGGCAAAATCGGTCGATTCATCATCCATGATACCTGTTCAAACATACAGTATTGATATACAGTAGTGGGTATCGCTTGCGGGGCCGGGACGCCTCCACTGCTTTCAGGGATGAAACGAGCGATGTGCGCCTGGTCATGCCAGGCGCTTTTTTATTGGGGGTCTAGCGAATACTCCCGAAACCGAATCACCTCCTCCCCCAGCACATCGTTGATCTCACTGAACACCGCCTGCACCGGTTCCAGCTCGTTGGTAACGAACACCTTGGCGGCTTTCTCCACATCGCCAAACCCGCCGGTATTGTTGGGGATAATGCCCATCAGTTGCGGGGGGATGCGGTGGCCGGCGAGCTGGTCGTCGCGGGTAATGTTCTTGATCGCGGCGAAGTCGTCCTTGGCGGCCACCTCGCTGATCGGGATGATCTGGATGCCATCTTTCTTCCCGTTCGGGCTGTACAGGAACAGGTTGCGGAAGTTGCCCACGCCCTTCGACTCCTTCAGCGCGGTGCGCATGGCGTCGATGTCTTCCTGGTTATGGGCAGCGTCGGAGACGTACATCACGAACCCCGCGTGGGAGCCGTTCAGGTAGTACTTACGCCGAAAAAGCGTGGCGTTCTCGTTCAGGAAGATCGACTGCAGCGCGCCCAAGTAATCCGGCACGCCGTACACCTCCTGGTTAATATCCGGCTCCAACAAATGGATGATGCTGCCCTCGTCGAACTCGCTGCGCTCTGACCAGTTGGGCACCCAGAAGTAGCGGCTGAGATCCGCCCCGCGGCGAACGTACTTCGCCCGCGCTGGCTTCAAGGCCAGTAGTCTCCCCAAGCGGCCGAAGATCCGCTCCAGGTAGCAGTTGCCAAACACCAGGTAGTCGGTGGCCAGCGCGCTAAACGCCTGGCGGCTTAACAGCGGGTGGGGAATGAAAGAGCGCACCAGAATATTGCGCTTCACCTGAATGGCCGAGCCGTGGTGCGCCGTGGCCCGGTAGGTCTGGGCCAGCGCGGGAAAATCCACCGGCGGCTCGTACCACTCATTGCCCAGCATCCAGCAGCCGGTATAGAAAAAATCGTACCCATCGATCACCGGCGTCGGCTCACCGAAGCTAAACGCCTCCGCTTTGGCAGACGCGGCGGTGGTGTCGGTGTCTGTCACGTAAGCGGGCACGCGCACCCGTGGCTTTGCTGCCGCGTCGCTCATCCGTACATCTCCATTAGGGAACGGCCCGTGCCATGGTCGGCGGGGCCATCAAGAGGCTCATTGTGTAAGGCGTGCATGGTCGCCCACGCCAGGTCTGCGTGGCCGGTCTGGTTATTGCGCCCTGCGGTGTAGGTCATCTGGCGCCCGGAAGCGGTCAGCTCCCGGCGGATCGCCATAAACGACTGGGCGAGATCCACCCAGCCAGCATCGAATTCAAGCCGCCCCTTATTGATGATCTGCTGCGCCTGCATCACCAGGCGCGACTTCATTTCCGGGGTATAGCGGTACCGGGTCACGGTGGGGAAGAACTTCGCCACCAGCT
This sequence comes from Halomonas sp. BL6, assembly GCF_006228115.1. Classification (NCBI taxonomy): domain Bacteria; kingdom Pseudomonadati; phylum Pseudomonadota; class Gammaproteobacteria; order Oceanospirillales; family Halomonadaceae; genus Halomonas; species Halomonas sp. BL6. Next base: position 471,993 of record NZ_VDGL01000001.1, on the reverse strand, counting down.
GGGCCACGGCTTCACCGAGGCCCGAGGTATCAATGCCGATAAACGTCACGTTATAGCGGCGGGTCACGCTGCGGATAAATTCCGCCTGGGCTTCATAGTCGCGCCCTTTGAGGCGGTGGCGTTCCAGAATGCGGTGTTTGCTATCCGAGGTTTTGGGCGGCGCAACCACGACCAGACCCGCCCCATCACCATCCTCACCATCCCCCGCCGGGTCGTAACCAATCCATACTGGAAATTCGCCATACGGCCGAGGTGCGAAGGGCTTCAAATCCCGCCAGGCATCCCAGCTATCCACCATGCAGCGCTGCATCATCGCCAGCGGGAAGGCACTCTGCGTATCGTCCACGAACTCGCACATCAGCAGGTTCGCAAACTCGTCATCCGAGTATTCGAGGCGCAACTGGTCGATGTCGAACAGGTCACAGCCCCCGGCAATCGCATCCTCAATGGTCACGATCTGCCGCCACTGGCCATCCGGCCCCCGCGCCCCGTTTTTCAACGCCGCGTGGCTCACATCAATCTTCACCCGGTCGGCTTTCTTCTGGCGTTTGTTGAACCGGTCACCGGTCCAGAACGGATACGCCTCATGGGCCACCGAGGAAGGCGTGCTGAAGTAGGTCTGCTTCCACTTCTTGTGCATGGCCATGCCCGACGTCACCTTGCGGAACGTCTCGAAGCCATGAATCCAGAAGTATTCGTCTAGGTAGGTATCGCCGTGGTAGCCCTGGGCCGTCTTGGCGTTGGTGCCCAGAAAATGCAGCTCGGCGCCATTGGCGAGAATGATGGGATCGCCCTTGAGCTCCACCCCGGTCACTTCCTTCACGAACTGCACGATGTAGTGGCGAAAGATGTGCGCCTGAGCCTTACTCGCGCTCATGAAGATCTTGTTCTTACCGGTCTCCATGGCATCGGCAACCGCCTCCCGGGCGAAGTACCAGGTCGCGCCGATCTGGCGGCTTTTGAGCAGGTTACGAATGCGCTCATGCTGCCCCGCCCGGTACCAGCCCCGCTGGTAATCGAACAGCGAGGCCTCGAACGCCTCGACAATCTGAATCACCCCTTCATCGCCCACATCGTTACGGGCGGGCTTCTTCTTCGGCCCTTCGTTGCGGCGCTCGATGTTGGGGTTCAGGTCGGCTTCCTTCCCGCTGCCCTGGTACTTATGCACCCGGGCTAGCCGCTCGATCTGGCGGCCCAGCAGATCGATCTCCTTAAAATCCTTCCCCTCTTTCTGCTCCTTCCAAATCAGCTGCACCAGGCGCGCTTCCAACGCCCCCTCTACCCGCTGGGTCGGCGTGACGTCGTCCCAGGCGTCGCGCTTCTTCCACGAATCCACGGTGGCCCGTGGCAAATCCAGAAACTCGGCAATGCGCGCAATCCGCCACCCCATCCAATAGAGATGGCGGGCGGAAAGGCGGTGCTGGTCGTCGTCAATCGGGGCTTGGGCTGTCATGCCGCCAGCGTACCCGCGCAGGCACGGTCACGATTGCCCCGCCCGATGTAAGTAACACCACTTACACCCAGCCCTCATTGAGCCAAGGCCCCACTGCGGGGAACCTGACCGCAGCCAAACGCCCACCCACTCACCGAGGCCCGACCATGCCCTGGCACCGTATCGCAAAAGAAGGCGCAACCACCGATGGCCGCACCATCAGCGCCGAATGGCTCACCCAAATGGCCGCCAACTTCGACCCCGACAACTACGGCTGCCGGGTCAATATGGAGCACATCAAAGGCCTGCTGCCGGATGGCCCCTTCAAAGCCTACGGCGACGTGACCGCGCTCAAAACCGAGGAAGACGACGACGGCAAGCTCGGTCTGTTTGCTGAGATCGACCCCACCGACGAACTCAAGGCCATGGTCGAAAAACGCCAGAAGGTTTACACCTCTATGGAGATCGACCTCGACTTTGCCGACACCGGCGAAGCTTACCTGGTCGGGCTGGCGGTCACCGATTCCCCCGCCTCGCTCGGCACCTCCATGCTCAAGTTCAGCGCCTCTGAGGGCAAAAATTCCCCGCTGGCCGCCCGCAAACAGCGCCCGGAAAACCTCTTCTCCGAAGCGCTGGAAACCGACCTCTCCTTTAGCGATGAACCGCAAGAGCAAGGCCCTTCGCTTGCCGAGCGGGTCAAAGCGCTGTTCAAAAAGCAGGACGCCAAAAGCGCTGCGGGCTTCGAAGCCTTCCGCACCGAGCTGGAAGAAACCCTTGGCCTGTTCGTGGAAAAACACCAGGCACTCAGTGACACCCTGAAAAAGCGCCCCACGCAAGCCGCCTTCAATGAGCTCAAAAGCGCCCACGAAACGCTGAAAAAAGAGTTCGACGCGCTCTACACCCAGCTCGACAACACCCCCAACCGCCCGGCTCGCACGCACGCCACCGGCGGCGATACCGACATCGAAACCGACTGCTAAGAGACGCCCATGCGCAACGATACCCGCAAGCACTTCAACAACTTCGCCGCCAAAGTGGCGAAGCTCAACGGCGTCCCAGACGCTACCCAAAAATTCGCCGTCGACCCCACCATTCAGCAGCGGCTGGAAAAGCGCATTCAGGAATCCAGCGACTTCCTCTCGCGCATCAACATGGTCGGCGTCGATGAGCTGAAAGGCGAAAAGCTCGCCCTCGGCGTTACCGGCCCCATCGCCGCCCGTACCAACGTCGCCAACCAGGATCGTAAAACCCGCGACCTCACCACGCTGGATGCCCAAGGCTACGAGTGCCGAATGACCGAATTCGACACTCACCTGGGGTACGCCAAACTGGATGCCTGGGCCAAGTTCCCCAACTTCCAGTCCATGGTGCGGGATGTCATCGTTCGCCAGCAGGCGCTGGACCGCATGATGATCGGCTTCAACGGCACCTCCGCCGCCGCGCAAACCGATCCGATCGCCAACCCCTACCTGCAAGACGTCAACATCGGCTGGCTGCAGCAGTACCGCACCCACGCACCTCAGCGAGTGATGAAGGACGGCAAAACCAACGGCAAGATTCTCATCGATCCCACTGCCGAGAAAAATACGGAAGGCAAATTGACTGGCGGCATTCTAGGCGACTATGCCTCGCTGGACGCCCTGGTATACGACGTTATCAGTAGCCTCATCGCGCCCTGGTTCCGTCGCCTGCCGGGGCTAGTGGTCATCCTCGGCCGCAACCTGATGTCGGATAAGTACTTCCCGCTGCTCAACCAGCTACCGCCTAGCGAGCAGCTCGCCGCCGATCTGGTCATTAGCCAGAAGCGCATTGGCGGTCTGCAAGGCATGGACGTGCCCTTCTTCCCCGAAAACGCGCTGATGGTCACCACCCTGGATAACCTCTCGGTCTACTGGCAGAACGGCGCCCGTCGCCGCTTCGTCACCGAGAACCCCAAGCGCAACCGCATCGAAAACTACGAGTCCTCCAACGACGCCTACGTGGTGGAAGAGTTCGGCGCGGGCTGTCTGGTGGAGAACATCGAACTCTCTGAAGCCGCCATCAACGGTATCAAGGAGAAGTGATGACCAGCCCAGCCCGCCGCCACTTTGAACGCGTCAGCGCGGCCCTCGCCGCCGCTGACGCGGGAGAAGACCCCATGCAAGGCGAAGCGTATGAGCTGATGCAAGCCGCGCTGTTTGAAGACTATCGCCTGCTCAAATCCACCCAATCCATGGAGCGCAAAGCCGAGATCAAGCGCGAGATCCTGCCCAAATACGCCGAGTACATCACCGGCGTGCTGGAAGCGGGCCAGGGCGCACAAGATGAAGTGCTGATGCGCGTCATGCTCTGGCGCATCGATGTCGGCGACCTCGCCGGGGCCATTGCCATCGCCAAGTACGCCACCAAGCACGGCCTTACCCCGCCGGATCAATTCGAGCGCGGCACCCCCGCCATCATCGCCGAAGAGGTCGCCGACCAGGCGCTGAAGCAGCTGGATGAAGAAGGCGCAGACACCACCGCCCTGCTCGTGCACCTGGTGGATGTGGAAGCCCTCACCCGGGATGCGGATATGCACGACCAGATCCGCGCCAAGCTGCACAAAGCGCTGGGTTACGCCTGCCGAGCCACCGGCCAGCTAGACGATGCCCAGCACCACCTGGAACGCGCCCTCGCGCTCAACGACCGTATTGGCGTGAAGAAAGACCTCGAACGCCTGGAACGTGAACGCAAACAGAACGCTGCCGCTGCGCCCACGGGCTAGCGGCCAACCGAGTCGACCGCCGACGTCAGGGGGCGCGACGTAAGAGCCAGGCGTTTTAACGCTCACGCTCGAACGACGCCCACCCCCTTTTTATTCAAGTGAGGGAACCGATGAGCAGCTTTATCTCGGCAGGCACACCCAAAAGCGACACCTCCGAGCAGCCGCTCGACGGCCCGCTCGAAAACAACGGCTTCTGGCCGGACATCCAGCCCAGCGACTTTCGCGCCACGCATCGGCTAGACAGCACCATCACCCAGCCGCGCATCGAAAGCGCCCTGAAGGCCGCCATGATCACGGTCAACCGCGTGCTGCGCCACTGGCAGCAGGCCAAGGTCGAAGCGGGTTACCCCACCATGGCCTCGCTGCCCATTCCGGTGTGGCAATCGCCGGAAGTGTTCAACGTGCTCTACCTGCGCGCCGTTTACTCCACCGCTCACGCCAGCCTGCTTGAGCACTACGCCGATTATGACGCCACCAACGGCGCCCGGGAGCGCGGTGAACAGCTCCAAGCCCCCGCCGATGGCTACCGCCGCGACGCCGCCTGGGCGATCAGCGAGATCGAAGGGCGGCCACACAGCACGGTCGAGCTGATATGACCGGCGCTGCATCCACCACCGTGCGCGCCCAACAGCACGACACCCTGGATGCCATTTGCTACCGCGTCTACGGCACCACCCGTGGCGTCACCGAGCAGGTGCTGGCCGCCAACCCCGGGCTGGCAGAACAGGGGCCGGTGCTGCCCCACGGCACGCCGGTCATGCTGCCTGCCATTCCCCAGGCCACCCAACGCGCCCCCACGGTGAACCTGTGGGATTAACGTTCTAAACCGCCGAGGCCCGAATGAGCCACCACTTTGAAATCACCACCGAAAGCGCCAAAGCCGCGCCCCCGGCCATCGTCTCGCTGCTGCACGTCGGCGGCATGACGCCCGCCGACTGGGTCACGGTGCTAACCCTGCTCTACCTGGCGCTACAAATCGGGCTGCTGATTCCCCGCTACCTCACCCGCTTACGTGACTATTGGGAGAACCGCCGTGGGTCTTAAAACCAAGCTCGGCGTCAGCCTTGCCGCCGGGGCCATCAGTATCGCCACCGCCGTGGTGTCGTTTTATGAAGGGTACGAACCCACCGCCTACCGCGACCCCGTGGGCATCCCGACCATCTGCTATGGCCACACGGAAACCGCTCGCCTGGGGCAAACGCTCAGCCAGGCAGAATGCACCGCCCTGCTGCAGCAGGATCTCGGCGAGGCCTTCGCGGTGGTGGATCGCCGCGCCCAGGTCAAGCTACCGGAACCTACCCGCGCCGCGCTGGCCTCGTTCGTTTACAACGTCGGGGCCGGCAACTTCGCCCGCTCCACCCTGCTGCGCAAGCTCAACCAAGGCGACCTACGCGGTGCCTGCCACGAGCTCAGCCGCTGGGTCTACGCCGGGGGAAAACGGCTCAACGGGCTGGTTAGCCGCCGCGCCACTGAGAAAGAGATCTGCTTGGCAGGCTTAACACAGGAGACCACGCCATGACCCGCCTACTCGCCGCTCTTGCCATCCTGGTGCTCGTGTTGCTGGTCACCTGGGCGCTGTGGCAACGCACCCACGCCGCCGAAGCCCGTGCGGATCTTGCCGAACAGCAGCTCGCCCAATCACAGCAGCGGGAAGCAGAAAGCAAAGTGGTCATCGATGCGCTCTGGGAGAACGCCATGCGCCTAGAAAGCCAGCGCCGCGCCCTCGCTCAGCAGCAGGCCACACTCACCCGTACAGCGGCCAACCGCCTGGCCACCATTGAGGAGCTACACCGTGAAAATGCAGAACTTCGCGCTTGGGCTGGCTCTCGCCTGCCTGATGCTGTTATCCGGATGCGCCGCCGCCCCGCCGTCACCGGTGCCGACGCTTATCATCAATCAGTGCGCGACCCCCAGCCCCTGCACGCTCCCCGCGAGTAATCCCGAAACCAACGGCGATCTCGACCTGCAGCTAGAACGCACCGAAGCCGCCTGGGCACAGTGCGCCGCCGAGGTCGATGCCGTCATCGCCTGCCAAGAGGCCCACCATGCAGAAGCTCCACCTGCTACGCGCACACTTGATTAACGCGGTACCCGCCCTGGCGAAAGACCCCGAACGGCTGCTCACCTTCGTGGAAGAAGGCAGCATCGCCTTTCGCCGTGGCCCCAACCTTACCCACGAATACCAGTTCACCGCCCAGCTCGTGCTCACCGACTTCAGCGCGAACCTGGATACCATCATCGTGCCGCTGCTGCAGTGGCTGGCCGAGTACCAGCCCGACGCCGACCCCGCCGAGGCCATCCGCTTTGAAGCCGAGATCCTCAGCCACCAATCGGTGGATGTCGCCCTGCGGGTAACGCTCAGCGAACGGGTGCTCGCCAAGGTGGAATGCGCGACTGGGCACATTAAGGTCGACCGCGCCCTGCCCCGGTTTGATTCAACCGGCTGCCCGGATACCCGCTGGCAGCTACTGATCCGCGACAGCGAAGCCCAGGCGGAGTACACCCTGGTGGCCGAATGGGACGGCCCGCATGGCTGATAACATGGAAGCACTAGAAGAGTGGGTCGGCCCGCTGCTCGCCAATCTGGACGACCAACAGCGCCGCGCCCTGGCCCGCAACGTGGCTCGGGATCTTCGCCGCCGCCAGCGCGAACGCATCCGCGCCCAAACCAACCCGGATGGCACGCCCTACGCCCCGCGCAAAGAACAGCGCCTGCGCGCCCAGCAAGGCAGCATTAAACGGCGCGCCATGTTCAGCAAACTCTCCACCGCCAAATGGCTCAAGGCCACCGCCCAAGGCGACACCGCCGTGGTGGGCTTCTTCGGCAGCGTCGCCCGCATCGCCGCCACCCACCAGCGCGGCCTAAAAGATCGCGTCACCCGCGACGGCCCCCGCGTGGAGTACGCCCAACGGGAGCTGCTCGGTTTCACCGCGCTGGATCAAGAGCACATTATGGATTCCGTGTTGAAGCACCTCAGCCCCGGCTAAGCGGCTCGGTGTAAACCACCCCATTCACACCCGCCGCCGCTTCGCCTTCGCTAAACGCCGCCGCAGGATAGCGGCTATGAACATTCCCGAACTCCTCCGCCTGCTGCACAACCTGATCCGCCTCGGCACCATCGCCGAGGTGGACCACCGCGCTGCCCGCGTGCGCGTCAAAACCGGCGAGCTATTAACCGATTGGCTGCCCTGGTTAGAAGGCCGCGCAGGCACCACGCGAGATTGGGACCCGCCTACGAAAGGCGAGCAAGTCATCCTCTTTTCACCCGGCGGCGACCCCGCCGCCGGTGTGGTGCTGTGCGGGCTGTGCTCCAACGCGCACCCCGCCCCGGCGGAGGTCGCCACGCTGTGGCGCAGAATCTTCCCTGATGAGGGGCTGTTCGAGTACGACCACGCCAACAGCGTGCTGCGCATTCGCCTGCCCGGTGCCATCGAAATCAGCGCCCCTGGCGGCACCACCTGGCAAGGCAATATCCAGCACACCGGCGAGCTCAACCGGCAAGGCAGTTACAGCCAGCAAGGCGGCGGTCTGACTCACAACGGCAAAAACGTGGGGCACGACCACGCCCATAGCGGCATCCAGCCCGGCCCCGCCAACACCCAGGGGCCAGTGTAATGGCAGGCATGAACGCACACACCGGCCGCCAGTTGGATTCGCTGGCCCATATCCAGCAATCGGTGGCGGACATTCTCACCACGCCCATCGGCTCCCGCGTGATGCGACGGGAGTACGGCTCGCTGCTGCCAGAACTCATCGACCAGCCCTTGAATGGCCCCACCGCCCTGCGCGCTTACGCCGCCACGGTGGTGGCCTTAATGAAGTGGGAACCGCGCATTCGCGTTCAGCAAGTCACCCGGCAGGTCTCCACCCAGCGCCCCGGCCGGTTCGATCTGATCATTACCGCTCAGCGCGTGGATAACGGCGAACGCGTCAGCATAGCGGTACCGCTCAGGGGGAACCTATGAACAACGCTATCGACCTCTCCCAGCTCCCCGCGCCCAACGTCATCGAGCCGCTGGACTATGAAACGATCCTGGCCGAGCGCAAGGCGCGCTTGATCGCGCTGCACCCTGAAGAGGAGCGGGAAGCCGTGACCGAGCTGCTCGCGCTGGAATCCGAACCCACGGTGAAGCTGCTGCAGGAGAACGCCTACCGCGAGCTGCTGCTACGCCAGCGCATCAATGAAGCGGCCCGCGCCGTGATGATCGCCTTTGCTAACGACGAAGACCTCGACCAGCTCGGGGCCAACCTCAACGTGAAACGCCTGGTGCTGGATGCAGGCGACCCCACCGCCATTCCGCCGGTACCGCCCACTCTGGAAAAAAACCGCGACTACCGCGCCCGCATCCAGTTGGCGTTTGAAGGATTATCGGTGGCAGGGCCAAGCGGGGCCTACGAGTACCAGGCGATCAGCGCCCACCCCAGCGTGCTGGATGTCTCGGTGGCCAGCCCCGAGCCGGTAGAGGTCGTACTCACCATTCTCTCCCGGGAAGCCGGTGGCCAGCCCAGCCAAGCGGTACTGGATGCCGTGCGCAAGCGTGTGGATGAACGCCGCCCGCTAACGGATCGCGTCACCGTGCAGGCCGCCACCCTACTGCCGTTCAGCATCACGGCGGTGCTGGCCCTGCGCACCGGCCCTGACCCCGCCGTGATTCGTGAGCAGGCCCGGCAACAGCTAGCGGCATACGTTGAAGCTCGCCATCGGCTAGGGGCGTGGATCACCCGCTCAGGCGTTCACGCCGCGCTTACCGTGGAAGGGGTCGAGCGCATCACGTTGGACGGCTTTAGCGAAATCCTTGCGGCTCAGCACCAGGCGCCGCACTGCACCGGCATCACCCTGCACACGGAGGGCGTATGACCGACCTACTGCCCCCCAACCGCACGGCGCTGGAAGCGCGCCTGGCCGCCTCGCACCCGCTCGCACTGCGGGTACCGCTGCGCACGCTCTGGAACCCGGCCACCTGCCCGGCGCACTGCCTGCCGTTTCTGGCCTGGGCGTTCTCGGTCGACCAGTGGCACGAGTCCTGGCCGGAGAGCGTCAAGCGTCGCGTGATCGCCAACAGCGCCGAGCTTCACCGCATCAAAGGCACCCGCCCAGCGGTCGAGCTCGCCATGGCATCCCTTGGGGTAGAAGTCGAGCTCACCGAGTGGTTCGAGGCCACGCCCCACCTACCACGGGGCACCTTCCGCGCCGTGCTCTACGTGAACGAAAACCTCACGCCCGAGGCCCCGGCGCTGCTCAGCGACACGCTCTACACCCAGCTACGCCAGGCCATCGACAACGCCAAGAACCAGCGCAGCCACTACACCTTCCAGGTGGGTGCCCGCTACGCAGCGGTCATGGGGGCCGCCAGCGCCATGAAAAGCGCTGCCGTTCGGCGCGATACCGCCAACGCCATCACGCCCCCACTAAACGCCCAAAGCTCCCTCGGCGCGGCGGCCGTGCAGCGCACGGCGGCAGTCTCCCGCTGGGCGGCCGCCGCCACCCACACCCCCACGTTATCCACCCCGCTTGCCGTGGCCTGCACTTTCCGCGCCACGGCGATGGCCCGTTACCCCATGGAGGCCCCCGCATGACGGCCCTTGTTCCCACGCTCACCCTGGACGGGCTAAACGCCGTGTTCAATGCCCAAGGCGATGGCCTGCAAGCCCGCATCACCCACCTCGTGCTGGGCGATCAGGGGCGCACGCCTAACCCTTCCCACACCCAGCTCGGCAACCAGCGCCGCCGTATTCCTATTGCCGATGGCGAAAAGACCGCCGACCGACAGCTCCACGTCACCGGCGTGGTGGATGGCGATGGCCCGGAGTTCTGGGTGCGGGAGGTGGGTTTTGAACTGGAAGACGGCACGCTGCTGGCGATCTGGTCGAGTACCCAGCCGCTGGCGTACGTCTCCAATAACGTGCCGCTGCTGCTGGCGTTCGATTTACGCCTGGAGGCGCTACCGGCGGATGCCGTCACGGTCGTCACCACCGGGGCCAACCTATCGCTAGCCGCCTGGGGCGAGCAGTACCTCGCCAACGCGGCGGCCATCGTCGACAACATGGCCCGCCAGGTGGATCTCCTTTACCGCGTTCAAGCCCTAGAGAAACGCCCATGAGCACCCAAGCTCCCACCCTCTCAATGATCGCGGGCACCACCTACCGCTTTAGCGCGACCTGGGCCAGCGACGACGCCCACGCCACGCCGATCAACCTCACCGGCTGCGAGGCGATGTTCGCGGTGGTCAGCTACCAGGGTGAAACGCTGCTCACCTGCGAGACGGGGAACGGCATTGATCTGGAGCCAGAAGACGGCGGCATCCACCTGCATCTTCGCCCGGAGCAAACCGCTGGCCCCGTGGCCCCGCACTGGGCAGGTGCCCGTTACGAGCTGCGCATCACCTTCCCCAACGGCGATGTGTTCAGCCTGCTGCAAGGGCGTTTTCAGCTACAGCCGGGGGTAATCCATGGCTAACGCCACGCGCCTCACCATCACCATGCCCGCCCGCAGCGTCACCGTGCGCCTGCCCGAATCGCCGCGCTTTCAGGTGATAAGCCACGGCCTGCAGGGGCCGCCCGGCACGCTCTCGGCAGAGATCCTGCAGCAGGTCAGCGAGGCCCGCCACGTCACCCAACAGCTCGGCAGCATGATGGCCGCACTCACCCAGGAATTCACCTACTACGGCGGCAGCATCAGCGCCCAGGAGGACGACACCCCATGAGCTTTGACGACAACCTCACCGCGCTACGCCAAGCAGTCACCCACACGCTCGGGGTGATCGACGGCAAGCTGCGCAACAAAGCCAACAAAACCGACGTAATGACGCCGGAACAGGTCGACCAGCGCATTCAAACGCTGATCGGGGCCGCGCCGGAAACCCTCGACACCCTAGCCGAGATCGCCGAGGCGCTGGGCAACAACCCCAACTTCGCCGCCACCATCACCGAGCAGCTCGGCACCAAAGCCACCAAAACCCAACACGCCGCGCTGGAAGCCGAACTCAGCGAGGCCCTCACCGCGCTTACCGACGCCTTCACCCAAGGCGCGGCCAACATCCAAAACGCCACCCAGGAGACACCATGAGCCTAGAAAGCCAAGTCGCCGCGCTCGTCAGCGCTGCTAGCAACCTCACCAGCCAGGTGGCTGGGAAGATGGCAGGCATCGATCAGCGCATGGAAAGCGCCGAACGCCAATTCGATGAATTCACCGGGCAAGACTTCCCCCAGCGCGTCAGCGACGCCCGCAAAATCAACGTCTACCTGGACCCCGCCGAAGGTAACGACAACAACAGCGGCACTACGTCGGCAAGCCCCGTGCGCAGTTGGCAACGAGTGCGCGATATCACAGGCGGCTCAGCCACCATCTATGGCCGCGTGGTGGTGTTCATTCGTGCAGGTGCCGCGCTTACCATGGATACCGTCATCAGCGCCTTGGAAACGCTGGAGATCACCCAGTTCGGCACCCCCGTGGTACCGGGCACGGCCACTCGGCTCTATCAAGGGTTTTATACCGGAGGAAGCAGCCAAGGCCGCCCCCTCTCGCCGCTGCGTGCCCCTTACGTGCTGGTAGACCAGCGCGGTGACACCGACCTGGAGATCCACACGGCCGAATTTCCCAGCGGCCACCACTGGCCGGAGATCGCCGAGAACAACCGGAACGCCGACTGGATGTGTTACGCCGGTTCGATGTTTTCCAACACCTCACGCTACAAGCTGCGCAACGTGAAGCTTCACCTTCACGACATGCCTTTCAGCACGATTTATATGAGCGGCAGCCTGGGCGACTTCGCCAAATACGAAGTGGTACTGGGGGCAGGCTGCCAAATCACCGGGGATGCCCCCGGCGCAGGCAGTGGCCAATACACCCACAAGCCCAAGCTCATTCACGTCTACGCCAACCCGAAAGTGCCGCTGGATATCGTGGCCTCAGACCTGACGCTAGGCGGCAGCCTCACCTCCACCGCGGATCTCTTCGATAACCTGAACACCGAAAACGTCCGCTCCTCTTTCGCTATCCAATAAGGGCACGCACACCATGTACATTGCGAAGGTCAAACACGACGGCAACCTCTACCTGGGCATTCACTCTCAAGAAACGTGGCTGCCGTTATCTGCCGTCCTCCCCGCCGCCATGGCCCAACTATCGGACGACATCGACACCGCCGCCGGCAACGCCCGCGCCGCGTTCGTCAGCCCGGGGAGCTACATCGATCAGGAGTATCTGCTCGCCAAACAGGAAGCCGATGCATGGTTAGCCGGTAATAAAGACGAATTAGCGATCCCATCGAGCGTTAGCGATCACATGGCCATGTTTGGCGTGGGTGCGGTGGTCGCCGCAAAGGAAATCATTGCCACTGCAGAGACCTGGGAGAAAGCGCTACGCAATATTCGCCAACTACGTCTGGGGGGTAAGTCTGCAGTGCGAAAGGCGGAAACCATCAAGGAGGCGGAAGAAGCGGCCAAAGAAGCGATTGAGCAGCTGAATCGGTACCGTCCAGCCTATAACTAAACATATACTTTGGAAAAGGAGCCCGCTGCACAGCGGGCCTGTTACTCAAAAGATCATACATTTGTCTTACTTGAAATGTACTTTATTACATCTGCAATTATAGGAATGGCCATATAATCAATTACAACATAAAGAAAAGCAATACTAGCAATGCAGGCAAGCATTCTAAAAAAGGCACTTACCTTTTTCTCGAACAAATAAGAGCTTACTACATCAATCAATCGCGCCATATCAAGCGCCACATTAATCAAAAAGAGCAGAAAAAGAAATATTGCAACAACCTCTATATAACCTTTATTTAAATGCCGACCCACTTCAAGCAAAAAACCAGCCAAGGTAAGCTTTGTAACACTATCAAATACACTTTTTATAAATAACTTGGAGTTTTTATAAATCAATACATCATCCCAGCTATTCTCTTTACCTTCAGCACACACCTCAACTTCTACTTTGTAAGTTTTTTTACGACTCACGACTCACCCCATAATAAATTTTAATTCAACCTAGCACGTCTTTCAGATAGGCTCTACACAACACCCACCATTCCTCACTTCCATACAAGAACAACATCATAGTACTTAGCAAGACAAATCATGGTCAAGCAATATTATACTAAGTGGAGACGACAGCCAAGATAGCGCTTGAATTGGTATTAGTCAGCGGAGGTACAAGAACAATTGTTAACGAAGAAACTCATCGAATGATGAGCTTCTTCACTTTTATAAGCTCTATCACTTTGATAAATTTCGACCTATTTCTTGCCATCTAGCAAAAATACTATTTTCATCATAAGAATAGTTCTCTTCAAATTTCAACAATTTGGAACCTCGCAAAAAAAACTCATCACCCAACCCAATTAAGTATGCTTGATAACAAAGGAATGGGTATTTCTTATTGTCATTATCATCTCTGGCCCATAGGCATGAATTAAAATAATCATAGAGAATTTCATTTGCTTCAACCTGATCACACATAAATTTATAAAACACATGTAATGGTTTAAAAAATCTTTCAAGATAAATTTTAGCCTCGCAACTAGGGCAACCGTCTATGACACTCCACAATCTATCCGGACGCTCTAATAAATATCCGGGAGTCTTTTGATGATTAACAAAAAATCCTATAAATCTAGCCCTAAGCTCAGAGCTTTCTGCTGTGTATGGTGTGAGATTATTTGAAAGCCAATCTATAAACGCATTGTTCAACTCTGGAAAAACCTCTCTAACATTAATATAAGATAGCTCAATTCTGTGTTTATTTTTCAGTTCTAAATTCTGCTTTTTTACTAATTCTATTTGACTATCCTGACTATCAATCAGCTTTTGCTGCTGCCTCAACGTAATAACAAAAGCAATCAAAGTAGCCACAACAGCTGCCACACCCACAGTGCCTGAAATGTAAGTCGCAAAATTTGCCCAGTCTTCTGATTTATTCGAAAAGCCATTGGCGCCAAATTGGTCAATATACAAAAAAGCTGCCACTCCCCCTACAACAGCCACCAAGCCCACCAAAATGACGTGGACATAATATTTTTTGCACAAACTTTTCATCCCAACATTCCCTTAATAATCATTTCCTCGCACCTTACCACACCCACCATGTAAACCACCCCACTTACACCCAGCACCGCTACCACCCTCCCCCCAGCCCCCGCACGATACCTGCGTGAATTCACCCTTTTCGTTACTCGAACAGTGAACCTGCGCAGGAGCCACCATGGCACTCGATCAATTCCACCACGGCGTGCGCGTTGCGGAAGTCAATGACGGCACGCGTACTATCCGCACCGTCTCCACCGCCGTCATCGGCGTGGTCTGCACCGCTTCCGATGCGGACGCCACCACCTTCCCCCTCAACCAGCCCGCGCTGGTGACCAATGTGGACACCGCCATTGGCAAAGCGGGCACTCAAGGCACGCTGAAAGATACCCTCACCGCCATTGGCCAGCAGGCCAAGCCCATCATCGTGGTGGTACGGGTAGAAGAAGGCATCGACGCCGATGAAACCACCGCCAACGTGATTGGCACCACCACCGAGCTGGGCCAGCGCACCGGGCTGCAGGCGCTGCTGACCGCCAAGCAGAAGCTGGGCGTCACGCCGCGCATTATTGGCGTGCCTTACCTGGATACCCAGCCGGTGGCCACCGCCATGGTGTCGGTGCTGCAGCAGCTGCGCGCCTTTGGCTACGTGTATGCCCATGGCTGCGAGACCACCAGCGATGTCATCGCCTACCGCGATGAGTTCGGTACCCGCGAGCTGATGGTGCTCTGGCCCCAGTGGCAGGCGTTCGATACCGACGACGCGCAAACGCTGGATATCAGCCCCGTAGCCATCGCCCTGGGCCTGCGCGCCAAGCTCGACCAAACCGTGGGCTGGCACAAAACCCTGAGTAACGTGGCGGTGAATGGCGTCACCGGCATCAGCAAAGACGTGTTCTGGGATCTGCAAAGCCCCAACACCGACGCCGGGCTGCTCAACGCCGCCGATGTCACCACGCTAGTGAACCAGAACGGCTACCGCTTCTGGGGCTCGCGCACCTGCGCCGGGCCGGAAAGCCTGTTCCCGTTCGAGAACTACACCCGCACCGCCCAGATCCTCGCCGACACCGTGGCCGAAGCGCACCTCTGGGCGGTGGATTTGCCCCTGCACGCCTCATTAGCACGAGACATCATCGAAGGCCTGAACGCCAAGTTCCGCGAGCTGAAAACCCTGGGGCTGATTGTCGATGGCAGCGCCTGGCTGAACGAGGAGCTCAACACCCAGACCTCCCTCAAGGGCGGCAAGCTGCGCATCGACTACGACTACACGCCGGTACCGCCGCTGGAAGACCTCGGTTTTCAGCAGCGCATCACCGACTCCTACCTGGCCGACTTCGCCGAGCGCGTCGCGGCCACCGCCTGATTGGATTAGCGAGAGACCCCCATGGCACTCCCCAAAAAGCTCAAAGACCTCAACCTGTTCAGCAACGGCGAAAGCTGGCAGGGCATCGTCCAGTCGATCACCTTGCCCACCCTCACCCGCAAGATCGAAGAGTGGCGCGGCGGCGGCATGGATGGCGCGGTGGGTATCGATATGGGCCAAGACGGCCTGCTCACCGTGCAATGGACGGTAGGCGGGCTGGTGGAAAGCCTATTCGACAACTTCGGCACCGCCCGCATCGATGCCGACATGCTGCGCATGACCGGCAGCTATGAGCGCGACGACATCGACGACGCCTCCTCGGTCGAGGTGGTCATGCGCGGCCGCCACACCGAGATCGATATGGGCGACGCCCAAACCGGCGAGAACACCGAGCACCAGGTCACCAGCACGCTCAGCTACTACAAGCTCACCATCGACGGCACCGAGAAAATCGAGATCGACCTGGTGAACGGCGTGTTCAAGGTCAACGGCGTCGACCGCCTAGCAGGCCGCCGCCAGCGCCTGGGTATTTAACCCGCCCCTTTTCCTCTTAACCCAACACTAGGAACACCACCATGACCAAAGCTGCCGTCACCCAAGCCATCGCTGCCACCATCACTCTGGATACCCCGCTCACCCGGGGCGAGACAGAAATCACCGAGCTACGCCTGCGCAAACCCACCTCTGGCGAGCTGCGCGGCGTCTCGCTGGCCGATGTGCTGCAGATGCAAACCGACGCGCTGATCACCCTGATCCCGCGCCTCTCCAACCCCTCGCTCACCGCCACTGAAGTGCGCCAAATGGACCCGGCCGACCTCGTTCAATGCGGCGGTGAAATCGCCGGTTTTTTGCTGACGAAGCGGGCCAAGGGCGAGAGCGAATAAACCTCCCCAACCAGGTAGAAGACGCGATGGCGGATCTCGCCATCGTCTTCCACTGGACCCCGCAAGACTGCGCCGCCTTCACCCTGCGCGAACTCATGGCCTGGCGAGAACGAGCGCGCAAACGCAGCACCACCACAGACACCAGGAGCCAGCGTGGCCGGTAACAACCTCAAGCTGCAGGTCATTTTAAACGCCGTGGATAGGGCCACCCGCCCACTGCGGGCCATCGACCGTGCCAGCCAAGCCGCGTCTCAGGCCATGCGTGAAAACCGCGACCGCTTAAAGCAGCTACAGGCCACGCAGAAGAACGTCAGCTCCTTTCGTACCCTCACCCGGCAATCCACGGAAACCGCCACCGCCCTGCGGGAACAGCAAGAGCGCATTCGTCGGCTCTCGCAGCAAATGCATACCCACCAGGGCGACACCGCCGCCCTGCGCGCCGAACGGCAAAAGGCCATTACCCAAGCGCGCAGGCTCAGCCAGCGGGTGGATGAAGAACGCCAGCAGCTCCAGCGGCTGCGTAGCACCCTGAACGAAAACGGCGTCAGCACCGCCCACCTCTCCCGCGATCAACGGCGGCTTTCCAGCGACATCCAGCAGGCCAACACTGCCGTGGAAGAGCAGCGGCAGCGGCTCAAACGGCTGGCCGAACAGCAGCGCAACGCCGCCCAAGCGCGCAGCCGCTACGACCGCGCCATGAGCCTACGCAGCAGCATGGCCGGTACCGGCGCGGGTATGGTGGCCAGCGGCGGTGCCGCGCTGTACGCCGGGGCGCGGCTGCTGGCACCCGGCGTTGAATATGGGGAGTCGATGTCGCGGGTGCAGGCGCTCACCCGCCTGGAAGGAGACGACGAACGCCTGGCAGCACTTCGCCAGCAAGCCCGGGAGCTAGGTGCCACCACCGCGTTTAGCGCCGGGCAATCCGCCGATGCCCAAGGCTACCTGGCGATGGCCGGTTTCGACCCCGCCGCCATTCAAGCGGCCATGCCGGATATGCTCAACCTGGCACTGGCCAATCAGACCGATCTCGCCCGAACGGCGGATATCTCCTCCAACATCCTCTCCGGCTTTGGGTTAGACCCCGCCGAGATGGGCCGCGTGGGCGATGTACTCACCGCCACCACCACCCGGGCCAATGTTGACCTGGAGATGCTGGGCGAGTCGATGAAGTACGTCGCCCCGCAAGCGCGGGCGATGAATATGTCGCTGGAGCAATCCGCCGCCATGGCCGGGCTGCTGGGCAACGTAGGTATTCAAGGCAGCCAGGCAGGCACCACCCTGCGCGCCATGGTCACCCGCTTAGCCGCGCCCACCGGGGCCGCTGCCGGTGCGCTGGCCGACCTCGGCGTGAACGCCAAAGATGCCGAAGGCAACCTGCGTGACATCCCCCGCATCCTCACTGATGTGGCAAGAGCCACCGAAGCGATGGGCAACGCCGACCGCGCCGCCTACCTAAAAGACATCTTCGGCGAAGAACCCGGCGCCGGCATGGCGGAACTGATCGCCCAGCAGGGTAGCGATGGCATCGAAGCGTTTGTCGAGATCCTCGCCAACGCCGCTGGCGAGAACGCCCGGGTGGCGAAAACCATGGCCGACAACATCGGCGGCGACCTCAAATCGCTCAAATCGGCATGGGATGAGGTGGGTATCTCGATCACCGAGACCAACAACGGCGCGCTGCGCGGTCTGATTCAGAACGTCACCGCCATTACTCGCGGCATCGGCCGTTGGATCAACGAAAACCCCAAGCTGGCAGGCACCCTCGCCAAAGCCGCCGCCCTGGTCGCGGTGCTGGTGGCAGCGGGCGGCGCGCTTACGCTGATGCTCGCCTCCATCCTCGGCCCCTTCGCCATGGTGCGCTTTGGCATGGCGATGCTCGGCCCGCAGGCGCTCATGCTGGGTAAAGCGCTTACCTGGTTAGGCGGGGTGATTCGCGCCGTGGGCATGCTGGCGGTGGCTAACCCCATTGGCGCAGCGGTGGCCGCGATCGCCGCCGCCGCGTATCTCATCTACCGCTACTGGGAACCCATCAAAGCCTTCTTCCAAGGCTTGTGGCAGCAGGTGAAAACCGCGTTCGGTGATGGGCTAGGGGCTGTCGCGCAGCTGCTGATGAACTGGTCACCGTTGGGGCTGTTGTACCGAGGCATCACCACCGCGCTTTCCGCGCTGGGCGTCGAGATCCCCGCCCGCTTCACCACGCTAGGCGGCGCGGTGATTGATGGGCTGCTGGTAGGGCTGCGCAATGGCCTCAGCACCGTGCGCCAGGTGATTACCGACCTCGCCAGCAGCATCGCCAACTGGTTCAAAGAGATCCTCGGTATCCACTCCCCCAGCCGCATCTTTTCGGGCTTTGGTACCAACATCATCGAAGGGCTGATCGGCGGGCTCACCGGCAAACTGGCCGACCTACGCGACCGTGTGATGGGCATTGCCGGCAACGTGCGCAGCTGGTTTGCCGACGTGCTGGATATCAACAGCCCCTCCCGCGTGTTCACCCAGCTAGGTGGCTACACGGTAGACGGCCTAAACCAAGGGCTAGACGCCCAGCGGGACGAACCCGCTAGGCGCATTCAAGAGATCGCCCGCCGTGTAAGCCGCGCCGGGGCCGGGCTGGCACTCGGGGCGGCCACCCTGCCCGCCGTGGCGATGCCCCACATCGAGCAGCAAACGCCCATCCAGTTCGATAACCGGCCGCCGCTCACCGCTGCCAGCACCCAGGCCAGCGGTTTTTCGATGGGCGATATCAACATCAACGTCACACCCGCCCCCGGCATGAACGAACAGCAGCTCGCCCAGTACGTGGCGCAGGAAGTACAGCGCGCCCTCACCAACGCCCAGCGCGACGCTCAGGCGCGGCAGCGTTCGTCACTGCGCGACCTCGACTAACCGGAGAACTGATCATGTTAATGGCGTTAGGCATGTTTGTATTTGAGACCCGTAGCGTGCCGTATCAGGAATTAAAGCGCATCACCGAATGGCGGCACCCCAGCCAATCCCGCGTGGGGCAGCGGCCCGCTTACCAGTTTACTGGCCCAGGCGCAGATACCATCACCCTCAGCGGCACCCTGCTACCCACCTTCACCGGCGGTCGCTTTAGCCTAGATGAGATCCGCGAGATGGCCGACCAGGGCAACGCCTGGCCGCTGGTCGAAGGCACCGGCCGCCAGTACGGCTTATGGGTGGTCACCCGCGTGGAAGAAACCAGCACGCACTTCTTCCGCGACGGCGCGGCCGAGAAAATCGAGTTCAACCTCACGCTCGAGCATGTCGATGATGAGCGCACCGACCTGATCGGCCGCTTGGCGCTGCCCGCCGTGGCGCGTTTGGCCGGGGGCTATGTATGAACGCCTACCCTAAGCCCAGCTATCGCATCACGCTGGATGGCACCGACATCACCCCGCGCTTCAACGGCCGCCTGATCAGCCTATCGCTACGCGAGCAGCGCGGGCTGGAAGCCGACCAGCTGGACATTACCCTGGCGGATCACGACGGCCAGCTCGCCATTCCCCCACGCGGGGCAGAGCTGCAGGTGGCCTTTGGCTGGCAAGAGGAAGGGCTGGTGGACAAGGGCCGCTTCACGGTGGATGAAGTACAGCACACCGGCACGCCGGACCAGCTCACCATTCGCGCCCGCTCGGCGGATATGCGCGGCCAACTGCCCGGCAAGCGCACCCAGGGCTGGCACGATGTGACGCTGGGCGAGATCGTCACCACCATCGCAGGCCGCAACCGCCTGGAGCCGGTGGTGGCCGCCGCGCTCAACGGCATCCGCATTGGCCATATCGACCAAACCGACGAATCCGACCTGAATTTTCTCACCCGTTTGGGCGAACGGTACGATGCCATTGCCGCCATCAAAGCCGGGCGCATGCTGTTCACCGTGGCCGGCCAAGGGCTAACGGCCAGCGGCCGTGCCATGCCCGCCATCACACTCACCCGCCGCGACGGCGACCAGCACCGCTACAGCGTGACCGACCGCGACGCCTACAGCGGCGTAAAAGCCTACTGGAACGACACGCGAGGCGCAGAGCGCCAAACCGTACTGGCAGGCACGGAAGAAAACGCCAAACAGCTACGCCCCACCTACGCCACCGAAGACGACGCCCTAGCCGCCGCCCGCGCCGAATGGCAGCGCATCCAACGCGGACTGGCAGAATTCGAGTTAACGCTGGCACTAGGCCGCGCCGACCTGCTGCCCGAAACCCCGCTCACACTCACGGGCTTCAAGCCTCAGATCGACGCCACGGCCTGGCTGGTGAGCGAGGTCACGCACTCGCTGAATGATGGGGGGTTTGGGACGGTGGTACGGTGTGAGATGCTCACAAAAATCAACCTATTTTACTAGCTAGGCTAATAACTTTATCATAGTCAAGAGTGACATCCTCTCTCTGCAAATCACTTCTTATGCGATTCTTATAGTTTGGCGACTGTTTAACTTGGGAGTTACTGAGGCCACTTCTCTTAGCATCAAAATAATTTTTAGCTATCTCATGAACACCTTCTGAGCAGTGCCTAAAATAAATCCTCTTTGGTTTGAAACGCTCACTTAAAACCTCTTTAGCCCTTAGACTCAGGCCATCATTTATAAAAGACTTATACGATTCTATGTCACTATTTCTTAAAAAAACCAAATACGCCAAATAGAAGAAATGCACTCTTCTCTCTTTAATATTCACTAAACTTGCGTCAATGTGTCTACAGTTTCTTTCTAAATTCCTAAGTGAGCATTGAAAAGTTCTTGCCAATGCCAAAATTATAATCTGTCTTCTATCTAGCTCCGAGGACAAAACCGTATCAACATCAGGTCTCACAGTCTTTTTATCAGAAATAATCTGATATAACTCATCAGTATGATCTTCAACCAAATCTAAGCAATAAACATTATCACCCTTCTCACCCGACAAATAATTAACCTTCAACCAGTTGACCAAGTCACTATTATCCAAAGTGTAATCCAAATCAAAAAATCGCTTCAAATACTCTAGAGAATTAAACCCCTCACCATAGACAGACCTAATTGAGTGTTGCAGTTGACCAGTATCAGTAGCAATTACAAACTTACAGCCACGAACACTGAAAAAGTGCTTAACTCTCTCCAATAACTCAATTGCATACGTCGGTCGGCATCTATCAAGCTCATCAATCAAAATATATACAGGAGCTAAATTATCGTTACTCTTATGCTTTGAAACTTCGACTACTAGATTCTGCAGGGCATCAGAGAAATCCTCGACTATCTGTTGTTCATGGGCACTATTTTCTATGAGAGACTGTATCGCAGCCTCAGCAACATCATCACTAACACCCTGAAGAGCTTCTCCTGCGCCATCAGCATCAAAACCTGTAAATCGCTTCAACAGTCCTTTAGCAGCAAACTTCATCAGGATAGGAGTAGTGGCCGCTATAGCTTTGGATGCCTTCTCAACAAACCCTTCGAGGCTTTCGAGTTCAGGGCTCAACCCACGCTGGCTAGCTAATTGATCGTTTATGGCAGCGACGAGAGACACAAAAGGATCACCCGTGTAATCCTTTTTCCACGCATTAAAATAGACGACTCCACGATCTTCTTCTAACTGTTGCTTCCAGTTTTCAAGGAAGAACGTCTTCCCTGTACCCCAAGGCGAGTCGATATTGATGACTGTAATGTCTTTATCGCTCTCTAGCAGGTTTTGTAAGAAGTCAGCAACTTCCCTACGGCCCAGCAGATCCCTATCCCATGCTGACATACTGCCCCCTGTGCTATTTGCTATGCGGCTAAGTAGAGTGTAGCTAAACACAAAAACCCCCAGCCATTCCATGGCCGGGGGGTATCAGTGCCGCATCCTTCTGGCGAAACAACCCTGCAACGCGTGCTTTTAGGCGACACCACCACTATGACAAATCCGCTCAGGCAATGATGTAAGCCATTGACCACAAAGCTTGTAAGCGATCTCCTACAACGCCCAACACCGCGCCTGCCTCACCACCACCCCGCGAAACTGCTTCGCGGTGATGAAGCACCCTTCCCCACCCGTGGGCGGCAATAGACGGCAGCGGCTGCCGACGCGTTGGGTTTTGAATAATCGGTACTCGCCCTCTACCTCCGCCACCACCAGATCCGCGTGGCCATACGAGCGCGCTTCGTCCACCACTAGCACGTCGCCTTCCATCCATGGCCCACCGGGGTGCGCCTCTTCGCTGATCTCCACCAAAAAACAGGTCGGCGGAAATTTTCGCCGGTCCATCTCCGCTACCGCCGGGTGCTCCACCCCCACCACGGCAGGCCCCAAGTAGGTCACTCGCATGCTGTTGCCCTGTGCTAGCTCCACATTTGGCGACGTATATTAGCGTTTGCCTGTCGCCTCCCTAATGCCTAATACTGTATAAACGAACAGCATTTAACAAGGGTTAAGGAGGCAACATGATCGGGTTAGTGGACTGCAACAACTTCTACGTGAGCTGCGAGCGCGTGTTCAACCCCAAGCTAAGGCGCCGAGCGGTGGGCATTCTCTCGAATAACGACGGCTGCATCGTCGCCCGCTCCAACGAGCTCAAAGCCCTGGGCGTGGAAATGGGCACCCCCGCCCATCATGTGCGCCACCTGGTCGAACGCGGCGAGGTGATTCTCTACTCCTCCAACTACGAACTGTACGGCGATATGTCTCACCGGGTGCAGAGCGTGCTCGAGGAGGAGACCGCTGGGGTCGAGCCCTACTCCATCGATGAAATGTTCGTGCGCATGGACGGCTTCACGCCAGAGGCGCTGCTGGCCCACGCCAAAACCCTGCGCTGGAAAGTGCGCCGCTATACCGGCATTCCCGTGTGCGTGGGCGTGGCGGCCACCCATACCCTCGCAAAGCTCGCCAACCGCATCGCCAAAAAGCACCCCGGCTACCCCGGCGTGTGCATCCTTCACGCCGACAGCGACGAAGCCCGGCACTTGCTGGAGCAAATCGACGTAGGCGACGTGTGGGGCATCGGACGCCGCCTGAACGAGCGCTTGCAGGTAATGGGCATCAAAACCGCCTGGGATCTGCGCGAAGCGGATGCCAAACGCCTGCGGCGCAAGTTCTCGGTGAACGTAGAGCGCACGGCGCTGGAGCTGCGTGGCATTCGCTGCCTAGAAATGAACGACCTGCACGAACCTAAACAGCGCATCATGACCAGCCGATCGTTCGGCCGCCCCACCCAGCAGCTCAGCGACCTGCAAGGGGCCATTCGCCACCACGCCCAACGCGGTGCCGAAAAACTACGCCAGCAGAAAAGCCTGGCGCGTGCCGTCATGGTGTTTCTCAAAACCAACCGCTTCCGGCCCGACCTGCCGCAATACTGCCCCAGCGTGGTGGTGGAACTGGAGCGCCCCACCCAAGACACTCGCGAGATCCTTCACGCCGCCCAAGAGGCGCTGCGCAAGATCTACCGCACTAACTACGCCTACAAAAAGGCCGGCGTGATGATGCTCGACCTCACCGACCAGCACCGCCAACAGCTCAGCCTGATGGACACGCCACAAACAGAAGAGGAACGCCAACGCAGCCAAAAGCTGATGGCCACCATGGACGCCCTGAACGAGAAAATGGGAAAAGGCACGGTACGCCTGGGCCTACCAGAAAAGAACGCCCCCTGGCACCTACGCTGCGCGAACCGCAGCCCGCGCTATACGACACACTGGGATGAGCTGATGAGGGCGTATACGGATGAGGGGGCAGCGAGGCGGGATGGCATGACTAAAACAGAATTTAACCGCCCGCAAACCGGATAATGGCGAAGACAAGAGCAGCAACGGCAACGATAGTACCGACGTTCCATTTGATGATGTTGGTTTCCATCTGGGCAAGGCTTTCCTTGGTGGCCATCGTTTCTTTAATGATGGCCACCTCTTGCTCCAAGTGACGCAAGCGCTGTTCCATATCGGGTGGCTCCCCGCCGCCATCGTGCGGCTTCACAACGTAGAGATTTCTATTACTCACCATTCTCACCCTCCTGCTCTATAAAATCCAATACTTCAATATCGCGGATATAGTGGATAAATGCACAGTGTGAGCAAACGCGTAAAAATTCACCGTAGCCACGGTGTGAGCCATCATTGATGGTATGAACTACACGGACCGCAGGCGCCTGATCGTCCATGACGCCTTCAGGATCGAATACAGATATAGAGAGAATTCCTGTTAAGCAAATCGGGCAGTTATCACCTACCCCCTTTGCTTCAAGAAAGCGAGTAATATCGCCACCCTTCACACGATCCAGAATATTAATCATCATTTCACCTTCAAGTTATTCACCAGTGCTTTCATTTGGCTGGCTGTTTTTATTTCTCCCTCTTCGCTTTATCAGATCAACTAGCTCTTCCATTGGGCTATGTTTCTCTTTGGAAGCACTGTCAATGACACATGTAGAATCACGACTAATCGAAAGCAGATTAATCCTCATCAAGTCCAATAAATCTTCAGAGGCATCGTCTCCAAGTTCGCTTAATCGGCTCTTATAACCCTCATATGATTCAGCAAGCGTTTGCTTTTGAGCATAGAATTCTTCTAGGCGGATTAATAACGCAGATTTTTTTGAAGCAAAAACAGCTAGCCACACTGGCACTACAACTAACGGAAGGCGGGTTAAAAAATATTGAAAATAGCTTAGAAAACTATCTGAATCCACATCGTAATTTGTAAAAACTATTGCCGAAACAATCAATGCCAAAGTTAAACCAACGTAAAAAACCTTATCATATTTATGGCGTTGAGCTGAGGCTGCCTCTTTCCTTTCCTTGAAAGACTTTGCCAACTGAACAGTAACTGCACTTCCCAAAATTTTATCAGCCTCTTGCTGAGTTGTATGCGAGGCATCTAATATTGATCTTGATTTATTTAACAGATCATCAGTAGTCTTTTGCGTGCGTGTATTAGTAGCCAAATAAGAATTTAGCTCATTTTTTGCTTCGGACGCTTCCTTTTTTATCCCCTCCAACTCTTTAAAATTAGTTTTTGTTTCTGCCAACACTTCAGCCAAAGTGTTGCTGTGCTGATTAATCAATCCAACATTTTGCTCAGCCTCAGCCAAACTATCTTTTAGCTTTTTTAACTGGTTTTCTTGGCGCTGAATATCTTCTGACGACTGATCCAAACCATTAGATAACTCTTTATTTTTCTTAAACAAGAGAGACAAGAACTCTAACCTTTGATTTTCAAAACCAGCATCCCAGATTTTTATATTATATTTTTGCCTTGCTGAGCCGTCGCTAAGCGACTCGGTCCAAACACCTGAACCAAAAAACACATCAGTATCAAAAATATTTAAGGGCTCAATTTTAAAAAGAATCTCATTACTACTCTCTAAAAAACTGCCTTTTATCTCTGGCCGCTCAGATTCGTTATCATAAACTAGCTCTGCCTGCCCTTCCTTCATCAATCCTGTGTCACTATAGCCTCGAACTTTAAAGCTATTTTCACCGTCTTTCTCAAAATAAAAATTAACAATAGCTCTGAGTTCAGCCGGAATATTATTACCAACAGTCACAGGCTTTAACTCACAAAAAAAACCTTTTTTTTCTTGCTTTGACATTCCAGCTCCCTATGTATTTTCAACTATTTATTTTGAGAATCGCGTTGTGCTACACCCTGCCTCTTTTCAGCAGGCAAGCTCTCATAGAGCGCATCAATCTCTTTAAATCTAGTAATTCTGTCTTGAACAATAAAATTTAAAAGCTCAAACATGGCGCCAACACTTTCGCCTAAATCTTCATCTTTTATTGCGCCAGGGTGTACAGACTCATTGCCAATAATGCGTATAGCATCGAGGGCTTTCTGTACTTGGGGCAACAACCCATCACTGACAAGTTGGCCAATAGCAGTATTTATATTTGCACTCTTCCCCAAATCAATACAGATACGCTGCAGAGCCAGTCTCAATAAAGCCGCGGCGGCTCTTGGTGAATGAGGATAAACATCACGCGCTTCCAGATAATCTTTTTTCGCATTTCCAGGCATATCTGGATTGGGGTAAGGAACAGATGAAATGATTGGGTAAATCATCTTCCCTTCATTGTCTCCATGAAAGCTACCAAGCCAGTAAGAATGCTCTCTACACTGACTACAGTCGGCTCTGACGATCGGAGACGAGCCATAGTTATTATGATAAAGCTCCCCCCAATGCATATCGGCATAAACATCACACAGAGGGCACGTAAACGCTTTTTTTTGATATTCAGGAGGAAAATATTTCATCACACCACCCGCCCAATCCGAATCTCACACCGCCCTAAGATCTCCACATCGTGCATATCCTGCGGCTTGATCATTTCCGGCTGGTAGTGGTCATTATCACTAATCAAGTACAGCGCCCCGCCCGCCAAGCGCTGCACCCGCTTAATCCGACGTTCTCCACTCACCAGCAGCAAGAACACACCCTCCTGCTTAGGGTCGCGGTTGCTCCGATCCACCAGCACCCAGTCGCCATCGGCCAAGGTGCCGTCCATCGAATCGCCACGCACTTTGATGCCCACCACCTGGGCAGGGTCTAGCCCCTGCTCGGCCAGCTCGCTGCTAGGAAAATGAAGGGTGGTTTTGATCGGCTCGCCCTCGAAGCTACGACCAGCGCCCGCAGCAGCTTCGATGTCGTACATCTTAATGGGTGAAAGCTCTGCCGATGGTTCACTTAACGCAACCCCTAGAGGTTGAGCAGTGGCAGTTCCTGAACGCTGGCCTTTGAGCACGTAAAAGACATCTACGCCTTCATCAGAAACGGCGGAAAGGTAAGAAGAATCAGGGCTGCTAGCACCTTTTTCATATTTGATCTGGGTGGTTTTTCCTACACCCCCAATCTGCGCAAGGGCCGTTTGGCTCAACCCAATCCGCTCACGCTCTTCTCTCAGACGTTCGCCAATGCTCATTTTTATGAACCATCCTTATTGACAGGTTCATTTTTGTGAACCATTCTATTCATGTCTTTCACTTCGATACACATAGCAAAGGGAGCCACTGCCATGGCCGCACCTGCTAAACCGCAAGACCCACGCCCGCTGCTTGGTCATCACCAAACGATGGCCAGCAAAGTCTTGGTAGAAACCATTGGCGAATTAGCCAAGCAAGGTCTCGCGGGAGACGACTTAGAAAAGCGAGCTACCGAACTGGCTAATTCACTCCGCTCGGGGCTGGCTCAACTCACTGCGCCAACGTCTGGTAGTACTCAGTCAGCTTCTTGTGAGCCGCAATGACAGCTTCGGCGAGGCTTTCACCGTATTTCTCATCCATAGCAGCAGAGTACTTAAGCTCCAGATTTTGAGCACGAATAAGCTCAACAACTACTTCATGAGCTGCATGTTCGGGGCTGTGCTTAGGATCAAGTACGCGTAGTTCAGACATTACCAAAGCCCTCCTTGGGCATCTGTAATCACAAAGGAAACCACTGCCATGGTCACCATCATTGCCACGATTATCTTGCCGCCTTCCCCCACCGTGCTGTTTCGCGGGGTGGAAGTGAACCTGGACCGCTGCTCGCCACGTACCCGCCGCACCATTGAAACGGCGCTGCGCCAGGGCACGGAGAAGCCTAACCCGCTGGCCGATCTCGAAGCGCTGGAAGAGCGCACCACCGCCCAGGCGGTGAGCCAGCTCGCTGCCACGATGCTGGCCCAAAACGCGCCGTTCGAGCAGGTGGAAGACGCCCTGTGCGAACTGCGCACCCACATGGATGAGCACTTCCTGCAGCGCAAGCTGGTGCGCTTGTACGAGCGCTAAACCGCTGCGGCCAAAGTTATTCAACCTGATACGGAAGCCTACCCCATGACCTCGACCAACGCCATTGCCCCAAAGCCAATTTATGCCCCCAAAGGCTGCACCAGCACAGTACTGACGCGCATGACCGAAGACGAACGCGCCGACCTGGAGCGCATCGCCGAGCTGGAAATGCGCTCGCTCTCGGCCACTGCTCGCATGTTGCTGCTGCGCGGCATCGCCCAGTACGACCAAGACACGCTGAATGCCGAATGACCCTGCCTGCATAAGGATGTTTGCCATGTACCAGGACCCCAAACGTGTGCGCACCCGCTACGCCGCTCTCAATTTGGATCAGTACGAGGCCCAACTGATCGATGCGCTGGTGGATTACACCGGCATCGAACGGGCATCGCTGCTGCGCCAACTGGTGCTGAAAGAAGCCCTAGAGACGCTGGGCGTTGCGGATCTCTCACTTAGCACTGTGCCCCAGCAGGCGTCGTAAAGGCAGGGCTTTTTGAGGCCCTCAAGGAGCATTGAGGTATGGCTGACCAACCGGCACGCGGCGAATTACGTCTTCCGCTGAACGACCAGCTAGAGGCCGCGCTGCAGCAGGTGTGTGAACAGCAGGATTTAACCAGCCTGGACGACGCCGCCGAATGGCTACTGCGGCGGCGGCTACGCAAAGGCACCCAAGGGCTCACCGGCCGCGGCCGCGCCCTTTATCCGGTAGGGAGAAACCATTGATGTCGACCGCTTCCAAGCACCGTATGCCCTGCCCCCACTGCGGCCACAACATGCGGGTCCGCAAAAGCCAGGCGCTTACACCGGTGTACCGCGAAGGGGAAGTGGAATGCCGCAACGTGGATTGCGGATTTCGGGGTAAGGCAGGTTTTGAAATTCTCAGCACATTAGCGCCTAGCGATATACCGAATCCCAATGTGGATCTGCCCTTCGCCCCTCGCTTACTCAGATTGATAACCCTGGCACTTAACCGACAGGTCGCCAACGACGAACACTACGAGGAATCAGCGGATGAATAAGGTCGCCCATTTACCCCGTCCACCACGGCCACAAACCGACCGCGCAGGCTTTGGCGCCTTACGCGCGGAACTGCACAGTCGCGCCGCCGACCAGGACCTCATTCAGGTGTGGGCGGATCTTCCCCATGCCGAGCGCCGTTTTGTGCTGAAAAGCGCAGGCCTGCAAGAAGATGCCACCGTGCAAATCCGCCAGCTTGCCAAGCCAGAACGGGAAGCTGTTCGGGCGGCGATTCACCGTATGAGCCGCTACGCCAACGGCCTGAAAGATCAACTCAACCAACGCACCCAACACCCTAGTGCGGAACTGGCCAGCCACGCCCGCCAAGCCATCGCGGAAGGCAACACCAAAGCGGCGCTGCACTGGCTCAGCTTGATTGAGAAGGGGGTCGCATGAACCTGGACACCACTATGCACAGCCTTTACCTCGTGAAAGCGCGTTTCGATTACCTCGCCAAGCAGCTGGAGCAATCTGGCCATCGCATGGCTGCCGAGGAACTCAAGCGCGAAGCCCACCACTTCGGCTGCCAGCTCACGCAAATCGAAAGCGTGCTGGATGAGTACCGTGTAGACATTGCAGCCGTTCAGCTTCCCATTGAACTACCGCGCTTTGTCGGCGTGGATATGGCGGCCGTGGGCTGCAAGCGCACGGTGGTTCAAGAGGTAACAGCGTGAGCGCGTTAGCCCTAGCCTTTCAGCACAGCTCTGGCACCCAGGATTGCTACACCTTCCTGCAGGCGCACTTTAAGCGCTTGCCGTCTTTGGCTCAGAAGCTGGCCGAGGGATACGCGCATGTGTCCAAGCGGCATGGCCACGCGGCGGCTAACCGCTGGCTACGCCGCAACGCGCAGGATCTCATCGACCCGGCCAGCATCTACCGCCGCTTTTCAGCCATCGCGGAAGACTTAGAGCGTGGCTTTAACGCTCTGGTGAAGCGAGCCTCCACCACTATCGACGGGCTGAAAACCGCCTGCGAGTGGCTGACCAGCGTTCAGGATCGCTTAGTGGTGCACGGTTTGAACGTCACCCACGATGATGACGCGGTGATCAATCACGCCCAGGCGCAGGCCACGGCGCT
This sequence comes from Halomonas sp. BL6, assembly GCF_006228115.1. Classification (NCBI taxonomy): domain Bacteria; kingdom Pseudomonadati; phylum Pseudomonadota; class Gammaproteobacteria; order Oceanospirillales; family Halomonadaceae; genus Halomonas; species Halomonas sp. BL6. Next base: position 441,733 of record NZ_VDGL01000001.1, on the reverse strand, counting down.
GGAACGCGAGCGCAGCAAGCTGATTGGCGGCATCGCCGAGCATAACCGCCGCCTGCGTTTAGGCCTGCTGCCGCCCCCGCTCAACCTGAAAACGCCTAAGGCGCGCACCCTTTCCGGCCAAGCGCGTGAAGTGGCGCTGCAAATCGCCACCTCACGCAACCCGTTAAGCCCGCCTCTGGGCATCATTCCATTGATGGCGGTTTTCCGGTGGCATCGCGCCCCGGTGATGTGCCTAGCCGTCGTCAATGAAATGGCGCTCGAAAAGGCCCGCCACCGCGCGCGCCTGCATGGCATTAACCCGCCTAGCCTCCAGCTGAAAAGCAGCGTGCAGCTCGCCAAGCTTACGGACCCCATTTGGTGGCGTCGGCAGTTGCGCCGCCTGGGCGGCCGCCGGTTAGAACAGGTACAGCGCGAGGCGCACCGTGTGCACAAACGCGCAGGCATTTACTGCAGCAACGTCACGCTCGACCGCCGTCGCGCTCAGAAGAACCGCAACCGCGCCCTGCTGGAAGCGCTGGAAGCCATCAACCAGGAAGGCCAGGTCTACACGTTGGCCGAACTGGCCGAGCTGGGCTTATCCAACCCCGACCACCGCCGCGCTGAATTGATGCTACGCATCAGCGACACCGAGGCGGAATCGCGCCGCATGGGCCATGTGGGCATGTTTTACACCATCACCGCGCCGTCGCGCTTTCACCCGGTGCTTTCCAGCAATAGCGCCCGCAATCCGAAGTATGACGGCAGCACCCCGCGTGAGGCGCAGGCCTACCTGCAGCAAGTATGGGCACGCACGCGGGCCAAGCTGGCGAGAGAAAACATCGGCGTTTACGGCATCCGCGTGGTGGAGCCCCACCACGATGGCACGCCTCACTGGCACTTACTGATATGGGCCGCGCCGGAACACGCCGACACGGTCACCGAGATTCTGCAAAGCCATGCAGAAGCGGATTCACCGGAGGAGCTTTATAACCGCCGGGGCGACAAGACAAACGCCCGCTTCAAGGTCGAGCAGATCGACTACCGGCGTGGCACCGCCGCTGGCTACGTGGCCAAGTACATCTCGAAAAACATCAACGGCGAGCAGTTCACCCGCGAAGGCGTGGCCAACGACGACAAAGACCGTTATGGACACGAACTCACCAGCGTGGCGCCGCGCATTGAATCCTGGGCGGCGGTGTGGGGCATTCGTCAGTTTCAGTTCGTGGGGCTGCCTAGCGTTACCGTGTGGCGTGAAGTGCGCCGCCTGAACGAAAAGCACATCGATGAGCTGGCCGCCTGGGAAGCCGCTACCCGCCCAGAGCGCCGCGTGGCGGATCGCCTGCACCAGATCCGCAAAGCCGCCAACGCTGGCCAGTGGGACCGATTCTTACGTTTGATGGGCGGCCCCAACCTGCCCCGCAAACAGCGCCCGATTAAACCCTGGACGATGCCCCGCGTGGATCTCCAGCAAGCCGAGTTCAGCCACGCCACCGGCGAGGTCCGCGAAGGCGTCGAAGCCAAAGGCCGCCACGGCGAAAACAAGCTGGGCACCTTCGGCATCGTCGTCTCCGACGGCCGAGGCAACGAACACGAATACCTGACCCGCTTTTACAAGTGGGAAGTGCGCAGTAAAGCGCAGCGCCACCAGGGGGTTTCGGGAGGCGGCGAAGCCGCGTCCCCTTGGACTCGTGTCACTAACTGTACGCAGGGGCCAGATATCCAGCCCCGCGAGCCTTCCCCAGCGGAGCGAGAAGCCCAGCTCGAACGCCTTAAAGCGTGGCAGAGCTCAGAAATTTACCGAGTGGAACGCGATGCCGAGTACGAAGACGCCATCGCAGCAAGAGAAGCCGCGCGAAACCTCTTCGCGCCGCCCACCCCTACCCCGCAGGAAGAGTACTTCCCGCCTGAATTGTGTTAACCGAAGGAAAAACGATGGCCGATAACGCCGACCGCGCTGCGGTCACCATTCAACAAAGCCTGGAAGCCACGCTGGCCAACCGCGCCCGGCTCGCCACCCAAGCCGCCAACGATGACTGCATCGATTGCGGCGACGAGATCCCAAGCGCCCGCCGTGAAGCTGCGCCTTGGGCCACTACCTGCATCGGGTGCCAAAGCATTCGTGAAATGAGGGGGAAGCATGTTCGTCAATCTTAATAGGTTACTGATGATCGGCCTCTGGCTCTTCGGAGTGGTAGTGGCCAAAGGTTTCTGGTCAACGTTCTTCGCCGTGACCGTTTTTCCCTATGCCTGGTACTTGGCGGTTGAACACTTACTGACGTTCTGGGGGGTGATATGAGCCAGACAACTCCATCTCAAATGCCACCTCTCCCCAAAGGAGGTGTAGTGGCAAGGCAAGCGGCAATGCTGTGCTCTGATCCTGCTTTCCAGCTTTACCTGGATCGCCGTCGGAGATTCAAGCACAACCTGACAGAAAGCCAGCTACCTGATGGAACACACAACGCTAAAGATGCGCGTGATTGGTTGGTAGCAGCCTGCAACATCGAAAGCCGCGCCGAGCTAGATAGCAACTACCGGGCGCGCCAAACGTTTCGCATGGTCCGCAACCGCTTCAACCACTGGCGGGCAAAACAAAAGGGAGAGAGCCAATCATGAATACTTACTTTGGTTTACTGGCAGAATTCAACGGCCGCGCAGAGCTCCCGTTGGATGAAGTCGCGCCCCGCTTCTTCGGCATTAGCCCACGCACGGCTAGTTTCCGCGCCGGCGCCCAAGCCTTACCGGTGCCGGCTTACCGCGCTGGCGATTCACAAAAAAGCCCGTGGTTGGTCAGCGCGTTGGATCTCGCTCAATACCTGGACCAGAAGCGCGCTGAGGCACGGGAGCAGTGGAAGATGGTTAATGAGTAGGTGGCGGGCAACAGAAAAGCTAAGGTAAGCTAACCCTTTTATGGAAGATAGGTGGGTGCGCTTTGAAAAATGTTGCCGCGGCGCTTGCGATCGCAAACGGCCAAATCATGTTGACGCGAAGGGCGCCTGGGCAACAGCTCGAAGGCTTCTGGGAATTCCCCGGAGGTAAGGTAGAACCAGGCGAAACTGTCTACCAGTGCATTGAGCGGGAAATCAAAGAGGAGCTCAATCTAACATGCGTGGCTGAGCGCATTTTTCAGGAAAGCGTGTACGAGTATCCAGGCGGTGCGATTAACCTCATTGGCGTTCTCGTGACCGTCACTGGAGAGCCTGTACTACACGTACACGACTCCCTCACATGGGCGCCACTCACCGATCTGCTCAACTACAAACTGGCCCCTGCTGACATCCCGATCGCCAAGGAATTGATTAGTACTTATGGACTCGATTAGCTCGCTTAAGCCCGGCACCGTTCTCGATAACCAAGAGCTATGCTCAATTTTTCAATGCAGCCCACAAGGAGGCATGCGCCGATCGCTTAAAACGAACACCCTGGTGATCGTCACCAACCACGTTGCTTCGATTTATGACGATCAGTGGCACGGTGACACTATCCACTACACGGGGATGGGCCAAACGGGCGACATGAGCCTGAGCTTCAATCAGAACAAAACGCTCAATGAAAGCCCGGAAAATGGCGTTTCGGTACACCTTTTCGAAGTCTTCAAGGATAAGCAATATACCTACACTGGTGAGGTCATTCGTGTTGCACCAGCTTATCAAGCAACTCAGCCTGACTCCCTTGGCAACCAACGTAGCGTTTGGCTCTTTCCGTTAAAACTGAAGGACGCCAAAGCCGTGACCGTGGATGAGGAAGCCGCGCGCGAGCTGTTTGAGCAGAAAGAGCGTAAGGCTCGCAAACTGTCAGACGCTGAATTGCGAAAGCGTGCGGAGAATGCACCTGCGCAGTTAGGCAAGCGCACAGGCCAAACCACCATCATCTCGCGATCCCCTTACATCGCTGCTTATGCGAAACGTCGAGCCAACGGCCATTGCGAGCTTTGCAAACAACCCGCCCCATTTGAAACTCAAAAGGGCGAGCCCTACCTGGAATGCCATCACATCGAATGGTTGGCCAAAGGCGGTGATGACTCGATAGAGAATACTGTGGCGCTATGCCCAAATTGTCACAGGAAGATGCATGCACTGAATCTTTCAGGTGACATTGCATTACTCCAAAGAGTTGCCGGAAGCTGACGTGCATGGCTTTAAAAAATGTTGCAGGTGGAGCATTAATAACCGTATTGGCTATAGCTGCTATTTTTCAGTGGCCAGGACTCATAACCGCTCTGGCCATCCTTGTAACGGCAATTTGCTGTTGGTTGATACTAAAAGGGCATAAAGAAGTAGCTATAATTATTTTCTCTATCGCCACTTTTGGCTCTTTGGCCAGTGCCTTTGGTACTTTTGTAAGCGAAGAAGAGTCCAGGTCCAGCAATACCGATATGTCTCTGAGCTCGCTAATCATCACTCACTGCCCACCCCATGCTAAATGGCTAGGCGGCGAAATATTGGCCAGTTGTCACCTTGAGCAGCAAGGAGCACTGGCCAAGCTGACTTTCGATAGTTTCGGGGCTGTGCATTTTGGTCCTTTTACTTCACTTGCTATTGCTCCAGCTACCCAACAAGCGCCTTTCGCAGGTAAGTGTGACGAGGCTGTACAAAAGCTATGGGAGGCTTGCCCCGAAGTCGCTGAGGTCTTAACGGAGAACCAGTGACTCAGGCCTAAGATGCGTATACCGCTTTAGCACATCCCAACTCTCATGAAGCGTAAACTGCTGCACCTCCACGATCTCATAACCAGCCTCGAACAGCCTCGACGTTGCCTCATGGCGCAGATCGTGAAAGTGCAGATCCTCAATCCCTTTAGCAGCCGTCGCAGCCCGAAAGCGAGTGCCAATCGATTTAGCACCGTAGGGAAAAATGCGCGGCTCGCCTTTCGCCCTGGGCTGTCGCTGAATAATGGCCATCGCTTCATGGGTGAGCTTGAAACGCTTGTGGTTGCCCCACTTTTGGCGTGGGTGCTTGGCGTCACGCACCCAGCAGGTCATGGCCGTTTCATTCAAGTCATCCCAGGTGAGTCGAGTGATCTCCTCCTGGCGGCGTGAAGAGGCTATCGCAAAGTCCATGATGTCTTCCATGGGAATGATCGCGCTCGGCCGGATCTTCTGCGAGCGCTGGAAGTAAGCACGGAGCTGCTCGATTTCCTCCAACGTCGGCCGCCGATCTCGGGATGCTGGGCGAGATATTAGCCCTTTGCTACGCAGCAATAGCTTGGCCGACTCGAACTCGTTCAGATCCACCGGCATACGCCAGGCAGCCACCGCTGTTTTTAAAATGATACCCAGCCAGGTGATATCCTGCGCCGTCGTGGATGGCTTTACCCCGCTACGGCGCCGCATTTGTGCATGATCGATAATCTGCTCGCTGCTGAGCTCGGTGATTTTGACGCGGGCGATGGGGAAGCGCCGAAGCTGCTCGATCGTGGCCCGCTTACTGCGGCCTGCCCCGTCGGCAAACTCATGCAGGTAGCGCTCGATCGCATCGTGTAGAATCACGCCTTTCCACTTAGCGGTCAGCACGCCACCTGGGGCTGCCAGCTCCAGCTCCCGGCGCTTCGCCCACTCTACGGCCATCGACTTCTTAGGGAATGTTTTAGACTCTGAGTAGTCAGGTTGACCAGTGCGCGCAATGCGAATACGCGCTAGGTATGAGAAACTGCCGTCCCTTTTCGGACGCTTCACGATCGTCGCCATCACTGCCTCGAAATGTGACAAATGAATGTGCCACGAAGTGCCAAAAATGTGACACCTATTTGCTAAAAACGTGGCAAAGACACTGTAAATATGAACAGTTATGAATGATACCACAAACGCGCAAACCCGCATGAAGTCTGGCACCGCACGCCCGGAGCTGGATAGAACTTTCTCCGTCGCCCCCATGATGGATTGGACGACCCGAGATTACCGCGCCTTCGCGCGCACGCTGACCAAGCGGGCGCTGCTATATACCGAGATGGTGACGACTGGGGCGGTGTTGCATGGTTCTCCCCGGGAGCGCTTTCTGGGTTATAGCGAGGTGGAGCATCCGATTGCACTGCAGTTGGGGGGCAGCGATGCGGGGGAACTGGCGGAGTGCGCGGCGATTGCGCAGGCGTGGGGTTATGATGAGGTCAATCTGAACGTTGGCTGCCCCAGCGACCGGGTACAGAACAACATGATTGGCGCGTGTCTGATGGGCCACCCAGAGAAAGTAGCGGCGGCGGTGAAAGCCATGCAGGCGGCGGTGTCGATTCCGGTCACGGTGAAGTGCCGCATCGGCATCAATGATCAGGATGAAGATACAGATTTAGCACGATTTATCGATATCTTGGCCTCGGCGGGCTGTGAGGTGTTTACCGTACACGCCCGCAAGGCGTGGCTGCAGGGGCTGTCGCCGAAAGAGAATCGCGATATTCCGCCGCTGAATTATCCCCGCGTGCACCGGCTGAAGCAGAGCTATCCTGAGCTGCACATCGGCATCAACGGCGGCATTAAAACGCTTGGAGAGTGCCAAGCGCAGCTTGAGCACGTAGATAGCGTGATGGTAGGTCGTGAGGCGTACCAAAACCCGTGGTTACTGGCGAGTGTGGATAAGCAGATTTTTGGGAAGTCTGGCCCTGCGCGTACGCGATTGGAAGCAGCCACGGCGTTTCGCCCGTACATTCAGCAGCGGCTGGATGAAGGGGCCAAGCTGAATCATATCACTCGGCATCTGCTTGGGCTGTTTCAGGGCTGTCCTGGCGGGCGTCGGTTCCGTCGCCACCTGTCGGAGCATGCGCACAAAGAGGGTGCAGGCTTACGTTTGTTTGATGATGCGCTCGGCTTGGTTCGCGAGCCTAAGTTTGAAGCGGAGTCTATCGAAGAGCATAAGACCAGCCAGCTTTTGTTCTAACACATCCAGGGGAGTTGAAACCTGCAGCGCTAAATCGTGCGCCGCCTCTGTAGGCTCGATACCTCGGGCTTTTCGTTCAAACAGCGCCACACCTAATTGATGGTGCTAACCTCATCGTCGCAGTGGCAAATTTTGACGGTAAGCCGTGGGATATTTTGGCTAAAGGCGCCTCTTTCGTGTAAGCCTTGCCAATAAGTTCAGTACTAACGTTGCTAGCTACCGGCGCTGATGAATGCGCAGCGTGAGCAAAAACGGCTGCAGCACCTCTCGAAGAAGACCCCGGTGCGCAGCTCAACTGCGCGGCCGGGGTTTTAATTTACCGGTTGCGTAAACAGATAAACCTTAGTAGCCAGATTGCGTTGGCTGAATAATTATTTCATCGATATTTACATCATCCGGTTGCACTATGGCGTAGGCAATGGCATTTGCTATCGCGTCAGGCTTCAGCGCTACCTGACGAAAATCTTCCAGCCAGGCTTTAGTTGCGGTGTCTGTGGTGGTGTGCGCCAACTCGCTTTCGACTACACCCGGCGAAATAGTGGTAACCCTGACTTTTTTTGTTTCCATCCGCAGACCATCGGAGATAGCACGTACTGCAAACTTAGTTCCGCAGTACACTGCAGCTGTCGGAAATACACTGTGGGCAGCTATAGACGCAGTATTGATTATATGCCCGCCACGCTGCTCCATCACGCTGAGCACAGACTCAATGCCGTTTAATACCCCTTTAATGTTCACGTCTATCATTCGGTTCCACTCATCTGCTTTCAGCGCCGCCATGGGTGACAGCGGCATTAAGCCAGCGTTGTTCACCAAAACATCAACCGGGCCGAACTCTTCGCTGACAGCCGCCACTACCGCCTTAAAGTTATCGCGTGATGTGACATCAAGCGTATAAGCTTTCGCCTTACCACCTGCTTGCTTAATTCTCTGAGTTAATGCTTCAAGCCGATCAGTACGGCGCGCTGCTACCAGCACGGTGTGCCCGGCGTTAGCTAATATTTCAGCGGTGGCTTCACCAATACCGCTGCTGGCACCGGTGACCAGAACAACTCTAGGTTTGATAGCGCTCATAACAAAATCCTTTGTAAATAAAGAAAATAATGCTGCTTTTATACGGGCTAACCCGATGCCTGTTATGTTAAAAGCATGAAGGACTGTTATGGATACCCAAAAATACGCTATGATTGCCTGATTATCCAACCTAAGTCAGAGGGGGGGGGGGGTGGAGAGATGATTCACAGTACTCTGAAACGACAACTGTTGCCGCTGGTCCAGCAAGTTGCCGTTAATGAAGGGCTAAACAGCACCGCTTTACCTAATGTATTTTGTTACAAAGTTCGCAGCTCTCAGGTCACGATGCCAGCGGTGTATGAACCCTGTCTATGTATTATCGTGCAGGGCCGCAAAAACGTAATGCTTGGCACCGATATACTAAGTTATGGCGAACTGGAGTTTCTGGTGGCCTCGGTCGACTTACCCATTCTTGGTACCGTGGTAGAAGCATCAGAGCAGCAGCCGTATTATGTTATCCAGATTAATATTGATGTCAGGATACTGTCAGAATTACTGCTACAGATGGAACATTTGGCCGTTGCAAACCGCAAAGCCGAAAGTGGATTGTTTATCGGCCAGGTTGACCCACAAATGGGCGATAGCCTGCTGCGTTTATTAACATTAATGCAAGTGACAGACGATATTCCGGTACTTGGCGAAAGCCTAGTCCGCGAGATGCACTATCGTATGCTGCGTAGCAACTACGGCAAAGAAATTGCTCAGATCTCATTAAAAGGCACGCCAACTCAGCGCATTTCGGTTTCTATTCAAAAATTACGCCGGGACTACGATCAAACCGTCACCATAGAGGAACTGGCGGCGATGGCTGGAATGAGCGTGTCGTCTTTTCATGCCCATTTTAAAGCGGTAACCAACATGAGTCCGTTGCAGTTTCAGAAGTCAGTCCGGTTGGTCGAAGCGCGTAGTTTGATGATTGCGCAGCATTTGGATGCGGCCAGCACAGCATATAAGGTAGGTTACGAAAGCCCCTCGCAGTTCAGCCGCGAATATGCACGCATGTTTGGCAACCCGCCAGCACGTGATATTGCCAGGATTAGGTAATAGCCAAGTATTAGGGGAAATAAATCAGACATGCTAAATGGTGCCCGGGCCAATGGGCTGACAGTTTAGCTAACGCCCAACGATGTTATCGTTGGGCGTTGTCGTTTACGGGGCTACTGCGCGCGAACGCCTTGCTCGATACGCTCGCCCACCTCTTGGTCGATGTTGCGCCAATACTCAAACGCGCGCTCCAACACCGGCTCGGTGACGCCACCGGAAAGGTGCCCCACCACGTTGGAAACCAACCGGTCACGCTGGGCATCGTCCATCACCTCACGCACCAGGGTGTGCGCTTGGCTCCAGTCGTCGTCATCTTTGCGCAGCGTGTACGCGGCGCGTACGAATTGCCCATCCGTCGACCACACCGCATCTTCCGGGTAGCGCTGCCCATCTGCTTTGGGGCCGCCTTTGCTATTGGGGGTGTAGACAGGATCAGTGGCGTGGCGAATGCGCATGGCGCCACCCTGACCATAGCTATGCACAGGGCATTTGGGGGTATTCACGGGGATATGCTTGTAGTTTACCCCTAACCGTGCGCGGTGGGCATCCGCATAGGAAATGGAGCGAGCCAGCAGCATTTTATCCGGCGACAGCCCGGTGCCGGGCACCATGTTGTTGGGTTCGAACGCGGCCTGCTCGATTTCGCTATGGAAATCGGTAGGGTTACGGTCGAGCGTCAGTTTACCCACTTCGATCAAGGGGTAATCTTTGTGTGACCACACTTTGGTAAGATCGAAGGGATTAACGCGATAGATCTTGGCATCCTCGAACGGCATGATCTGCATGTGCAACGTCCAGGTGGGGTAATCGCCGCGCTTGATGGCCTCGAACAGGTCGCGGCGGTGGTAATCCGCATCGCTACCGGCCATCTGGTCGGCCTGCTCTTGAGTCATGCATTTGATGCCTTGATCGGTTTTGAAGTGGTACTTCACCCAGAACCGTTCGCCCTCATCGTTTACCCACATATAGGTGTGGCTGGAGTAGCCGTTCATGTGCCGCCAGGTGGCGGGAACGCCGCGGTCGCCCATGAGCCAAGCCACTTGGTGAGCAGATTCAGGCACCAGCGTCCAAAAATCCCACTGCATGTCGTGATCGCGCAGGCCATTATCGGCGCGGCGCTTTTGAGAATGGATGAAGTGCTGGAACTTCATTGGGTCGCGTACAAAGAACACGGGGGTGTTGTTACCCACCATGTCGAAGTTACCTTCTTCGGTGTAGAACTTGATCGAGAAGCCGCGCGGATCGCGCCATGTATCCGGGCTACCGCTCTCCCCTGCTACGGTGGAAAAGCGAATGAGGACATCGGTCTTCGTGCCTGGCTGCAGAAATTTTGCTTTGGTGTATTGGCTAACGTCTTGAGTGACTTCGAAGTGACCAAAAGCGCCACTGCCTTTCGCATGGGGCTGCCGGTCGGGAATCATTTCCCGGTTAAACGCCGCCATTTGCTCCATCAGGTAGTGATCGTGCATCACGATCGGACCATCCGCGCCTACCGACAGCGAATGCTCATCGCTCGCTACCGGAATACCTGCTTCATTGGTGGTGGGATGCTGGCTACCACTACTCATTGCTCTTCCTCCTTGTCACACTCGACATGGCACGGTCTGTACCACTGGAAATCACCGCTACTGCTTTTTAACGTAAGCTAAAACGGCATCCACACAGGTATAGTCAACAAGCCAGCATCGCGCCATCCATGGCGCTGGTTATAGGGCTATTGCTTTAATAGCTGTTAACTATCGAGGTAACGTCAATACAGCGCGTCTGGTGGAGGCGTCAGGCTGGACTGAAAGCTTTCGATGGCCGTCTCGGCTTCTTCGATCTCATCGAAACGGGCAATGTGGTAAAGCGCCTCTCCTTCGTTGGCAAGCGGTAAGCGGCTCATGCCGATGACGATGCCGTCCGCCATGGCGCGCACTTCGTCTTCATCGTTGCCGAATGGATCTGCCACTTTGCCAAGCACCTCGCCTTTGGCCACTCGCGCCCCCAAGCGCACCTTGGGGCGCAAGATGCCGTCGATGGGTGCGCGCGCCCAGCTTGAGCCATTGGCCAGTTCGGCCGGAGCCGGGGCACGGCGACGCTGCTCGCCTGTGAGCATGCCCAAGCGGCGCATGACGCGCAGCACGCCTTGCACCCCTGGGACAATGGCCCATTCATCGAAGCGCAGCGCTTCACCCGCCTCATAGGTGAGCACCGGAATACCGCGGCTTTGGGCGTAATGACGCAGGCTGCCTTCGCGTAGTTCCGCATTCAAAATAACCGGCGCACCAAAGGCGTCTGCCATGCGCTCGGTTTCGCTGCCCGTACTTAGCTGTGCACGGATTTGCGGCAAGTTCGTGCGGTGAATGGCGCCGGTATGCAGGTCAATGATATGGGTGGCGTGATCGACGATCTCATCGCGAAACAGCGCCGCGATTCGGCCGCCCAGCGAACCTTTTTCGCTACCAGGGAAACAGCGGTTCAAGTCGCGACGGTCAGGCAGGTAACGCGTCTGTTGGAGAAAGCCGAAAACATTGACCACCGGCACCGCAATCAGCGTACCACGCAGGCTATTGATCGTCTTCGAGCGCAGCAAACGGCGGACGATCTCCACACCATTGATCTCATCGCCATGAATCCCTCCACACACTAACATTACCGGCCCCTCTTTGCGGCCATGAACCACTTCGACCGGAATATGCAGCGGCGTATGGGTATACAGGCGCGCCACCGGCACGTCGATCTGTAAACGTTGCCCAGGCATCACGGTATGCCCAGCTAGGGAGAAAGGAGCTCGCGCCATGGCCATTCCTTATACATGCAGGGAGACATAGCCTGATACGCCATTTCTAAGTGGCACCAGGGCTTTGAAAGGTTTTAAAACAGTGTTTTAAAATGAAATCATATCCGTTTTCAACCATTAAGTAACGTGCTTGATAACCTAGATTATCAACTTATACCCATTATCCATACAGTTTTGAATGTAAAAAGGCACCACATCAGATAAAATAACGCCATTGTGTATCGAGAGTGAGGTAATGGTTTCATGGCAAGAAAAACCAAAGCGGAGGCTGCTGCAACTCGCGAAGCGCTGTTGGATGCTGCTGAAGAGGTGTTTTTCGCAAAAGGCGTTGCGCGCACGTCATTGGAGCAAATTGCTCGCCATGCTGGCCTTACCCGAGGTGCCGTTTATTGGCACTTCAAAAACAAGGGTGACCTCTTCATGGCGCTGGTACAGCGGGTGCGCATGCCATTTCAGTCGTTGATGGAAGAGGTCAATAACGCCGACCCCACGGTGTCACCACTCGATGCCATCCGTCTTGCCTGCCATGCGGGCCTGAACCGTTTGGAGCAGCCCTCTCACCAGCGCATCCTATCGATTCTGCTGCATCGCTGTGAGTTCTTTAGCGACATCAATCCCATCGAAATGCAGGATGAAATTGCCGAAGAATGCTTCGACGAGATGCTTCTGGTGTTTCAGCTCGCCCAACAGCAGCAGCTATTACGCGATGATATAACACCGGAGATTGCCACGAGGCTCATGCAGGCTACTCTTGGCGGCCTGTTTCACGACTGGCTACGTAATCCCGATGCGTTTTCCCTACGCGAGCGCGGCGGAGAGTTGATTGACGCTTTAATGGCCATGCTCCACCGCTGAGGTGACTCCCCTCTCTGTTGCACTGCAGCAAATCGCCTATACTGGAGCTATCTCATGAAAGGAGCCCAGTATGGATGCTTTGGAATTTATCCGCGTGCGCGAGTTGGACGTGGCCGTACGCATTTGGAACCCAAAAGCAACGCGCACTCTGATCGCTTGGCACGGGCTTGCCCGCCACGGCGGTGACTTCGCCGCCCTGGCGAGAGAGCTGGGCAGCGAGTGGCGCATCATCGCCCCAGACACTCCGGGTCGCGGACTCTCCAGCTGGTCGCTGTTTCCCGCCCATGACTATCTCTACAGTCACTACATCACCATTGCCGTTGCGTTGCTGGATCATTACGAGCTCGATCAGGTGGACTGGCTGGGGACGTCCATGGGCGGCCTGCTGGGCATGTTGATCGCAGCAGACGCACAGCACCGCTCGCGCATTTCACGGCTGATACTCAACGACGTGGGGCCCGAGCTGAATAAAGAGGGGCTGATCGCCTTGTCGAGCTACTTTGGCGTGACGCATCGGTTCAACAACTTTGCCGACTTAAAAGCAGAACTTACCCAGCATTACGCCAGTTTTGGTATCACCTGCGAGGAGGAGTGGCGAGAGCTGGCCTTGAACAGCGCTCGCCGCCTGCCCGACGGCAGTTGGACCTACCACTTCGACCCGCGTATCGGCGAACAGTTTATCCACGACACACCCAGAGACACCTGGGCCGACTGGGCCAACATTCGCTGCCCGCTGATGGTGATTCGCGGAGAGACATCGACCCTATTGGATGCCGAGACGCTACCCAAGATGGCCGAGGTCCAGCCTACCTTGACGACCTTGACCGTCACAGGATGCGGCCACGCTCCGATGCTCAACACGCCCGAACAGGTTACGCCCATACGCCACTTCCTCGACGCGCCTGCACGCACACATCGCGAACGTGCCGCCACCGCTGCGCCCACCCTATTGAGCTGGCTGACGAGACAGTGGCAGCGCTGGTTTCATCGCTGAAGGCAGCCGTTAGGTGGAGTATCCGTTAGGATGCTGCTTGTGCTGCAAACGAAGCTTATTGATACGCACCCGTGTATCCAGATAGTGCTGCTCTAGCACGCTGCGGTATGCCCCTTCCTTGGCTAGATACTTCACCAACACACGGCGTTCACCCGGCTGCGGGCAGTCCCCGGCTTTACAGTGCAATATGACCGTACTGTTGGGCTCATTGAGCAGCGTAGCGCTGGCAGATTCGTCGTTTTGGCGCTCTGCCACCACGACGGTAGCGCCCAGCAGACAGCGACGTTTGAAGGGTTGGTAACGGTGCAGCGCACGCTGCAGCGCATGGCATAAAGCGGCAGCGATGGGGGAAGCTACCGCGAGCGCAGCCCACACGACCAACACCCCGACCGGCACCCTGAGCAATCCAAGCGGCATCCATCGCAGAGCGAGCAGCTCGACGGCTAGTGATAACGCACCGGCAATGAGCATCAAGAAGCTGAGCGCCAGCGTCGCGGGTACCCCGGCAAACCCAAGCGAGACCAAGGTGCTGGCCATATGATCATCGCGTAAGCTGTCGCGCTCGAAAAGCTCTAGAGGGGCTAGTCGAATGAGTACCAGCAGCCAGTAGAGCGCCATTAGCGCCAGCAAAAAACTAAACACGACGGTAGGAAACTGCAGCGCAGCAGAGATAAGCGTTTGCATGGCGTGTCCTCCTCTGGGCGTACCCAGTCTTGTTTGCGCCTGACCCACGCTCTGATTATTGGCGTTTATTAGTACAAGCTAAAAACGGGGTCACTACTAGCGTAGCTCATCTCATTGGCTTATGAAGCGCCAGGGTCGAGGGGCAATCGGATCGGTGGCAAAAAAACGGGCGCCCTGAAAAGGGCGCCCGTCGTCAGTCAAGCCAGATACATTAACCGTTATCGTGGCCAAGTTCCGCCTGCGATTGGCGGTTGCCGTTCGGATGGCGCTTACGATAGAGCCAATCCGAGACCGACGCGATCATGGCGTAGAAACTGGGAATGAAGAGACTTCCCAACACCGCCACGGAGGCCATACCCACCGCTACCGTAGTACCAATGTGGTGACTGCTCACGTCACTGGCACCGGTGGCCAGCGCCAACGGTAACGTGCCGAAAATGAACGCCAATGAGGTCATGACGATCGGACGGAAGCGCAGCTCTGCTGCGGTCACCGCAGCTTCACGAATCGACTTACCCTGCTCTTTACGCTGCAGCTCGGCAAACTCGACGATCAAGATGGCGTTCTTCGCCGCCAGGCCGACCACCACCAGCATGCCGATCTGCACGTAGACACTGGTATCCAATCCGCGTAGCACGATACCCGCGATGCCGCCCAGGAAGGCGAAAGGTGTAGCGGTGAGAACCGCCAACGGCAACGACCAGCTTTCGTACTGTGCCGCCAGAATCAAGAACACCATCAAGATACCGAACACGATGGCCAGCGTGGCGGTATTACCCAGGTTGGACTCCTGATACGCCGTTCCGGTCCAGCCCATGCCCCAGTTATC
This sequence comes from Halomonas sp. BL6, assembly GCF_006228115.1. Lineage (NCBI taxonomy): Bacteria > Pseudomonadati > Pseudomonadota > Gammaproteobacteria > Oceanospirillales > Halomonadaceae > Halomonas > Halomonas sp. BL6. The sequence goes on along the minus strand of NZ_VDGL01000001.1, from coordinate 426,632 downwards.
GCCCAGCGTCTCTTGCACCACTTCTTCCATGGCCTCGATGGCTTGGGCCGAGCTGTAGCCGGGTGCCGGGTTACCCTGGAATTGCGCCCCCGCGTAGACCCCAAAACGCGACACCACCGCAGGTCCCGTTTGACGCTCTAGCGTGACGAACTCAGAGAGTGGAATACGCTCGCCATTACCGCCGCGCACGTAGACGTTGTTGACGTCTTCCGGTGTTTTACGGAACTCGTCCTCGTTCTGTAAGTACACCTGGAAGTTGCGGTTTTGGTAGCTAAAGTAATTCACAAACCCATTACCAAAGGTGTTCGCCAGCGCCGAATTGATGTTCTCCAGCGCAACGCCGTAGCTGAGCGCTTTTTGCTGGTCGATCTCCGCCCGGTACGAAGGCACGTTCACGTTGAACGTGGTGAACACACGGTTCAGCACCGGGTGCTGGTTCGCCGCCTGCATGATTTGCAACGAAGCTTCATACAGCTCCCGCGTGGACGCTCCGTCGAACGACTGCAAATAGCCGGTGAAGCCACCGGTCGTGGAAAGCCCCATGATCGGCGGCACGTTGAAGGCCATCGCCGAACCGCCATCGATACTGGCACCCAGTTGCATGATGCGGCCGACCAGTTCGTTAGCGGTGAGTTCACGCTCTGCCCATGGCTTCATGTTGATGAACATGATGCCGCGTGCGGTATTCACCGCACTGGAGAGAATGTCGTAACCCGCCACAGCTGAGGAGTACTCGACACCAGGGATGGCTTCGATCTGCTCGCTCAACTCGGCCATGTACGCTTGAGTACGACTCAGCGAGGCCGCATCCGGCAAAGAGATACTTGCCAAGACGATCCCCTGGTCGGTTTCTGGCACCAGCGTCGAGGGCGTATTGGCGTAGAGCCAATAAGAGCCTGCGCCCACCGCCACGGTCAACGCCAGCGCCAGCACCCAGAAACGCACCAGCTTCTTCACCACCCACATGTACACCGCGGTGAAGCCCGCAAAGAAGCGGTCGAACAGCCGCAGCGGCGTGGTAATGGCACGCTTGAACGCCGATTGCTTGGTTTTGTGCAAGTTGTGCTTGATGAAGATCGCCGACAGGGCGGGGGTGAAGGTCAACGCCATCAGCGCCGACAGCGCCACCGAGATGGCTACGGTAATCGCGAACTGCTGATAGATCTGCCCGGTGAAGCCTCCCAAGAAAGCGACCGGTACGAATACCGCCGCCATGATCAGCGAGGTCGCAATGACCGGCCCACCGACTTCCTTCATGGCTCGGATCGTCGCCTCACGAACGCTGATGTCGTCCTCTTCGCTAAGAACCCTCTCGACGTTCTCGACCACCAGTATGGCGTCATCCACCACGATGCCTATCGACAGCACCAGGGCAAATAGCGTCAGCAGGTTGATCGAGAAATCGAACAGATAAAAGCCTGCGAAGGTACCGATCACCGACACCGGCACCACCGACATGGCGATCACGGTAAAGCGCCAGTTCTGCAGGAAGATGAACAGGATCACGATGACGATCAGAAACGCTTCGATGAACGTCTTGATCACCGTTTCTACCGAGGCATCGATGAACAGCGTCGTATCGTAGGGAGTGACGTACTCGAGCCCTGGCGGGAACCGCCCGGCCAGCTCTTCCATGGTGGCACGCACCGCCTCGGCGGTTTCCAGCGCGTTGGCCCCCGGCTGCTGATTGATGATGATCGGCGTCATGGCGTCGCCGTTCAATCGTGCGTCGACGCCATAGAACGAGGCGCCCAGTTCGATACGCGCTACGTCTTGTAGGCGCAGCGACGAGCCATCGGGGTTGGTGCGAAGGAAAATCTCACGGAAATCATCGGTGCTAGTGAGTCGTCCACCGGCGGTGATCGTGTAAGTATAGGCGCGCGGGTCGCTTTGCGGCGTCGCGGCCAGGTTACCAGCGGGAATTTCGGTGTTCTGAGCACGAATGGCGCTAGCCACTTCGCTGGGCGTGAGGTCGTATTGCGCCAGCTTGTCGGGGTCCATCCATATCCGCATGGCGAACTCACCGCCGCCGAGCACCTCGGCGTTACCCACCCCTGGCACTTGGCGAAGCTCATCCAGAATGTTGAGCGTGGCGTAGTTCTGCATGTAGATCTTATCGTAATCCCCGCTTTGCGAGGTCAGCGCCACCAGCATCAAAATGGAGTCTGAGCGCAGTTCGACGGTGACCCCCTGGGACTGCACGGCCTCCGGTAGCTGCGATAGCGCCCCCTGCACACGGTTGTTGACGTTGATCGTGTTGATATCGCCATCCGTGCCGATATTGAACGCTACACTCAGACTCATGGTGCCGTTATCGGCGCTATTGGAGGTCATGTAGAGCATGTCCTCGACGCCGTTAATCGCCTCGGCGAGCGGGGCCGCCACCGTTTGCGCTACGGTTTCGGCATCCGCCCCTGGAAACTGGGCCTGTACCGATACCGTGGGCGGCACCACGCTGGGGTACTGCTCGATCGGCAGGACCCGCATGGCCATCACACCTACCAGCGTGACGATGATTGCCAGTACCGTGGCAAAAATCGGACGACTGATAAAGAAGTTAGAGAAATTCATTATTGCGCGCCCTCTTCCCCTTCAGCAGCGGGTTGCGCGCCGTCGGCTTGCTGCATTGCCTCAGCGGCTTGCGCTTCTTCCTGGGCATCTTCCTGCATCGCTTCTTCCACTACCTCAGTCGCGCTGCCGCTAAACGGCTGAGGATCGATCAAGACCCCCGCTTCCAGACCGGCAGGATCACCGACGACCACGCGATCACCAGGCTCCAGACCATCGCGGATGATTTGCCATGGGCCTGCGACTTCACCCAACTGAACGGTGCGCTCCCGGGCTTTGTTCTCGTCATCCAGCACGTATACCAAAGGCCCCATCAAGCCTTGCGTGACGGCAATTTCTGGCACGGCCAGCACGCCGAAGCGCTTCAAGCCTTCGATACGCACGCGCACGAATTGGCCTGGCAGCACTGCGCCATCGGGATTGGCAAAGGTCGCCGAGGCCTGCACGGTGCTGGTGCCGGTATCCACGCGGGAACCGAGGAAGTCCAGGCGACCTTCCAGCTCGCTGCCTTCGCTACCATCCAACCCAGGCACCCGCAGGCGAGCGGTGATTTGGGAAGCATCGCCGTCGCTGCCGAGCTGGCGACGCAGCTCGAAGGCATCACGCTGGGGCAACTGGAAGCGCACTTCCAGCGGATCCAGCGGCGTGATCGTGGCAAGCTCGGTGCCCGACGTCACCAAGTTGCCGACGTTGATCTGGCTCAAGCTGATCATGCCGGATACCGGTGCCGTCACGTTGGAGTAGCCTAAGTCCAGGTTGGCGCTGGTCAGTGCCGCCTCCGCCTGGGCAACGTTGGCCTGCGCCACGCGCTGCTCGGCAAGCGCTTGATCGTACTGCTGGCGGCTAACGGAGTTTTGGCTCAGCAGCTGCTCGAAACGCTGAGCATCGCGCTGGGCACGGGCCAGCTCGGCGCGGGCGCTTTGCAGGTCGGCTTCCCGCTGGTTGACGGTCGCCTGATACAGATCGGGCTCGATGGTATACAGACGATCGCCCTGCTCGACCATTTGACCAGGTTCGAAGTGGCGCTCTTCCAAAAAGCCGCTGACGCGTGCCACGAGCGTCACTTCACTATCGCTGCGCAACAGCGAGGGGTAGGATTTATCCAGCGGTATGTCCCGACGCGCTATCTCAGTGACCTCCACCGGGTGGGGCGGCGCTTCCTGCTGCTGGCTTTGCTGCTCTTGTGGCTGCTCCTGGCCACACGCCGTGAGCGCTAACGCGGCGATCAGCGTCACTAGACTCGCTCTACCTGAGTGAATCACTCTTTTCATGCGTCGAATTCCCATTCATTTTTCTAAACATTGACCGACCGCCAAGAAGGCATGCGCAGCGTACGTCAAGCACCTGGAGTGGGCGGTGCACCAATATCCATTGCACGCTGATACGCGTCGGGCTCATTGCTTTCCGGTAGAATAAAGTGGATGTCCTCGCCGGTGAGCCACGCGTTCACTTCTTCGATGGCCTCGACATCGAGCAGCCCTGCCTGCTGACGCAGCGACAGCAGATTCACGACATAGTCGTAACGCGCCTCGGCATAATTGGCGATGGCGTTATAGAGGTTTTGCTCGGCATTGAGCACGTCGACGATATTGCGCGTACCCACTTCGTAACCCGCGCGGGTCGCTTCCAGCGCGCTGCGGTTGGACACGATGGCCTGCTGGCGCGCTTCGACCGTTTCGACGTTGTTGCTGACCTGGGTATAGAGCGAGCGAACCTGTTGAATCGTAGTGCGGCGCTGAGACTCGAAGTCGTACTGGCTGCTCTCCAATTGGAAAGTGCCTTGTCGAATGCTGGCGCTGGTGCTGCCACCGGTATAGATCGGCACGTTCGCCGAAACACCGACCTGAGCGGAAGTGTCGTAACCGCTCACTAATTCGCTGTCGCTGTCGGCGTACTGATAGTTGGCGAACGCTTGCACGGTGGGCAAACGACCAGCACGGGCCAGCTCTACTCCCACACGAGAAACTTCGATACCCGCCTGCTGGGCAAGTACCTGGGGGTTGCGCTCCAGTGACTGTTCGACCCAGTAATCACGGTCGGTGGGCGTCGGCAGCGCGATGGGCATACTATCGCCCAGGGCTTCGATGCTGGCATAACGCTGGCCGGTAAGCTGCTCCAGCACTTCAAACGCTACTTGCAGGTTGCTCTCGGCAGCAATGCGATCGGCGCGAGATTGATCGAAGCTCGCCCGCGCCTCCTCGACTTCGGTAATCGCAATCAAACCGACCTCGAACTGCTCACGGGCCTGCTCTAGCTGACGGCCGATAGCACGCTCCTGCGCTAACCGTGCTTCCAACACTTCATGAGCGCGTAGAATATCGAAGTAGGCACTGGCCACATCGATCAACAGCTGCTGCTCGGTGGCGGCCAGCAGATAGACCTGCTGATCGATCTGACGCTCTGCCTGAGTGACTTCCTGCCGTGTCACCGCATTGAATAGAGCCTGGGTGGCTTCTAACGTCAAAGAGACCGTGTTGTAGCTATCGTCACTGACGCCGACACCCGCATTAGCCCCTGCTCCGGTACCGGCACCACGGGCCGAGCCTTGACTCTCGAACTGCTCGTTATGCACAGCGCTGCCAGAGGCGTTCACTTGAGGCAGCAGTCCACCGCGGGCGACGTCACGCGCCGCTTCGACGCTTGAAAACTCAGACCGCGCAGAGGCCAGAGCCGCATTGTTATTCAGCGCGTCACGGGTAATGGTCACCAAATCGGCCGCTTGGGCGGGCGCGATAAAGGACGCCGTGAGTACTGCCAACAATAGGGGGCGGAAGGGGGCATTGACTGCCCAGTGTGCTAGTCGCATGGGATTGCCTCTAGGTGTCAACGTAAGACGGCGCAGCAGAGCACCATTATGAAAGAGTGGCATTATAGTTACATTCATGTATGTATGCTAGACTTGAAGTTGCCTGATTTGTGTGTACAAACGGATGTCAAGCAGATCCTCCCTAACCTTAGTCCAAAGCATCGTTGGCTGACGTACTTTTGCGCTGGCGTCTGCGATATTGCCGAGGATCGATGCCCCATTTTTGCAGTCGCGAAGTGAGGGTGGTGGGCTTCATGCCCAACAGCTCAGCCGCTCCTCCCGCCCCAGACACCTTTCCGTTTGCGGCTTTCAACGCTTTTAGTGCATTGCACCGCTGCTGATGGCACAGCGCTTGCTCGGTGAGCAGGTGGTCGGGCAACTCGCTACTATCGTGCGACGTTTCGTTGAACGCCGTGTGACGAGATAGTGGCTCTACCAACAAAAGGTCATCGAAAGAGAGCCGCTGATCTTGCGTCACGATTACCTGACGCTCGATGACGTTCTCCAACTCGCGAATATTGCCGGGCCAGGGATAACGCGTGAGGACATCAAGTTGCGCAGGCGGTATTCGTACCCCAGGTTTGTTGAACTTCAGGCAGGCGCGATGCAAGAAGTGGCGGGCCAGCAGCGGCACGTCTTCGATGCGTTTGCGCAGTGGAACGGAGTCGATGGGAAAGACGTTCAATCGGAAGTAGAGATCCTCGCGAAACTGCCCGGCATCGATCATCTCTTTTAACTCACGATTGGTCGCCGCAATCACCCGCACATCCACTTCGCGGGTACGGTTATCCCCCACCCGCTCGAACTGCTGATCCTGCAATACGCGCAGCAGCTTGCTCTGCAGCTCTAATGGGATTTCCCCTACTTCATCCAGGAACAGCGTGCCGCCATGGGCCAATTCAAAGCGTCCCGGACGGTCTTGCACCGCGCCGGTAAAGGCGCCTTTCACGTGACCGAAGAACTCACTCTCGAAGAGGTCGCGGGGAATCGCGGCACAGTTCACGCGGATCAACGGCCGGTCGCTGCGAGTACTACCTGCGTGAATTGCCCGGGCAATCAGTTCTTTGCCAGTACCTGACTCGCCGCTAATCAGCACGTTAGCGCTGGTCGGCGCGACCATGGCAATCTGCTGAGTCAGCTTGGCCACCGCCGGGCTGTTGCCGACGATATTGCGGTGGTTCACTTCGGCTTTGATCTCTTCTTGCAGATACTGGTTCTCTAGCTCCAAGCGGCGTTTGAGCGACTCCACCTCTTCTAGCGCATCGCGTAGCTGCTGCTCGGCACGTTTACGCTCGCGAATATCGCGAAACAGGACCACCGCTCCCACTAATCGGCCCATTTCGAAAATCGGCGTGCTGGTGTACTCCACGGGAATGGCCTCGCCATTTTTATGCCAGAACACTTCGTCATCCACATGGTGCACTTGACCATCACTAAACGAGGCATGGATAGGGCACTGCTGGACGGGGAAGTGGCTGCCATCGGCGTGGGTATGATGAAACATCAGATGCGCATCGTGGCCCACCATATCCTCCGTACTCCAGCCAAGAATGCGCTCGGCGGCCGGATTGACGAAGGTGGTTTTGCCATCGGCATCCAGGCCGTAAATGCCCTCCCCGGCCGCGCTGAGAATCAGCTGGTTCTGCTTTTCGATACGCTCGAACACCTGCTCGACCCGCTGCCAGCCCACCTCCCCTTGCCGGTGCTGTCGGCTAAGCTCGGCCTTGGCACGACGCTGTTCGGCCTTGTTGCGATCGATCAACGTCAACAATAGCTGCGATTCGCTCTGCAAGCGTTGGCCATAGACTTCGACACGACGAGGTTGGCGGGCGCTATCCAGCAGCACTAAATCATCCGACCACCCTTGCCCGGTCGTTAGTACCTCGTCGGTAAAGCTGACCCATAGCGGCAGTGAGGCGCTCAAGCGGTGACTGAAGGGGGTGGTGAGGGTTTGATCACGCGCTAGGAGCAGCAAGTGGCAGGCGGCAGGGTTGGCATCGATCAGGGAATCGCTAAGCGGATCGACGATGATCATGGCCAGCGGCGTATGGCTGGCCATATGCGTTAAGGGCGTTTCGATGATCGAGGAGTGGGAAGTGCCACGCATCACAGGCTCCTTGGCAGCCAGCTGGACGACTCTCTTTCCATACAAACAGCGGGCCAATCACGAATTTTCGTTATTTAAACAACGAAATATCGTCATTGACGAAAAATCGTGACGAATTCGTTGACTCAGCGACTGCCTTCTCACACCAGTAACCCTATGACTCATCGACAAAAACATCAGAAAAACTCGTTTTGGCATATAAGTCGCTATCTATGGACATAGCGCCGCAGGGAATCGTTACGCACCAAGACGGCGCAGCTTAAACCCCTTTTGCTCCTGTGAGGTGAACGTCCATGAAAGAGAACAACGACCCCAGCAGTCTTGGCAACCCGTTCGATCATCGCCAATCACTGATTCACGGACGACAGTGCGATTGCCATCAGTGCTCCCCCTCCCAACCCAACAGCGCTAGGTCCCCGCATCAGACAAACGCAGTGGCACCATCGTTAACGCCAAGCAGCGCCGATGACGTTATGGATCGAGTGGTCGAAAGCGCCTTAATACGCGGCATGTTTGGCCATAGCGACATGCACCGCCGTCAGTTCATGAAGCTGGTGGGTGGCGGCACGGCCGCCGCGGCGTTAGCGAGCCTGTTCCCCCTAGATTCGATCAAAGCCGCCGTCAAAGAGAGTTTAGGTCCGCTCGAGAAAACCCAGCTTAATGTGGGCTTCGTTCCCATTACCTGCGCTACCCCCATCATCATGGCCCACCCCATGGGTTTTTATGAGCGCTACGGCCTGGATGTCTCGGTCATCAAAACCGCGGGGTGGGCAGTGGCGCGGGATAAATCCCTTAACCGCGAATACGACGCGGCGCACATGCTAACGCCCATGCCATTGGCCATGACCCTCGGTGCGGGTTCCACGCCCGAGCCATTCATCATGCCAGCGGTAGAAAACATCAACGGTCAGGCCATCGTGCTACATAACGACCACCTGGATAAGCGCGATCCGCAGCAGTGGAAAGGCTTTACCTTTGGCGTACCGTTCGAGTACTCCATGCACAACTTCCTACTGCGCTACTATGTCGCCGAGCACGGCTTGGATCCGGATCAAGATATTCAAATTCGCGTGATTCCGCCGCCCGAGATGGTCGCCAACCTGCGGGCAGGCAACATCGACGGCTTCTTATCACCCGACCCCTTCAACCAGCGCGCGGTATTCGAACGCATCGGCTTCATTCATCTGCTGACCAAAGAGATTTGGGACGGACACCCCTGCTGCGCCTTTGCCACCAGCGCCCGCTTTGCCCGCGAGAACCCGAACACCTACGGCGCTTTGCTTCGCGCGATTATCGACGCGACACAGTACTCCTCCGACCCTGCCAACCGCTCAGAGATTGCCGAAGCCATTGCTCCGACGAATTACCTGAACCAGCCGGTCACGGTCATAGAGCAAGTACTCACCGGGCGCTTTGCCGACGGTTTGGGCGGCGTACAGAACGTGCCCGACCGCATCGATTTCGACCCCTTCCCCTGGCACTCCATGGCGGTCTGGATCCTGACGCAGATGAAGCGCTGGGGCTATATCGAAGGCGACGTGGATTATCAGCAGATCGCTCGGGACGTGTATCTGGCTACCGATGCGCAGACCGTGATGCGCGAGCTGGGCTATGAAGCGCCCGAAGAGACCGCCCGCAACTACCAAATCATGGGCAAGACCTTTGATTACACCCAGCCCGAAGCGTACGTCGACAGCTTCGCCATTCGGAGGGGTTAACCATGGACCGCACCACTACCGAGTGGAAATTGAGCCTAAACGTTCGCGCCACGATTCTTGCCATCATGTTGCTGGTCGTGGGTCTGGGCATCTGGGAAGGGTTGAATCAATCCCCGCTCATGGGGGGAGGTGCCGAGCTGAGCGAATACGAGCAGCTGCTGGCCGGGGCCGATGAGAGCGCTAAAGTACCGCCACCTTCAGAAATCGCCGTCAAAGCGTGGCAAGAGCTTTCGAACCCTTTTTATGATGCAGGCCCCAACGATAAAGGCATTGGCATTCAGCTGGGCTATTCGCTGTATCGCGTGCTCAGCGGCTATTTGCTGGCCGCGCTGGTGGCGATTCCCATTGGCTTTTTGATTGGCATGTCGCCGCTGGCGTACAGAGCGCTCAACCCGTTCATTCAGGTGTTGCGGCCCATCTCCCCGCTGGCCTGGATGCCGCTGGCACTGTTCATCATTCGCGATTCCGAAGCCTCCGCCATCTTCGTGATCTTTATCTGCTCCATTTGGCCCATGCTGCTCAACACGGCCTTTGGCGTGGCGGGCGTACGCAACGACTGGGTGAACGTGGCCCGCACCCACGAGCTGTCGTCGCTGCAAACGGCCTTCAAGGTCATTCTACCTGCGGCAGCGCCCACCATTCTGACCGGTATGCGGATCTCCATCGGCATCGCCTGGCTGGTCATCGTGGCCGCCGAGATGCTGGTGGGCGGTACGGGCATTGGCTACTACGTCTGGAACGAGTGGAACAACCTCGACCTGACCAGCGTGATCTTTTCCATCCTAATGATCGGCGTGGTGGGCATGCTGCTGGATATGTCGCTTGCCTATATTGCCCGCTTCGTCACTTACGCCGAATAAGGAGCCGACCATGAGTCATGCGTTCGTAGAGGTACAGAAAGCTGCCAAGCGCTTCCCAAGTGCCAGTAAAGAAGCCGAACCGCTGACGGTGTTCGAGAACATCAGTTTTCAGCTCGAGAAAGGCGAATTCGTGTGCATCATCGGCCACTCTGGCTGCGGTAAATCCACCATCATGAACGCGCTCGCCGGGCTGGATCAGTTCTCCGAAGGGTCCTTGGTGATGGAGAACAAAGAGATCAGCGGCCCAGGCCTCGAGCGCGGCGTGGTGTTCCAAAACTACAGCCTGCTGCCCTGGCTCACCGCGCTTGAAAACGTTCGCTTTGGCGTACGCGCCCGGTGGAAAACGTGGAGCGATCGAGAGGTCACCGACCACAGCATGAAGTACCTGGACATGGTCGGCTTGAAAGAAGTGGTGGACCGCAAGCCCTCCCAGCTCTCTGGCGGTATGCGTCAACGGGTGAGCATCGCCCGGGCGTTTGCCACCAAGCCAAAACTGCTGCTGTTGGATGAGCCGTTTGGCGCGCTGGATGCGCTGACCCGGGGCGTCATTCAAGACGAGCTGATCAACATCTGGAGCCAGGATCAGCAAACCGTGTTCATGATTACCCACGATGTGGACGAAGCGATCTTGCTGGCCGACCGCATCTTTTTGATGACCAACGGCCCCCAAGCGCGTATCGCCGAGGCGGTGGAGATCGATCTGCCACGGCCGCGCCAGCGGGCAAGTATCGTGAAACACCCGCACTTCTACACGATTCGTAACTACCTGGTCGACTTCCTGGTGAACCGCTCCGGCGAGCTGCGCACCCAGGAGTTCGACGGCCAAGGCCTGCGCTACCCCACACCGGTCAACCCGGTGCAACTAGCAGCTGCCGAGGCCACCACGGGTTCAACCCCGGCAACCCCTGCCACCGAATCCCAAGAAAACCTAGTGAAGTTCACTCCCAAGGAGGTCCGTCATGGATAAGCTCGAAATGCGTCATACCCTGCTGGCTGCCAAGGCCCGCAAAAAACTGAGTTGGGACGACATTGCCAGCGCCGTCGGCATGTCGCCGGTGTGGGTCGCATCTGCCTGCTACGGCATGAACAGCGCCAGCGCCGATATCGCTCATAAACTCTGCGACGTACTCGAAGTGGATGGCGACGTCGCTACCGCACTCACGGCCTTCCCCACCAAAGCGTGGGATGAAGCGATTCCCCAGGACCCGTTCATCTACCGCCTCTACGAAGTGGTCGGCGTATATGGCGAAACGCTCAAGGACGTGGTGCAGGAGAAGTTCGGCGACGGCATCATGAGCGCCATCGACTTCACCATGGAGGTGGACAAAATCGAAGACCCAAAAGGCGACCGTGTCTTGCTCACTCTCAACGGCAAATTCCTGCCCTATAAATCCTGGTAAGCCCTCAATAACGTGTGATCATGCTGACACGCCAGCGCCTTCCAATGAGGGCGCTGGCGTTGTTGGCTTTACAGCGCGTGGCGTTGGGACAGGGCAGCGAGATAGCGCTGATACGCCTCGTGATACGCCGCGACCCGATGGGTATCTGGCTCGGCCAGCGACGCCGCATCCAGGTGCACCAAGCGCTCGCACAGTGACGCCAACGTCACCCCTTGATGCTGTAGGTCGCACCAGGCCGCTTGAATGGCCGCGCCCAATGCAGCGGCATCGGTAATTTCGGGGCAGATTACCTGGGTACGGGTAATGTCCGCCACCATCTGCCGCCACACCGGGCTGTTCGCCCCGCCGCCAATCAGCCGAATCTGGCTGGTGCCTGCGGCAAGCTCACCCAACAGCTCCAGCCCATAGCGTAGACCAAAGGTCGCGCCCTCCATTACGCCTCGGCAGAGGTTGGCCTGGGTCATGTTCAGGCTGGTCAACCCGAGAAAATCGCCGGCGGCATCGGGCAGCATGGGCACCCGTTCGCCGTTGAAGAACGGCAGTACGGTAACGCCCTCGGCGCCAATCGGGGCGCTGGCGACCTGCTCGCCAAAGGCGGCCAAATCCAGCCCAAACAGCTCACGCACGCGAGTCGTTGCTGACGTGACGTTCATGGTGCAGATCAGCGGCAGCCACCCCCCGTGGCTAGCGCAAAAATTGGCCACCATGGCGCTGTCACCCACCACCGGGTTAGGCGAGTAAGCGCACACTGTGCCGGAGGTGCCCAAGCTGAGCGTGACCAGCCCCTGGGTAATATTGCCGGTGCCAATCGCCCCCATCATGTTGTCGCCGCCGCCGGAGGAGACCACCACGTTATCGCTCAGCCCCAGCTCCTGCGCCACTAGCGGGCGCACCCGGCCTGCTGGTTCATGGGCGTCAATAATCCGAGGTAATACACGGTCAGGGTCGAGCTCCGGCGCAATGGCGGCAAACACCGCTTTCTGCCAGCACTGGGCGCGGGTATCGAAGTAGCCAGTGCCCGAGGCGTCGCCTGCCTCGGTCACGCGTTCGCCGGTTAGCCAGAAGTTTAGATAGTCATGGGGCAGCAAGAGTGTGGCAATACGCTGATAGGCATCCGGATGGTGGTTGCGTAGCCAAGCCACTTTTGAGGCGGTGTAGCCGGTTTGCAGCACCAAGCCCAGCTTCTCCAGGCAGCCCGCCTCGCCCCCCAGGGATTCCACCAGCGCGCTATTTTCAGCGCTGGTTTCAGTATCGCACCACAGCTTGGCGGGATACACCGGCACGCCATCGGCATCGAGCGCCACCATGCCGTGCTGCTGGCCGGACACGCCGATGCCGCGCACCTGTTTGGCATCGATACCCGCACGCTCGATCGCTTGAAAGAACGCGCCTTTGAGAGCCGCCAGCCACACCGCCGGTGACTGCTCCCGGCGGCCATGCTCCCCTTCATCCAAGCGATGCGGACGGCTGCCCTCGCCCAGAATGACGCCCCGTTCCACATCCACCACCACGACTTTGGTACTTTGCGTACCGCAATCCACCCCGATATACATCACAACGTTCCTTTGGACGCGACCTGAGCCTCTAGGGTAGCCCGTGCGCCCCGTTCATGCAGCGACGTCAGCGCCTTCAGGTAAGCGTTCAAAAAACGAGGCTGGTCTGCCAAATCGCCAAACAGCTCGCGGTTTTCCACGAAGGCCGCCGGATGGGTACGATTGTTGGCGGCAATGGCCATTAATGGCTCGCGCAAGCGATCCACGATCTCAATGGTATCCCCCTGCTCGTCGACGCCTTCGGCGTAGCGCGCCCAGCTGGCGACTACGGCGGCGCTGCGCTCGATTTCACCGCCTTGGGCAAGCTGCTGGCGAATCACTGGCACTAACCATTTGGGAATGCGATCCGAGCTTTCGGCGCACAGCCGCGCCAAGGTGTCTTTGATTTGCGGGTTTGCAAAGCGCTCGATCAGCGTCAGCTGATAGGTTTCTAGATCCACCCCCGGCACGGGGGCTAGCGTCGGTGTGCCCTCTTCGCGCATGTACCCCAGCAAGAACTCGACGAACAGCGGGTCTTGGCACACTTCGTGGGCGTAACGGTAGCCCGCTAGGTAGCCAAAGTAGGTGAGCGCCTGGTGGCTGGCATTGAGCAGGCGCAGCTTCATCAGCTCGTAAGGCTCGACATCGTCGACAACCTGAACACCGACCTGCTCGAACGCCGGGCGACCCAAGGGGAAGTGATCTTCCAGCACCCACTGGGTAAAGGGCTCGCACACCACGGGCCAGGCATCTTCCACGCCAAAACGCTGGGAGAGCTCTTCGATATCCGTGGGCGCGGTCACCGGCGTAATGCGGTCCACCATAGCGTTGGGAAACGCGACCTCGGCAGCCAGCCAATCGCCCAATTCCGCACTGCGGGCGCGGGCGTAGGCGCTAAACATACGCTTGGCGACATTGCCGTTACCTTGAATGTTGTCGCAGGACATCACCGTAAACGGCGCAATACCCCGTGACCGGCGACGTACCAGGGCTTCCACCACTAAGCCAAAGCTGGTGAAGGGGCGCTCGGGATGAGCAAGATCGTCGCGCACCTGGGGGGCGTCCAGGTTGAACTCCCCAGACACCGGGTGAACGTTGTAGCCGCCCTCCGTGACGGTGAGCGAGACGATCTTGATGGCGGGGTCGGCCATCGCCTCGATCACCGCCTCGGGGTCTTCCGGGGCAAACAGGTAGTTCACCATGCTACCAATCACCCGAGGCTGATACTCACCGTCAGGGTGCTTGACCACCAGCGTATAGAGGTAGTCTTGCGCAGCGAGGGCCTGCTGCATGCGCTTGTCGCCGGGCATGACCCCCACGCCCACAATGCCCCAATTCAGCGCTTCGCCCTGGTTCATCAGCGCATCCACGTACATGGCCTGATGGGCCCGATGGAAACCACCAACGCCAATATGCACGATGCCAGGCGTCACGGCCTGACGATCATAGACTGGCGTCTCGACCGCCGCGCTGAGGGCACCCATGTTGTGGTTGTTAAGCTGGGTCATCGTCACTCTCCGGGTTATGGATTAGGCAAGCGCGTCCTAGCGCCAGCGCTGGTCAGGTGCCACGCTGCAGGTTTTGACCAGCGCGGCATTGAGCATGTCTTTTTGGTGGGTACGCTCGAGGGCACCGGTCCGGTCTTGGCCCATACAGAGCCAGCGGTTCACCAGCCGCTCCACGAGCACGGCATCGTCCACGTCGATAAATAGCGTCCAGTCGAACAGCGCGTGTAGTGAACGCCACGGATCTTGGTCCAGTAGTAGGTAGTTGCCTTCCACGATCACGATGCGATGCTCTGGCGTCACGAGCCGCCCACCGGCACGGGCAAGATCCAGCGGTCGATCAAAGACCGGTACGGCGACCGGCTTATCCACACGACGGATGCGCGTCAAATCATGATGCAACCCCTCCACATCGAAGGTGTGGGGCGCGCCTTTCACAGGAAGCTGCTCATCGCCCAGTACGGCGTTATCGAAGTGGTAGCCATCCATCGGCACCACCACCGCCTGCCCAGGGCGCAGCTGGTTGATCGCCTCACAGAGCAGCGCGCTGCGGTAGGATTTTCCTGCCCCCGGCGGCCCCGCCAGGGCAACCATCCAGCGCGCCTTGCCGTCGGCAGCATCCAGTAGTTGGTGGCTTAACGAAACAAGATCAGGACTCATGGGCGTCTTAGCTCATCCAGTTGCCGCCATCGACGTTCAGGGTTTGGGCGACAACGTAATCGCTATCCTGGCTGGCAAGAAACACGGCGGCGCCGGTGTGATCTTCTGGCAGCCCCATACGGCCATAGGGCACCGCCTCGCCCACTAAGCGCTTTTTCTCACCCAGCGGGCGGTTCTCGTAGCGGGCGAACAGCGCATCGACCTCTTCCCACATCGGGGTATCCACTACGCCGGGGGCAATGCCATTCACATTGATGTGGTGTTTGATCAAATCGAGACCGCAGGACTGGGTCAGGCTAATCACGGCGGCTTTGCTAGCACAGTAAACGCTCACTAGCGGCTCGCCTCGTCTACCCGCCTGGGAGGCCATATTGATGATCTTACCCCCCTGGCCTTGGGCCACCATGGCGCGGGCCACGGCCTGCAGGGTGAAAAACATGCCCTTGGTGTTCACCGCAAACTGTTTATCGAAGCTGGCCTGGGTCACGTCCAGCACCGGCGCCATATCGAACACCGCCGCGTTATTGACCAAAATATCAATGCCGCCAAAGCGCTCGGTGACGCTCTCCACCATGGCATCGATGGAGCCTTGGTCACACACGTTCAGCACCACGCCCATGACCCGCTCGGCGCTGGCATCCTGCTGCAGCGTGGCGAGCGCGTCTTCGATGGCGTTGGCATCGATATCGGCCACCACCACCTGGGCTCCTTCGGCCAGGTAGCGCTGGGCAATGGCGAGCCCGATGCCACGGGCACCGCCGGTAATCACGGCACGTTTATCGAGCAGTTTCATTGTTATCGTTTCCTTGCAGATGTAGTTGCCACTCGTCGACCAAGGCGTTGAGCCCACGCATATGGGGCAAAATTCGCCAAGCACCCGCCGCGAGCAGGCGGTTAGACTGCTCGTCGTCGATATGGCTGGCGCCCACAAAACCAATCACCCGCATGCCGGCGGCATGGGCAGCGCTCACCCCTGCCACACTGTCTTCGACCACTAGACAGCGGCTGGGCGGGCAACCCAACTCGCTTGCCGCCAAGCGATAAATCGCGGGGTCCGGTTTGGGGTTGTCGACCTGCTCGGCGGTGAAAATGGGGGCGTCGCCCAGCGCCTCTTTCAATTGTGTCGTGGCGAGCGATGCCAGCACGCGGCAGCGGCGGCTGTTGGAGACCACGGCTTTGGGTAAATCGATACCGCTCACAGCGTCGTGAACCCCTTCAATAGCGGTGAGTTCTCGCGCTAGACGCGCTTCTATAGCGCTATCGACGACTTCAGAGGCATTGGACGGCAGCGGATAGCGGCTTAACTGCGCCAAGTGCTTTAGGATGTCGGCGGTCGTCATGCCCAGGGCTTGGCTGAGCAGCGAGGGAATATCCAGATCCGGCAGCCACTGCACAAGGTGGGTTTCCAAGGTCTCTTCCGCCAGGGCTTCGCTGTCCACCAGAACGCCATCGCAATCAAAAATCAGCACCTTCATACCTGCGCTCCTGGCGTAGGCGTCTCGGTCGCAGCGCGGTTATCCTGGCGGGTCAGGCTGGCCAGCGGGTGCTGTGACAGGCTTTCTAGCGCCAAACCTTGGGCATCGAACAGATGAGCACGCTCGGCGGCAAAGCCAAACTGCACGGTATCGTTCACCCGGTAGGCCACGTCGCCATCGGCCATGAGGGTGATGAGCAGCTCGCCCATCTGCACGTACAGCGAGGTCTGCCCGCCCAAGCGCTCCAACACTTTGATTTGGCCACTCAGCGGGCCGTTTTCATCCAACTGTAGGTGCTCAGGACGAATACCTAGCTCCAGCGCTTCGTCGCTGGCGAGCCCTTCGCCCGAGACGGGAATGGTGCACGGCCGCCCGCCGGGCAGGCGCACGGTGACACCGTCATCGCCAATGGAGCGCTGCTCGACGCTGAAGAAGTTCATCTTGGGCGAGCCAATAAAGCCCGCCACGAAGCGGTTACGCGGGTGGTGATAGAGCGCCATGGGCGAGCCCACCTGTTCCACCACGCCATCGTGCAACACGACGATTTTATCGGCCATGGTCATGGCTTCTATCTGGTCGTGGGTCACGTAAATCATCGTGGCATCCAGCTCTTCATGCAGCCGCGCCAGCTCGATACGCATCTGCACACGCAGCGCCGCGTCTAGGTTGGAAAGCGGCTCGTCGAACAGGAAGATGCTGGGGTTACGCACGATCGCCCGTCCAATCGCCACCCGCTGGCGCTGGCCGCCGGACAGCGCTTTGGGCTTGCGGTCCAACAGCGGCTCGAGCTGAAGGATCTTGGCGGCTTCCAGCACTTTGGCGCGGCGCTCTTTTTTGGGCACGCCAGCCAAGCGCATGCTAAAGCCCATGTTGCCCTCGACGGTCATGTGCGGGTAAAGCGCATAGCTCTGAAACACCATTGCCAATCCACGGTCGGCGGGTCCCACGTCGTTCATGCGCTGGCCATCGATGAGAATATCGCCGTCGCTGGCGCTCTCCAACCCCGCGATCATGCGCATCAGCGTGGATTTACCGCAGCCCGAGGGGCCAACGAACACCACGAACTCACGATCATTCACGTCGAGATCGATACCTTTGATGACCTGGGTGTCGCCAAACCGCTTGGTAATGTTCTTGAGTTGTAAGGTCGCCATGGGGAACTCCTTTACTTGACGGCGCCAAAGGTCAGGCCACGCACCATTTGTTTTTGGGTCAGCCAACCGAGGATCAGGATGGGGGCAATAGCCATGGTGGACGCCGCCGACAGCTTGGCCCAAAACAGCCCTTCAGGACTCGAGAAGGAAGCAATGTAGGCGGTCAATGGCGCGGCTTTCGACGACGTTAAGTTGAGGCTCCAGAACGCCTCGTTCCAGCTCAAAATCACCGACAGTAACCCAGTAGAGGCAATGCCCGGCAGCGTGAGCGGTAACAGCAGGAAAAACACTTCCTGCAACGTAGAGGCACCGTCCATCCGGCCCGCTTCGAGGATGTCTTTGGGCATGTCTTTAAAGAAGGTGTAGAGCATCCACACCACGATGGGCAGGTTCATCAGGGTATAGACGATGATCAACCCGGTGCGGGTATCCAGCAGCCCGACATCTCTAAAAATCAGATAGATAGGCACCAAAACACCCACCGGAGGCAGCATCTTGGTGGAGAGCATCCACAGCAACGTGCCCTTGGTGCGCTTGGTGGGTAAAAACGCCATGGCGTAGGCCGAGGGAATGGCGATCAGCAGCGCTAAAAAGGTCGAGCCAAACGCCACGGCTACGCTATTTAGTGCAAAGCGGGCGTAGCCCGAGCGGTCCTGTACCGCCTGATAGCTTTCCAGAGTGGGCGAAAAAATAAAGCTGGGATCGGCAATCGCCGCCGTCTCGGTTTTGAACCCCGTCAGCACCATCCAGAGGATGGGAAAAAAGATGATCAGCGCGGTGGTCCAGCCCAACAGGGTGAGCACCAGTTGCCTCATCGGCAACGAGCGAGTGTGTGCTGGTGCGCTATTACGATGCGTTGTCATTGAAATGCTCCCAAGACGCCCTGGTGCCGGGTCAGTCTTCTAAGTTCTTAGCGACCATGCGGACAAGGAAAATCGCGACGATATTGGCGAGAATGATGGCGATCACCCCACCCGCCGAGGCCATGCCCACATCGAAATCCAGCAGCGCTTGGATATAGATCAAATAAGCCAAGTTGGTCGTCGCGAGCCCCGGCCCGCCGGAGGTGGTGACGAATATCTCGGCAAAAATCGTCAGCAGGAAGATCATTTCGATCATGATCACCACGCTAATAGCACGCTTGAGATGCGGCAGCGTGATGAAGAAAAAAATCGCCAGCGGCCCTGCGCCATCCATCCGGGCGGCCTCCACCTGGTCCTCATCCAGCGATTGCATGGCCGTGAGTAGAATGAGGAGCGCGAACGGCAGCCACTGCCACGAGACGATAATGATGATGGAGGTCAGCGGTAGCGACGAGAACCAGTCCAGCGCGGGGAGCCCCAACGACTCCGCCAGCCATGCCAGGACCCCATTGGAGGGGTGCATCATCATGTTTTTCCACACCAGCGCGCTGACCGTTGGCATGACGAAGAAGGGAGAGATCGCCAGTACGCGGGCGATACCCTGCCCGGCAAACTCCTGTTGAAACAGCACCGCCAACAGCGTGCCGCCTACAACGGTGACCACCAGCACCCAGCCCACCAGCAGCAGCGTGGTGCCCATGGCCGACCAGAGCGCGGGGTCGGTGAGCAGATACTCGTAGTTCTCCAACCCGGCAAAGCCGGTCATTCCGGGCATCAGCAGGTTGTAGCGCTGAAAAGAGAACCAGAGGGTCATGCCTAAAGGCACGATCATCCAGAGCAGCAACAGCGTGACGGCGGGCGCTTGAAGCGACAGCGTCCTCAGCCCGCCGACCGTCCGGCCAGAAGCACGTGTTCTATTCATGTAAATACCTGCAAGAAAGACCTGCGAGAACCACCAGCAACGCCTGCCCAGGACCGGGCAGGCGCGGGAGTGCCTTTAGCGTTCGATATAGCCCGCCCGTTGCATGGTGCGTTCGGTGGCGCGTTGGGCGCTATCCAGCGCCTGTTCAACCGATGTATCGCCGGTAAGTGCCGCAGCAATGGTCTGGCCAACCTGCGTCCCAATCGACTGGAACTCGGGGATACCGACGAACTGCACGCCCACATAGGGGTTCGGCTCAAGGGTGGCGTCGGTGGGGTCGGCTTCTTGAATGGCGTTCAGTACGAAGCCAGCAAACGGCGCGGCGGAGGTGTACTGCTCGTTAGCATAGGTAGACTCGCGGGTGCCAGGCGGTACGCTGGTCCAGCCGTTGGTGTCACCGACTAGCTCGATGTACTCCTGGGATGTGGCCCAAGTGATGAACGCCTGCGCAGCCTCTTTATGCTCAGAGGAGGCTGGGATGGCGAGCGCCCAGGACCACAGCCAGTGGGAGCCTTTGGGGGTTTCCGCGATGGGCGCGGGTGCAAAGCCCAGCGTGTCGGCTACGTCGGATTCGTTCTCGTCGTAGAGCTTGCCAGCCGCTGAGGTAGCATCGACCCACATCGCGCAGTTGCCGCGGGAGAAGAGCGCAAGGTTCTCGTTAAAGCCGTTGGAGCTGGCGCCGGGCGGGCCATAGTTGCCAAGCAGATCTACGTAGAACGCAATTGCCTCATTCCAGGCCTCGGAGTTGAGCTCTGGGTTCCACTGCTCATCGAACCAGCGTCCACCGAAGGTGTTTACCAGCGTCGAAACAAAGGCCATGTTCTCGCCCCAGCCCGGCTTACCGCGCAAACAGATACCCGCAAGGCCCTCTTCGCTACCGTGGAGCTGTTCGGCCCAGTCACGCACCTGCGACCAGGTGGGCTGCTCGGGCATCTCGATGCCTGCCTGCTCGAATAGATCGGTGCGGTAATACATCATCGAGCTTTCCGCGTAGAACGGCAGGGCGTGCAGCGTACCGTTTAGGCTCAAGCCATCGCGCACCGATGCCAGCAGATCGTCTTCGTTGTAGTCGTCAGGCAGGTCGTCCAGCGGCTCTAGCCAGCCGCGCTCCGCCCAAATGGGCACTTCGTAAGTGCCGATGGTCATGACGTCGAATTGCCCACCGCCGGTGGCAATGTCCGTGGTCATACGCTGACGCAGCACGTTCTCCTCGAGCACCACCCAGTCCAGCGTGATCTCAGGATGCGCTTGTTCAAAGGCGTCGGTCAGGCTCTGCATGATGACCATGTCGTTATTGTTCACCGTCGCGACGGTGATCTCGGTTTGAGCCTGGGCTTGGCCAGCTACCGCAACGGCAGCGGCTAGGGTCGTGACGGGCAAATGACGCGCGAGACGCATACAGCACTCCTCTTGGCAAATATTGGCATTGTTGTTGCCTTGATCTTATTGATCATCAACCGAACAAATGATCGTATGCAGGCCAAAAAAAAGCAAAGCCTGCCGCGTTAGACTTTACGCTAATGCATTCAATCGTTTGCATGTTGCAGGCGCGAAGTCGCGCTTCACTCCATTGCCTCCACGATGTGTCGGGCGGCAATCTCATCGGTGACCAACCCTTTCAACCAGCCGCCGCGCAGCGCGGCTAAAATGGCGGGGGCTTTATCCCGGCCACCGGCAATGCCTACCATCAGATGTTTGCCAAAGCGTTCAAGCGGCAGGCTAGTCACGCGCCGGGTGATTGAGCAGTCCACCACCTCGCCACGGCGGTTCAGCGGCCAACCCAACAGCTCCCCCACGGCCTCTCGGCCCAGTAGCTCATCCAGCTCGGTTTCACTGATGAAGTGATCTTGAAACAGCGTGGCTCGACGATCGATGCGCCCAATACCGATAAAGGCGGCTTCCGACTCCCGCGCCACGTCGGCAATCGCTTTGAACAAACGCTGCGAGAGCATGGCCTCTTTTTCCGCCAGCGACGCCGCGACGACCGGAGCGGGAAGCAAAAAACGCTCGCCGCCGGTTTTATCCGCCAGCACCATCACGGCGTCGTAGCGGTTGGCGGAACCATCACGCGCCACGTTGCCCACCAGCGAGACAAAACGATGCTGCGGCCGCTCCACGCGGCTCAACGCTTCCACCGCGGCGCGCACCGAACGTCCAGTTCCCAGCGACAGCGTTAACGGCTCGCTGCGCTCCACCAGGCGGGCAATGCGCTCTGCCCCTGCCACGGCCAAGTAGTAGGCCGCACTCTCAGGGGCCTGGGTGTCTGCTGGCACCACGTCGCAGTAGGTCAGTTGAAAACGCTCACGCAGCGTGCTGCCGAGCGCCATACAGGTCGAGATGGGGTGGTCGATATGCACTTTCACCAACCCCTCTTGGCGCGCCAGGGCCAGTAAACGCTGAACACCGGGGCGTGAGACGCCAAGTTGGCTGGCAATCTCGTCCTGGGTCATGCCACCGACATAGGACATCCAGGCAGCTCTCGCCGCCTGATCCAGTTTTACTTCGAACTTATCCATGACTGGGCTCGCCGCCTTGTCGTTAAAAAAACCTCATCATACAAAGCCTTCACCAAGACCAGTAGTGTCCGATCCGCTAACATGGGCAGCGACGTCTTATCCCCGATGCACTGAGGTGGCCATGTATAAACTTGCATTTTTCGTTCCCATTGAGAATGCCGATAGCGTCAAACGCGCCGTCTTCGAGGCGGGTGCCGGTCGCATTGGCGACTACGAGCATGTCTGCTTTCACTCCCGCGGCACCGGTCAGTTTCGACCGATGGCGGGCGCCGAACCGCATATTGGACAGGTCGGCACGCTGGAAACGGTCGACGAGTTCAAAATCGAGATGGTGTGCGCCGACGAGCATATCCGCGCCGCCATTGCTGCGCTCAAGCTGGCTCACCCCTATGAAGAAGTGGCCTACGACGTGTGGCAGCTCGCCGATCTGTAAGCGCATGGACTAGACGAATGCGCGAAGCGAACGATCTAGGCGCTGCCGAAGTAGCGCTCGCGATCCTCGGGCGTGATCTTACTGATATGCAGCGGAAATATGGCGCTTTCACGGTCGGCATAGTAGTGACGCAGCGTCCGCTCGATGGTGGGAAACGCCAGCGCGTCCCAGGGAATCTCGTGCTCCTCGAAGAGCGCCACTTCGAGACTCTCCGGCCCTGCGTCGAAGCTCCCCACCAAGTCGGCACGAAAAATCATATAGACTTGGTTGATATGCGGCAGGTCGATCAGCGTGTATAGGTCCCCAAGGGCGACCTCGGCAAACGCCTCCTCCCAGGTTTCTCGCATGGCGGCCTGCTGGGTGGTTTCGGCGTTTTCCATGTACCCCGCCGGTAGCGTCCAGTACCCTTTTCGAGGCGATATCGCCCGCTTGCAAAGCAGTACTTTGAAGCCACTGATCGGCAGCGTACCCGCCACGATGCGTGGGTTCTGATAGTGGATCGTGCCACAGCCGTCGCACAGGTAGCGGGGGCGATCGTCGCCTTCGGGAACGGCAAACCGGACTTTCTCACCACACTGACTACAAAAGTTCATCGCGTTTTCTCTACGGCTGGTGGGTCGGGGCATCAACGTGCTTGACGATGATCACCGTGGCTGGGTAAAAGAGAGCAAAGTAAAGAGACGCCTATGTTAGAGAAACTGCGCAAACGGCTGCAACAGCATACCCCTCAACGGCTAGACCACATAGCGCTGCCGGAGGCGGCCGTGCTCATGCCCATCGTCGAGCGCCCTGCTCCTACCCTGCTGTTCACACGCCGGGCCAGCCACTTGACGACCCACCGAGGTCAGGTCGCTTTTCCAGGCGGCAAACGCGAACCGGACGATGCCGACCTATACGCCACCGCCTTGAGAGAAGCAGAAGAGGAGATTGCGCTGGCGCCTGGCCAAGTGCAACCGCTCGGGCGACTGTCGGATGTGATTTCGCTTCACGGCATTCGCGTGACGCCTTGGGTCGGCCTGATTCCGCCAGACCTGCCGCTGGTCGCCGACCCTGGCGAGCTGGACGCCATCTTCGAGGTCCCGCTCAGCCACTTTTTAGACGACCAGCGCACCCATACCGATGTGATCACCGTCGATGGCGTCGCGCACTATGTGCCCAGCTATCACGTCGATGGTCACGTGATTTGGGGATTATCTGCCATGATGTTGGTGGAGCTGTTGGCCGAAGGTTTTGGAATGGAGATTGACCTTTATCAGCGCCCGCCCGGCGCCCTACGCCACTACCCTGAACGCCGTACCCCCACTAGCCGTCGCTCGGCTACGGCCAAGCGCGACCCCGCTACGAGATCAACGAAATGATTGCAACGCCTGACATGGATACGCCAGCCCTCACGCCCCAGGCCCACTTGGCGCTCGTAGACGCACTGGTGGAACAGGGTTGGTACGTCGGTAAAGGCGTGATCGACCCAGCGCTTTGCCAATCACTGCACCGGGAAATCCATCTCTTGGCCGAGCGTGACGCGCTGGATGAGGCGGGCATTGGGCGAGGCCAACAGCACCACCTGCGTAAAGACATCCGCGGCGACGCCATCCACTGGCTCGATCGCGAAAGCGACGCCCAGCGCCGCTATCTGGATGCCATGGCAGAGCTGCAGCAGTCGCTGAATCAAGCGCTGTTTTTGGGTCTGTTCGAGTACGAAGCCCACTTTGCCCACTACCCTGCCGGTGCCTTCTACCAGCGCCACCTGGACAGCTTTCGCGGGCGGGCCAACCGAGTGATTTCCACCGTCGGCTACTTGAACCCCAACTGGCCGAGCGACGGCGGTGGCGAAATGGTGATTTACCACCCCGATGACCCCACTATGGAAGTGGCCCGGGTGGTACCCGAAGCTGGCACCTTTGCCTGCTTTTTATCGGAAACCATTCCCCATGAAGTGCTCCCCACCCGCCAGCCCCGCGCCAGCATTGCAGGTTGGTTCCGTCGCAACGCCTCCATGGGTGGCGTGTTAGACCCTGCCCGCTAAACGATGAGCGAGACGAGCCCGTGAGTGCTGAAAGAGAGGTTATCCTAGCGGCAAAAGTGGCGATCCTGGAAGCGCGCAACGCCGCACTCGAAGAGGAGAAGTGCCACTATCAGTGGCTGGCCGAGAGTACGACGGATCTCATTTCACGCCACGCCCGAGACGGCACGTTTCTGTACGCGTCCCAAGCCGCTCGGGAGCTGCTAGGCTATGAGCCGGATGAACTTATCGGCGTCTCTGCGTATCAGCTGTTTCACCCAGCAGATTTGAGCGACCTGCTCAACAAGTCGCCGCGGGTGTACTATCACGATGGCTTCTATCAGCAAACCTATCGGTTTCGTGCCAAGGCAGGCCACTACGTATGGTTCGAAACCACCAGCCGTACCCGGCGAGACACTTACACCGGTGAGCTGATCGATATTTTGTGCGTCTCCCGCGACGTCGGCCGACGTATCGAAGCAGAAGCCACCCGCGAGCGCTTGACCCAAGTCGTCGAATCCACTACTGACTACGTGCTGTTTTTAGGGCCGGACCAGCAGGTATTCAGTGCCAACGAAGCCGCCCGCCGCTGCTTTGCCCTACCCGCGGCGTCGCCTACGGCGCTAAGCGCGCTGTATCAAGCCGAGTCGCTGCGCTTGCTCATCGAGGTGGTGTTTCCAGCCGTCGAACGCTACGGCTCCTGGAGCGGGGAATTGGAGATGTGCACCGAGAACGGCAGCGTGCCGGTGCTCAGCGTGGTACTGGCCCATCGCAGCCGGGGGGCCACGCCCGGCCACTACGCCTTGGTGAATCGTGATATCAGCGCCCGCAAAGCCGCTGACGCCCAGGCGCGACGCCATCAGGAGCAGATTGCTCACGCCAACCGACTGGCCGCGGCGGGGGAACTGGCCTCCAATATCGCCCACGAATTGAACCAGCCTCTCGGCGCGATTGCCAACTATACCAGCGGCGCGTTGCTAAAGTGCCAGCAGCAACCCACGCCCCTCGCCAGCGAGCTTCAACTACCTCTAGAGCGCATCGACGAGCAGGTACAGCGCCTCGCTCAGCGGCTGCGGCATCTGCGCAGCTTCGTCCGAAAGCGTAGCCATCAAGTACGCCCACTGGTGTTGGCTGACGTAGTGACGGCCGCCTGCGGGCTCTGCGACTGGCAGTACCAACAGGCAGCGGTGTGTCTAACGGTAGAGCTTCCCGCTGGGCTGCCGCGGATCTACGGCGACGCGATTGCCTTGGAACAGGTCATCGTCAATTTATTGCTGAATGCGCTTACTGCCAGCCGTCGAGTGGTTGATGCCAAAACAGTGCGCGTCAGCGCACGGCAAAGCGGCCAGCGACAAATCACGCTAAGCGTGGAGGACGAAGGGCCGGGGGTCGACCCGAGGCATCAGCCCATGATTTTTGACGCTTTTTTTACCACCCGTGATGAAGGGCTTGGCATGGGGCTAGCCATTAGCCGCACACTGGTGGAAAGTATGGGGGGCGCGCTTGCTTTGCGTGCCGACAGCGCTAAAGGTGCCTGTTTTGACGTATTTCTACGCACGGAGACCGACGTTTGATGCCCTCGGCTAACGCGCCTACGACTGCCTCTTCGCCTAAGGCTAGCGCCATCGCGGTGGTCGATGACGACGACGCGCTTCGGGAATCGCTGGTGTGGCTATTGGAATCGGTAGGGCTCACCCCCCGCGCTTTCGCCAGCGGTGACGCCTTTTTAACCACGGGGCACGAAACCTTTGGCGCGCTACTGCTGGACGTGCGCATGCCGGGTATGAGTGGTCTTCAGGTGCAACAACAGCTCGTTGACCAGGGCAGCCGCCTGCCCCTCATCATGATGACCGGTCACGGCGACGTTCCCATGGCGGTGGCAGCACTGAAGAACGGCGCATTCGACTTTATCGAGAAGCCCTTCAATCATCAGCAGCTCATCGATGTAGTGCAGCAAGCGCTCAGCCATACCGAACAGCAGCATCAACAGACCCAGGCACTGGCACGATTACAAACAGAGTTCGACGCCCTGCGCCCCAAAGAGCAGCGCATCGTGCAGCATGTTGCAGAGGGCATGACCAGCCGTGAAATCGCCGATCACATGGGCATCAGCGCCAAAACCGTCGAGGTCTATCGGCTGCGTGCCATGAAAGCGATGGGGGCGGCCAACGTGGCTGCCTTAGTGCGTCAGGCGGTAGCGCTCTCGTTGGTCCCCGCGTTGCCGCCTGATGTCGAGTGAACGTTGGTTAGCTAAGTGGCACGATCTGGCCGTTGGCGTCTTCCAGGACGCGGCTCACCTGCTCGTAGTTCGCGCGACCTTCACCTTCATGCGCTTCGATCAGGCTCACTACATTCAATAGCGTCTCCATACCAAACGCCTGCTCATCGGTCGCCGTGAACGCCTGAATGTAGGCGTCGCCTCCGACGTCCCATCCCAACTTGATCGGCGCATCGATGATGTTCACTTGGGTGCCCACTGGCACACGCCAGAAGACTGACTCGATATCCTCGGGGTGCATGCGAATACAGCCGCGGCTGGCGCGCATACCAATCCCGTCAGGTTGATTGGTGCCATGAATCAGATAACCGGGAATATCCAACAAAATGGCATATTGACCCAGCGGGTTATCCGGTCCAGGCGGTACGACCGCAGGCGGCGGGTCACCACGCTCGGCGGCCTCGCGGCGGATCGACTCAGGCGGGTACCATGCCGGATTTTCCAAGCGCATGGTGGTTTCGGTGATACCCAACGGCGTATTGTAGGCATCGCGGCCAATGCCGATGGGATAGGTTTCGACACGGGGAGCATGGCCATCTTCGGCCTCGGGGTAGTAGTACATGCGCAGCTCGGCAACGTTGATCACGATACCAGTGCGAGGCTCGTCAGGAAGGATGAACTGCCCCGGAATGGTGACCTCGGTGCCTTCGCCAGGCACCCACAGACTCACGTCCGGGTTAGCCATGCGGATCTCTTCGTAGCCCACGTTATGCGCTCGGGCAATATCCAGCAGCGTGTCCTCTTCACTCGCAGTGACGGTATACACTTCGCCCACCATATTGCCCGACTCGGGCAGTAAAAAATGGCCTTTCGGCAGCTCAGTATCGTTGGCGATCGCGCTGGCTGTCATCAGCCAAGCGCCTAATGCCACAACACCGCCAGCCAAGCGCTGTTTCAATGGCTGAAACAGCCATGAAGGGTCTGTCAGGGTCATTGGAAAATCTCTCTCTATGTCGCTATCGCTCTACGGCGATCTTGATGACGATGAAAATGAATATGCACAGCCACAGGCAGCGGGTCAATTCGCCAGACTGTCGCAGCCGTTTAATCTTTATCTAGCATTTTCTTGATATTGATTAAGAGTTTGACACAGCGATTGCAAAGAACGTCTCAGCACCTACCTTGAGAAGTGTCCTTGCACAGCGAGGTGCAGGGCAACTTCGGACAAAGAGGTGCCACGCACAGTGAGACCTCTTCACCACCACGCAAGGAGCAATCACGATGAAACCGACCTTTCTGACTACCCTCATCCTTCCCGCGCTGATGGCTACGGCAGGCATCGCTCAGGCCAATGAGGGCGGCAATGGTATGGAAGCGTCTTACCTGACCCATGCCCCAGACAACACTTTTCACTCTGACTCGCTCACGGGTAACCAAGTGCGCAGCCGTGTCGAAAACGACGAAGACATTGGTACCATCAACGATTTGATCATTGATGAAGACGGCAAAATCAACGCCGTGGTCGTTGGTGTCGGCGGTTTTCTAGGGATGGGCGAAAAGAACGTCGCCATCGAATGGGACTCTCTGGAACTGACGAAGGACGAAGATAACGAAGAGTACGTCATCTCCGTCAACGCCTCTGAAGAAGCCCTCCAGGAAGCCCAGGAGTACGAGCGCAACGATGATCTTCGCACCGAGCGCGACACCGAGATGAACAATAGCGAAGAGAACGCTAACGAGATGCGCGACACACAGAGCTAAGCAGTACTTTAACGAGTACATAGCAGCCATTGCTCGCAAAAAGGGCCTTGCCATTCGGCAAGGCCCTTCTCGTATGTGAGTGGCGACACGGTATACAACACGCTGCCAAGCGCTGCCCTAAGGCAGCGCCAGATATTAGCCTTTCAACTTGGCAGACATCGTGATATCGGCCTTGAGGACTTTAGATACTGGGCAGTTGGCCTTGGCGGTTTCGGCGGCCTCCTGAAAAGCAGCGTCGTCGGCACCGCTCACGCTGGCTTCCACGTCCAGGTGAATGCTGGAGATATCGAAACCGGCATCGCTTTGCGACAGCGTGACTTTTGCCTGGGTATCGATGGCGTCGGCGGTGTAGCCTTTCTCACCCAGGATCATCGATAGGGCCATCGAGAAACAGCTGGCATGTGCGGCGCCGATCAACTCTTCTGGGTTGGTGCCGGGCTCGCCTTCGAAACGCTGTTTGAAGGAGTAACCTGCATCCAGTACGCCGCTTTCCGTGGCGACTTTGCCTTGACCATCTTTCAAACCACCTTCCCAATGTGCGCTTGCTTTACTATCCATTCTGTTCTCCTTTCCTAGGGTAGTGTGCTTCTCGCAGGATGAACGCAGGGTTACGTTCGGTGCTCATTCAGCGTAGCTGATTCTTAGCAGCGATTCTATGTGGCTGTCGAAACCTCTAAACCCCGACGATAAAACTGCTGGCGCTTCACTGCGGACAATAAAAAGGATTCGCTGGCGGTGGCTTTGTCGTTAAGCTGTTCATCTCTTTAAAAAGACCGACATACCACGGTAAGGACACTCCATGTCATCGGCCGATACGCTGCGCTTGCTATTGCTCTCTTCGTTATGGGGATTGTCGTTCATCTTTATGCGCGTCGCGGCGCCCGAGTTCGGCCCGATACCGCTGGTGTTGGTACGAATGGGCATTGGCGCTCTGCTGCTACTGCCGCTGCTGCTGAGCCTGCACTACGTGCGTCTGATTTGGCAGCATAAGGGGCCGCTGCTGCTGCTCGGGGTAGTCAACCACGTGCTGCCTTTTTCGCTACTGGCCCTGGCCACTACCCGGCTAGAGGCAGGCTTTACTTCGCTCATCAATGCAACGACCCCCATTTTCACTGCCCTGCTGGGCGCCGCCTTCTTTGCGACCCCCGTGCAACGCCAGCAGTACCTGGGATTGGCGCTCGCGCTGTTGGGGGTGTACGTGCTCTCGGCAGACAGACTGGACTTCGCACTCGGCGGCGACGGCTGGTTCATCATCGCGATCCTCGGCGCCACGTTCTGCTACGGCATCGCGGGCAACTATTCCAAAACGCGTCTGGGCCACTTGCCCACGCGGGTGCTTGCCGCGGGCAGCAGTGCCATGTCGGCCCTGGTGCTACTGATTCCCGGCGTGCTGCTGTGGCCCAGCGACCCCATCAGCCCCTTGGCGTGGGGCAACGCGCTGGCGTTGGCCATGCTCAGCACGACACTGGCGTTCTTGCTCTACTTTGGTTTACTGGCAAGCGCGGGCGCAACGGCAGCCTCGACGGTCACCTTCTTAGTCCCCGTTAGCGCCCTGCTGTGGGGCTATTGGCTACTGGATGAAACGCTGAGTCTACAGGTCATTGCGGGGATGGTGATTACCCTACTGGGCACTGCCATTGCCACGAAAATGCTGCGTTTTAGGCCTAGCGGTGCGTTACGGAGACCGCCTCCCCCACACGAATGACGCTACCTTCCCCCGCCGTCAACGTGGCGTTTTGGCCAAAGTGTGCGCCCTTCAAGTGGGGTTGGGTATTCAGTGCCAGCAGCGTTTTCAGTGGCTCGGCTTGAGTAGGAATCGTGCCGGTCTGCTGGTCGACGGTGGTGATTTTGCAGCGCTGGCAGGGTTTACGCAGGGTGAGCTGATAGCTGCCGTTCTCGATCGTCGCCCAACCATCCTCTTGCCAGGCCTCGTCGCAATCCACCACGATATTGGGCCGAAACCGATTCATGGGCACCGGTGTATTGCCGCCCGCCACCAGCGCGTTGTTCAACGCATCCAGCGAGCCGGTAGTGGTGATCAAAAAGGGATAACCATCGGCAAAGTAGGTGTGCGCCTCGCCACCGGCCAGAAAATCGTCTTCCACCGCCCGTGTAAAGGTAGTGGCGAAACGCACCAGACTCACACCCTTGGCCGACTCACCCAATGCCGCCTCTAGCCACTCGGACACCGCCTCGCTCTCCGGCAGCGCTTTGCAGTGATCACTCCACACCGATACCAGCCGCAAGTTGCCCTTGGGCTCTTCCAGTGAAATGGAAATCGGCTCGACGGTGGGGTGAGAGAGCACCAGGGCATCGGAGGTCAACGCCACGGAGATCGTGGCCAGCGCAGGTAGCTGGCGTTGGGTGACGAAGCGTTGCTGGGCATCCACCAGCATCCAACGGCGATCCCAAGCGAGGCCGTGGGCATGAATCTCGCTCTGGGTCACATCGATCCCCCGAAGGGATTTCACTGGATAAACCGTCAATTGGGTAATGTTCACAGCGGCCTCGTACGCTTAGGGCATGGCAGAATGAACCGTTAGCCTAACGAGGTTCTGATACACCGCCAAACGATTTTTGGTCGCGCCGCTATAGCGTGTCGCCTGCTTCGATGCGGTATCCCAAATCCACGACTCTCTGCGCCAACGTCTCACCACGAATGCGCGCCAACAACGCTTTGGCGGCCGCCTCACCGATGGCTTGGCGGGGCGTCACGACACTGGCCAAGCGGGGTGACATCGCTTGGCCCACGTCGTGCCCATGAAAGCCTGCAATCGCCATCCGTGCGGGCACGTCGACGCCCTGACGCCGACACTCGAAATAAGCCCCTACGGCTACGTCGTCGTTGGTACAAAAAATGCCGTCTGCTTCTGGGTAGTCGCGCTGAATTTCCTGCATCAGCGCGGCCCCGACGGTATAGGAGGAGCGCTGGGTGCTCTGCAGGGTCACCGGCGTGAGCCCCTGCTCTTCCATGGCTTGGCGATACCCCTGCTCCCGTTGCCGGGTACGCTCATCGAGCCGAACGGCGAGGTAGATCACCTGACGACGACCGCGGCGAATCATCTCGCTGACCATGTCGTAAGCGGCGCGTACATTGTCGTAGCCTACTGCCTGCTGCAGGGGCGGGCGGTGGGTATCCATGATCTCGACGATGGGAATACCCGCCGTTTCCAGCATGCGTAGACTGCGCGGCGTGTGATCATGGTCAGAGAGAATCACCCCATCTACGTTATACGACAGTAGCGAGGCAAGGCTGCGCTCCTCGAGCTCCTGACTATAGCCGTAGTGGGAGAGCATCAAGTGATAGCCTGCCGGTTCGGTATGGGCTTCGATCCCCACGATGACGTCGGCAAATACTTGGTTGGTCAACGAGGGGACCAGTACGCCTATCGAGTGACTGGTTGCGCGGGAGAGCAGATCCGGGGCGCGATTGGGTATATAACCAAGCTGCTCGGCGATGCCGAAGATGCGCTCTCGAAGCCCTTCCGATACCGTTTCCGGGTCGCGTAAACAGCGGCTAACGGTCATCTTGGTGGCACCAACGCGATCAGCAATATCTTGTAATGTAGGGCGTTTTTTCTTCAATGGCGTCGCTGCCTTGTACAATGGATGGCGCTCGAACCCTACCATAGCGAATTGCAGGGCCCGCCGCCTATCCCTTCCTTTAGCCTAATGAACGGCGCGGCGTGGGCGCGAGCGTAGCGCTAAAACGTTCCACGATCACCGCAGGCGTTAAGCTAATGGGGAGCGTCACGGCTTCGTCTACCTGGGGCGGCTCCAAGTCGGCCAATTGGCTGGCCAACATGTTATCGCCTTTGAAAAAGTGCCCGGCGCGGGTTTCCAAGCGCTTCCGCAGTAGCTCTTGGGTACCTTCTAGGTACAAAATTCGCAGTTCGCTATCCCCTTTTCGCAAGCGGTCGCGGTAGCGCCGCTTGAGACCAGAGCAGGCAATCACCACCGATTCGCCTCGCGCTTTGAACTCAGCAAACAGCGTGGCCAGAGTTGCCAACCAGTCGCGGCGGTCATCGTCGTTTAGCGGTGTGCCGCTGGCCATTTTGGCCACGTTAGCGGGCGAGTGATGATCATCGCCATCGATGAAGGTGGCACCTAGCGTCGCAGCCAACTGCTGACCAATATGCGATTTTCCCGATCCAGAAACCCCCATGACGAGAATGCGATATGAGCCGTTATGATTTGAATCAGTCGTCACACGCGGCTCCTATCAGTTACCGCGCACGGCGGTGAGGTCGGGCAACCAAGTCACGATGCTGGGGAAGGCGATGAGCAGCACCAGCACCACAAGCAGCGCGGCATAGTAAGGCAACATGGCCTTGACCAAAGACTCCATGGAGACTTTACCCACGCCACAGCCCACGTAAAGACAGGTGCCCACCGGCGGCGTGAGTAGCCCAATTCCCAGAATGAAGGCCATGAGCACGCCAAAGTAAGCGGCATCCACACCCACCGAGGTGACGATAGGTGCCAGCATCGGCGCCATGATGACCATGGCCGGAGTCAGATCCATCACGAAACCGACGATCAGAAGCAGGGCCGCCACGATCAGCAGCAGCAAAAAAGGCTCTTCAGTAATCGCCTGTACCTGACGTACCAGGGTTTGCGGGACCATATTGATGGTCAAGAACCAGGCAATCACGGTGGCAAAGGCCAACAGCATCATCACCATACCGGAGAGCCTGGCGGTACGAATCAGCATGCCGACCAGTTCTGAGAGTTTGAACTCACGATACACCAGCAGCGAAATTGCCAGCGAGTAAAGCAGTGCAGCGACCGCCGCTTCGGTGGCCGTAAACACACCGCCAATAATGCCGCCAATCACGATGACCGGTAGCACCAGGGCCAGCCAAGCGTCTTTGAAGGCTTTCCAGAGCACGTCCCAGCGAAATTGCCGCACCCCGCCACCCTGCTTGCTGGCCAGAATGAAGGTGGTGACCATCAAGGCCGCACCGATGA
This sequence comes from Halomonas sp. BL6, assembly GCF_006228115.1. Classification (NCBI taxonomy): domain Bacteria; kingdom Pseudomonadati; phylum Pseudomonadota; class Gammaproteobacteria; order Oceanospirillales; family Halomonadaceae; genus Halomonas; species Halomonas sp. BL6. The sequence continues at coordinate 393,164 of NZ_VDGL01000001.1, read as the reverse complement.
GTAACCCCGGAACGATACCGGAGATGAACAGGCGGCTAATGGACGTTTCCGTGACGATGCCGTACAGAATCAGTGGAATGGAAGGAGGAATGATGATCCCGATCACCGATGAAACGGTATTGATCGCCGTGGCGTTGGCAGCGGTGTAGCCCTGCTGCTTCATCGAGGGAATCATCATCGAGCCAGTGGCCGCCGTATCGGCCACTGCCGAGCCGCTGATGCCGCCAAAGAACATCGAGCCAGTGATGGCCACTTGCCCCAAGCCACCGCGCATGAAGCCGACCAGCGCACCGGCTAACTCCATCAAACGGCGCGCGATGCCGCCGTTACTCATGACCTCGCCGACCAAAATAAAGAACGGAATGGCCAGTAGCGGGAAGCTATTCACCCCACGGATGGACTGCTCGATCAGGATGGAGAGCGGAATATCCGATAGGACGGCCATCACCAGCGCCGCGACTCCCAAACCAAAAGCGATAGGTAAGCCGATGATGATCGAGACCAATAAAATAGCCAGAAAAATCCACAGCATGTCGATTACTCCCCTTGCGCTTTGGTCGATGGGTCGTGTGGTTGAACGATCACGCGTATGCTCATCCATACCCGCCACAGTGACACGGCGGCAATGAAGGCAACGCATAGCACGAGGGAAAGACTCACAAGGCTGAGCGGCACGCCCATGATGGCCGAGCGACCGCTGGAGCGTGACAAGACTTGATAACCACCAAACACCATCACTAGCATCAACCCCGTAATGATCAGGTGCTGCAGGCAGTAGAGCATGTGTGCGAAGCGCAGCGGCAGACGCCGCACCAGCGCATCCACAGCAATATGTTCATAGCGGGCGAACGCGGCCGCCGCACCAATGAAGACCAGCCAAATGAACAGCATGCGCGCCAGCTCATCGACCCAGGGGAGCGAGTGGTTGAACAGCGAGCGGCCCACCACGTTGCTCGACACCGCGACGATCAACGCCACCAAGATCATGCCAATCAGATATTCCATACCCAGCGTTAACCAGCGAAACAGCGCAGGGCCCTGGCGCGTGTCGGTATCGATTTCAAGCAGCTTGCGATTGGGATCGTCCAGGTAAACCGAAGGATCTTCCATGATGGGCGCTGCCAAAGAGGGATCAGCGTTGGGAGGTGTTGAGGAGGATGTCATAAGAACTCCAAGGGCACTGACAAGTCGGGCAGGCACAATGGCCTGCCCGATGGCGCGCTTAATGGTGCGTATTAGTTGCTGGCATCTTCAACGATCTGTTGAATTTCAGCGATCAGATCTTCGCCAATGCGCGGTGCCCACTCTTCATAAACGGGCTGCACGGCGTCTTGGAACGCGGCCAGTTGCTCATCGCTCAGGCGAGTGATTTGCATACCGCGGGCTTCTAACTGCTCACGGGACCAGTCGTCATACTCAGCAGAGAGCTGAATTTCGTACTCGGCGGATTGACGCGCGGCTTCAAGCACCAGCTCTTGGTACTCGGGTGCCATACGGTCCCAGGTACGCTCGGACAACATCATGATGAACGGTGTATAAACGTGACGAGTTTCGGTGCCGTAATCCTGAACTTCGTTGAAGTTGGATGTCAGGATGGTGCTCCAGGGATTTTCCTGGCCATCGACCACGCCCTGCTCTAGGGCAGAGAACAACTCGCCAAACGCCATCGGCGTGGGGTTAGCACCTAATGCTTCCCAAATCGCCAAGTGCACCGGATTCTGCATGGTGCGCACGCTCAAACCGCGAACGTCCAAACCGGCGACGTCTTCCGGCGACTCGACCGGACGCGCGCTGTTGGAGAGCTGACGGTAGCCATTCTCAGAGAACGTCAATGCTTTCAGGCCGGTGCCCTCGAACTTATCCAGCATTTCCTGCGCTACGTCACTCTGCATGACGGCAATGGCGGCTTCACGGCTGGGCAGCAGGAACGGCAGATCAAAAGCAGACAGCTCTTCAACGTAGCCAGTGGTGGCTGAACTGGAGGGATAGGTCATGTCCAGCGTGCCGGTCTGCAGCATTTCCATCATCTGAACATCGTCGCCCAACTGGCTGTTGGGGAACACGTTGACCGTGATACGGCCTTCGGTGCGCTGCTCTAGAATCTCGCCAAAGTATTGGCTAGAAAGAAACTGCGGGGACGTTTCCGACAAACCAATACCCATACGAAGCGTGTGGCTACCGTGGTCGGCGACGATATCCCCATCGATGGCGGGCGGATCGGAAAGCTCGGGACTTTGGGCATGAGCCATACCAAAGGTCAGAGTCGTTGCGCCTACCAGAGTAAGCGTGCTGCGCCAAATCGCTGTCATGACGTTATCTCCAAACATTCATTGTTGTTAAATGTTGAGCAGTGGTGTACTGAGATGCTGAGCGTTTATCTGCCACCCGAGCGAGCCGCGTCTTCATTCGCTTTATCGAATAACGCGTCAATATGAATGCTGCGGCTAATCGACGGGTTACGCCTTTTTTGTTACCGGTAACATTCAATAAGCGAAGGCTAGCGATCGCTTGGCGGGGTGTCAAAACAAAACTGCTCACTTACGACCAACGTCTAGGGATAGCCACTCATCGTTTGGCGCGCTACATTACCCACTATGCATTTCGTCTGGGAGTCCACATGCCTGCGTTAGACCCTTGCAGCGAACTTGAGCTCGATCACCAGCTCTGTTTCGCCCTCTATTCTACGTCGTTGACGATGACCAAAATCTATAAACCACTTTTGAAAGAGCTAGGGCTGACCTACCCGCAATACCTCGCCATGCTCGTGCTATGGCAAGAAGATGGCATCACCGTTGGCGCGCTGAGTAAGCGACTGCTGACGGACCCTGGCTCACTCACTCCACTGCTCAAACGCTTGGAGGCGGACCAGCTACTGCGCCGCCAGCGCAGCGTGCAAGATGAGCGCGTCGTCGAGCTCTTTCTCACCGACAAAGGCCGGGCGCTGCGCGAACAGGCTCGCCACATCCCTAGCTGCGTAGTGAATGCCAGTGAGAAATCGGTCGAGGCCCTGACGCAGCTCAAAGAGGACTTAGTACAGCTGCGTGAGAGTTTGCAAAAAGCAAAATGACGACCCGCTTTTTCAATGGGAAACGTTTTTCGCTCAATTATATTGCGCGCAAAATAAAGCTGGTCTAAATTAAAACAAATCATTATCCCAGCATGACCCACTTAACGACCAAAAAAGGAGACGTCTATGTCGATTGAAACGATTGCTTATCGTGCACATGCTCACGCCAAGGGTGGCCGTGAAGGCCATGCCAAGTCCTCCGATGGCGCACTGGATGTCAAACTGAGCACCCCCAAAGAGCTGGGTGGCGCAGGTGGCGACGGCACCAACCCAGAGCAGCTGTTTGCGGCAGGCTACTCCGCTTGCTTTCTAGGCGCGCTGAAGCACGTGGCCAGCCAAGAAAAAGTCAAACTGCCCACAGATACTCAGATCGATGGTAGCGTAGGCATTGGCGCTATCCCCACGGGGTTCGGGATCGAAGTAGAGCTAAAAATCAGCTTGCCGGGTCTTGAGAAGGACGTCGCGCAGGCACTGGTCGATAAAGCGCATATCGTTTGCCCCTACTCCAATGCCACTCGTGGCAACATCGATGTCACGCTGACACTGGTGTAAAGCCGCTCTCTTTGCCGCCTTGCCAATCAGCAAGGCGGCGACACTGCATTTGCTCTGCGCTTTCTCCCACCCTTGCGGGTCATCCAGACAGCTCCTACCGTCAGTCCCCCTATACGCCCTGTATATTTTTATTTGACGAACACGCGAACTACCCTTGTACCCAGGTTTTACGTCCCCATTAAAAAGACACAACTTAGCAAGCTAGGCAATTGGTACTGCACTTTTCACCTGTTCAACAGCGAGGCTATTATGAGCGATACGACCTACACGCCACCACGGGTTTGGAAGTGGGAGCCGGGCAACGGCGGCAAGTTTGCCAATATCAACCGCCCGGTGGCAGGCGCGACCCACGAAAAGCCGCTACCCGTTGGTAAGCACCCCCTACAGCTCTATTCGTTGGCGACACCCAACGGCGTCAAAGTGACGGTCATGCTTGAAGAGCTGCTTGAAAAAGGCGTCACCGCCGCCGAATACGATGCGCATCTGATTCAAATCGGCGAAGGCGATCAGTTTGGTAGTGGCTTCGTCGAGGTGAATCCCAATTCGAAGATCCCGGCGCTGATGGATCACAGCGTGACCCCACCCCAGCGCGTGTTCGAATCAGGGGCCATCTTGTTGTACCTCGCGGAGAAATACGGAGAGTTCCTGCCGACAGACCCCGCCAAGCGCACCGAGTGTCTCTCTTGGCTGTTCTGGCAAATGGGCAGCGCACCGATGCTGGGCGGCGGCTTTGGACACTTCTACGCCTACGCACCAGAGAAGTACCAATATCCGATCGACCGCTACACCATGGAAGTCAAACGTCAGCTAGACGTGCTGGATCGTCACTTGGCCGACAACCGCTTCATGGCGGGCGATGAATACACGATTGCCGACATGGCGATTCACCCTTGGTACGGCGCGCTGGTTAAGAACCGCGTATACGAGGCGGCCGAGTTCCTAGAAGCGCATACGTACACCAACGTACTGCGCTGGACGGAAGAGATAGATGCCCGCCCCGCAGTACAGCGAGGCCGTATGGTGAACCGCACCTGGGGCGAGCCCAGCGAGCAGCTTCACGAGCGCCATGACGCCAGCGATTTTACTGAAAAAACCGAAGACAAGCGTTGATTCGCGTATTAGGAAACGCACGATGTTCGATCCGAAATACGCTCAGCTGATATTTTCATGCCTGATGGCGCTATTCATGTCATGCATCATGTCGCTGGTGATTACGTTGTATAACGTGGGCCTCGTCGAGGGAATCGTGATGATTTGGCTCAAAGCGTGGCTGTTTGCCTTTGCCGTCGCGCTGCCGGTCATCAATCTAGTCTCTCCTATCGTGCGGCGTTTAGTGAAGCTGCTGATCAAGCGGCCACACTAACCGTGGCATCACGTCGAGTTCCAAAAAACAACGGGGCCTGCGATGAGCAGGCCCCGTTGTGTATGTGACGCTCCGCCAACGCGCGTCACGCATCGTTTGCCTTAAAACTGATAGCGTACGTTGGCCGTGACGCTGCGGCGGTCGCCGTAGCCACAGTCGCCGCCGTCATAACGACACCAGGAGACGTACTCTTCATCGGTGGCATTTTTCAGGTCCACCGAGAAGTCCCACTCGCCCATAGTGTAACCGACCATCGCATCGTATAGCGTGCTAGAGGGCACCACCGGCGCGCCGCCAGAGCCGACGTTGTCACCGACATAGCGCACGCCAGCGCCAATACGCCAGTTACTGCCAACGTACAGGCGGTTCCACCAGGAAGCCTGCTCTTCGGCTACGTAGGGTAACCGGGTGCCGGTACTATCGTTGCTAGCGTTCAAGTTAGTGTAGGCCACCTGGGTCTCAAACTGCTGCCAGCGCTTGTTCACCTGTAGTTCCCAGCCATCGACCACGGCACCTAGCTGTTCGACACCGCCGGGGGTAACGCCGTCGCTAATACGGTTTTGCTGAGTGATGTCAAAGTAAGCTGCGCTCACGGCCAGAGACTGATCAGGAGAGACGTACTTGAAGCCAACCTCTTCTTGGTCACCGGTCGTGGGTTTCAACGGACTCGGATTGGCCGTACCGTCGGTGCCCAAGTTCATGGCGAACGCTTCCGAATAGCTCACGTAAGGCGAGAAACCGTTATCGAAACGGTACATCAACCCCACGCGGCCCGTGGTTTCGCCCTCATCGCTGACGCTATCCGGCCCAGACAGCGCCAGCGTCCGGTTCTCCGCCCAGTCACGACGCAGGCCAGCAGACACCACCACCGGCCCCACCTCGATATGGTCGGCTACGTAGATGCCGACCTGCTCGATTTCATTATCCGGACGATCGGTGGGGTTCAATGAATCTAACTGCAAGTTGCCATATTGGGGATTGTAGACGTTGAACTGACCACCACCACCGGGCACCGAACTATAGTTATCCTGCGACCAGCGGGCGTCCTGACGGTCGACACCCGCAATGAGCGTGTGCTGGGTGTTACCGAGTTCGAACGAGCCTTCCAGACGAGCATCCATATTGAGAATACGCGTTTGGGCATCCGCCGTAAAAATGGTGCGACTGACATTGCCATCCGCATCGGGAATACTGGGAATGTCGACCCAGTGCTCGCGGGTCTCGGTACTGGAGTCGGTATAGCGCGCGGTGGCGGCAAACGCCCAATCATCGTTGAGCTGATGATCGACGAACAGCGTGGTTTCGGTTTTTTCGCGGTCATAACGATCCCAACCAGGCTCTCCGACGAAGCGTTCCGAGCCAATGAAGCCGAGTGACCCTGGTTCTAAGGTGCCTACTTGGGGAAGAAACTGTGCCGACACCTGCCCCTTGTTCTCCTGACGATTGAACAGCAGCGTGATATGGGTGTCATCGCTGGGGCGCCAGGTAAATGAAGGCGCAAACAAATAGCCATCATCTTCGACGTGATCGACCTGGGTATCGCTATCGCGGGTCAACGCGACGAGCCGATACAGAAACTCACCATCCTCATCAGCGGCCCCCGTCACGTCCAGTGCGAGCTGCTTGCGGTCATAAGAGCCATACTGGGCCCATATTTCACCGCTGCGCTCCTCTTGCGGCAGCTTCGAGACACCGTTGATGATACCGCCCAGATCCGCTTGACCGTACAGCATGGAAGAGGGACCGCGTAGCACCTCTACGCTCTCTAGAGCGTATACATTGGTGCGAACCGTATTGTAAGAACCGTATACTTGACGCAGGCCATCCAAATAGCGACCGGCATCCAGCCCGCGCACTTTGGCGCTGTCGCCACGGGTGTCGAAGCCAAAGTTGCCCGCATAGACGCCGGGAGTATAAAGCAGTGCATCCTGAATGTTTTTAGCACCGCTATCCTGAATGAACTCCTGGTCGATGACGGACATGGAGTAAGGCTGCTCGGCCAGGGGAACATCCAACTTGCCTACGCCAGGTTCGCGCTCGGCGTCGCTATAACCAAAGCGGCCTGCAGCGTCTGCAGTCACTTCCACTGTTTCTAAATTGACGCTATCAGACGCATTGTCTTGTGCATTGGCTGCCGATACCGAAGCAGCAGACGCAAGGGCGACCGCAACGCTAAGTGACCGCAGTCGAAAGCTAGGTGTGGTTTTCATCATGTAGATCCCAGAGCGAATATTAATATTAATGATAGTAATTTTTATTCACGCAAATATAGGGAGTTGTACATGGGTTGTCAATCACACACACTCCCCTGCCGATGCTCGGCAGAGGGAGTGTCGTGGCGCTATTGGGAAGTACAACCGGAGAGATTACTGCAGGCGAGCGTTATTCAGGGCGTAGTTCCACACCCGGTAAAAGTAGAAAATATAACCAAGTCCCAAGGTGAGAAACGAGATCACCATCCATAGAATGATATGCCCAAAATTACTAAAAATATTGATATCGCACACCATTCTCCGCTCGATGCCCGTCGTGTTATCGATCACACGGGTGCGATTGATCACGAAGCGAGCAAACGAATAAGGAAAGAAAAACAGCGCGATGCCAAAGGTAATCAGGGTCAATACCACCCAAATCAACAAATGGCCGATGATGTCCAAAATCGAAAGATCCGCTTTTACGTTCACGGGTTGCCCTTGCACGGTAATAGAAAGAGGGAGCGCAGCGTACCATCGTCGAAGCTCGCCGTGAACGATGACTATCGCTCCCAGCCTTCACACCTCGCCCCTCGCACGCCAGCCAGACTGGACTCATCTGCTCGGCGACTACGCTTCACCACACTCAGCGAGCCATCGGTCTCCAGCACCACCGCCTGGGCAGCGTCGAGGCTGGCTAACCCGCTACTGCGCACGGCAGAGCGAACTTCATCGCGTGTTACCCTCGCCCTGTAGAGCGCGTCGAGCAACAGCTCGCCCTCGTACAGCAGCAAGAGCGGCTCACCGGTGACTACCCGTTTGACCCAGCTCACGCGCACGCTTAGCCACGTAATTATGAACTGTAGAGAAATCAGTAACCCCAACGCCAGCGCCCCTTCGGCCAGCGCCACGTCTTTGGACAACAGTACCGTGGCCAGCGTCGAACCCAGCGCCACTGTCACAATCAGATCGAAGGCGTTCATTTTGGAAAGCGTACGGTTGCCTGACAAGCGTAAAAATACGATCAGCACCGCGTAGGCAAGCACGCCTACGATCAGCGTGCGACCTAAACTTTCCCAACTGCTAAAAAAAACCATCTCCATATGTCACTACTCCTGAGTGAAGACATCTATCTCTTCCACTGCTCAGGGTAGCAACCATGGGTTAGGAGCGCGACGCCCACCACTGGGCGTAGGAGCTATTGTGAGGCGCAAGGCCACCTTCATCGGGCGCGCCATCTTCCCACCATACGGGCCCGCGCTCCCCTAATGCTTCTTTCGCTGCTTGTACCGCTTGACGCGCTTGGCGCAGCGCATGTTCATCTTCCTGTTGCTGAGCGCTGCTTACCTCCCGACGCGCCTTCATCAGCGCTTTGATATGGAGGCGCTTCTCCTCTTCCGAGAGGCGCGGGTCGGTGCAACGCCAAAGCCGATTCTTGGAAACGAAGTAGCGGCCATCTGGCGTATGAGGATACTGATTGGCCATCGCCCCCCCTGTTAGCCCCTAAAGCCGCGTCCACCGGCTATCGATGAAGGTCTTAAAAGCGTTTGGTGAGTGTTAGTGCGCCAAATTTATCCTGCTCGTCTTGCCCATCGAATTCTCGGGTCCGCTGAACGGCCGCGTAGGTCACCTGCCACTCTTCCCAGGCCAGTGCCAACCCGGCAGACGCCTCGGCCACCCATTCGTTGCGATCGACCGAGTGGCTGTTGCGGAAAGTGTTGCCATCGAGCGTCAGGTTTTGCGCCATGTAGTACCCTTCCACGTTCGCAAACAGGTACCACTGCCACCCGCGGGTGCCCTCGAGCTGATGGCGGCTGCCAGGATTGGGCGTTAGCGTCGGCACTCCCTGCGCATCGTCCCCCCAACGCACGCTATAACCCGCGCTGGCGTAGGTATACAAATTACCCAGCGCCGCGCCAACGCTTGGCCCATGAGAAAACTGCTTGCCGGCCAATGGCGCATCATGCCACCACTGGCGGCGCATGGTCAGGTTGAGGATGGCCTCGTCACCCAGCTGGTTACGCCAACCGCGCGGACGGTCGCTGTCGGTCACGCGGTGCACTTCGCGCTGAATACTGTCTGCCAGTGATGAAGGCCCCACCAAACCAACGTCTAGATGCAGATCCGTCGCCTGCTGCCAGCGGCCTACCGCTTTATCCTCGTAAAGCGACACCCCCCCGTACACTAACCCCGCATAGGGGCGGTCGTCTTCGATCAAGTCGCGGCGCTCGATCACATTGGGAGTGTAAATTTGATGTACCAAGCGATACGAGGCGCGATCCGCTTCGCCAATCAGGCTATCGGGTAACGCCACAGCCAAACGCTGGGTCCAGCTTTGCGGCTCGGGGGTAAACATCCAGTTCAGCTCGAAACCGCTGGTAAAGTGACCATCATCACTGCTGGCAAACCCATCGTTTTCGAACTTGATGGACAGCGCACTGTCGTCGGCGGGCGCCACGGCGGGCAGCAGGGTCATAGGCAGCACCAGCGGCAGGATGGCTTTACGGAGACCTCCTGCGTAGCGCTTTTTCTGATGAACAGGGGCGTTACCACGGGCAACGCGGGAACATAGAACAGAGGGCATCATGGCTCATTCCTTGAGTTGAGTGCTGAAGCAGGTAGTCAGGGACACAGGGGAGCAACAAACATTGCTGATTGTATGTAATTACACAATTAGATAGCAAGCTACATTGCTTTGTCGCATCCACCGTGCCCAAAAGAAGTCCCTTTCATGGCGGGCAGACCCACCGCCCGACCATCAAAACTTAGCACAAGATGCTTCAACGCTCCCGCAATAGCCACTGCGGGGTGATCTCATGCTGGCCATTTTCATCGGTGATGAACAGCGAACCGTCGCTAACCATGACGGCCCAATTAATCGCACGGGGAAGATCTGCAGCAACGGTGGCCAGCGCCTCTTGCGGCAACCCTGCGACGTGAACATTTTTCAGTGAGGCAACGGCCGGTAGCACCTTACTCTCCCAGATATCGACGCGGCCATACGCCAGCAGGGACACCCGCTCAGCGCGGCGCGAGCACCAGGTCAAACGCTCGGCGTCGGGTAGACCGACCTCGATCCAGTGCAGCACTCGGCCATCCAGGCTTTTTTCCCATAAGGCGGGTTCGTCGACATCCGATAACCCACGTCCAAATGCCAGCGATTCGCTGTACCACAGGACATAAGCAATCAGCCGAGCGCATAAACGTTCTTCCGTTTCGGAGGGGTGGCGAGCCACCGTAAAGCGCAGCGTTTCGAAAACGCTGCGGTCCAGGTCGGTCAGGTTAACGTCGACTTTATAAGGGGTAGCGCTCAGCGCCATGGCGAAGGTCTCGTTCGAAAAAGAAGTGGCGCGCAGTGTAGCGGATTTATGGCTCTCCCGCCGCGCTGCGTTCATCGCTAATGAGCGTAGCGTTTTTCACCGTTTCCTCTTCATGCATCGGCTCGCGCCATGTCTCTTTTAGAGCAGCCTCGTACCACTCCTGCATGGCGGGTAGCGCCAATAGGCGCTTTACATAGGCAAGTGAGGCATCGCTTAGCGGCAGGTTGAAGGTTTGTATCCGAAACGCAACAGGGGCGTAAAACGCATCCACCGCAGTAAAGTGCTCGCCTGCCAGAAACGGGCCGCCAAAACGCTCGAGCCCTTCTTGCCACAGCGCATCCAACCGGGCCAAGTTGCTTTTCAGCCCTGGAGAGAGCGCGTTCATTGTCACGCGAACGCCGCAGTTCATGGAGCATTCATCCCGTAATGCGCCAAAGCCACTGTGCATCTCAGCACTGGCAGAGCGTGCCCACGCCCGCGCAGCACGTGCCCGAGGCCATACGTTGGCGTGTGTTTCCGCCACATACTCCACAATCGCCAGCGAGTCCCATACAGCCACACTGTGCTCGCTATCCACTAGGCATGGCACCAAGCCAGACGGTGAAAAGCGCTTGAACGTCGCGAGGCTCTCCCCAAAGCCACCCTCGAAAGGCATCAAGTGCTCGTTAAAGGGGATCTCCAGCGCCTTCAGCAGCACCCAGGGGCGCAGCGACCAAGAAGAGTAGTTCTGTTGGCGATATATAGGTCGAACATGCTGCGCTCCTTGTAACAGTAAAAAGGGTGGCGTTTCGCCACCCTTCTCTAATTAAACGAGACTACCGCAATTTAGAAGTTGGGTTTGCGCTTCTCGACAAAGGCGCTCATGCCCTCTTTCTGCTCTTGGCCTGCAAAGCAGAAGGCGAATAGGCTGGTTTCCAGGGCCAGGGCGCTATCGAGATCCTGGTCCATGCCGTCGTGGACGGCTTGTTTGGCACCGCGGACCGACTGCGGGCCGTTGCCCTTCAGCTGCTTGGTGAGCTCTTCGACATAGCTCTCAAGCTCGGCCTGGGGCATCACGCGGTTCACGAGGCCAATGCGCAGCGCTTCCTGGGCATCGATTTTGCGCCCGGTGGTAACCAGATCGATCGCCATGGCGGGGCCGACACGACGCGGCAGACGCTGGGTGCCGCCAAAGCCAGGAATGACGCCTAACAAGACTTCCGGCTGGCCGAAGACGGCGTTGTCGCTGGCGACGGCCCAGTCACAGGCCAGCGCCAGTTCGCAGCCGCCGCCAAGGCAAAACCCGTTGACCAGCGCGACCACCGGCACGGGCAGCGTTTCAAGACGCTTGATGGTACGCAGCGCTTGGCTGGCAAAGGCGCGGGCCTCTTCGGGAGTTTTATCACGCATTTCGGTGATATCGGCTCCGGCTACAAAGGATTTTTCTCCAGCACCGGTAATCAACACCGCCCGCAGGCTGGGGTGCGCTTCGAGTTCGACCAAATGCGCTTCCAAGGCGCTGAGCACGTCGCTGTTCAACGCGTTCAAGGCTTTGGGGCGATTGATGGTCAGGCGCACCACGCCGTCGTTATCAACCTTCTCGATCACTGCGTCGCTCATAGTGGCTCCTTGATTGTTATTGCGCGTAGAAGTGGTAACCACTCAACCCTAGCGAACGCTTGGTTGGGTGGCAATCACTTCTTTTGTCGCGCTTCGACCCAGCCGCTGGCTACTCGTAGATATAGAACCCACGGCCGCTCTTACGCCCCAGGTAGCCTGCGGCCACCATGCGTTTGAGCAGCGGGCAGGGGCGGTATTTCGGGTCGCCAAAGCCTTCCTGCAGCACGTCCATAATCGCCAAGCACACATCCAGGCCGATCAAATCCGCCAGCGCCAGCGGCCCCATGGGGTGCGCGGCACCTAGCTTCATGGCGTCATCGATGGCTTCCGGTGTCGCGGTGCCCTCCTGCACGATAAACGCGGCTTCGTTGATCATCGGCACCAGCAGGCGGTTCACGGCAAAGCCCGGCGCGTCGCCTACCGGCACGGCGGTTTTGCCCAACGCTTTGGCCAGCGCTTCGATGCGCTCCACGGTGGCATCCGAGGTCTGCTCGGCGCGAATCACTTCCACCAGCTTGAGTACCGGCACCGGATTGAAGAAGTGCATGCCCACTACCCGCTCAGGGCGCTCGCACACCGCGGCCAGGCGGGTGAGTGACAGCGAAGACGTGTTAGAGGCCAGAATGGCATCGCTGCTCAGATGGCTGAGATCGCGAAACAGTTTCTCTTTCAACGCAGGCTGCTCGGGAGCTGCCTCGATGATCACGCTGCAGTCGCTCAGCGCATCTAGCGCCGTGGTGGTCGAAAGCCGAGCCAGCGCCTCCTGTTTGCCCTCAGCGGTCATCTTCTCTTTGGTAACGAGCTTCTCGAACCCTTTATCGATCACGCTCTTGGCGCGGGTGAGCTGCTCGTCGGCGACATCGTACAGCCGCACGTCAAAGCCACTGGCCGCTACCACCTGGGCAATGCCCTGCCCCATGGTGCCTGCGCCTACCACGCCAACCCGTTGTTCGCTCATTTCGACTCCCCTGACTGGTGCTGTTTGGCTTCTTCACGCAGCACGAATTTTTGAATTTTGCCCGTGGACGTTTTGGGTAGTTCGCTAAACACTACCGTTTTCGGCACTTTAAAGCTTGCGAGATGCTCCCGGCAGTGGGCGATGATATCCGCCTCGGTGACTTCGCCGTAGCCTATTTTCAATTTCACGAACGCACAGGGCGTTTCGCCCCACTTGTCGTCCGGCTTCGCGACCACGGCGGCCTCTTCCACCGCGGGATGGCTGTAAATGGCATCTTCCACTTCGATGGTAGAGATGTTTTCACCGCCGGAGATGATGATATCTTTCGAGCGGTCTTTGATCTCGATATAGCCATCGGCATGCCATACCGCCAAGTCGCCCGTGTGGTACCAGCCGCCCTCCAGGGCTTTTTCCGTCGCCTCGGCGTTTTTGAGATACCCCTTCATCACGTTGTTGCCGCGCATCAAGATTTCGCCCATGGTGCGGCCATCTTTTGCAACCGGTTCTAACGTCACCGGATCGGCCACGCAGAGCGCTTCCAGCATGTGGTAGCGTACGCCTTGGCGGGCCTTGATTTTGGCCCGAGATTCCAGCGGCAGCTCGTTCCACGCCTCGCGCCAAGCGCACACAGTCACCGGGCCATACACCTCGGTAAGCCCGTAAACGTGGGTCACTTCGATGCCCAGCTTTTCCACCCCAGCAATCACCGAGGCGGGCGGCGCAGCCCCTGCGGTGGTCACTTTCACCGGATGATCGAACACCCGCTTTTGATCGGCGGGCAGGTTGACCAGCCCATTGAGCACGATCGGCGCGCCGCTAAAGTGGGTGACGCCCTCCTCAGCGATCAGGTCGGTGATGCGTTTGGGGTCGACTTTGCGTAGGCACACGCTGACGCCTGCATTGGCGGCAATGGTCCAGGGGAAACACCAGCCGTTGCAGTGGAACATCGGCAGCGTCCACAGGTACACCGGGTGATGGGGCATGGCCCACTCGAGAATATTACTCACCGCGTTCAGGTAGGCGCCGCGATGGTGATACACCACGCCTTTGGGTTTGCCCGTGGTCCCTGACGTGTAATTGAGTGAAATGGCCTGCCACTCGTCGCTCGGCAGTTGATAGGCATACTCAGGATCTCCCTCGGCCAGCAGCGACTCGTACTCCAGCTCGCCGATGCCTTGGGTCTCGCCCAGGAATTCCGGGTCGGCCACGTCGATGATCAGCGGCTTGCTTTCCAATTTGGCCACCGCCGCCTGAATCACCTCGGCAAACTCAGAATCCACTAGAATCGCTTTGGCTTCGCCGTGGGCCAGCATGTAGCCAATCGCGTCGGCATCGAGACGAATATTCAGCGTATTCAGCACGCAACCCGCGAGCGGCACGCCAAAGTGCGCCTCGAACATGGCGGGAATATTGGGCAGCATGGCGGCCACCGTCTGCCCTGGCTGAATGCCACGCTTTTCCAGCGCCGAGGCGAGCTGGCGACAGCGTGTCCAGGTCTCTGCCCAGGTACGGCGCGTCGTGCCATGCACCACAGCCGGATAATCGGGATAGATGGCCGCCGAGCGCTCGATAAAGGTAAGCGGCGAGAGCGGCACATGGTTGGCAGCGGTTGGCGGTAAGTCTTGTTCAAAGATGGAGGTCATGATCGGTTCCTGCACTCTTGGTTTTATTATTGAAGATCTTAGTATGCGCGACGTTCGCCAATCGGCGATGCCTGATGAACGCCGCCGCCTAAAAGGCGGCGGCGGGGCTAGTGGGCAAGGTGGCTGTCAAACTGGCTGAAACAGTGCCAGCCGGCCTCGATCACGGCACGCTGGGCGCGGCCCACCGGCAGCCATTGGTGAATGGCAAACTCGGCGCTGCACAGCTTGGTGCGGTAAAACGGCTCATCGCTGCCGCCTTTTACAGCCTGTTGGGTGTGCAGCGCTGCAATGCCCATTTGCCAAGCGCACAGTACGTGTCCGGCCAGGTTAAGCAGCGGCGTCGCGTAAGCCTGTACGGCATCGGGGCCGTGCTCAGGGTCGCGACCCTGCTCCAGCACCAAGGCCATGGCGACGCGCAGGTCGTCAGCGCCTGCCGCGAGCGCACTGCCCATGCTGGCCAGCGACGCTTCACCCCGCAGCGTTTCGGCCGTTTTATGCACGTCATCGATCAGCGCCGAGAGTGCCGCGCCGCCGTCTCGCTGCAATTTGCGACCGGCCAAGTCCAGCGCTTGAATGCCGTTGGTGCCTTCATAGATAGGCGCAATGCGCGCATCCCGCAATAACTGGGCAGCGCCGGTCTCTTCCACGTAGCCCATGCCGCCGTGTACCTGCACGCCCATGGACGCGATATCCACCGCTTGGTCCGTCGAGAAGCTCTTGACGATGGGAATCAGCACATCGGCACAGGCCTGGGCGGCTTGGCGTTCGGCCTCGCTCTCTGCATGACGGGCGATATCTAGCTGTCCGGCACAGTAGAGTGCCAGTGCACGCAGCGCGTCGGTACGGGCGCGCATGGAGAGCAGCATTCGACGCACGTCGAAGTGGTCGCTGATCGTGCATTCGCTGCCGCCGCGCTGCTTGGGCGAACGCCCCTGGGTGCGGTCATTCGCGTAGGCCAAGGCGTGCTGGCAGGCGCGCTCGGCCACGCCAATGCCTTGGATCCCGACTTTATGGCGCGCCTCGTTCATCATGGTGAACATATGGTTCAACCCGCGCCCCTCCTCGCCGACGAGGTAGCCTACGGCACCGCCGTTTTCCCCAAAGCTCAGCGTGCAGGTGGGCGAGCCGTGAATGCCGAGCTTGTGCTCGATGGAGGCGCAGGTGACGTCGTTACGCTCGCCCAGCGAGCCGTCGTCGTTCACTAGAAACTTGGGAACCAGGAACAGCGAAATACCCTTATTGCCTTCCGGGGCATCGGGCTTGCGAGCAAGGACGAGGTGAATGATGTTCTCAGCGGCGTCGTGTTCGCCCCAGGTGATGTAGATCTTTTGGCCGCTGATGCGGTAGTGCTCGCCTTCTGGAACGGCTTTGGTGCGCACTTTGGAGAGGTCCGACCCAGCTTGAGGTTCGGTGAGGTTCATGGTGCCAGTCCAAGTCCCTTCGACCAGCTTGGGTAGATAGATGGCTTTGAGAGCATTGCTACCGTGGTGGGCCAGCGCTTCGATGGCACCGGCGGTGAGCATCGGGCAAAGCCCCAGAGCCATGTTCGCGCCGTGAAGCATCTCCTGTACCGCGCTGGCCACCACTTCGGGCAGGTTCTGGCCGCCCAGCGATTCCGACACGCCAATGCCGTTCCAGCCGCCTTCGACGTAGGCGTGATAGGCGGCGGCAAAGCCTTCAGGAGTGGTGACGCTGCCATCAGTTTGGCGCTTGGCCCCTTGGCGGTCGCCGGTGCCGTTGAGCGGAGCCCAGACGTCGCCAGCCAGCTTCGCAGCTTCTTCCAAAACGGCCTCGACGAGATCTGGCGTGGCTTCTTCGAATCCCGGCAGCGACAAGGAGCGATGCGCAAGCATCTCTTCGAGCACAAAGCGCAGATCGCGGACCGGCGCAGCATAAACATTCATGGCAAAACCTCAGGCAGACGCGGTGATATAGTAAAAACACTATCGACGATAGTAGTTTCCCTATTTCTTCAACACCATTAGCCCAAGGTCTCAGCAGATAGCCACCTTGACGCCTTACTTGCGCACCTCGGTTTCGACATCGTCGTAGTAGGTGATATGGCTCTCGTCTGCCTGGGGCGGCCCTACCACCGGCTCGGCCACGTCGACCTCGGGTACGACATCAGATAGGTCTTCTAGGTGCTCGTGTTCGAGCGCCCCTTGCACCAGCTCCTCGGTGACCACCAGCTCAGCACCTGCGGCGGTCATCGGCGTCGTAGCATGGAACGGTGCCACGGGCACCGGTGCCGGGCGCACGCTGCGGCGCCAGCCAAAGAAAAACACGAAGAACAGGCTGAGCGCGCCAAATGCCCAGAATAGGCCCGCATCGCCCATTGCCGTCATTACCGGCGAAATCATCAGCGGGCTGACGGTGGCCCCAATCGAGTTGATCAACAGAAGGCCCTGGCTCATCCGCACCAAGGCACCTGCAGGCGCGCGGTCGGCGGCATGGCTCACTGCCACCGGGTAGAGCGCAAAGACGCCGCCGCCCAGCAAAAAGAGCAGCACAGCGAGCAGTGGCGAAGAGAGCGGCAGCCACAGCATGGCCGCCGAAATCACCACGCAGAAGGCACTGATACCGATCAGCACCATTTGGCGGTCGTGGCGGTCCGACCAACGGCCAATGGGGTACTGCAGCAGCATGGCCCCCAAAATTACGACAGCCATCATTTGACCGACTTGGTTAACGCTCATGCCAATGCGCTGTAAATAAAGTGGCAGCAGCGTATAGGCCGCAGCCACCACCATACCAGAGCCAAGGCTGCCCATAACGCCGGTAGGCGTCATGGTAATGAGACGATGCGGCGGCAGCGGTTCAGCGTGTTCGATGAGCGGCGAGACGCGGGGAATCATCGCCATGGGTAGCACCGATAGCGATGCCAGCAGACCAATCACCATGAAGGGTGCTGTGTCGCCCATCGCACTGGTGACCCCCAGCATGAGCTGCCCAAGCACCCCGGCCGCGTAAAGCGAAATCATATAAAGCGCCAGCAGGCGTCCACGTACTTTCTGGTCACCCGCCGTGAGCAGCCAGCTTTCGATGACCAAGTAGACCCCAACGGTCGCCCAGCCGCCAATCAGCCGTAGGGCAAACCACGCCCAAGGATCGAAGAACAGTCCCTGCAGTAGCACGGTCACCGCGACCAGCGATGCAAAGCTGCCGTACGCGCGGATATGGCCAATGCGCAGCAGCAGGCGGTCGTTGAGCATGGCGCCTATGGCGAGGCCAATGAAATAGGCCGACGAGACGATACCGATCATGGTCGCCGACTCGCCCGCAGCGTCCAGGCGCACGGTAATCAGCGTGGCCAGAAAGCCATTGCCAATTCCAAGAATAAACAGCCCTAATAGGGGCGCTAGCGCCATGGCCAGCAGTTGCCGCGACATGCCTACCTCACCTTGCTCAATGGATGAATCGTTGCCGTTTACACGCCATCACATCGAATAGGCAAGAAAACGGGCGCGCAATTATTGCTTTCAGAGGCGCAAAGTCAATGCTTTTTCGCCCCGATGCTGAGTAAATTAGTGCTTTCTAAAAATTACCACGTCATTACCAGCAAATTCGACTGTTAACCTCTCTTTCGCCGCCCACCAGCGAAAGGTAGCTTCGCTAAAAAAACTGACATGGGTGGGATCGTTGATGTAATGCCAACGGGCGAAGGCTTCTTGGCTCGTCACTCGCTTGGTCATCAGCCCAAGATAGCCGCCATGGTCGAGTTGCGCGATACGCTCACCCAACACCTCGCCCGGCGCCGCCAAGTGTTCGACCACCTCGGTCGCGGTGATGAAATCATATTGGCGGCTAAGCGACACGGCATGGGGCGCGTAAAAAATGTCGTACACGTCCATCTCAAAGCCCGCTTCCTCGAACATCACCGAGAGCGTCGGCCCCGGGCCGCAGCCAAAATCCAGCCCTTTTGCGCCTGGCGCCAGCTTTTCCGCCAGCGGCGTGAATAAACGCCCCAAAAAGCGCCGATATCCCGTATCCTGCGGCGAGTTTTGGTGCTGGTCATACTCGTCTTTTTCATCAGCGGCACTTAAATGCTGCTCACTAGGCACAAACACCAGCGCACACGTGGCACACTGGTAGTAATCACGGCGACGGTCTTGATGGTACAGCGCAGACTCTTGCGCGTGGCATAGCGGACAGCGTCGCATCATCGTATTCTCTGGTTTTGATGTTCGTATTTAAGGAAAGAGGCATGCTCTCAGGTCTGGATCATCTTGTGGTTACCGTGACCGATATGGGTCGCGCAGTGGATTTTTACTCTCGCGTATTGGGCCTGGACGTACGCTACCGGGACGCTCAGCGCGTCGATCTCCTGCTGGGCGATACCGCCCTGCGCCTGCATCAAACTGACACGGATATCGCGCCCATTTCCGCCACGCCGACACCGGGCAGTCTGGATTTATGCCTGCGCTGCCAGCTACCGCTGGACGAGTTCAAGCAGCATCTAGATGCGTTGGCCATCGACGTCGAGCTTGGCCCTGTGGCCCGCCAAGGGGCTAGCGGCCCCATTGAATCGCTCTACCTGCGCGACCCCGATGGCAACCTGCTGGAAATTTGTCGCCCGGCAGCGCGTTAGGCGCGACCACATCGTGGGCCGCCCGCGGGTGATAAGTCGCTGCGCCCACGCTATCATAGCGCGCAGTCGACGTGTCCGCTGGATGCTGAAATAGAACCGATCGAAGAAGGAACGCCCATGCGCGATGACACCCCGCTGGAAGGCGAAGTGGTCGACCGCCACGCCTCACAGGAAGAATCCTCAGCGCCTTCCCCCACCCCGGACACCACCATGGCCATGGTGATTTACGCACTGTACTTGGCCAGCTTCGTGGTTGGGTTTACCTCGCTGATCGGGGTCATCATTGCCTATGTGTACCGTGGCAAAGGGCCTCACTGGCTGGAAGAGCACTACCGCTACCAAATTCGCACGTTCTGGATGGGCTTGTTGTATGGCAGTATTGCCACCCTGCTCACGCTCGTGCTCATTGGTTTTCCCATGCTGTTGGCGCTGGCCGTCTGGTTCATCGTGCGCTGCGTGAAAGGCTTCAAAGGGCTTCAGGAAAAACGCGCGCCCTCCAATGTCGATAGCTGGCTACTGTAATCCATGACCGAACAGGCAACTCCCTCCGAGACGCGGGCTCGCGCCCGCGCCATCGTCCTGCTCTGGCGCGGACTGTCCCGCTGGCCGATACGCTGGCTATGGCGCATCGCGGCCATGGTCGGCCCCCAGGTATATCGCTTCAGCAAACGCGAGCGACGCGTCACCGACATCAACCTCGCAAAAGTCTATCCCGACACGCCTGCCAGTCAGCGGCGCGCTTTGGCAAAGCAGAGCCTACAGCACTCGACCGCAACGATGCTGGAGCTCGGCCACGCCTGGATGGCCCCGCCAGAGAAGGTAGAAGCCAGTATTTTAGCGGTACATGGCCGCGACAAGCTGGACAGCGCACGAGCAGAAGGGCGTGGTGTGATCGTGCTCGCCCCCCATTTTGGCAACTGGGAAGTGCTGAACTTTTGGCTCTCCAGCCACTTTCCGTTTACGGCCATGTACGAGCCCCCCAAAATCGCCGAGCTAGAGCCGATCATTCGCCATGGCCGCGAGCGCATGGGCGCCAAGCTCGTACCCACGAATCCACGGGGCGTGGCGGCGCTGCTCAAAGCGCTCAAGCGAAGTGAAGCGATTGGTATTTTGCCGGACCAAGAACCGGACTGGGGCAGCGGTATATTTGCCCCCTTTTATGGCCGCGATGCTTATACCGCCACGCTGTTACCCAAACTGGTGGCGCGCACCCAGGCGCGGGTAGTGACCGGTGTGGCCCTACGCATTCCAGGCAAAGGCTTCGAGATCCACTTTCTCGATGCCGACGAGCGGGTGTATAGCGAGGAAGACGCTGTTTCGGCCACCGGTGTGAATGCCAGCGTCGAGGCCTCGATTGCCCTCGACCCGGCCCAATATCAATGGGAGTACAAACGCTACCGTAAGGTGGTGGAAGAGCAGCAAGGGCTGCCAAACGCCAACGACTTCCGTCTCTATTAAGTGAGGATGGGCATGACCGAACGATACCTCCCCAAAGAGGATACGCGTCCGCCACAAATTATTTACGCACTCTATTTGGCAGGCCTGATCACGGCCAACATCACCCTGCTGATCGGCGTCATCATCGCCTATGTCTATCGAAAAGAAGCGGCGCCCTGGCTACAGGCGCACTACCGCTATTTGATCCGCACGTTCTGGATCGGCAGCCTCTACTTCATCGTCACGTTCACCTTGAGCCTGATCTTCATCGGCACGCTGCTCTGGCCACTACTCGTGGTCTGGCTAGGCGTGCGCTGCATCATCGGATGGGTAGCCGTGCGAAAAGGCGAGCCCCCAGCAAGGCCGGGTAGCTGGCTCTGGTAACGACGGTTCATTACTCGTCGCGGTGGCGAGCATAAACGTCATCCAGCCGTTCGATATCATCCTCGCCCAGGTAGCTGCCAGACTGCACTTCGATCAACTCCAGTGGAATTTTGCCTGGGTTCTCCAAGCGGTGCAGTGCGCCGATAGGAATATAGGTGGACTGGTTCTCGCTGACCAAGAACGTACGTTCATCCACGGTTACTTTGGCTGTGCCGCTGACCACCACCCAGTGTTCGGCACGGTGATGGTGGCGCTGCAGCGAGAGCCGCCCACCGGGGCGCACGGTAATGTGCTTCACCTGGTAGCGATCTCCATTATCCATGGCTTGAAAACTGCCCCAGGGGCGGTGCACTTGAGGCGATGTCTGCGGCTCGCTGCGCCCTGCTTGGGTCAGCGCTGCGACGAGCTGCTTGACGCCCTGCGCCTTGTCGCGATGGGCCACCAACACACTGTCAGAGGTTTCCACGACGATCAGGTCTTCCACGCCCAGCGTGGCGACCAAGCGGTGGTTTGCGACTACCAGCGAGCGACGTGTATCGCTCAGTACGCCATCACCGGTCACCACATTGTCTGCCGAATCAGGCGTATGCGTGGCCATTAGCGCATCGAAGCTGCCAATATCACTCCACTGAGCGTCCAAAGGCACCACGGCCGCCTGGGCACAGTGCTCCATGACCGCGTAATCGATCGATTCGCTTGGGCAACGCTGAAAGGCGTGTTCGTCCAAGCGTAAAAAATCGAGGTCGCTTTGAGTGCGCGCCACGGCTTCTTGGCAGGCTGACAACATATCGGGCGCAAGCCGCTCGAGCTCCGCCAAATAACGGGAGGCGCGCAGCAAGAACATACCGCTGTTCCACAGCGTATCTCCCTGGGCCAGCAGCGCTTTGGCTTTCTCCAATACCGGTTTTTCAATAAACGCGGCCAAATGGTGGCCTTCGCCCAAAACGTCACCGCAAGCAATATAGCCATAGCCCGTTTCCGGATGCGTCGGCACCACGCCAAACGTCACTAAATAGCCCTGCTCCGCCAGCGGCTCGGCACGCTGCACGCTGTGCTTAAACGCGGCAACATCGCCTAGTACGTGGTCGGCGGGCAGTACTAATAGCAGCGGATCCTCGCCCGACTGGCGCGCCAGCAGAGCGGCGCAGGCAATGGCAGGAGCGGTATTGCGGCCCACAGGCTCTAGGACGATTCGCCCCTCATGCTGAATTTCACGCAGCTGTTCGGCCATCAAAAAACGGTGCGAGTGGTGGCCCATCAAGATTGGCGGCAGCGTCGACAAGCCCTCCAGACGCGTGAGCGTCTGTTGAAGCAGGCTCTGCTTGCCGGTCAAACGTAAAAACTGCTTGGGCATCTGCTCGCGGGAGAGCGGCCAAAGCCGGGTACCGCTTCCGCCACTCAAAATAACCGGTTGAATCATGGTGTCGTCCTTGCTGATGTTGCTGCGGGGCCAAAGTCCTGCTGTAGCCAGTGGCGAAGTTGGCTCATCCTCGGCGCCTCCTGCGGGTGCGCTAGGGGGGGCAGCATCCCCTCCACGAAGCCACGCCGTTTGAAAGGGTTCAGCAGTGCTGGATCGCCGCTGATGATATGTACCGGTACGGCAGCACTGGCTTCGTCGCCGGTAATCAACGGGGCGGGCTGATGGTCGCCCAGCACGATGAGCAGCGTCTGTTCATTGGCCACGCGCTCGGCCCAGCGTCCTGCCACGCTAACAGCGTAGTCCACCGACCACGCATAGTGGTCGCGAATGCGCTCTAAATCTCGCCAGATCACCTCGGGCGGATCACCCGCGTTCTCCCAAGGGGCATAGAGACTGCCATCGCCTACCAGCGACCAGTTTTCCAGCACGGGCAGAATGGGTGTCCAGGGAGCGTGACTCGAGATCAGTGCGATCTGGGCGAACAGCGGTGAGTTACCCAGCAGCTCGCGCTGAGTATAGTCGAGCGTAAATTGATCCGGCATGGTGACCCAGTTGAGCGGCGGCCCTTCGTAGGGCATGTCTTTTGCGGCGACGATTTGGTCGAAGCCGTAAGCACGCCCCTCTGGCCACGCCAGGGTGATCGCAGGCATCACGCTGAGCGTGCGCTGCCCGGAGGCACGAAAATCGTCGATCATCGTCGAGTGGCCACTCTCTAGCATCAGTCGATACCAAAGCTGATTGTCTATCCAACGCCCGCTCAGCGTCGTCGCATGGGCAAGCCACGACTGTCCGCCGCGGATGGGCGATGCGACCAACCCCGATACCACGTGCAGGTCACGCTGGGATAGTCGTCGCTTGAGGTCTTCCAAGGTGAGCAGCAGTGTGCGGTTATAGCGAGGGTCTTTCAGGGCAGACACACCATAAGACTCGATGAACGTCAGTAGTACGTTTCGCCCTGCCAAACCTGGCAGGACCTGCGCCGCTATCGGCGTCTCTTCCAACTGCGCGCTAAACGCTTGCCGAGCGCGGTGCGTATCGACCACCTGTTCCCACTGAAAACGGGCAGTGGCGACCATCGGCAGTGCGGCTTGGGGAACTAGGCGATAGTGATTTGCCTCTAACAGAGCCATACTCGAACTGACCACTAGCAACACGACGGCCGCGTTTCTCGCCCGACAACGGCGCGTGGGAGGGCGAGCAGGCAGTAGCAGGCGCAGCATGAGCCACAGCACGCCAATGAGCAGTACACCGCCTAGCAACATCAGGCAAATTGCCGCCAGTTGGCCTACATTACCCACTAGTAAATGGTAAATGGAGCGCACGAGCGGCACGTCCAGATAAAGGTTCAGCGAACGGCCAAACGCCGTATGCGTAGCGGCATCGCCAAGGTTGGTCGCCGTTGCCAATGCCAGGGCGCTCACGACACCGCTCCCCAACCAGCGCCGCCAGCGACCGGCCGGTAGCAGTAGCATGGCCGGGGCAATCACCCACGCTTCCCAGGCGATCAAGGGCGATAGCGTGCCAAAGCGCCACCACAGCGGAGCCACCAGCAGCACATTCAGCGCACAAGCCGTAATGAGGAGACGACGCATTCATTTCACCAGTAGCGTTGAGGAGAGCATCAGCGGTATAACCGATTGAAGACCCTGGAGCCTTGAACCGTTAAACCACTATTTTTAACACAGCTTGCTAAGCGTATAGGTTTTGTTTAAACATTTCACACAATGACGTGTTGTCCACTCTATCAGGTCACGAAAGGAACTCGCCCATGGATTGTCGAACGGCTGCAATATGGATCGTCTCACTGAGTTGGATGCTTGCCCTTCCCGCTGCCGCCAGCGAAGATCCCGTGTTTCAACAAGTCATAGAACGCGCCAAACAATTAGCTGCTGCCCCCTATACAGCTCCCGACGCCCAGTTGCCCGAAGCGCTACGATCACTTGACTACGATGGCTATCGACAAATTCGCTTCAACCCAGAGCGCGCCTACTGGCGCGAGGAAAGCCCCTTTAGCCTACAGCTCTTCCACAGCGGGTTTCTATTTCAAACGCCG
The DNA here is from genome assembly GCF_006228115.1 of Halomonas sp. BL6. NCBI lineage: Bacteria > Pseudomonadati > Pseudomonadota > Gammaproteobacteria > Oceanospirillales > Halomonadaceae > Halomonas > Halomonas sp. BL6. Next base: position 368,588 of record NZ_VDGL01000001.1, on the reverse strand, counting down.
GTGGCACTCAATCTGGTCGAAAACGGTGAGGTCGTCCCGCTCGACTTCACCACCGACGATTTTCGCTACGATGGCGACGCCAGCGACCTGCTGGAGCACGACCTGAGCGGCAGCGGACACGCCGGTTTTCGTCTCCACTATCCGCTCAATAATCCCGACTACGCGGATGAATTCGCCGTCTTTCTCGGCGCCAGCTACTTTCGTCTGGTGGGCCAGCATCAAGCCTACGGGTTATCCACACGAGGGTTGGCGATCAACACCGCCTCGTCCCAGGGCGAAGAATTCCCTGCCTTTCGTGAGTTTTGGCTAGTCACGCCAGACAGCGACGCCGAGAGCATCACGCTCATGGCGCTGATGGATAGCCCGTCGCTCAGCGGTGCCTACCGATTCACGCTCACCCCTGGGGAGCACACAGAAGCCGACATAGAAGCCGAGATCTTTGCCCGGGAAGATATCGAAAAAGTCGGCATCGCCCCACTGACCAGTATGTTCACCTTTGGAGAAGCGAGCGCCCAGCGGCCAGATGACTTTCGCCCTCAAGTGCATGACTCCGATGGTCTTTTAATGCACACCGGTAGCGGCGAGTGGATCTGGCGGCCGCTGAGCAACCCCAGTGAGGTCCGTGTGTCGAGCTTCGTCGATGACGCACCACAAGGCTTTGGCCTGATGCAGCGCGAACGTCGCTTCGACCGCTACTTGGACCTGGAAGCCAACTACCATCGCCGCCCTAGCCAGTGGGTCGAGCCGCTGGAGGCATGGGGAAAAGGTCACGTGGAGCTGGTGGAAATACCCACCCCTGACGAAACCCACGACAACATCGTGGCTTACTGGGTCGCCGAAGATGCGCTCGACGCCGGTGACTCTCGGCGCCTGCACTACCGCACTTACACTTTGAACGAGCAGCCCGACGCCCACGCACTGGGAAAAGTGATACGCACTCGGCATGGCAGCGCCGCCGTACCGGGTGAAGCGGACTCCCCCTCCGCCGAGCAGCGCCAGTTCGTGGTCGATTTTAGCGGCGGCGCGTTAGAGACGTTAGCGGCCGATGCAGAGCTCTCACTGGATATCAGCGTGCGCGATGGCGAAGCGCTACTGCCCCAAATCAAAGTACTCCCCAATCACGGCCGACGCGCCACGTTCAGGCTTCCACCCAGCCCCCAGCCGAGCGATATACGCTTGCGTTTGATGCGAGACGGTGAGCCCGTCACCGAAACCTGGAACTACGTGTGGTATCCCAATGCGTAATCCACCTTCGTTAATGCCGTCCATACCGTGGCTCAACGCTCGGCGCGCACTGCTAGCCACGCTGGTCATTGGTACCAGCCTGCTGGGCTGCGCCGCCATGGTGCAAGTAGTGACCAACCTCGCGCTGGGCTGGCAAATCGCCATGCTGACGCTATTTGGCCTCACCTTCAGCTGGATTGCGCTGGCTTTTTGGGGGGCCATTTGCGGTTTTGTGATCTGTGCGCTGCGTCTCGACCCGCTTAGCCTCAAACCCTTGACGGCAGAGCGACCGACCGCCAGTCGCTTGGTCAGCCGGACGGCGCTGGTCATGCCGATTTACGCCGAGCCGCCCATTCCCACCATTGCCGGATTGGAGGCTACTTGCCGCTCACTGCTTCAACAGCCAAGCACACAGGGCGAGGACACCGCCCGCGTCATCGGTCAGCACTTCGAAGTGTTCATCCTCAGCGATACCCAAGACCCGACCCAAGCCGACGAAGAAGCCGCCCACGTGGCTGCACTTCAGCAACGTATGGCTGGCCAGATGGCAGTGCACTACCGCCGTCGTACCAATAACCACGAGCGCAAAGCAGGCAATATTGCCGACTTCTGTCGTCGCTGGGGCCGCCGCTACGACTACATGATCGTCCTGGATGCCGACAGCCTGATGAGCGGCGATACGCTGCTGCACATGGTGCACCAAATGCAGCGCTACCCCACCGTGGGCCTGATTCAAACCGTGCCCATTCCCGTTGGCCAGCGCACGCTGTTTGGCCGTTTTACCCAGCTCGCCTCGGCGCTGTACAGCCCGATGCTGGCAGCGGGCCAAAGCTTTTGGCAGGGCGACGCCGCCAACTATTGGGGGCACAATGCGATCATTCGCACCCGCGCCTTCATGGCCCACGCAGGGTTGCCAACGCTCTCCGGCAAACCGCCGCTAGGGGGCGAGCTGTTGAGCCACGATTTTGTGGAAGCGGCTCTGTTGAGACGTGGCGGCTGGCAGGTGCTACTGGATACGTCGGCAACGGCAGCGCTGTCCCGGCGCGACCCCCACGCCAGCGCCTCGCGCAACAGTTTCGAAGCCATGCCCAGCAACCTACTCGACTTCGCCAAGCGCGACCGCCGCTGGCTCCAGGGCAATCTTCAGCACCTGCGCCTGTTGACGGGCGCGGGCTTTCACGTCATCAGTCGCCTGCATTTCTTTTTTGGCGCGTTTGCTTACTTGTCGTCGCTGGTCTGGCTGGGGCTGCTGGTGTGTACCAGCCTGATGGTGGGCTACCACGCCATCGATGGGGCGACCGAGCCGGTCTTGCCCAAGGCGCTCTCGCTGTGGCTATTGAGCACCACGCTCGGCATGCTGATGGCCCCCAAACTACTCGGCCTACTGCTGTCCTTCTGCCAGTGCCCCCACGCCTTTGGCGGGCGCTTCAAATTGGTGGTCAGCACGCTGCTCGAAATCGTATTTGCCGCGCTCATTGCGCCGCTGATGATGGCGTGGCACAGCCTATTCATCATCAATGTGTTGATTGGTCGTGCCATTGACTGGCAAACCCAACATCGCGGCGAGCGCTCGTTGAGCTGGCGTGAAACCTGGCGGCATACCGGATGGATGACGCTATGCGGTGCGCTGTGGGCGGGCGTGATGGTGCTGTTTTCACCCTCGGCGTTCGGCTGGTTGACCCCTGCTTGGCTCGGGCTCGTGGCCGCCGCACCGTTGGTAAAGTACTCCAGTAGCGGTACCTGGGGGGGCGTGGTGAGCCATCGGCTAGGGTTGCTGCATACGCCTAGCATTAGCCTGAAACCGGCGCTCCTCAAAGATTTTGCCGATCTGACGGCACGCAGCCCTGCAGCGCTGAACATGGACGGCGACCTCACGCTGAATATCCCCCCCAGTGAGCTGTATGGCGACATGCCTTGCCAACTCTTAAGACCCGGAAAGTCGTCACAAACGTCGACCGTTTCACGCGCGAAGGAACCCCATTAAATGCCCTCTACGCTTCAGCAACTTCGCAGCGCCAGCGGCTTGGCCCGTTCCCTGTTCATCTATTGGCGGCCTGGGCGGCAACGCAGTTTGAAGCGGCTCTACCAGCCCTTTCTAGCGCCCGGCGATATCGCTTTCGATATTGGCGCCCACCTAGGCGACCGCAGCGCCGCGTTTCAAGCGCTGGGCGCCCAGGTCATCGCCTTGGAGCCCCAGCCAGCGCTGGCCAAATGGTTTCAACGGCTGCTAAAAAGCCCACACATTACACTGCTGCCGCTGGCGGTTGGCCCCACTCCAGGTCATGCGGAGATTGCCATTAGCGTCGGTAACCCTACTCTTTCGACGCTTGCCACCGAATGGCGCCGCCACGTGGGCGAGCGCAACGCTGGCTTTCAACGGGTGCGCTGGGAAGAGACGCTACAGGTCGAGATGACCACCTTGGATGCCTTGATCGAACGTTTCGGCGAACCCCGCTTTATCAAAATCGACGTAGAGGGGTTCGAGGCGGAGGTGTTGCAAGGTCTTTCCTGCCCGGTAGCCGCTTTATCGCTGGAGTTCGTGGCAGGCATGCTGGATGTCACTCACGCCTGCCTGGCAGAGGTCAACCGGCTAGGCGACTACCGTTTCAATGCCATCGCTGGCGAGCAACGTCAGTTCCGCTTTGCTACTTGGTTAACTCCGGAGGAGATGGCCTCTTGGTTAGCCGAAGGCGCTGAGCAGCTCGCCTCAGGCGACATCTACGCCTGTCGTAGCGATCACCCGCTGCTCACCTCCTAACACACTGCGCCCCAGCGCTTCTCCCCAACGACACAAACGCTAACGAGACGCTATGGTTTATCATTGGCAACACTTGACCGCCCCTCAACTGAATGCCCTTGCCCAGCACGACCCGGTCGCGGTCATTACCTTAGGTGCCATCGAGCAGCACGGCACCCACCTACCCTTGGGCACCGACCTCATCATTGGTGAAGGGCTGCAGGCCGACATGCTGGTACAACTCGAGCGTCTGGCGAAGGATGTCGAGGTGCTGTGTCTACCCGCCATCGCGATAGGGGCCAGCGACGAGCATGCAAGCTTCGCAGGCACATTGAGCCTGCCCGCACCGCTGGCTATTGCCACGCTGGAAGCGTACGGCGAGAGCATTGCCCGTACAGGCATTCGTAAGCTCGTGCTGATCAATAGTCACGGCGGGAATAAAGCGGTGATGGATCTTGCCGCGCTCACGCTTCGGCGGCGCTGTCACATGCGCGTAGTCAAAGCGACCTATACACGATTGCCGCCTTTAGAGGGCGCCATGAATGCCGATGAGCTACGTTATGGACTGCATGGCGGGCTGCTGGAGACGGCGATGATGCAGCACTTAGCACCGCAACTCGTCACTCTCGATGACTATACGCCTGCTGCTCCAGCCATGCCTGCGGAAGGCGCGCTGGTCAGCCCCGAGGGTAGCGCTGCCTTTGCTTGGTTAGGGGAAGATTTGAGTGAACATGGCGTGGCTGGAGATGCCAGCCACGCTAACGCCGCACTGGGTGAACGGCTCGTCCACCACTATGCCTACCAGCTTGCTCAGGTCATTGTGGAAACCGCTCGACTACCGCCACTGGGAGCGCCAGCGGCGGGCAAGCGTTAACGGCTGCGACTCTCCAGCACCTCATCCAAAAAGTGACCCGCTCGGCTGGCTTTGGCACTTAGGTAGCGGTGGTTGTGATCCGTTACGCTGCCATATAGCGCTTGGCGGGACACCACTTCGATACCGCCCTCTTTCAGGGCTGACATTTTCAGCGGATTGTTGGTGAGTAGCTGCACTTGATCGATACTCAACGCGTTCAGCATATCTACCGCCACGGCGTACTGGCGCTCGTCGTCGCCAAAGCCCAGCACTTGATCGGCATCGACGGTGTCCAGTCCGCTATCTTGCAGCGTGTAGGCGCGCAGCTTGTTCGCCAAGCCGATCCCGCGCCCCTCTTGGGCCAAGTAGAGCAGCACACCGCCCCCCATGGCCTGAATATCCGCCACGGCGTTGCGCAACTGCTCACCGCAGTCGCAGCGCAGACTGCCAAACAAATCACCGGTCAAACACGCCGAATGCATACGCAGCGGTACCGGACCCTGCACATCATCGAGCTGGCCGATGACCACGGCCACATGCTCACGCAAACCATCCGGTTCACGGAACAGCACGAAGCGACTATTGGGGGCATCTTCCAACGGAATATTGGCTTCGCTCACCCGCTTTAGCATACCCGGCGCACCCGCCAAACACTTATGCGCATCGTCGGCGTTGACCTCCAGTAGCCGCCCTTGGGCAATATGTTTGTCAATGTCGTGGCGAGCATCCTCACTCACCAGAGCGGTTAACGCGGCAGGGATCAGCAGTGCTCGGCGCATGAGGGCCACTGCCCCGCGCTCGGCGACGCCAGCGGGTTTCAAGCCGCTCAACAGCGCACTGGGCTTTTTGCCAGCGTCAGCCACGGCCAGTTGATGCAGCTCGCGCTCGCCAATGTGTTCTGCCAACGGCAGGCAGGCGGCCTCTGCACTCAGCGACATGCCCATGGCCTCCAAACGATGCCGCGTGAGCACCAGCGCAGGGCGCGCACCCGCCAGCTGGGCCAGGGTATCCACCGAACGGCTACCCTCTAGCGCTTGGACCAGAAGGCGCTGCTCACCGCTGCTGATCACGACCGGTAAACCGCGACGAATATCGAAAATGGCGCGTTCAATTTGATACATGTAGGCCTCCAGGTTGCCTAATGGTATGGGCAAAGGTTGCTTGCGTTGGGCAACATGGCCCCGCATGATCTGAGGTTATTTTCAGTGTGGAGGCGTCATGCCCGACTCCAGTAGTACATCCCATTCGATCGATCTCGATACCGCTTGGCAGTGGCTGCTCGCCCAAAGCGACGGCACCTCTACCACGGCGGATCTTTCGGTCACCCGCGACGGCGCGTGGCAGTCGCCGCACGCCGTCACGCCCCAAGCCCAGACAGCCTTGGACTGCCTGACGCCGCTGGCGTTGCAACCCCGCTGGGTCGTCGCCCAGCTGGGGCAGAGTTTGGATGGGCGAATTGCCACGGAAAGCGGCCACTCCCATTACATCAACGGCCATGAAAGCATCGTGCATTTGCATCGGCTGCGCGCGCTGGCCGATGCGGTCGTGGTCGGTGCAGGTACTGCAGCGGCCGACAACCCCCAGCTCACCGTTCGCCATGTCACTGGCCGCCACCCGACGCGAGTCGTCCTCGACCCTCGTGGTCGCGTGCCCGGTCATCTTGCGCTGTTTCGCAGCAGCGAGGTCAAGACCTTGCACATTACTGGGCCAGACGTGACGACTGCGCCCAGCCACGCGGAGCACTGCGTGCTGGCCTTGAATGCCCACGGCCAGTTCGACCCAGCGAAGGTCATCACGCTGCTGGCAGAACGCGGGCTCACACGTGTGCTGGTAGAAGGCGGCGGTGTCACCATTTCCCAATTCATCGAGGCATACTGCGTTGATCGACTGCATCTGATGGTAGCCCCGCTGCTGATCGGCTCCGGCAGGCCCGGCCTGCAAATGACGCCCATCGAGACGCTGGAGAGCGCGCTGCGCCCCACGATGCGCTCGTTCCGGTGTGGCGACGACACGCTGTTCGACGTGATGCTGCGCGACGTCTAGCCCACCTGCAGCGGTCGGGCCAAAGGGCGTGGAATCTGTCGATGTAGAACCTGTAGAAGGGGTGGCGCGACCACGTTTAGCCAACGCCACCCATATGCCCGGCAGACTAGAGAGCAGCACCAGGACACCGTAGGCCAACGAGATCGCAACCCCTTGCGCGGCTGGCAACCCCACCAAGACCCAAATAGCGGCAGCCGCGCCTTCCCGCAGGCCCCAGCCCGCAATCGATAAGGGGACTAACATGGCCAGCAGCAATACGGGGGTCAGCGCCAATAGGTCGAACACGGGCATCTCGCTACCCATGGCTCGGGCGGCGCACACCATCACCCCGCCATAGCTGAGCACGATGGCCAGCGAAGAGGCCAACTGCAGCGGCCATGCCCGACGCGCCAGCAGTCCACGGCGCACATCCCGTCCCAGCGCGATGCACCACTGAGGCAGTGCAGGCCCTTTCGGGCTGCGACACCAAACGCCCAGAGCGATCGCAGCCAAGAGCAGTGCCGCCACACCGACGACCAGCCCGAACAGCAGCGGGCCACCCAGCGCGGCGTGCCACAGCGGCGAGGCCGTCAGTGCCACCAGGGTCAGCACCACCACGGCCATTTGCCCCGAGGCCCGCTCGATGACTACCGCTCGCCAGGCGCTTCCCTTGGATGCAGCTTGTCGAGCATGACGATGGGCGCGTCCCGCATCGCCCAATACGCCCCCCGGAAGCAGTTGATTGACCAACAGCGCCAAGTAATACTCGCGCAGGGCATAACGAAATCGCAGCGGCACATCTACCCGACCAGCAGTGAACTGCCAACGCCAAGCGCTGAGCATCACCTGCAGCACACTGATGGCTAACGCCGCCAGCACCCATTCGGGCGCGAAGCGTTTCACCTCGGCCAGAATGGCGGCAGGCTCTACCCACAGGGCCACCGCCGCCAATAGCGCCGCGCTGACGATGCCGCGCTGCACCCATGGCCGACGTAACCAGTGCCCGCTCATGGCTAACCCTTCACCGCGGGCAGCGCCAACAGGTCACGGTGGCCCACCCATACCCCTATTTGGCCGCGCTCCACGGCATCCAGGCGTGCGGTACGCCACTCGGCAATCCGCATGGCGGCGTCGGGGGCCTGCTCGGTGGCGGCTTCCGCCCAGCCGTTGATCAGCGAACTGACGAGCGGCTGAGACGCGTGGCTACCCGCGGCAAGCCGCCAGGGCGTGGAGGCTTCCTCTACGTCATAACCCTGCGCCGCCAGGGCGTGGTAGAGCGCCCTGTGGGCCTCGCCGCCCAGCGCCTCACCTAGCCCTTTATCCCGCTGTTGATGCGCGTTGAATAGCCCCAATACAAAGCGATCTTCCGGGTCGTCGATGGGCTGCTGATCCCTATCCGTAAAGCACCATTCGCCGGTCACGCTCAAGCTCACCAGCAGCGCCTGCCGATGCGCAGCACACTGCTGGGCCAGCATGTCGATCCATGGCTGAGACACCAAATCGATGAGCGCTGACGCACTGACGACATCCGCCGCTTGCAAGGCGGGATGCTCGAGAGTCGCGAGTGAAGTGCAGTGTGTTTCCACTTGTAGCGGTTGGCCTGTGGCATCGTGCAACGGCATGGCCCGGCGACGCGCCTCACGCAATAGGGCATCGTCATGGTCGAACAGCGCCCAGCGCTGCGCACCGCTCAACCGAGGCGCAAGAAACTGTACATTGCTGCCCCGCCCACAGCCTAAGTCCGCCAGCGTCACAGGCGCTTCGCAAGACGCGAGCCACGCATCGAGCCGACTGACCAACGCCTCGCTTCGGGCGTGACCATCGACCGCTTCGCGCAGCGTCAGCCAGCTAGCGGCAAACTGACTGCCCGCCGTGAGTTCAGCCGTTCCTTCGTCCTTCAATGCCCTGGCAAACTCAACGCCCGCCGCCTGCCAATCGTTGAGCTCTCCCCGCGCCAGCGCAACGCCCGCTCGCAGCTCGGTTCGCAGCGCTTCGTTGGAACAGAAATTATCGATGGCGGCACCGAGCGCATCGGCATCACCCGGCGCCACGCTAATACCCGCGCCTTCTGGCAAGGTATCGCGCAGGGCACCACCGGTCGTGGTAATCACCGGCAGGCCATGGGCCAACGCCTCGGTGACCACCATGCCGTAACCTTCGTACCAAGAAGGCAGCACCAGCGCATGGGCGTGTTGGTAAGCCGCCTCGAGGGTGTCGGCGTCACACTCACCGTGTAGGGTGATGCGTTCGGCAAGGCGATGCTCATCGATGAGCTGCTGCACGCTGGCGCTAAATGCCGTATCGCGGACACCGCCGTAGCAGTCACACTGCCACTGTTCGCTAGCCACTCGCGCCAGCGCCTTGACCAATACATCCTGCCCCTTGCGCGGCGTCAGGGTGGCCACACACAAAAGGCGGATGGTGTCACCCGCCGCAGGTGCGGGGCTGACCGGCGCTTGGGCAACTCCCGGCTCCACGACAGTAATCGGCGCGGTAATCGGCAGGGAGTAATCGCTCGCGAGTTCGCTCAAACGGCGGGCAGTAAAGCGGCTGGTGACGATGATCCGGGCGACTTCGGCAAGCCCGGTGAGTTCGCTGCGGTGAAGTTGCTGCTGCTCTTCACTGGAGAGCCCCTGCTCATCTCCCAGCGGATGATGCAAAAGCGACGTGATATCCAACCGATCCGTATGGCGCGCCACCACGCCAGGCAGTGCGCCCATGGCTAGGCCGTCGATGATGACTCGCTCGCCATCGGCCAACGTATCCAACGCGCTGGCAAGCGCACGTTTGGCCGTGTCATCGGCTTGAGGAAAACGCCCCTCCAGACCGACCACATCCACCGACAGCCCCTGCTCGCGCAGCGCGTCAACGATGTGTGCATCGTAGATATAACCGCCGGTGCGCTGGTTGGGATCCCCCGCCACCAGTAACGTCAATCGCTGGTTCATAGCGCTCCTTCGTAGCTGGCCCAGGCCACATGGGATTCATGCAGTTTGATTTCCATTTGGGTCAGGCCTTTGGCCGTTTCTCCCATACGGCCCGCCTTGATGGCCGCGGCGAGCTGGTCGAAGATCACTTTCGCCATGAACTCCGTGGTGGTGTTCTGGCCGGACAACTCACTGACCTCATCGAGGTTGCGATAGTTGTAGCCCGCCAACACTTCTTTGACGGTTTCGCTGGCTAGACCGATGTCGATCACCAAGCCATCCTGATCCAGCTCTGGGCGCTGAAACACGACGTCGACCACGTAAGTAGCGCCGTGGGTGCGCTGGGCCGGGCCAAAGATCTCGCCTTTGAAACTGTGGGCAATCATGAAGTGATCGCGAACGCATAAACGGTACATGGCAACTCCCGTAAGCAAATAACGGTTGAAAGATTAGGGGTAGCGAATTCGGTGACAGAGCGCCGTGCTCTGTGGACTAAACAGCGCCGGGGCTCGTTCGGGGAAATCGGCAAAATCGCACTCACTGCTGATCAACGCCTCAAGGGCAGGGTCGGCCAGCAGGCGAAGCGCCACGTTCAAGCGACGGCGATAGTTCCAGCGCGGCTGGAGTTTGGCTGGCAATTGACCCACTTGGCTGGCACGCAGTGTCAATCGCTGGGAGTGGAACGCCCCGCCAAGGGGCAGCGACACCTCTCCTTGACCAAACCAGCTCATCTCGATGACACGGCCTTCATTGCCGACGAGCGACATGGCCAAACGCAGGCCGTCGGGATGACCGCTGGCATGAATCACACAGTCTTGATCGTTCGGGGCTTGCTCAGGCAGGGCAAACGGTACATCGAGGGCTTGGGCCAAGGTTTCACGCTCGGGATTGATATCGACCAGCGTGACCTCGACCCCCGCCATGCGCGCGCACAAATACGCCACCAGCGCGCCCACGACACCCGCCCCCACCACACAAACACGCTCGCCCAGCATGGGGTTGGCATCCCATACGCCGTTGAGCGCGGTTTCCATGTTGGCAGTGAGCACCGCGCGCTGCGCGGGCACGTTATCGGGCACGGGCACTGCCATATCGGCAGGCACCACATAATGATCCTGGTGGGGATGTAGGCAAAACACGGTTTTATCGACAAGCGCGTCAGGCCCATGGGTGACCCGGCCGACGCTGCAATAACCGTATTTCACCGGAGTGGGAAACTCTCCAGCTTGAAAAGGAGCGCGCATGCGCTGGGTTTCGCTGTCCGGCACGCGTGCGTGAAACACCAGTGATTCCGTGCCACGGCTAACGCCGCTGTACAGGGCACGAACGTGCACCTCTGCTTCACCTAACGTGGGCAGCGGTTCCTGCTGCAGTTGGCCCTGCCCTGGGTGTGTTACCCAAAAAGCCATGGCCGTCTTAGGCGCCGACATGACATTTCCTTATCGTTGAAGCGCTGTTTCCATCCGTTGATCTTAACGTGACTAAGATATGGCGACTTTTCAATGGCTCACCTATAGCTTAGCGTAGAAAAGCAATCGGTCTATTAACGCTTGCCAACCTTCAACATTGTTTAATGAGGGAACTTTTGGGGATGCTGACTACCATACACCCTATACAATAATGGTACATAGATAAATTATTGAATCATTAATTTCAACTGCGGTCGACGATACCGCTACGTGAGCCACCATGCCGCCTGTGTCTAACTCCTCCCCATTTCCCCTGCCCAAGCGACTGTGCAGTAGCATCGAACTGCTGGTAGGCGCGCTACTATTGGCAGGTCTTGGGACGCTGCTCGCGCCCCTCATGCCCGGCGCAGCCAACTGGTGGGTGGCCATCGCCTTTTATGGCCTGATCAGCGGCTTGGTCTTGGTGTTTTGGCCTCATGGCCCGCTGGGTTGGGCCAACCGGGTGACACTGGGGCGCGCGGTGCTGGTCGCTCTGGTGGCGGGCGCGCTGGTGAATGACGCCTTTATCGACGCCATTTGGCTATGGCTGGGCGTCTCGGTCATCGCACTATTACTGGACGGCGTGGATGGCTGGATCGCCCGCCGCACTCGCTGCCACTCATCTTTTGGGGCACGCTTCGATATGGAACTGGATGCCCTGCTGATCATGCTGCTGTGTGTTGGCTTGATCATGGAAGAGGGGCTGGGGCTGTGGGTGCTGCTGATTGGCGGCATGCGTTATTTATTCGTGGCCGCTAGCCTTCCCTTCCCTTGGCTGGAGGCGCCGCTCAATGACAGCTACCGCCGCAAAGCCGTGTGCGTCTGGCAGGTCGTGGCGATGCTGCTGGCGCTAACGCCGCTGACCTCACCGCTGTTAGCGGGACTGCTGGCGTTCAGCGCGTTGGTGACGTTGATTTACTCTTTTGGCGTGGATATTAAGTGGCTTTACCAACACCGCTAAACGCATTCATCATTACATGGTGTGTTTAAAAAAGAAATTACCTGATGCCTTTAAAGCAGCCATTTCTTACATCTTACCCACGGGCCCAAAGTATCAAAAAAGGCAACAAAATCAGCTAGTAGACACATTCTTAGCCAAGGCAATACTTGTTCGCCATCATCAACTTTATTTTTTATGAACTTTGTGGTCATCAACAAAAAAACTGATAAGATTTCGCGCTATTCGATTCTTTCCTTTGTCACTCAAGTAAGCATTTCACACAACGCTTTTACTTCAAGAGTCTGCCCACCATGACACCCGTTGCCCTCCTTTTTCTTGCGGTTTCCATGTCGGCGGATGCGTTCGCAGCCTCCATCAGTAAAGGCGCGGAACTGAGCAAACCCCGCTTCCATCACGCCATCGGCATTGGCTTGGTGTTTGGCATCATCGAAGCGATGACACCGGTGCTTGGCTGGGTAGCGGGTAAGGCGTCTCAACAGTACGTGGAAGCCTGGGATCACTGGGTCGCGTTTACGCTGCTGACCGTCATTGGCCTGCATATGATTCATGAAGGTCTCAAGAAAGAAGACAAGATAGCGCACCGCAAGCAAACGCTGTGGCTGCTGATACTGACGGCTACCGCCACCAGCCTAGACGCCATGGCGGTAGGTGCCAGCTTGGCATTCATCGATGTGAACATTATCACCACCAGCCTCGCCATTGGCCTTGCCACCACCGTGATGGCCTCCATGGGAACGCTGCTTGGTCACTCATTGGGCAAGTACGTTGGCCACTGGGCCGAACTGATAGGCGGGGTCGTGCTGATGGGGATTGGCGTCATGGTGGTGGTAGAGCATACGGGAGTTTTATAACCAACGGCCCCTCCCCACTCGATAACGGCGGATAGGTTCACTCGATAGTAGCGTCGCTCAAAGATGAATGGTTACAAAAACGGGTGGCTGTTTGGCCACCCGTGTTTCGTTATTCGTCTGCTAAAGTGGCTAGCACCACTTCCCCTAGCGAGGCAATGGCTGCATTGCGCTCTTCAAACGAGGCCTCGGTGTCGGTGATATAAAATACCGCCACCGTGGGTGGTTGCTCTGGAGGCCAAATAATCGCGGTAATCGAGCGGGAGCCATAACCACCTGCGCCAGTTCGGTCTGCGATCACCCAATCAAACGGCATGGCGGCACGGAAGAGGCCATCCGCAACGGCATTGCCTTTCATCCATGCTTCTAACTGCTGCCGAGACTCATCCGCTAGGACATCGCCAAGCACCAGTTTTTCTAACGTGGCCAGCATAGCGTTGGGCGTGGTGGTGTCGCGCTCGTCCCCCGGAGTGGCTTCGTTCAACTCAGTTTCATAGCGGTCTAACCGAGTAATAGGATCGTCCATACTACGTGCGAAGGCCGTGACCGCCTCCGGCCCACCTAGCGCCTGTAACACGAGGTTAGCAGCGGTATTATCGCTGGTCGTCATGGTGGCATCGCACAGCTCAAACAGCGTCATCGGTTGATGGCCCGCATACTGCTCAGTCACCGGGGAGTACGTCACTAGGTCAGATTCCTCAAAACTCACCTCGGTCTCCAGCGCTAACTGCCCTTCATCTACCTGCTCCAGTAGCGCGCCGCAGGCCAGGGTTTTGAAGGTACTGGACATCGCAAAGCGCTCATCGGCATTCACTTCCCAACGCTGGCCCGTGGCTAGGTTGTGCGCGGCAAAGCCAATACGCGCGTCCAGCGCCTGTTCGATACGCGCTAGCTCGGCGGTAATGGGGTCGTCTTGCGCCATCGCATGAGATGACGCGAACAGCACGCATGCCGATAGGGCTGCACGCAACCAACGTGGTTGGCGATGATTCATGGTTAATTTTCCTGGTCCTTAAGAGGGTCATAGATACCCTGCGTTGGCGTGGTCAGCCCCGGCAACAAGCGGAGCCATCATTGCACTGATCCATCAGGCTGGCTTTGCCACCCTGGGTAAGCGAACCCAGAAACAGCAGCCCTCCGTTGGTACGGAGTGAAAACCGATGCTGCCCCCCATTTCTTCCACTAGGGACTTGGTGATGGACAAGCCAAGCCCCGTCCCACCGGTGCGTCGCCGGTCTGTCCCGTCCGCTTGAGCAAAACGCTCGAACACGCGCGGCTGAAACGACAACGGTATTCCGTTTCCGTGATCGCACACATGGATTTCAAGCCACTGGCTATCGATTGCCCCTGCGCTTACCGCAACGTGTTCGCCGGGATCAGAGTGCTTGCAAGCGTTCGAGATCAAATTCGCCATGATTTGAGCAAACCGTTCCGGGTCGATGTTCACATAGTCATGCTCATCGAGCGGTTGCATGGCTGGCCGGTGTGGTGCGTGATCGTGTGTGGTAATCGTTTGAAATCCTAGCGAGACTGAAAAACTCTCTGCATAGGGCTGATTCAGCGTTACCGCTTGTTCCACCAAGGGAAGCAACGGCAGGCGTTGCCGCTGGAACGTGAGCTGTCCGCTTTCGAGCTTCTCGATATCAAGAATATCATCGATCAAACTTTTCAATCGCTTACCGTTATCGTTCGATAACACGACCAAGCGCTGCGCATCCGCACTCAACGTGCCACCGACACCGCTTTGCAGCATGCTCAATGCCCCTAGAATCACCGTCAAAGGCGTGCGCAATTCATGGCTCACCGTGGAGATGAAGGTTTTCTGCATGGTCATGACCCGCTGGCGCTGACGCCACTGATTGATTACCGACAAACTTGTGACCAGCAGCAGCACTGCAATCACCGCTGCCCCGCCCCCCCACACCCAACGGGATTGCCGGGCTTGACGAGTGGCCTGCAGGGTTTGGGCACTCAAACGCTCGCGTTCATTTTGCTCTAACGCATTTAAATGCCCACGTAACCGATCCATCGTTTGACGTCCACCAGCCGCCAACAGTCTTAGCGCGGCGGCTTCCAGGCCATCCGTATCACGCACGGAGATATTGGATTCTGCTATCTGCATACGCCGCTCGACCAAGGACGACAACACCTCTTCCGATAACAGATCATCGGCGCCAGTGGGCAATGAAATACGCCTCAACTGCTCTTGTTGATGTGCTAAGCGGGCACGCGCCTGCTGATAGGGAAGCAGGTAGGCTGGTTGACCAGTGATCACATAACCCCGCTCCCCCGTCTCCAGATCCAGCAGCGTTGATTTGAACGCTTGTATGAGAACGATACTCTCCAAATGCCGGTTTACGGCAGCATTGGCATCCAGCAGTGCTTCCTGAACGCGAATTCCCTGCCATACCATGGCGGCTAACATGAAAGCGACTAGGGCAAGAGCACACCACTGCAAACGACGCAGTATCGGCGGGGTGAGTTTTTTAATCAATGGAACACCAAACCTATAACAATGATTGATTCATCTATAGCAGGTTAGACGCCATTTATCATTTAACTCTATGAGTTAATAGAGAATACCCAGCGATATATTGCGGCTTTCAAAAAAACTCTCAGCGTGTCGCACTATGCCGAGGTGCGTCTGAAACGCATGAGAAGCTCTGGCTCTCCCGTGTGCTCATCCAACTGCTCGCCCATGGGCACAAAACCCCGCGCTTCATAAAAACGGACGCTAGAAACATTCTGAGCATACACCGTTAGTTGCAGCCACTCCCTGAGGCGCTTGGCATCTTCCAGCAGCGCACTACCCAAGCCGTGGCCCTGCTGGTTGGGTTGCACAAAAATGGCGGCTAGCGTGTTTTCATAAAGGCTGTAAAAGCCCACCACCTGGCCCAATGCTTCAGCCACGTAGGTTTCAGAAGCAGGAAGATACACATCTCGCATCGCCCCCTGCTTCGATTCCCAAAAGCGGGGCGCGATAAAATCATGCGCTTGAACCGACGCCGACAGCCAAATAGAGAGCACGGCCTCCATATCCTCTGCCTGAAAGGCGCGTATGCGATAGTCGGTTGAGTTTGCATTCATGCTCACACCTGGCGAAGTGCGCTGTACAGCGCTTCCAGGCTCTCGGGGGAGGCATCAAAGCGCTGGCAGTGGGTTGCCTCCTGCTCCCAGGCGGCAGCCGAAGCCATATGAAGATGGACGGCAACCCGGGCAGTGGTCTCATCTTCTAATAACCCTGCTGGCACCCACACCCAGTCGCTACCGCGCAGTTGGTTGGGTACCGGGCTGCCGCATGTCGCGCAAAAATCGCTTCGGTAGCCACTGTCACGCTGATAAGAACGGATACTTCCCTGCCCCGACAGCCACTTGAACTGCTCACCCTGCACAAAGGTGGCTGCATTGGCAGCCGCGCCGGTGGCCTTGCGGCATAACGAACAGTGGCATTGGTACAAGTTCGGTAGCTCACCGTCGATCGTGAATGCCACCTCCCCACACAGGCACTCGCCTTTCATTTCCTTCTCCTTCTACGAAGTTGCCTTCCAAGTTGGTCATTATTACCGTTCGATACCGCCTCCGAAGCGATCCGCTCACGCTACTTTTGAATCTCGGTCACTACCGCTGTCTTGACGGAGTTAGCGATAAAGCACTTTTCGTGGGCGGTGTGATGCATCTGCTCAAGCGCCTCCATTGAGGGCGGCCCCTCTGCAAACACCGCCTTTGGCCGCAGCGTTACTTGGGTCATGGCGATCTTCCCATCGCGGCCCTTCTCCATCACACCGACTGCGTTATCCACGTAGCTTTCCACGACAAAACCCTGCTGCCCGGCGATGGCGAGGAAGAACAGCATATGGCAACTGGAGAGGGAGGCAACGAACGCCTCTTCCGGATCGACGTTGGCCTCGACCGAATAAGGCAACGGCACTACATGAGGTGATGACGATGCAGGCACGCGAACGCCGCCATCAAACACCCACTCGTGCCCACGGCTATAACGCTGATCGACAAAAGCTTCATCGGCCCCACGGGCCCACTGAATGGAAGCGGTGTATTCGGCCATTTGGGTTCCTCGGTTGTATTGAAAGCGGCAATGAAGGCGGCATGAGTAACTTCTGACATGATCTCAAAATTGTGTTCATCAAGCTTCTCTCGTTTATCCCCTTCAATACGGATCGACTACGATGGAAGCACGAACGACGATGGCCTTGGTCAGTCAGAACCGCATCACACTATAAATCACACTAGGAGAGTGAGATATGCAGACGATTGCGCTAGGCGGCATCAGCGTCCCCCGCATCGGCCAGGGCACCTGGCACATGGGCGAGGATGCCGGGCAGCGGCAGGCTGAAATCAGGGCGCTTCGTGAAGGTATAGACCTGGGCATGACGCTGATCGATACCGCCGAGATGTATGCCGAGGGCGGTGCTGAAGAGATCGTGGGCGAAGCCATTCACGGGCGGCGCGATGAGGTGTATCTCGTCAGCAAGGTTTACCCCCACAACGCCAGCACCCAAGGCGTTCAAGCCGCCTGCGAGCGCAGCCTGCGCCGATTGGGCACCGATACGATCGATCTCTACCTGCTGCACTGGCGCGGCCAGTACCCGCTAGGCGAAACCGTGGAAGCGTTTGAGCGGCTACGCGAGCAGGGCAAGATCCTGCGTTGGGGCGTGTCGAACTTCGACGTTGATGACCTAGAAGAGCTAAACGCGCCCGCGTGCGCCACCAACCAAGTGCTCTACAACCCCGAAGCACGGGGCATTGAGTACGACCTGCTGCCCTGGCAAGCACAGCACACTATGCCGCTTATGGCCTACTGCCCCATCGGGCAAGGCGGCGCGCTACTTCGTGACGCTACCCTGCAACGCATCGCCGACAAACACCGCGCCACCTCCGCACAAGTCGCGCTTGCCTGGGCACTACGCCACCCCGGCGTGATCGCGATTCCTAAAGCCGTGAATTTGGACCACCTCAAACAGAACGCTGATGCTGATAAGGTTAGGCTCGATGAGGAGGATTTGGCACAGATGGATGCCGCCTACGCGCCGCCAACACGCAAGCAGGGCTTAATGATGGTGTGAGCAATCGCCTATCAACGTCTTAGCGTGGGATACGATTCGTGGGCATCACCGGCTCAACCGCTGTTTTAAAGCGGAGAAAACCGATCGCGGCGAAGCCAATTGGCAAACCCAATCCTGTACACTATTCTGTACATTAACAATATCGCGTACAGGAGTACCCTTTATGGATGCCATCAGCTACACCGCCGCTAGAACCAATCTAGCAAAAACCATGGAGCAGGTCTGTGAAGACCACTCCCCTGTGATCATCACCCGCAATAAGGCGCAATCCGTAGTCATGATCTCTCTCGAAGACTATGAAGCACTGCAAGAGACAGCCTACCTCCTGCGCGCGCCCAAAAACGCCCGCCGTTTACTGGAATCCGTTGCCGAGTTGGAGCAAGGGGGCGGTCAGGAAAAGGAGCTTCTTGAATGAAGCTCATCTTTTCCGAGAACGCCTGGGAAGACTATTTGTACTGGCAGAAAACTGACAAAAAGATTCTCAACCGAATCAACAAGCTAATCAAAGAAATCAAGCGAGAGCCATTTGAAGGCGTCGGCAAGCCAGAACCCCTTAAACATAGCCTCGCGGGTTACTGGTCTCGGCGAATCAATGAAGAACACCGCATCGTTTACAAGGTCACGGATGACGCTCTTCTCATCGCCCAGCTTCGGTATCACTACTGATATAGCGCTGAGCTTTCCCTCAACGTGGATAGGCCCTCATAAGATCACCAAAACAGATGCTGTTAGAATAAGCCACTTAAGGCCTAACATATCAGGCCCCAACGGCCCAGGGCAGGAGCGCCTTAATAGCGATAACGCTGGTTGGGCTTCTAAGGTAGTCGCTGCACGCGGTCAGTGAATTCGACGATGTGATCCACCAACAGTGGGGCTACAGGCAGCGATGCGTCTGAGTACGAAGCGTTCTGCTGCGCCGGATTGGTCGGAACCGTCTTGAGCATGTGGTTCATTCCCTCCACAAGAAATAGTTCTGCATCTGGACGCGCGTGCTTGAGCGCCTCCGCTTCGCTTGGATGGACCTGTACGTCCGTAGTGCCGTGGACGATCAGTACCGGGCCGGGGGCATGCTGAATTTCCTCGGTCGGCACGTACCGGAACCAAGAGATCAGGTACGGCTGCACGCTCGCACGGAACAACGAGGCCAACGCTGGCGGCACGCCCTCTGTCGTGCGACCTTGCTCCAGCTCGGAGAGAATGCGCTCACTATCTCGCCACAACTCATCCGGAAGCTGCGGGCGCAACTGATCGCGGATAATCTCTGGCGCGGAACGTGCCGGTGCAGCAACCGAGATGAAGGCATCCGCACGCGCTTGCGTTGCTGCGAGCATGCCGATCAATGAGCCCTCACTATGTCCCAGCAGGGTAATCGTGCCAAAGCGAGGGTCTGTCCGAAGCTGACGGACCCATGCGGAGGCATCCTCTACGTAGGTGTCGAAGCGAAGCTCATTCTCCAAAGGTGCAGCGGCTGCACTGGCCGCCACTCCCCGCTTGTCGTAGCGGACCGAGGAGATCCCCCGCACAGCAAGCGCTTCGGCAAGCATCTTCAGGCTGTCGTTTGCCCCCGGTAAGAGAGCACTGTTGCCATTGCGATCCGTGGGACCGGAACCGGCATGCAGCAACACGAGCGGATGTGGCCCGTTAGAGGGCGGCAGGAGCAGAGAGCCATAAAGGGTGCCGGTAGCGGTTTCCAGACGAATATCCGATTCGGTGGGCTGTGCCGGGGCATGCGGCTCGCTCGCCGAGCCAGATGCCGAGAACAGAATCAAGAAACCAACAGCGATGCGCAATATCACGACAACACACCCCTTAATGTGATGGGCTAACCCCAAAGTGCCCCCGTGACCAGGACGTAGCGAAGCGGAGACAAGGGCGTCCAAGTGCCGCGTTTGGTTAAATTGCTATCGTTCGCCCTCAAGGCCATGCCACACCCGGAGAATAATGATGGCACTGGCATGAACTGAATATCGAACAACGTATTTTCCGAAAACCATATCTCGAACAGAGTCAGGCACCGGTGCCATTTCAACTGGTGTGCCCATTCTGGGGAAGTCGGGAAGTAATTCGATTTTGCCAACCAGCTCGGTAGCAATCCTGGCTGCCGCCGACGGGTTGTGCACAGCAACGAACTCCCTGAGGCGTTTCAAATCATCAATGGCTTCATCCGTGTAAACCAGCTTCACTTACCTGACCTCGGCGCATCCTGCTCGTTTTCGGTTCCCCAGCTATTAAGCCAATTGTGAACCTCGCTGGCATCAACGACCTTGCCTTGGGCAGCAGACTCCATTGCATCTAGCGTTTGTTTCCAACGCTCTTGCTCAAGCTGCTGCTTTTCTATGTATTCCGACAATGCCTGGTTGATCACCCAGCTTTTGCTACGGTGCAGCCTGCTGGCGATTGCTTCCAAACGCTGTTCAACTTCTGCCTGAAGGCGAACCGTGGTGACGCTCATGATTATGCCCCTCATACTGGGTGACTACAATGTATTACAGCATAGTCTGCGAGGGTAGGCAAAAAATTTAACAAAGCCTCAAGAAGAGGCGCGCGTTTTTTGCGCGTCCTTCTTACTTGATTTTTTAGGCTTAGCTTTTCGATATAGCTGCAATACTGCCAGCCTCTTTATTTCTGATTCTATGCCAGACCAGCCAAGATAATAATTACCGCCAATTGAGTATGATTTATATGCCAATAAGCTATCACTGGGAACTTTTTCTACTGGCATAGCTGGGTTATTGGACGCTAGAATAATTACTGAATCTCTTGGGCTTGGTCTCACATTCCAAAACCGACTATTTGGAAGAAACGACATTACTACACCATTGATTGGGGCACCAATTTTCAAATAGTTATTAAGCGCTCCCTCTATTTTATTAAGGCCGTAGGCTACGTCATCGGTTGTTGCATCAGGAGAATAACCGGACAGAGGATTTCTGTTGTTGATTTCAGTTACCAATACACAGGTGTTTTGACTACGAAATATTAAGCAGGGTAATTGCTTGATATAAAATACAGTTCCTCTAGTTCTTCTCTTCTCTGCGTATTCTTTAGCGGATTCGAAAGTAGTGTGCATGCAGCCGTTTGCATACTGAGTTACCCATGTACTATGCCAAGCATTCCTTCCCGTATGAACGTAATAAATTAGCCCCCTAGAAATTCCTTTTAGAGGGCTGCTATCAAGTAGATGTGTAGATGCTTGTACGAGTTCCATGATAGAGCCTAACGCCGCGCTCTGCGGCAAATTTGGAGCGCAGCGTAAAATTTGTCCGGCAGCAGCGCCTTGTTATGCCAATGTCCCGCGTATTTCACTTTATGGTTTTCCGAATAGTAACTTTCCAATCCACCAAATTGATTGGCCAAAATTGGATATTAACTGCTCTCCTTGTCGCAAATATGAGCTGCTGTCGTCAATCCCCGCGAGCTTTAACGCATCCCCGATCTTCGAACTGGTAGGATGAGCATCACCTACTCGCATATCGTATGCCCCTGCGATTGGGCCAAATATTTTACGAGCTTTTTCAGGCCCTACTTTTTGAGCCAGCACATCCTCTAGTAGTTTATTTGAACCCAATTTGTCTTTATTTGAATGTGTTGAAAGTTTACGAAGCTCGCACACATCCAATCTGTCAGAAAATACACGAACAAGTTCTTTTGCGAGCCGAAGAAGAGATGCCTGATCCTTGCTGGCAAAACGAGATATGTGCTTCAAAACTTCTGAGCGGTTAATGTCATGTGTGAAGAGCGGAACGCCGAAGGTGTGACGAAATCCGTTTTCAAGCATAGCCATTACCTCAAAGAAAAGATCCTCCACGGCATGCGTAGATGCCGGTTGAGCCTTCACTTGGGATTCCAACAACTCACTTGATACCTTCCCATCTGGAACGACATTATGTGCCGCCCAGATATGCTGCTCCCATGCAGGAAGGCGAGCAATGTCATCAGCGTAGACGGTGATTAAATCTGAAGAGTTTATCCCAAAGTGAATCGAATACCCGGAAGTTGATTTGATTCCGCCAGTTTCTGCTGTATACCACCCGAGCGAAAATCCACGCAGCTCAAGAAGCTCATTAATAATACTGGTACGAAACCAAAGCCATCTTCCAATGTCTTCACTATTTAATTCGGCAGACGGCAAACGAGTACCATCAGTTTCCACTATGAACTGAGGTAGGTTGTTATCTGCGTCCCCTCTTACGCGAGTGCTAGTCCCTTGGTGATCTATCCATTCGTCCCGCCAGAACTCCCCCTCCACTCGAACACCTTTATAGCCACCTTTTTGTCCTTGGGAGCTTTCATAATCAGTGTTTTCGTTGGTTTCTGGTCCCATCACGGGTGCATCATCTTCTTCATCTACGTCAGTTCGCCAAGTGCGAAACATTGCCCAGCTTCCGCCAAAAACGTCGTTGATGTCGCGAACCAGTAGCTCATATCGACCGCCATCTCGCTCTTCTTGATGGCCTTCTATGCCTGCGTAGTCGCTAGTTTCAAGAGAGGATACATTTTCAACTCTTTGACGGTAGTAAGAGAGCCGTAACGCTAAGTTCCTAGCGGCCAAGTAATCAAGTAAGTATTCTCTCTTGATTTCTATGAGGCGCTGCTCACCGTTCTCGTCGAGAGTCTCACGAGCGACAACCACAAAATTCTCTTCAGGCCGAACCCAATTATCCCCTTCTTTAATGAGGCGAAGGGCTGCAACAAGGTCCGGGTTTAATATCCATTGCCTTCCTCCTACAACTGGTAAAGGTAACTCCAGGACTAAGTGAACGCCTATCGGTTCTTTGTCGTTATATTGATACTCATAAATAGTCGAGTAGAAGCCATCCTCGTATGCATAAGGGGCAATCGTTCTGCTAAGCCCGATGTCCCCCCAGCTTAATTTCTCAGCTATTTCACGGTTTTCTGGCGAGAACGCAACGGACCCACATCCAAAGAACTCGTTGCTATAACCTATGTTTTTAACGTTGCCGTTCTCGTTCTCTACAGAAGCTCGCAAAGGTACCCAAGTCGATTTAGATAATGTACGACGGGTCTTCTTCTTTTGAAGAATCCAATCTTGATCCATCGGTGATTAGTCTCCTGAGGCATAACGTTCGCATTTGCGGCTGCTTTGGAGCGCAGCGAAAAACCAGTCCGGCAACATGCGCTTGTTAAATACTATACGTGGCGAAGAACCTCATGGCGCCCGATTTCGATAGGAACTCCTCACCAACTAACATCGGCTGATACATCATGCCACCGGTGAGCTCTGATGGATGTTTTGAGACTACCGCACCTTTGCCGTCCTCAAGACCATGAATCTTTGCGTAAGTCGTTGGAAGAGAGAAGTCCAATATCTCCAGTGAGGGAAGGGTCAGCCACGCATGGATATTTATACTAGAGCCGTTGATACCGCGCTTGAGCATCTCGGACAAGCTTTCCTCTGTCTGCTTGAACATTTCGCTTTTTTCAAGGCTCACCCAACCGATGGTGTAGTAGGCGTCACAACGCAGAATTTTTTCGATAACCGGTTTTAGCCTCATATGAAGCGAGAGACACTGAGCCACGACATCCGCTTCGCTCAACTCGCCCATAATGTCTCGTATCGCAATTGGAAGGCAGCTTAAGGCCTCTTGGGTCAGAAAACGGGTATCACTTAATTCAACGCCCGGAGCGTTCAGGCCAAAGCGTGTTGTTCGTTCCAGCGCATCTAAAAAAATTTGACTCGTACACCTACACTCTCCTTGGTATTTAACGCCCGCAACAGCGGAAATTTAGGAGCGCTAGCGAGTAAATTTTCCGACTGCTTGCGTTTGTTAACACTTTACAATGTATGGTTAGCAACATCGCTCAACTTATGCTCTTTTATCATCCATCGAGCTATTTCACCAAACTCATTTTCAAGTTCAGAAAATACATGGGCTGTTCTCGGACTTATCAAAGGGTTAATTTCAGAAGCAGGAAGATTATACTTAATTGATTCTTTTCTAAACTCGTAACCCCAGTTGGCGATAGCAGCCAGATTCAATGCAATCTTTGTATTCTTGATTTTGTTCCAAATCTCTCTTTGGCGCTCTAGAGGCATTCTTTCACCAAGAGTGATGGACTTTATCGCATCCATTGGGACATTCATTACATAAACTGGAAAGCCCTTATAATCACCAACCTTCTTGCAATCAGAGAGATTTCTAACAATTCTATATTCTTGCTCATATTCCCAATCTTTGGGCTTTACACAAAGCTCGGCTATAGGAATTGGAGATTCACCACTTAAATAAGCACTAATGTCCTTTTTAGGTCTTTGCTCTCGATACTCTATATTAAATAGGCCCGTAAAAAATTCATGTTCTTCGTCAAACTCAATAACAGCTCCTGAGTACTCATCTGCATAATGTGACCACATTAGCAGAGATGACTCATTTTTAGATAAACATAGAATACCAACGGACTGATTCAGAGAGCTTAAAATCTTTCTGGAGTTGATGTCATTGCAATGGTCAGACTCAAAGTCAATTGGTAATTCTCCAACACTTGGCTGCCTTCTTGGTGCAAGTACGTCAAAGCTGATAGAGATATCTTTGGGTTCGAAATCCTCTGGAACATGTAATTCTGGAACCATTTCAAACGGGTCATTGAAAGCCCCAGGTTGAGTAAATCTGACACTCCCATCCAAAACCCTCAACGTATTCTCAGGTGTCAAATACTTGTATAGAGGCACAGTCTCTCCTTGAGTGTTAACGCCCGCGTAAAGCGCGCGAGGTACGAGCGTCGCCTTTAACGCGTTTGTTAGCACACTGCCTATTCATACGGATAAGACTTTCCTTCTAGCATGCCGCCATTCGACAAAGTAATTTCCAGTCGTTTGAACAGACCGAAGAAGTCAACGAGGTTCATATCCACGCGTACGCGCCTTGCTTCTATTACATCACCACTAGCAGCAAGCAAAGAAGGAAGATCAGGGTGCCCCTTCAGGTCGGTCACGAAGAACGTAACGTAAACTGGATCCTTATGGGTGCCATGATTCTCTCCAGCCCACATTTTGACGCCTACAACAAACTCTTCGTCGCTGATCAAGTCATTGTCTTTGAGCCACTTTGCTGCATTCTCTTTATCCGCGCGGTCGGCAGCTGCGCTACCTTTCATGTCATTGTATTGTACTGATGCTTTAAAAGTGTCCATTCTCTCTCCTTTGGGTTGTAGTGCTAACGCCTCAAACACCGGATTGGTGAAGTTGGCGGCTTTTTTGCGCAAGCGAAAAAGGTGACAGCTTTACCAAGTCCGCGTGCTTTGACTTGTTAGGTGCTTTATTCACTGTAGATTACATTACCATTTAAATCATAAACCTCTTCATATTGAAGGAGATTTGATACAAACTCATTAAAAGTATTTGCCACAACTAGACTATTGCCTTCATCCGTCTCTGTGACAATAACCTTGGGTTCAGTAAAAGAATCTCCATAGTCTAGGGCCAACCATGTATGGCCATCACCTTCTAGCGGCACATATGTTTCCGGAAGGCCCCACTCTCTGCCAGAGCTTATGGAGCTATATATTGAGTATTCCGAATTAGGATCTACGCTTGCAAACGTGCCAATTTCGTAAAAGCCTTCACCAAAATAGTATTGTAGAGTTTCGTTTTCACAAGACGGGAGTTTAACTACCTTAGTTTCTTCTGATTCGGAGAATTTCACATACTCTTTAGGTAGTGTGAATCCATATTTTTCCTTGAAGTAACTAAGAGCTTCTTCGTGCGTGTAAACTCGATAGTTTTCAACTTCTCGAACACCACCGCATTCAGGGCAAACAAAGTATGCAGTTCCGTCAACGATGTCTGGATTTTTGAGTTCTCTGCTACAACATCTCATACTTTGATACTCGCGCACCTAACAGTGATTATACGTCCTGCCATGAAACCTCAATGAACGTGACATCACAATGACTGAGGTTTCATAGCCACCAAATTGAATCTACCTCATTGATTCTACAGCGTGCAAAGAGAATTTTGGCGATGTAGCCAAAATTCTCGGGCTTGCGCGTTTTACTCACCTCAATATTACTGTTTTTATAAACAGCAATATGGAGCCATTTCCTCATGAAACTGATGGAACGCGTCAAGGTAACCATGGGGGTCAAGCACTCAACGCCATCGCCTTTTTCTTGTCGTTTATTGCTCTCACGGCAGACCACCTCTGTGCGCCCAATAAAATACGCCCCCTTGCATCTCCCCCACCCGCCTCCTACACTGCGCTGAATACTGCTTGACGGGGTGCCGGTGGAACCGGCTGAGATCGCTATACGGCTGGCTGCTACAGCAAGTCGTCACGGCGGGGCCCGTTGAACCTGATCCGGCTAGTACCGGCGTAGGAATCAAGCGGTGGTTGGGGTGCGCCGTGTTCACCTGATACCTTGCCCCAACTCACTCTCCTTTCGCCCGTGCGCCGGTTCGCTGTACCACCGGAGGCATCCAATATGGGCTACCGCTTTACCGATCTCACCACCGCTTGCCAGAACGATTGGCGCTCCTACATCGAGCACGATTTCGTGCGCCAGCTGGGCAACGCCACGCTGCCTGAGGCGTCGTTTCGCCACTACCTGAAGCAGGATTACCTGTTCTTGATCCACTTCGCCCGCGCCTACGCGCTGGCCGCTTACAAAAGCCCCACCCTGGCGGATTTGCGCCAGGCTCACGAGGGCTTGAAAGCCATCGTGGATGTGGAACTGGGCCTGCATGTGGGCTTTTGCCAGGAGTGGGGCATCAGCGAGCAGGAGCTTGCCGAACTCCCCGAAGCCCGCGCCACGCTGGCCTACACCCGCTATGTGCTGGATACCGGCAATCGCGGCGACCTGCTCGATTTGCACGTGGCGCTGGCCCCGTGCCTGGTGGGCTACGGCGAAATCGCCAACTGGCTGAACGCGCAACCCTCTACGCTGCGCGGCGCGCAAAACCCTTTTGACGCTTGGATCGCCATGTACGAAGGCGAGGAGTTCCAAGCCGCTATGCAGGCAGAGCTTGCGTGGCTCGATGCCCGCTTGGCCGATGTCACCCCCGCCCGTTTTGCTGAGCTGAGCAAGATCTTCCGCGATGCCACCCGCCTGGAAATCGACTTCTGGCAGATGGGTTTAGACCTTTCTGAATAACCTCCTACAACATAGAGCAACCGTCATGACCAAGACCGTCAAAAGCAGAACCGCGCACTTTTTAGCCGAAACCGCCCAGGTCGATGCCGCCGCAGTGGCGCCGCTGCCCGGCTCGCGCAAGGTGTACGTGGAAGGCTCGCGGCCGGATATTCGCGTGCCGTTTCGGGAGATCACCCTATCGCCCACCAAAACCAGCGGCGTGGATGAGCAGAACCCGCCGCTGCTGGTGTACGACACCTCCGGTCCCTACACCGATCCCAACGCCCGCATCGATTTGCGCCAGGGCCTGCCGGAACTGCGCCGCGCCTGGATCGAAGAGCGCAACGATACCGAGTTTTTGGATGGCCCCACCAGCCAGTACGGCCAGCGCCGCGCCAACGACCCCACCCTTGCCCAGCTGCGCTTTGATTTAAGCCGCACACCCCGCCGGGCGAAAGCGGGCAAGAACGTGACCCAGCTGCACTACGCCCGCCAGGGCATCATCACGCCGGAAATGGAGTTTATCGCCCTGCGGGAAAACCAGCGCCGCCAGGCGTTGGGAACGGCGGAAGTAGAGCGCATTCTGGGCCATCAGCATGCGGGCCAGAGCTTCGGCGCCAGCCTGCCCAAAGAGATCACCCCCGAGTTCGTGCGCGACGAGGTGGCCCGTGGCCGGGCGATCATTCCCAACAACATCAACCACCCGGAAAGCGAGCCGATGATCATTGGCCGCAACTTCCTGGTGAAGATCAACGGCAACCTGGGTAACTCGGCGGTCACCTCTTCCATTGAAGAGGAAGTAGACAAGATGACCTGGGGCATCCGCTGGGGGGCGGATACCATCATGGACCTCTCCACCGGCCAGAACATCCATGAAACCCGCGAGTGGATCATCCGCAACTCGCCGGTGCCGATTGGCACGGTGCCCATCTATCAGGCGCTGGAGAAGGTCAACGGCATTGCCGAAAACCTTACCTGGGAGATCTTCCGCGATACGCTCATCGAGCAGGCGGAACAGGGGGTGGATTACTTCACCATCCACGCGGGAGTGCTGCTGCGCTATGTGCCACTCACCGCCAACCGTGTCACCGGCATCGTCAGCCGTGGTGGTTCCATCATGGCGAAGTGGTGCTTGTATCACCACCAGGAGAGCTTCCTCTACACCCACTTCGAGGAGATCTGCGAGATCTGCAAGCAGTACGACGTGGCGTTCTCGCTGGGCGACGGCCTACGCCCCGGCTCCATTGCCGATGCCAACGATGAAGCGCAGTTTGCTGAACTCGAAACACTGGGTGAACTGACCAAGATTGCCTGGAAGCACGATGTGCAGGTGATGATCGAAGGCCCCGGCCATGTGCCCATGCACCTGGTAAAAGAGAACATGGATAAGCAGCTGGCGTGCTGCGATGAAGCGCCCTTCTATACCCTAGGGCCGCTGGTGACGGATATCGCCCCCGGCTACGACCACATTACCTCGGGCATTGGGGCGGCGATGATTGGCTGGTTTGGCTGCGCCATGCTCTGCTACGTGACGCCGAAAGAGCACCTGGGCCTGCCCAACAAGGATGACGTGAAAACCGGGATCATCACCTACAAGATTGCTGCCCACGCGGCGGATTTGGCCAAGGGTCACCCGGCGTCGCAGCGGCGCGATAACGCACTATCTAAAGCGCGCTTCGAGTTCCGCTGGGAAGACCAGTTCAACTTGGGGCTGGACCCGGACACCGCCCGGGAGTACCACGACGAGACCCTGCCCAAGGACTCCGCCAAGGTAGCCCACTTCTGCTCCATGTGCGGGCCGAAGTTCTGCTCCATGAAGATCAGCCAGGAAGTGCGCGACACCTACCGCGACCGCGCCCCGGAAAACGCCGCTGAAAGCGATGCCGAAGCAGTGAAGCGCGGTATGCAGGAGCAGGCGGAGAAATTCCGCCGAGAAGGTAGCGAGCTGTACCAAGAGGTATAGCCCGCTACCGGTGGCGCTTAGCCAGCGCTAAGCGCCACTTTTAGCACGCCATCGCGCTGGTGGGAGAAGAGGTCGTAGGCTTCCACGATATCCTCCAGCGCGTAGCGGTGCGTAACCAGCGGGCCCAGATCTATGCGGCCTGATGCGATCATGCTCATCAGCCTGCGCATGCGCTCTTTGCCACCCGGGCACAGCGAGGTAATGATTTTATGATCGCCCAGCCCTGCACAAAACGCACCCAGCGGAAGGGTGAGGTCTTCAGAGTAGACCCCCAGGCTCGAGAGCGTGCCGCCGGGTTTTAGCACCCGTAGCGCGGCCTCAAAAGTTTGCTGTAGGCCCAGCGCTTCGATGGCGGCGTCTACCCCCCGACCACCGGTGAGTTTCAGCACCTCTTCCACCACATCGACCTTGCGGAAATCCAGCGTTACATCCGCGCCCATCTGCTTGGCCATGTGCAGGCGCTCATCCACACCGTCTACGGCGATAATCATGCCCGCCCCCCGCAGCCGCGCGCCTGCGGTGGCGCACAGGCCAATTGGCCCTTGGGCAAACACCACCACCGTATCGCCTATTTTAATGCCTGCGGATTCCGCACCGGCAAACCCCGTCGACATAATGTCTGGGCACATCAGCACCTGTTCGTCGGTTAGGCCATCGGGGACGGGCGAGAGGTTCGCTTGGGCATCGGGCACCAGCAGGTACTCCGCCTGGGCACCATCGATGGTGTTCCCAAAGCGCCAGCCGCCCATGGGCTTGTAGCCGTGGCTGTGGTGGCCGCCATCCTGTGCACAACAACCGTCCTGGCAGGCGTAAGAGGTGAAACTGGGGCAAATCGCGCCAGCAATCACCCGCTGGCCTTCTTGGTAGCCTTTGACGTTGGCACCGAGTTTTTCAATCACCCCCACGGGCTCGTGGCCGATGGTTAAACCGCGCTCTACCGGGTATTCGCCTTTTAAGATGTGAACATCGGTGCCGCAGATGGTGGTGGTGGTGATGCGCATCAGGGCATCGTTCGGGCCAATCTCGGGGATGGGTTTGTCGTCGATTTCGATGCGGCCGGGTTCAACGAAAATTGCCGCTTTCATCATGGTAGGCATGGGGCACGTCCTCAGTGAGGGGAGTCATGACACATTGCCATTAAGCGTGAAATAGCAGCCGCAAATCGTGCGCTGGGTCACGTAAAGTGCCAAAACAGCCACCGGAGCCTGGGCTCCGGTGGATGATGGGGTGCCATCGAGAATTACTTTTTCTTCTTGGCCCCTTCCTTGGCATCGCCTTTGCCTTTTTGCAGTTCGCCTTTGGCTTGCTGGGCTTTGCCTTTGGCTTCGGTTTTGCTGCTGCCGGTGGCCTTACCGGCGGCTTCTTTGGCTTTCCCGGCGGCTTTGTTGGCCGCGCCTTTCACTTTGTCTTCTTTGCCACTTGCCATGACGAACACCTCTAATCCGTTAGGAGGGAAAAGGCCGCTCGTCGCGTGCATGGGGCGTCGACGGCGGCTCTTTTCAGCGTAGTGCGTCGTTAAAAAATTTCCTCAACTACTTTTCGGGCAGGCGAGTAGGTTCCCAGCGGTTGAGCAGATAGTGCAGACAAATCATCACCGACAGTGTGCCGATCAGCGCTATGCTCATGGACGAAAAGCGATACAGCGCGCTGTAGACTAAGTCCTGCTGTGGCCCCAACGACTGGCCGAACAGAATGCCCATGGTGGTGAGCCCGCCAAACCCGATGCCGGAAACGCCCCCTTCCAAGATGTGCTCCCGCGCAAACAGCATCAAACCCAGCCAATAAAGCAGAATCACCAGCAGAAAGTGGTGGCTTTGGGTGTAGAGCGCCAGCTGCATCACCAGCGCGAGGTTACAGCCCAAGAGCGTGCCCACCGCGCGCTTGGCCGCCGACACCTGCGCGCCAAAGTAGCCCAGCGTAAACAGAATCAAGATGGTGGCCATTTGCGCCGAGAGCGACCCGCGCAGATCGAACACCTGAAACACTACGAACGAAAGCGTGGCGGTGATGCTGCCAATCAGGGTTTCATGGCGGATTTGCGCCGTCGATTTGCTGCCCCTGGGTGGCGGTTGGCGGGGTTCCCTATCGGGGAACAGGGTGTACATCAGCATGGCGATGAACACCGCCAGTACGCTGGCCATCAAATTGCTGGCCAATAGATCGCTCAAATCGACCCCAGGGTAACTAGCAAAGTGCAGCAGTATGCTGAGCGTCAACACGCCGTTGGCCCCAAACAGAAACAGCGGGCCTTTGGCCATCAGGTTAAAACGCAGCAGAAACAGCCCCAGCACTACCAGCGTCATCACCACGGGCATGTGCTTCAACAGCCCGACCACCAGGCTCACCTCCAGCACGTTGAGGCTCACGTTGGAGAGAAACTGGCGAATGATCGAGCCATTCAACACCGGCACCAACCCCAGCAAGAACATCGGAAAGACGGTAAAGAAGACACCGTAATTCCAGCCCATCAATTGGCTAATGATGAACCCCAAGGTGCCGCCGCCCGCGACCCGCAGGCACTGGCGCAGTCCGTTTTGGCTAAGTCCATTCTGGCTAAATCCATTCTGACTGAGCGCCGAGGAAGCGGGCACTGAGCGCGTAGCGGATGTTCCCGTACGCGCACTTGATTGAGTAGGCGATTTAGTAGACATAATGAAGCCAGCTCACGAGCCGAGCCTGCAGCCAGGCAAACGGCTTGGCCAGCGCGTGCTCGCCGGGCACTAGCTGCACCGTGGCCCGCGCGCCGCTGGGCGGAAGCTCGTCCAAAGGCTCGTCCAGCGCGATGTGAATACGCACCCGCTGGGCATCGCGCACCCAGCGGTCGGAGGTCGGAATGTCCACCAGCTGCCCGTCGGCCGCCTGCTGCCCTTCCCGCACACCGGCATCGAACGCGCTCACGTGGCCTGCCAACAGGCGTCCCGGCAATGCATCGAACACCACCGTTGCTTCGTCGCCCTCCTTCACGTGGCGCAAGCTTTTCTCGCGAAAATCGGCCACGACGTCGACACGGCTGGCCACCAGCGCCACGGCGGGCTGGCCGGCCTGTACGTAATCGCCCGGCTGTAGCTGCAGGTTGGTGACTTCGCCCGCCTCCCGCGCTCTTACCGTGGCGCGGGCCACGTTTAAATCGGCTTTGGCGAGCGCATTGTCGGCCTGGCGCAGCCGCAGGTTGGCGTCGCCCTCTTCACCTAGCTGCACTTCTAGGCTATCGATTTGCGCGCGGGCAGACGCCACGGCAGCTTGGGCCGTATGCTCGGCGGCCACTTGCTGCTCGTACTGCTGGCGGGAGATGCCCTGCCGCCCTAACAGCGCCTCGGCGCGGTGGCGCTCACCGCTGCGCTCTTCGAACGTGGCTTGAGCTGATGCCAGCGAGGCTCGCGCCGCCGCCAATTCGGCGGTTAGCCGAGCGTTCTCCTGCTCGGCCTGCTCGCGGTTCAACGCTGCCTGCTGTAGGGCAAGTTCGAACGGCGCCGGGTCTAGCCGAAACAGCACGTCGCCCGCGTCCACCCGCTGATGGTCCCGCACCACCACGTCTTTCACCGGCGCGCTGAGCTCCGGCGCAATCCGCGTCACGGGCCGCATCGCGCGCGCTTCCGGAGTCATGGGCATAAAGCTATCGGCGAGTAAGAAATAGACGAACAGCACTACAAACGCCGCCAGGGCTATTTTCACCCAGCGGGTAAATCGTTGATCAGGGGTCATGGGTATTACTCGTTCACTGGCCCCCAAGCGGTCACGTGCACTCGGGGTAGCGTTAGACGGAATACCTTAGTCTAACAAATTTATTAGCACGCTAACAATATATCCAACTGATCAATAAAAAGCCGCTCTGGCGTGAGCGGCTTGTCATTACTGGGAAGTTTCAAAAGGCTAGCGCCAGGAAGGCCCTCCCATCACATCCGGTAGCCACAGGGCAATGGCTGGGAACATCAGGACCAATGCCAGCACCACCAGTTGGGCAATGATAAAAGGCACCACACCTTTATACATGTGTTTGAGCGTCACTTCTGGTGGCGTGATTGCCCTCAAGTAGAAAATTGCCGGTGCCAATGGTGGTGTCAGGTAGCTGGTTTGAAGCACGACCAGGAACGCAACGCAGAACCAGATTTCATCGAAACCGAGCATCCTCACAATGGGCATGGCAACCGGGATGATAATGAGCACCACCGAGATCAGATCAAGCACAAACCCGGCAATAAAGGCAATCAGTAGAATCAGCCCCAAAATCATCCACGGGCTTAGCCCCGTGTCCATTAGCAGTGCTTGGACAGTCGCCATGCCACCTGAGGCAAAAAAGACGCCCGCAAACATACTGCCCCCCATTACGATCAGGAGAATCATCGCGGAGATGTTCACGGTCTTGATCGCCGAGGTCCAAAGCACCGACAGGGACAGATTACGGTAGGCGGCCGCCAAAATAATCGCGCCAAGCGCCCCACAGGCAGCCGCTTCCGTGGGCGTTGCCATACCCAGCAAAATGGTCCCCAGCACGGTGAAAATCAGCAGCATGGTAGGGACTAACGCAATCAAGGTGATGCGCAGTTTGTCGCCAAAAGGAATATCCGGCTCCTGCTCCTGAATGCGCGGCGCCATCTCTGGCTTGAGATAGGCGACACCGACGATGTAGATCAAGAACATCGCGGCCATCAAAAAGCCAGGAATCAATAAACCGCTGAACAGTGACCCTACCGACACACCCGCCACGGGCCCCAGTACCACGACCGTAATGGAGGGCGGTATGGCCGTGCCCAGTGAACCACTGGCACAAATAGTGCCCGACATCAGGCTCTTGCTGTACTGGTGCTTCAACATCACCGGGATTGCGAGCATACCGATGACGGCCTCGGTGGCCCCCACTACCCCGCTAGAGGCGGCAAACAGAGTGCCGAGGATGATCGCGCCAATGCCCAGCCCACCCGGCAAGCGGCGTGTCCACATGTGGATGGCTTCGAACAGGCGCTCGGCAATGCCGGAACGCTCCAGCATGGCGCCCATAAAGATAAATAGCGGCACCGCGGCCAGAATGGAATTGGAAGCGGTATCTTCTATTTTGGTCAGCAGCTGGTAAGCCGCCACGTCACCAAACTGGATGATGCCAAAGCCGGTGGCCACCAAAATCATCGAAAACGCAATCGGAAACCCTGCGATGATGAAGGCCATCAACGCCGGGAACATCAATAACGCGAGATAGCTACTCATTTGGCTGGCTCCTCGACGTCAGTCATCCCCATGAGCACTCTGACCGATTTGAGCAGCTCGGCCACCACCTGCAGTGCCAATAGGGCAAAGCCTAAAAACCACACGGTAAAGATTGGCCAAACCACCGGATTCCACGCCGAGCGGCCCGAGCGCTCGTTGGTATCGAAAGCGGACCAAGCGTATTTGGATAGCTCCCAGACCAGCCACACGAGTACTGGCAGGAAAAGCACATAGCCCACCGCCCGGATCAGTGCGTTCGCCCGCGGTTTCAACTGCAGCGTCACGATATCGACGCTCACGTGCTGGCCCACCCGCAGGGCATTGGCCATGCCCAACATGAACATGGCGCCCATGACCATGTAGCTGACCTCGAATGCCCATAGGGTCGGTCGACCCGCTACATAACGGCTGAACACCTCGACGATCAGTGCCCCTATCAATGGGAAGACCAGTATCGCTCCCAACCAACCAGCAACGCGTGTCAGCGCCTCTATGGATCGGATTAGTTTCATGGGAATTCTCAACGTATAGGAAAAACAAATAAAAGAGAGGCCTGTAGAGGCCTCTCTGTTGGTTGACGCTGTTGCCTCTTAGCGTGCCATGACGCCGATGGGCAGCCGATACTCCGACCAGCTGTTCATATCGTTCTTGAACGTGCGCTGAGATTCGAGCACCCGCGCAAACCATTCGTTTTCAGCGGCGTATTCGTCTTCCCATTTCGCAGTCTCTTCGTAGATAGCGTCAATGAAGGATTGATCCAGCTCGACGATTTCGTTGGGCCCCTCCACCAGCGCTTGATACGCATCGAGATCGGCAAACGAACTGGCAAGCCAGGTATCGAACACGGACAGTTTGCCCGCGAGACGCAGCATGTTTTGCTCACGCTCGGATAGTTCTTCCCACGTGTCGCTGTTCACTTGGCACTCGAGGAAACCGCCTGATTGATGGACGCCCGGCGTAATGACGTACTGAGCGACTTCCTGAAAACCCGTCGGGCGGTTCATTTCAGGGCTGCCCCATTCGGCAGCATCAATCACGCCGCGCTCCAAAGCGCTGTAGATATCGCTGCCCGCCATGACCACCGTTGAGGCTCCCAGGCGCGAGGCGATTTCGGCCCAAGCGCCTGACGTGCGCAAGCGCAGCCCCTGGAAATCTTCGAGCGTTCTAACGGGCTTGTTGGAGTGAAGGAAAATCTCGGTGCCCAAGATGGCACAAGGAAACGCGACCACATCAAAGACGTCACGGCGATACTCTTCATAGAGATCTGCACCGCCACCTTCATACATCCACAGCATGAACTCTTCGGGAGTCAGGCCGCTAGAGTGGCCCGCCAGCAATGCCGTGGTGGGGTCTGTTCCGTAGTCGTAGTTGATATAGTTATGGCTCACTTGTGCAACGCCAGACATCACCGTATTGGTGACGCGCAGCGCACTACCGAGGGTGCCGCCTGGATAGACTTCGATGGCGATCTTGCCATCGGTCAGCTCGGCCACGCGGTCTGCAAACATTTGCGCATCGCGCTCGAGCCAGGGGCCGCCGCTCCAAGGCGTGGCCATTCGCCAGTTCATTTCCGCTGCAGAGACTGTGGCCGAGACACCGATACTGAGACCAACGGCAAGTGCGATTTTGTTTAGGTTGCGCATGGGGGTTTCCTCATAAATGGAGCGTTATAAGTTTGTTCGCTGGCCATTCGTTATGTTTATCGTTTTTTTGAAGGTACCACCTTCGCGCTTGCAGCATTTGGCCCAAACTGAGGGAAATTATGCTGATCCTCAGAATTGGCCCACTCACAACCAAAAACCCCGCTGCCGAGTCTGTGCTCGGTCAGCGGGGTCCTATTCCCTTGATGAATAAGCGCTAAACGCTTGCCGTGTTAGAAGCGGTAGCGAAGGCCTACGCTCGCCGCATCGAAATCGTAGGCGGATTCGTCCAGGTAGCGCATGTAGTCGGCACCAATCGATACGTTGTTGGCAATGTCCATCTCGGCACCCGCGCCGTAAGAGAGGCCACTTTCGCGATTATCGCTGATCTCGACCTCGGAGAAACCCGCTAAACCGTAAAGACGGAAGTTGGGCGCTACCGGGAGGATACCTTTGGCATACGCACCCGCCAGATGGTCTAGATCGGCGCCGCGATCCGAACCGCCGGTGCCTAGGTGGCCCTCGAGGGCGAAATAATCGTTGAATTGGGCACCACCCCGCAGGCGTAGGCCGACATCGTCACGGGAGTCGCCACGGTCAGGGTTGAGGCTCCAAAACATGGCATCGCCACCCACGTATCCTTGTGGGTATTGGAAAGATTCTTGGGCTTGGGCGGATGCCGCAAACGCACCTGCACCTAACAGAAGCGCTGCAGAGGTCAGTGATAGTACGGTCATCTTCATGGGGATCACCTCAGTTAAAAAACAGTGTTTCCTTACGCTTTCGAAGTGTGGCCTAGGCCCATGAAGAACGCAATTCACCTACTGACGCTTGCATCGAGTTTCCTTTTTTCTTGCGCTGTTGATGACGTTTTCTAGCGCCCTTTGGAAAGGCTCAGTACGACGATGCCCCCAACCACCACCGCGCCGCCCACGAGTTGGCTAGGGCTGAGCATTTGGCCCAGTACCAGATAGGCTATCAACAGCGACGCCACCGGCTCGAAGTTCATCACCGGCGCGTTGCGGGCCATATCTAGCCGGGGCACGAAAATGAACAGAATCGAGAATCCACTGCCGTACAGCAGCGCCAGCAGCGTTAACCCTACCCAGCCAGTACTGTTATCCGGCAGGCTCATACCGCCCGGTACGGCCCCGAGACCCCCCCCAATGATCATGGCGATGAACACGGTTTGCATGGTCAGCAGGCTGCGCAGCGTGCTGCCTACCCCAGACAGGCGATGCTCGGTGACCCACAGCGCGCAGGCAAACGCAAAGGCCGCTAGTAGTCCAAAACCAATGCCTGCCAGCCATTCAGGTCCCATGGCATCGGCGTTAGCCACCCAGCTGGGAATGTCCAGCACCACCAGAAGGCCGATCAGAATGGTGCCCATGATCAGGCAGCTACGTAAAGAAGGCCTAGGCCCGCCCAGCGCCCAGCTAATCAGCGCCAGTTGAATGGGGAAGGTATTCACCAACAGCAAAGCAATCACCACCGGAAGACGCGCGACGGCCGAGTAAAGGCTAACGCTTTGCAGCGTAATCAGTAGCCCCACCGCCAGCTGCCAGGGCCACGTTCCGGCAGGCAGCCAAAGGCGCTTTTTCTGCAGAATCACCAGCGAGAGTAGAATCAAGCAAGCCACACCCGAGCGCATCAACACCGCCAAGAGCAGCCCCGTGCCGTTATCGAAGGCCAGTCGGGCTGAAACGTGGTTCGCGGCGAACATCGTCGCCACGGTCATCATTAACAGAATGGCCAGATGGCGGGGTAACAGCTTAGGGCTAGAAATCGAGGACATAAGAACAAAACGGCTCACGATGGGTTATATAAGGAACAGGATGCCGACATTTTACATAGAAGGCTAACTAAATTCTTCGCTGATTTTCCGCGTCGCAGCATGTTAAACTAAAGTCTATTCCCTTACTTCCTCATTACGTTACAAAGGTGGTTATGAACGCACCGGTGCTGGTCATTAACTGTGGCTCTTCTTCTATTAAATACGCTTTGATCGATGCGGACCCGCAGGCACCACGCTTGGCCGGGCTAGCGGAGCGCTTAGGCAGCAGCGACGCCCGCTTGAAAGGTAAAGACAGCGCCGGTGAAAGCTTTACCCAACCGCTGCCGAATGCTGACCACGCCGACGCCTTGAACGCCATTCTTCAGCGTTTGGAAGGTCGCGTACCGGGGGCCGTGGGCCACCGCATCGTTCATGGTGGCGAGCACTTCACCCAAGCAGCGCTGATCGATGACAGTGTGATCGAGGCCATCGAGACCACCGCTGCCTTGGCACCGCTGCATAACCCCGCCAACCTGGCGGGCATTGCCGCGACTCGTAAGGTGTTTCCGGACCTGCCTCAGGTGGCCGTGTTCGATACGGCGTTCCACCAGACGCTGCCGCCCCGCGCCTATCGCTATGCACTGCCGGAAGCGCTGTATACCGAGCACGGCATTCGCCGCTACGGTTTCCACGGTACCAGCCACGCCTTCGTTAGCCAGCGTGCCGGTGAGCTCAGCGGCCGTGGCGCGGGCGGCTGGCTGACCGCCCACCTGGGCAACGGCTGCTCTACCGCTGCGGTGTGGAACCACCAAAGCCTGGATACCAGCATGGGCCTTACGCCGCTGGAAGGCCTGGTGATGGGCACCCGCAGCGGCGACGTGGACCCCGGCCTGCACGCTCACCTGCACCGCCAGTTGGGCTGGTCACTGGACGAGATCGACGACGTGCTGAACAAGCAAAGTGGCCTGCTGGGGCTTTCCGGCTTGACCAACGACATGCGCGAAGTCGAAGAGCAAGCGGTGGCTGGCCACCCCGCTGCCAAACTCGCACTGGACGTCTTCTGTTACCGCATTGCCAAATCGCTGGCGGCGCTGTCTTGTGCATTACCTAAGTTAGACGGCGTGATCTTCACTGGCGGCATTGGCGAGAACTCGCCTATCGTACGTCGTGAAGTGCTGGCGCTGCTGCCCCACTTTGGTTTCAACTTGGATGAAGCGAGCAACGAAGTCACCATTCGTGGCAAAGAGAGCAAGCTGGATAGCGCTGGCCACCAAGGCCCGGAAGTGTGGGTGATCCCTACCGATGAAGAGGGCCGCATTGCCATGGAAACCCGCCACTGCGTGGAGACCGCTGAATGAATAGCTCCCCCGAGCAACCGCAAGCGATTCTACTCGTACCTACCAGCATGGGCGCGGGGCTCACCTCCGCGTGCCTTGGCCTGATTCAGGCGCTCGACACCATCGGCCTGAAAGCCGGTTTTTTAAAGCCATTCATGCAGAACGAGCTGAATGGTCCAGGCTTGGACCGCTCGACGGCGCTGGTATCACGCACATTGAATCAGCGCCCGCCGTCGCCCATCTCTCAGACGCGCCTGGAGCGTCTCCTGCGCGACGACCAAACCGATGAGCTGATGGAAAACGTCATCGAGCTCTACGAACAGGTGGTGCAGCAAGCCTACCGAGATGGCAGCGCGCTGGACCTGGTCGTGGTGGAAGGCGTGGTACCGACCCAGCACACCACCTACGCCACTCAAACCAATGCGCAGCTTGCGCATGCGCTGAACGCGCGGATCATTCTGGTGGGCTCTGGGGATCTCAACGAGCCCCAGGCGCTGGCGGAAGAGCTGGATATGCACGCTCGAAGCTTTGGTGGCGTCAGCTCTAGCCGCACCTTGGGCGGCATCTTGATGCGCATGAAGAACCTGCCCTACGGTCAGGAGGATGATCTTTCCGCTGCACCGGGCACCATCAAGCCGCAGCTAGAAGAGCCAGTCCTCAACGAACTGCGCCGCTACTCGCCAGCGCTGGCCACCGATAGCTTTCATCTGATTGGCGTCGTGCCCTACAGCAAAACCCTAAGCGCTCCGCGAACGTTAGACGTGGCCCGGGCGCTGAACGCAAAAATACTCAACGAAGGCGACGCCGCTAGTCGTCGCGTCCTCTCTACCAGCCTGTGTGCTAGAAGTGCGGCCAATGCGCTGCATATCTTCACGCCGGGTAGTCTGGTGGTCGCCTCCGGGGACCGTGATGACGTGGTGCTGGCCTCGGCGCTGGCCACCATGAACGGTACGCAGTTGGCAGGCGTACTGCTTACCAACGGATTTTTGCCCAACGAGGGCATGATCGAGATGTGCCGCCCGGCGCTGAAAACCGGCTTACCGGTGCTGGCAGTCGACACCGATAGCCTGACAACGGCGCAGGACCTAAGCCAGCTCAACACCGAAATCCCCATGGATGATTTCGAGCGCGCCGAGCAAGTGGCACGCTACGTGGCTGCCCATATGGATTTAGAGTGGCTGAAAGCCAAACTGAGCCGTGGCTATACGCGCCGCCTGTCGCCTTCGGCGTTCCGGCACCAGCTGGTGAAGCTGGCCCAACAGGCCAAAAAACGTATCGTGCTACCGGAAGGCGACGAGCCGCGCACCATCGAAGCGGCGATCATCTGCCAGCGCCGTGGCATCGCCGACTGCGTGCTGTTGGGCAAACGCGACGATATCGAAAACGTCGCCCACCACCGCGGCCTCACGCTGCCCGATGCGCTGACCATCATCGACCCGGAAAGCACCCGCGCCCGCTACATCGGCCCCATGGTGGAACGTCGACGCGGCAAACTGAACGAGCTAACCGCCGAAGCACAGCTTCAAGATACGGTAGTGCTGGGCACCATGATGCTGCAGCTGGATGAAGTCGATGGGCTGGTGTCAGGGGCGGTGCACACCACCGCCAACACTGTTCGCCCGGCGTTTCAACTGATCAAAACGGCGCCTGAGTACAACCAGGTCTCTTCGATCTTCTTTATGCTGCTGCCGGAACAGGTGGTGGTGTACGGCGACTGCGCGGTGAACCCAGACCCGGATGCCGAAACGCTTGCCGAAATTGCCCTGCAAAGCGCCCGCTCTGCTGAAGCGTTTGGCATCGAGCCCCGCGTGGCAATGATCAGCTACTCCACTGGCGACTCCGGCACCGGTGCGGATGTGGATAAAGTGCGTGAAGCGACCCGCATCGCCAAGGAGCGCGCACCGCATCTCGCTATCGACGGCCCGCTGCAGTACGACGCCGCCGCCATCGAAAGCGTGGGCAAGCAGAAAGCCCCGGATTCGCCCGTAGCGGGTAAGGCAACGGTGTTCGTGTTCCCCGATCTCAACACCGGCAACACGACCTACAAAGCCGTTCAACGTAGCGCCCGCGTCGTCAGCGTGGGCCCGATGCTGCAGGGTTTGAACAAGCCGGTGAACGACCTGTCGCGCGGCGCTCTGGTGGATGACATCGTCTACACCATCGCCCTCACCGCGATCCAGGCCAGTCAGCGGGAAGGCTAAGCACTCGTCGGTCTATACGCGCTAAAAGCAACGCCCCGAACGGTCACCTGTTCGGGGCGTTTTGGTTTTGCGTCAGGTTTAATTGTTGGGAGGCATCACGCCCACATGGGTACCATCGCCTCCAGCACCATCACTAAGCTCATGGCAGTAATGGTCAAAATTGACACGCCGAATACCTTCTTCGCCCAGCGCACGTCGTCTTCTAATCGATAGCCACACAGCGCCAAGTAGAGCCAGTAGCCCCCCATGGTGAGCGCCACGCACAGGTAGCCTGCGCCCGCTTGGCTCGCCAGTACCAGCGCCAGTGACGCGGGAATGAAGGCCACGATATAGCCCAGAATATGGTGTTTGGCACGTTTGATACCGTGAACCACCGGCAGCACGGGTATCGACGCACGGCGATAATCGGCGTAACGGAAAATCGCGATGGCGTAGGAGTGCGGCATTTGCCACAGGCAGAAAATCACCAACAGCATGAACGCGCCGCTGTCGAACTGCCCCGTGACCGCGCAGTAGCCCACTACCGGCGGCATGGCGCCAGAGAGACTGCCCACCAGCGTGCCGTACTCGGAGTGGCGCTTCATGTAGAGGCTATACACCCCCACGTAGACGCCCCAGCCGATTACCGCCAGCGCGACCGTCAACCCGTTGGTGCCCAGCGCCAAGCAGACAACACCGGCCACCCCCAACAGCGCTGAAATACCCAGCGCCTGAGTGATCGAGATGCGCCCTTTGGCCAGCGGGCGATGGCGCGTACGCGCCATCAGTGCATCGATATCCCGGTCAATCACGTTGTTGCAGGCGCAGCCCGAGGCGATGACCAGGGCAATGCCCATCATTACCGAGGCAAAGGTGATCCAATCGAAAGTGCCGTGGGCGGCCAAAAAGTAGCCGCCCAAGGTCGCAATCAAGTTGCCACCAATGATCCCCGGCTTGGTGAGCGCCAGCACGTCGCGCCAGCGGCTCGGCGCCACGTTCAGCCGATCATCATGTTGAGATGCAGATGCTGCATGATCCATAACGAGCCCCCTACCACCAGGACGAGTATCGTCAGTGTGAAAACGAAGGACATCACGTTCCAGCCTTCGTCGGCTTTGGTATTCATATGCATAAACATGACCAGCTGGACCAAAATCTGCAGCACGGCTGTTATAGCGATGACCACCACCGTCGTGGCGGTGCTCAACGCACCGCTCATAACGACCGCGAACGGAATCACGGTTAGCACT
Organism: Halomonas sp. BL6; assembly: GCF_006228115.1. Taxonomy (NCBI): domain Bacteria; kingdom Pseudomonadati; phylum Pseudomonadota; class Gammaproteobacteria; order Oceanospirillales; family Halomonadaceae; genus Halomonas; species Halomonas sp. BL6. The sequence continues at coordinate 326,054 of NZ_VDGL01000001.1, read as the reverse complement.
AAAGATAGCAGAAGCCCCGTCACATACGATTTAACGCTGCCGTGAGAAGACGTTGAAGATGATGAATGACTCATGTCACAGCACTCCCATCAGATAAACGAACGAGAAGACGCAGATCCACACGATGTCCAGGAAGTGCCAGAACAGGCTCAGGCACAGAATCCGCGGACGTGTCATCGGGGTGATGCCCTTGGTCGAAAGCTGCACCAGCATCACTAGAATCCACACCAAACCAACGGTCACGTGGAGGCCGTGGGTGCCGACCAGGGTAAAGAAGGACGAGAGAAACGCGCTCTGATCAGGGCCGTAGCCCTGATGAATCAAGTGCTGAAACTCGTACACTTCCATACCGACGAACGCGGCACCGAGCAAGAAGGTGATCGCCAGCCACGCTTTTACTTGGCCGACGCGCTCGGCATTCATCGCCAGTACGCCCATGCCAAAGGTGAAGCTACTGAACAGCAGCAGGAAGGTCTCCACCAGCACGAAGGGCAGTTCGAAGATATCTGCTGCCGTGGGTCCGGCGGCCGTGCCTTTCATCAGCACGGCGTAGGTAGCGAACAGTGACCCGAAGATCACCAGGTCACTCATCAAGTAGACCCAGAAGCCAAATACTTTCGTGCCGGTCGCGTCGTGGTGCTCATGGGGCTCGGACGCGGCGCCATGATGTAGGGTATCGGTGGCCATTACGCGCGTGCCTCCACATAGTTGGTCTGTTCACGGTCAGACGCTGCGCTGCTCGGCGCAGACGTTTTGCGCTTTTCGTGCGCGCGCTCGATGCGCGCCACTTCGGCAGCGGGCACGTAGTAGTCGATATCTTCGTTGAATACACGGGCCAAGAAGCTGGCGACGGCACCCAACGCACCGACGGCGGCCAGCCACCAGATATGCCATACCAGTGCAAAACCTAGAATCAGCGCAAAGAAGCTAATTACCGGACCCGCCACGGTATTACGCGGCATGTGAATATCGGTGTAGGGCGCTTCGTCCAACTGCTCGTTGCTACGCTGCTTTTGCGACCAGAAGCTGTCGATGTCGCCGACTTCCGGCAGGCGCGCGAAGTTGTAGAACGGTGCAGGCGACGAGGTGGACCACTCCAGCGTGCGGCCATCCCAGGGGTCGCCGGTCAGATCTGCATTCAGCTTGCGGTCGCGGATACTGACCCAGAACTGAATGATGGTGCAGGCAATCCCCATCATGATGATCACGGCACCTACCCAGGCCAGAATCATCCAGGGTTGCCACTCAGGATTGGCGTAGGACTGCATACGGCGCACGGCACCGAAGAAGCTCAAGACATAGAGCGGCATGAACGCGACGTAAAAGCCAATGAACCAGCACCAGAACGAGCGCTTGCCCCACTTCTCGCTCAGTGTGAAGCCGAACGCTTTCGGGAACCAGTAGGTCAGGCCCGCCATCATGCCGAACACCACGCCGCCAATGATCACGTTGTGGAAGTGGGCAATCACGAACAGGCTGTTGTGCAACACGAAGTTGGCCGCCGGTAACGCCAGCATGACGCCGGTCATACCGCCTAGGGTAAAGGTGATGATGAAGCCCAGAGTCCACAGCACTGGCGAGGTCAGCTCTAGGCTGCCGCGGAAAATAGTGAACAGCCAGTTGAACACCTTCACCCCGGTGGGGATGGCAATGATCATCGTCATGATGCCGAAGAAGGCATTGACGTTGGCACCGGCCCCCATGGTGAAGAAGTGGTGCAACCAGACGATGAACGACAGCAGCGTAATGGCCACCGTGGCCCACACCATGGTTTTGTAACCAAACAGGCGCTTGCGAGCGAAGGTGGCGATCACTTCAGAGAACACGCCAAAGGCCGGCAGAATCAGAATGTAGACTTCGGGGTGACCCCAAGCCCAAATGAGGTTGACGTACATCATCATGTTGCCGCCAAAATCATTGGTGAAGAAGTGCATACCGAAGTAGCGATCGAGCGTCAGCAGCGCGATGGTCGCGGTCAGAATCGGGAACGAGGCAATGATGAGGACGTTGGCGCACAGCGACGTCCAGGTAAAAATCGGCATGCGGAACATCGTCATGCCTTTGGTGCGCATTTTCAGAATGGTGACGAAGAAGTTGATGCCGGTGAGCGTGGTGCCTATCCCGGATATTTGCAGTGCCCATATCCAGTAATCGACCCCCACCCCGGGGCTAAACTCTATCCCCGATAACGGCGCGTAAGCGAGCCAGCCGGTTTTGGCGAACTCCCCTACCACGAGGGAAATATTGACCAAAATCGCCGACACGGCGAATAGCCAGAAACTCAGGTTATTCAAAAACGGGAAAGCGACGTCGCGGGCGCCGATTTGCAGGGGCACCACCAGGTTCATCAGTCCGATGACCATGGGCATCGCCACGAAGAAGATCATGATCACGCCGTGGGCGGTAAAGATCTGATCGTAGTGTTCAGGAGGGAGATAACCTGCGGCCCCACCGGCCGCCATGGCCAGTTGTGTCCGCATCATGATCGCATCGGCAAAGCCGCGAAGCAGCATCACCAAGGCCACCACGAAGTACATGATGCCAAGCTTTTTGTGGTCAACGGAGGTAAACCACTCGTTCCACAGCCAGCCCCATTTTCGGTAGTACGTCAGTGCGCCTAGTAGCGCGGCACCTCCAAGCGCCATAAAGGCGGCAACGACCATAATGATCGGTTCGTGGTATGGAATGGCTTCTAACGTGAGTTTTCCAAACATGCTTAACCCCCCGCTTCAACGCTTGTGGGATGGCCGCCCAGGGCGTGGTCATCACCTGCATGCTGATTGGTAACATGGCCGATCGCGGCCTGCTGTTGCGACGCGCTGGCGCTCTCTAGCTCGCTGGATTCGCCGTGACTGTCGTGGGCATCACTGATGGCGTCACCGTGGCTCGAATGACCGCCGTGACCGCTGCCGTCACCGCTGTGGAAGCTGCTCACGATCGACTCATACAGCTCGGGCGTGACCGCCGAGAAGTACTCCACCGGGTGATACTCGGTCGGCTGCGCTAGGGCTTCGTAACCGTCCGGGAAGGTCAGGGTGTCATCGGCGGCACGCACGTTGTCCACCCAGGCGTCGAATTCCGCCGAAGAGGTGACGTGGGCATCGAAGGTCATGCCAGAGAAGCCAGCACCGCTGTAGTTGGTGGAGCGGCCGGGATAGACGCCCTCTTCGTCGGCAATCAGGTGAACGTCGTTATCCATGCCCGCCATGGCGTAGATCTGGCTGCCCAGACGTGGAATGAAGAAGGCGTTCATCACCGAACCAGAGCTCACCCGGAAGCGCACCGGCGTATCCACTGGGAACGCCAACTCGTTGACACTGGCAATCCCCTGTTCGGGATAGATGAACAGCCATTTCCAATCCAACGCGACGGCTTGAATCTCCATGGGTTCCACGCTGCCTTCGATCGGCTTGTGGGGGTCCAGGCTGTGAGAGGTTTTCCAGGTAAGGAAGGCGAGAACGGCAATGATCAAGCAGGGAACGGTCCAAACCGCCGCCTCGATGGCATTGGAGTGCGCCCAATCCGGCAGATACTTGGCAACGCGGTTGCTGCGGCGGTAACGCCAGCCGAACAAAAGCGTCATCACGATGACCGGAATGACCACGATCAGCATCAACCCAAAGGAGGTCAGAATCAGCGAGCGCTGCTCGACGCCAATCTGCCCCTTCGGATCCAGCAATGCAGAACTGCAGCCCGTTAACAGCAAGCACAATACGACGAGCACAAACGTGCCTCGCCTGCGCCAGTGGGTAGGTAGTTGCATGGTGTGATCTCATCAGAGAGTTGTTTAAAACAGCCTGCTGTTTGGCTGGCTAACTAGCCAGCTATATAGCAAGCTAACTATCACCCCATACTTTTCCCAGAACAGTGAGAGCGTAAGCGTTGCTCCGGGAAAAATATGCGCCACCGCATGGGGTTGGTGGCGAGCCTCGGCCATGCGCTGATGCGCATCAACTAAGACTAAAGTATTTTCTATTGATCTGAGTCAATCAGAAAGAGACGTTATGCCGCACCCCGCACACCGGTTTGAAGAGGGCGATACGGGGCTTCGACCGTCTTTCATTAGGCGAGCGTGACGTTAAGCGCGGGCAGCGGATGGCGCTCCAGCAAACCAGGGGCGCGCTCGTCGTCGGTGACGATGACATCGAAGTCTTCCAGCGAGGCAAAATAGGCCGGGCGCACCACGCCAAATTTGCTGGCATCGACCACCAACAGTCGCTGCATAGCCGTGGCAATGGCCGCTTGCTTTGGCCCTACTTCGTGAAAATGAAAGCAGCTTACGCCTCGTTCGCAATCCACGCCGGCAGCAGAGATCAGCGCCTTGTTGATGCCCAAGCGCTCGATGGCCGCGCCCATGCCGTCGCTGCCAAACGATTGAGAGGACGCGTAGAAAAGCCCACCTAGCAATACGAGGCGCACATTGGGCAGCCCAGCGACGGCATTGGCTACGTTGAGCGCATAGGTCACCACGGTAAGCTCTCGGAAACGACTAAGCTGACCCAGCAGTGGAATGAGCGTTGAGCCGCAGTCGATAAACAGCGTATCGCCCTCTTCGATGAAGCTGGCCGCGCGCTGACAAAGCCGCTGTTTGACTTGGTAATGGCTCGCCTGCTGCTCGGTCAAATCGTATACCGGCGTCACGCCGGGGTAGCTGGCCATCACCAATCGCCCGCCCAACAGGCTAATGGCCGACGGCTGCGTCGAGAGATCCCGTCGAATGGTCATTTCGGAGACGCCGCACAGCTCGGCGGCATCGCGAAGATGCAGGGTTCCCCCGCTGGCTAGCGCTTCTTGCAGCATGGCCATGCGCTGTGCGCTGCGATCGTTCATGTCCGGCATCTCCTTATGATTCATTTTGTTATCGGCATTGCGCCCCGCCAGGCATCCTATGCTGAGCTAGGCCCCTGCCAATTTCCACTACTGCGCACTCTTTTCACTGGCGTCACCCACCCGTGATGCGCTTATCACATTTAAATAGCGTTGATGTGACGATACTTGCAAATCAGCGTTAAAAAAATAACACTCAATGTTATAATTTTAACATCAACGCCAGCCCACACGACCCATAACGTCGGAACGCCAGCCCCTCTGGCTCCGAGATACAACCCTGTTGAGGCTTCCATGACTGCTCACTCTCACACTCGTTCTTCTACTTTCGTCACGCTTGGCGCTGGCGTTTTACTGACCGGTGCGGCGCTCGCTACACCCGCTTTGGCAGACGATGCCGAACCGCGTACCCTCGACCGCTTGTGGTCGTTTGCCAACGTCTCGGTCAACTACCTGGATTGGTCCAACGGCACCGAAGCGCGCACGGCCAGCAATGCCGCGAAAAGCGACTTTACATTCGTCGAAATCGAAGGCGGCGTCGGCTTTAGCTGGGGCGAGTTCTACGGCTTCTTCGATTTCGAGAATCCGACCAATGATCAATTCGACCAAGCCAGCGGCGGTAAAGACAACTTCCGCACCGCTGGTAAAGTGACCTCGCACATCTACCTGGGCGACAGCCCGCTGTCGATTTACGCCCACCTGTACGATTTCCGCGACTACGGCTTCAACGGCCGCGAACAGGATCAAATTCTTGGCCTCGGCTATCGCACCACGTTCGATAATGGTCTGTGGTTCAAGCCCTTCATTGGTGCCGCGCGAGTACAAAGCGATGGCTACACTGGCATGAATGGCTTCATGGCAGGCTGGGTCGCGGGCTACGATTTCACCGCTGGCAACCAAAACTTCAGCGTCACCAACTGGCACGAGCAGACCTTCGGTCGTGACGATGAGTATCTTTCTCAGAACTACGTGAATGGTACCGCTGGCAGCGTGGGCACCAACGGAGCGCTGAGCCTATGGTGGCACCCGTCCGACCTGATCACGACGGGCGTGCAGTACCGCTACTCAGAGAATAAACTGGGCACCCCGGATGCTTACCAAAACGCGATGATCTACTCAGTGAAGTTGAACTTACTGTAATCGCTCACACTCCTCACGATCCGAAGGTACTCCCATGACCCTCATCATGAGCTTGGTTGGTATGGTCACCCTAGTGGCCATTGCCCTGATCTTTTCTTACGACCGCAAGTCGATTCGGCTGCGCACCGTGCTGGGTGCCTTTGCCATCCAAGCCGGTATTGGCGCGTTCGTGCTTTACGTACCGTTTGGCCAAGCGGTGCTTCAGGCCATCTCGGCGGGCGTTAGCCAGGTGCTGGTGTACGCCAACGACGGTATCGGCTTTTTGTTTGGTGGCCTTGCCGATGTAGAAAACGTCGGTTTTGTCTTCGCCATCAAAGTACTGCCGGTCATCATCTTCTTCTCGTCGCTGATTGCCGTGCTCTACTACCTGGGCATCATGCAGTGGGTCATTCGGATTCTGGGCGGCGCATTGCAAAAAGCATTGGGCACCTCGCGTACCGAATCGCTCTCGGCCACGGCCAATATCTTCGTCGGCCAGACCGAAGCACCGCTAGTGGTACGCCCGTTCATTGCCCGCATGACGCCATCGCAGCTATTTGCGGTGATGTGTGGCGGCTTGGCCTCGGTGGCCGGTTCCGTTCTGGCGGGCTACGCGGCGTTGGGCATCCCGATGGAGTATCTGGTGGCGGCCTCGTTCATGGCGGCGCCTGGCGGCCTGCTGTTCGCCAAGCTGATCATGCCGGAAACCCAAGACGCCGAAGACAGCGACAGCGTTTCCAAGGTCGATGAAGAGCTGAAAGAGCAGGACGACAAGCCTACCAACGTACTGGATGCCGCGGCGTCCGGCGCGACCTCCGGCCTGATGCTGGCGGCCAACGTTGGTGCGATGCTGCTGGCGTTCATCGGATTGATCGCGCTGATCAACGGCATTTTAGGCGGCGTTGGCGGCTGGTTCGGCTTTGAATCGCTGAGCCTCGAGCTGATTCTCGGCTGGCTGTTTGCGCCGCTGGCGTTCCTGCTCGGCGTGCCGTGGGAAGAGGCAACGCTGGCAGGTTCGTTCATCGGCCAAAAGCTGGTGGTCAACGAGTTCGTCGCCTACATCAATCTAGCGCCGTACATCGATGGCGAACAGGTCGTGGCGGCAACGGGTCAACTGATGACCCCGCACACCATGGCCATCCTATCATTTGCCCTGTGCGGTTTCGCTAACCTGTCATCGATTGCCATTCTGCTGGGTGGCCTGGGTAGCATTGCTCCCACGCGCCGCAAAGAAATTGCCCGCTTCGGTGTCAAAGCGGTCTTGGCCGGTACGCTCTCTAACTTGATGTCTGCTTCCATTGCTGGCTTCTTCATTGCGCTAAGCAGTTTGACGGCGTAACGCAGCGAGCACCACACCATTCAACGGGCGCTGCTATGTTTTCGCAGTGCCCGTTTTGTCTTTTATCGATTTGCGAGAATGTCATGAACGCTACTGCCTCCCCCCAGCTCACCCAAGCCCAACTCACCCAAGCCGCTCGTCAAGCCTTGTCGCTAATGGATTTGACCAGCCTGAACGACAGTGACACCGACAGCGTGATCGAAGCGTTGTGCCAGCAGGTAAAAACGCCGTTCGGCAACCCGGCGGCGGTGTGCGTTTACCCGCAGTTCATCGTCACCGCTGCCCGCGCGCTCAGCGCCCACAAGCTGGAGAGCCAAGTCAAGATCGCCACGGTCACCAACTTCCCCCACGGCGGCGGCGATATCATGGGCGCTGCCCGTGAAACCCGCGAAGCGGTAGCGTCAGGTGCCCACGAGGTCGACGTGGTGTTTCCTTACCGTGCGCTGATGGCAGGCGATGAAGATACGGGGCGCGAGCTGGTGGAAATGTGCAAAGCCGCCTGCGGCGGGCAAGCCCAGCTTAAAGTCATCATCGAATCTGGCGAACTCAAGGAGCCTGCGCTTATCCAACGTGCAAGCGAGCTGGCCATCGAAGGTGGCGCGGACTTCATCAAGACATCCACCGGTAAAGTACCGGTGAACGCCACGCTAGACGCCGCCGAGATCATGCTAAAAGCCATCAAAGCCAGCGGTAAAAATGTCGGTTTCAAAGCCGCTGGTGGCGTTCGTACCGCCGAAGAAGCGGCCCAGTATCTGGCGCTGGCTGCCGACATTATGGGTCCGCAGTGGGTGACGCCCGAGCACTTCCGGTTCGGTGCGTCCAGCCTACTGACGAACCTACTGAACACGCTAAACGGCAATGCCGATGCCGCGACCAATGGAGGCTACTAAATGTCGTCAAACGCTTCTCACCATGCCCTGCTCCCCCAAGAACTGATTCGCCTAAAGCGCGACGGCCAGCCGCTGCCCGCTGAAGAGATCAAAGCTTTCGTGCAGGGCATTGCCGACGACCGCATCAGCGACGCGCAGATCGGTGCTTTCACCATGTCGGTGTTTTTGAATGGCATGAGTCGTGAAGAGGTCGTGGCGCTGACCACCGCGACGCGCGATTCAGGCCACGTGATGCAGTGGGATTCGCTCAACCTGCCTGGCCCGATCGTGGACAAGCACTCTACCGGCGGCGTGGGTGACCTGGTATCGCTGGTGTTGGGCCCTTGGGTCGCCGCCTGCGGCGCCTTCGTCCCGATGATTTCTGGCCGCGGCCTGGGCCACACCGGCGGCACGCTGGATAAGCTGGAATCGATTCCCGGCTACGACCCCTACCCCGCCCCCGAACGCTTCAGTGACGTGGTGAAGTCTACCGGCGTGGCGATCATCGGCCAAACCGGCAACCTCGCCCCGGCGGACAAGCGCATCTACGGCGTGCGTGACGTGACCGCCACCGTGGAATCCATCCCGCTGATCACTGCGTCCATCCTGGGTAAAAAGCTGGCGTCTGGCCTGGACGCCCTGGTCATGGACGTCAAGGTCGGCAGCGGCGCGTTCATGCCCACCCCGGAAAAATCCCGGGAGCTGGCGAAAAGTATCGCCAATGTCGCGACCCAAGCAGGCACGCCCACCACCGCCCTGCTGACCGATATGAGCCAGCCGCTGGCCCCGTGTGCCGGTAACGCGGTGGAGATCGTCGAAACCCTGGCGCTGCTGCGCGGCGAGCGCGCCAACAGCCGCGTGATGCAGGTCACCCGCGAACTCGCCGTCGAAATGCTGATGGCGGGCAAACTGGTGGCTAACCGCGAAGAAGCCCTTACCAAGCTGGACAAAGCGCTCACCTCCGGCGCGGCCGCAGAAGTCTTCGCCCGCATGGTGCGCGAACTGGGCGGCCCCGCCGACTTCATGGAGCGTTCGGACAGCTACCTGGCCACCGCGCCGGTCATTCAGGCAGTGTACCCCGAGCAGAGCGGCATCGTGCAGCGCTTCGATAACCGTGCCGTGGGCATGAGCGTGGTGGAGCTGGGCGGTGGCCGTCTGCGTAACGACGCCAGCGTCGACCACAGCGTCGGGTTTAGCGATATCGTCGAAATCGGTGACCGTGTGGATAGCCAGCGCCCGCTGGCCATCGTGCACGCCCGCACCGAAGAGGCCGCCGCTCGTGCCGCCGCCCAGTTACGCGCGGCGGTCACCGTCGGCGACGCCGAGGCCACCGCCGACACCCTGCTGCAAGAGACCTTCCGAGGAGAAGCCTAATGCGTCGTGCCATCGTCTTAGTTCTGGACTCTTTTGGAATCGGTAGCGCGCCGGACGCCGCTACCTTTGGCGACCAAGGTGCCGACACCCTGGGCCACATCGCCGCGGCCTGCGCCCGTGGCGAAGCGGATACCGCCGAGCGCTCCGGCCCGTTGAAGCTCCCCAACATGGCCGCGCTCGGCCTGTTCCACGCCCACCGGGATGCCACCGGCAGCGTCGCGGAAGGCGTCAGCCTGCCCGAGCAGTTGAGCGGCGCTTACGCCCACGCCAAAGAGATCTCCAGCGGTAAGGACACCCCTTCCGGCCACTGGGAAATTGCTGGAGTACCGGTGCGCTTCGACTGGGGTTACTTCAGCGACAAGACCGACAGTTTCCCCCAAACGCTGCTGGACAGCATCGTCGAGCAGGCCGACCTGCCTGGCGTGATCGGTAACTGCCACGCCTCGGGCACCGAGATCATTGCCCGCCTGGGTGAAGAGCATATCCAGAGCGGCAAGCCGATCGTCTACACCTCGGCAGACTCCGTGTTCCAGATTGCCGCCCACGAAGAGCATTTTGGCCTGGAGCGCCTCTACGCCCTGTGCGAAACCGTGCGCGAACTGCTGGCGCCGTACAACATTGGCCGCGTCATCGCCCGCCCGTTCATCGGCGACGACAGCCAAAACTTTGCCCGCACCGGCAATCGCCGCGACTACAGCATCGAGCCGCCCACCCCGACCGTGCTGCAAAAGCTCGCCGATGCCGGGGGCGAAGTGGTCTCGATTGGTAAGATCGCCGACATCTACGCCCACTGCGGCATCACCCACAAGGTCAAAGCCAGCGGCCACGACGCGCTGATGGAGGCCACCCTGGCCGAAGTCGCGCGCACCGCCCGCGAGACCAGCGACCGCCCGACCATGATCATGACCAACTTCGTGGATTTCGACTCGGTCTATGGCCACCGCCGGGACGTGCCGGGCTACGCCGCTGCGCTGGAGCACTTCGACGCCCGCCTGCCGGAGCTACTGGCGGCGCTTAACGACGACGACCTGCTGCTGCTCACCGCCGACCACGGCTGCGACCCAAGCTGGGAAGGCACCGAGCACACCCGCGAATACGTACCGATCATGGTGCGCGGCGCAGGCTTCGCCCCCGGCCCGCTGGGCGAGCGCGGCACCTTCGCCGACATTGGCCAAACCCTGGCCGACTACTTCACGCTCGAGGCGATGGCCGACGGCGACAGCTTTTTGACCAAAGCTGCTTAAAGGAGAGAGACACACAATGGCTACCCCCCATATCAATGCCGAAAAAGGCGATTTCGCCGATACCGTTCTGATGCCCGGCGACCCGCTGCGCGCCAAGTACATCGCCGATACCTATCTCGAGAACGTGCGCCAGGTGAACGACGTGCGCAATATGTTCGGCTACACCGGCACTTATAAAGGCCGCGAGATTTCCGTAATGGGCCACGGCATGGGCATTCCCTCCGTCTCCATTTACGCCAAAGAGCTGATTACCGATTACGGCGTGAAGTCGATCATTCGCGTCGGCTCCTGCGGCGCGGTGCGCGACGACGTGAACGTGCGTGACGTGGTGATTGGCATGGGTGCCTGCACCGACTCCAAAGTGAACCGCATGCGCTTCAACGACCACGACTTTGCCGCCATCGCCGACTTCGAGCTGACCAGCCACGCCGTGGCGGCCGCCAAAGCGCAGAACGTGCCGGTCAAAGTCGGCAACATCTTCTCAGCGGATCTGTTCTACAACCCGCAAACCGACATGGCCGAGCTGATGAAGCGCTACGGCATCGTCGGCGTCGAGATGGAAGCCGCTGGCCTTTACGGCGTGGCTGCCGAGTTCGGTGCCCGTGCGCTGACCATCTGTACCGTGTCGGATCACATCCTAAAAGGCGACTCGCTCTCCAGCGCCGACCGCCAAACTACCTTCAACGACATGATGGTGATTGCGCTCGATACCGTGCTGCGCGACGACGCCACCCGCGCCTAAGACGATGCCCACTCACGCCATTCAGAGGATAACAGCATGAATCGAGCGGACCCGGCCTTGGTCGACACGCTGCTAACCACCCTGGGCAACGCCTACGCGCCCTACTCCAACCACCCCGTGGCGGCGGTGATGGAGTGCCCCGACGGCCAGCAGTTTGCGGGTAGCAACGTAGAAGTCGCCCACTACAAAGGGCTGTGTGCCGAAGCCTCGGCCATTTCTGCCATGATCACCGCTGGCCAGCGCGAGCTTGCCAAGGTGTATGTCATGGGCCCTGGCGAGCACCTTTGCACACCCTGCGGCGACTGCCGCCAGCGCATCCGCGAGTTCGCCACCCCCAGTACGCAAATCATGGTGCTCTCCAAGCAGGGTGAAGTGCTGAAAACCTACACCATGGACAGCCTGTTGCCCGACGCCTTCGGCCCGGAGCAGCTGCCGGGGCGTTAAGAGGTTTCTCGCAGCACCAGCGCCACCGGCAGCGACACGTGCCGGGGCGCTTTTCCCGCCAGCGCTTCGCTCAATAGCTCGACACTCATCGCCGCAATGGCAGCAATGTCCTGGCGCACCGTCGTTAATCCGGTGGCTAGGGTAGGCAGGTCGTCAAAGCCGGTAACGGCCACGTCTTCGGGCACACGAATATCGCGATCTTCCAGCGCAGCGACACAGCCGAGCGCCAGTTCGTCGGTGGCGCAAACCAGCGCATCGAACGGTAATGACGTAGCACCTCCATGATCGAGAAAGCGGTTGAGGTGGCGGTAGCTAGTGAGCGAGTCGGAAGTGAACCGATGGGGCAGGCTCAGAAGCTGTTCGCTCAGCCCCGCTTCCGCTATGGCTCGTTGATAGCCGGAAAGACGACTATGGGGGCGCGGCACGTCCAACTCGCCACCCACGAAGGCAATCCGTGTTCGCCCTTGCCCGATCAGATGGCGCGTGATTTGGTACAGGCCTGAGACATCGTCCGGGGCCACCGAGAACCCTTCCCCGGCGTTGCCAATCCGCACGAACGGTATGCCCGCCTCACGTAGCAGCGCTGGGCGCTCGTCTTCGCCGGTTTCCCCTAGCAAAATCGCCGCGCCTGCCCTTTCGGGCAGCGCCGAGGTTTGGTCGTGGTGAAAGAAGATCGGCACCATGCCCTGCTGGTGCAGCGCCACGGTCAGGTGCTGGTAGAGGAGAATATAGTAAGGGCGCAGCTCGATATCCTGCCGCCCAAGGGAAATACCCACCACGGCGGCTTTTCCGCTAATCAGCTGCCGTGCCGCCGCGCTGGGCTGATAGGCCACTTCACGGCTGATGGTGAGAATTTTATCGCGCAGCGCGTCACTGATCCCCGGCTTGCCATTGAGCGCCCGGCTGACCGAGGCAATCGAGACCTCGGCGCGCCGGGCGATTTCGCGGATGGTGGCGGTTTGCGCGCTCGGTGTGTTCTGTTTCATGCCATGCCTCAGCCAGTCGGGCCCTGATTGTACAAAAAGCGGGGCCGAAAATCGCTGAGTACACGGACGCTAACGCCGTTCGCGCTACCAGCCACGCCGCCCTAAACGCGCCAGCTCACTATCCAACTGCTGCACCGCCTGCTCTGGCGTGACGCTGCCGGACAGCGCTTCGTGAACGCGATTGAAGATCGCGTTGGAGACACGTGGGTAAGCATCGCCAGTGACGCTGGCCGGGCGCGGCACGCCGCTCATCACCGTTTCATAAAGCTCGCCAATGAACGGATGCGCGGCCAGAACCTCGTCGTCTTCGTACAGCGCCGGGCGCGTGGGGTTGCGGCCAAACTCGATGGCATGCGCTTTTTGCTGTGCTTCGGCGGTGAGATAGGCCACCAAGTCAGCGGCGGCCTGCGGCTCGTCCGAATAGCGGGAAACTGCCCAGTTCCAACCGCCCAGCGTGGCAACGGACTCGCCCTCAGGTCCACTGGGCAGCGGCGCTACGCTGAACTTGTTTTGAATCGGCGTGCCGTCCGCTTGGCCCAGCGACCATGCGTAGGGCCAGTTACGCATGAACACCGCATTGCCCGCCTGGAAAACGCCGCGGGCTTGCTCTTCCATGTAATTACGCACGCCTTCTGGGCTGATATCCCCCACCCAGGAGGCCGCCAGCGCCAGGGCGTCCACCGCTTGTGGGTTATTCACCGTTACCTGCCCTTCAGCATCCACAAAGGTACCGCCGCCATGGCTTGCCACCCACTCCAGCGCATTGGTGGTCAGCCCTTCGTAGACGCGGCCCTGAAAGACGAAGCCATGCATGCGCTCGTTGCCCGCCTGCCGCTCGGCGTTTTGAATGCGCCGGGCAGTGTCGGTCAGCGCTTGCCACGTCTGCGGCACCTCGGCGCCATACTGCTCGAGAAGATCGTGGCGGTAGTAGAGCAGTCCCGCATCGGTGAACCACGGCAGCGCGACCAGCTTGCCCTGTACGGTATTGTTCTCCATTAGCGAGGGAATGAAACCCTCAGTGGCGGATGCTGGTAGATACTCGTTCAAATCCACCAAGTGCTCTGCCAGCAGCCCCGGCCAGACGATATCCACCATCAGCACATCGACATCTTCCGACTGGCTGCCCAGCAGCTGTTGATAAAGCGAGAGCTTTTCAGTGGGTGAAGCGGGCGTAGTGACGATAGTGACCTGGTGGCCGTTGTCCTCGGCCCAGCGCTGGGAGAGTTCGGGGCAGAAATCCGCTGCCCCGCCATCACCGCAGGCCACGGTGATCTCGGCGGCCAAAGCAGGCAGTGCCACTGGCAGTAACGTCATCAGCAGCAACAGTGCTTTCAATGTAGGGCGCATCGGGGAATCCTCATCTTGTTATTGGGTGTCTTGCCTCAAAAGATGCGTGATGAAATGGTACTCGTTAGCTGGCAATTGCCAGGCTGCGGTCCTCCTGGCTGGAAACGAAACAGGCGTCCAGCACGGTTTGAATGGCCGCGCCACGGGCAAAGTCGGGCTGATCGTTTTCGCCGGTGCGAATGCTTTCGATAAAGCGCTGGTAGATGCTGGGCGTTGGCGGCGCCTTGACGGTGCTCCAGCGGGCGGGGTGCACGTCATCGTTCAGGCACACCTGTACGTCGTCTTTGGAGGCGTCCAGATCCAGGCGAATCGCGCCTTTATCGCCGTGAACGCTCAGCGTTAGCGAGTTGTGGTGGCCGGTGGCCCAGCGGGTCGCTTGAATCGTGCCCATGGCCCCATTGGCAAAGCGCACGCGCATCAGCGCGGTGTCGTTGGCATCCAGCACGTAGTCGCCAATGCGGTTATCCGGGGCTTTGTCGAAGCAGGTGAGTTCGCAGTTGACGCGGGTGATGTCGCCCACCGGGAAGCTGGCAAAATCGACGATATGCACGCCCACATCGCCCAGTACGCCTTTGCTGCCGTGGGCTTCCGAGAGCCGCCAGAGCCACTGGCTATCTTCATCCCAGCGCCCCCAGGCGTTGCTCACCAGCCAGCTTTGGCGGTAGCTGGCATCCACATGGCGCACGGTGCCGATGGCACCACCGGTAATCAGTGCTCGGGCGTGCTGAATGGCGGGGGCGTCCCGGTAGCTCAGGTTGACCATGTTGATGACCTTGGCGGTCTGGGCGGCAGCGGCCATCTCGTGGGCATCTTCGGCATTGGTGGCCAGAGGCTTTTCACACAGAATGTGTTTACCCGCTGCAATGGCGGCCAAAGACGTGGCCTTGTGCACGCCATCCGGGGTGACATTGCTCACCGCGTGAATATCATCACGAGCGAGCATGGCGTCCAGCTCTTGATACACATCGGTAATGCCGTGACGCTTGGCAAACGCCTGGGCCTTGGGGTAATCGCGGTCGCAGACGGCGACCACTTCGACGCCTTCGAGTCGGCCATAGTGCTTGGCGTGCTCGCCTGCCATGCTGCCCGCGCCAATGATTGCGATACGGATCATTTGAAGCCCTCCTCACCGGGTTTGTGTAGGCTTTCGCCCTTTATCTCGACCGGGTTGGGTGCCTGGTCGGCGGGGATGTTGGGGCAGCTGTCGATCCACCGGGCGCCCTCCGGCTGCGCCCAGAGCACGGCGTTCTTGAGCACCCGCTTGACCTGCTCGTCGTAGTAGATCGGGTAGGTTTCGTGGCCGGGACGGAAGTAGAAAATCTTGCCGTTGCCACGCTTGTAGGTCAGGCCGGAGCGGAACACTTCGCCGCCCTCAAAGGCACTGATGAAAATCACCTCGTCCGGGTTGGGCACCGCAAAGGGCTCGCCGTACATTTCGGTATGGGGCAGCTCCAGATAATTCCCCAAGCCCTGCACGATGGGGTGCCCAGGGTTGACGACCCAAAGGCGCTCGCGCTCGCCGGCCTCTCGCCATTTCAGCGAGCAGGTGGTGCCCATCAAGCGTTTGAAGATTTTCGAGTAGTGACCGGAGTGCAGCACGATCAACCCCATGCCCTGCAGCACGCGCTTTTGCACGCGGTCGACGGTCTCTTCCAGCACGTCGCCGTGGGCGGCGTGGCCCCACCACAGCAGCACGTCGGTATTCTCCAGCGTCTCTTCGCTGAGCCCTTGCTCTAAATCTTGCAGCGTGACGGCGGTGGCGGACAGCGCCTCTGACTCATTCAAACCGTCGGCGATGCACTGGTGCATGCCGGTGGGGTAAATGCGCGCTACCACCTCGTTGGTTTGCTCGTGGACGTTCTCGCCCCATACGGTGACTCGCAGTGCCATCGCTCTCTCCCAAGCGTATTCGTATATCGCCTCACCAGCCGTTTTGACCGGCGCCTGGGAAAAAGTAAACGTTTACGCTTTCAGAGTAAACGTTTACTTTTTAGCTTTTAGTCGCATTCAATGGCAAAGGAAAAGCGATTAGGTGTCGCGGTTTTCGGCAACTCGCTCGACATCCACGATACCGGAACGGCTCACCACGACTTTCCAACGGGCCAGATAGGGGGCATCTTCACTGCCGGTCTCGCGTATCACCAGATTGAAAAGATGGCGACGTTCGACGCTCTCCCGCACTGCCTGACCCTCTTTGAGACGATAGATGTGGTGTTTGTCTTTGCTCATCAAACGCGTCAGCATCGAGAGGTCGATATGCAGCGTTTCACGAGTGTGTTCGTATCCGCTTAGAAAGCGGGTGGGCGACATATGCGAGCTGGAGCGGTAATGCATGACCACTTCGTCCCGCTGGGCAACGGTGCGCCGCCGCATCTGCTGAATGTCACGATCCAAGGCGGCGTAGCGTTTGTAGTCAAACCACTCAAGCTGCCGCCCCACCAGGGCATTGCGGGTAGGGTCGATATACTGACGTCGCCATTTGGGACGGCCACGACGCAACCAGCGCCATAGCGTGTTGCGCAGATCGTCTTTGAACACTTCCCGCAACGCATAGAGCAGCGCCATGGCCAGTACGAACAGGGCGGTGATATCGCCCAGGGCGCTGCGCAGTTGCAGCACGCCCAGCGAAACGAATGCCATCACCACCGCTGTTGCCAGGGCTTTCACTGCTTTCTGCTCGCCATTACCCAGCTCCAAAGCACGCTGTTTCAGGGTGATGGGATGCTCGATGAGACGTCGCAATAAACGCATTTTATTCGACATGCGAGTGGGGTCTTCCACCACTCGCTCAGCGTTGTACTCCTGCGTCTGACGATACTCCCCTTCGCGCTGACAAACCGTCAAGAAGCGCCGTTTGATGTCGCTAAATCGCCCTCCCCTGGGCATGTGCGCGATCAGCGCCAACAGCTGCTGCTCGGTGAACCAGGAGAGGTAGTTGTCGATATTGGCAAAGTATTTATAAAGACGATCGTCGCTGGGCGGGTTGCGCCGCAGGCGTTTGAGAATGCCGTCACTCAGGTCACTCATTTCCGCGAGCCGTTTGGTCAGTGCGTTGGCCTTCTCATCCCAGGCGTCTGGCTCATCGGTTGGATCGCGACGCAGCTTACGGGCGTCAGCCAGCAAGGCTTGGGTGGTGCGCTCCAAGGCCCCCACGTATTGATAGGCGTAAAGGCTGAGGCTCAAGCGGTAAGAGTCGCTGCCCAACTGGTTACGGCTAGCCAATCGGCTATGCACCAGCGGCAAGTGATACTCGTCGCTGTAGTAGGTGCGCGAGACACTGATCGCACCATGATAAAATGCCTCTTCGGAAATGACGTGAGTGCTCAACCCAAGCTCTTTGGGCACGAACAAATACACATCGAGCGTATGCGAGGTTTCTTCTTTTAGCCGCCGCGATAGGCGCAGTTGGAAGCTATTTTTACGCTCAACGTTGATCACCTCACGAATCTCCTACTTCATTGCCAAACACGATGATATACCATGGTGAGCTCGCCATAGTGGTCTGCTAAACAGAGGCTACGGTTTACTACTTCGCCTTGGAGCTAGGGAATGTCCATCGCCCGTTTTTCACCCTTTGAGCTGCTGCTGCTCAAAAGCCGCAGCCAAGTGGATACGGCCACACTACTACTGCTGGGCTGGGTGCTGGTGCACCGCCAGCACGTCTCGGAAGGCCAGCGGCGTCGCCGCTTGGCCCAGGTGACATCGCAGTTTCGCCACGGACACGAACTGGGGCCGGTGATGAGTATTGCCCACAGCCAAGACCTGCACGCCATTCAGCTGGCCGCCGAGGTGGTACGCAAAGAGTGTTCTAAAGAGCGTAGCCTGAGTGTGATGCACCAAGCGATTACCGTGGCCACGGACGACGGCGATATTTCGTTGGCTAATCATTACATTCTGCGGTTTTTAGCCGATTTGTTAAACGTGACGCCCACGACCCTGGGTACGCTGTTCCAAGAGCTGACCGGCCAGCCGCTGCGCCAGCCGGAAGACCCGAGCCGCGACGCCTACTGGCAAGCTCACGACCCGGACTACTATGCCCGCAAAGCGCGGGAAGAAGCCGAGGCTGCACAACGCGCCAAGGCATCGCAGGCCGAGCAAGAACAGCAGCAGCGGGCCAAAGCCGATAAGCAGCAGGAAAAAAAACAGAAGCAGCAGAAAGAGGACGCCCGCCGCGCCAAAGCGCGGGCGGAACAGTCCAGCGCCGAACAGGCCCGAGCCGAACAAGCGCGTCAGGAGCAGGCACGCCAAGAGCGAGCACGCCAGGAGCAGGCGCGGCAAGAGGAGTCACGACGACGCCAGCAACGTAGCAGCCCACCGCCTCCCGATCGCACCACTCGCGCCCTCGCCGTCCTGGGGCTGACGCCAGGGGCGAGCAAAACCGATGTACGCCGCGCCTATCGCCGCATGGCCCAGCTTCACCACCCAGATCGCTTCTACTCCGAGAGCGAGCACCAGGTCGCTCTAGCGTCGGCGCGTTTTCAACGCATCAAAAATGCCTATGATTATTTGATGCAAACCTACTAATCACTACGCTTGGAAAGAGACTTCCTGGATTATGCGCGACCTGTACCAACGCCTCGCCCTGACACCAGAGGCCAACGACCAGCAGATCAAGAGTGCCGTGGACCGCTGCCCCAATAGCGCGCTACGCCAGGATGCCACGTCCGTGCTCGCCGTGCCGCCTCACCGGCAAACCTACGACACCCTGCACCATACGCTGAGCGACATTGGCCGCCTGCGCGCTCGCCTAGGCCTGACCCACGGTGCCCATTGGCAGGGCGACGTGGCCAACGACTTCTCTTTACCGCCGGATCATGCAATCTCTCGCCACGATGAACTGGTCGATCGCGTCAGCCATGCGGTCTCGCTCTACAACCGCTGGCGCCGCCTGCGCGGGCCATGGCTACTCATCGCCGTTTTCACCGTGGGGGCGAGTATAGGCCTCGCTCTGGGGTTTGTCCTGAGCATGGGGCTTGGCTTGGGCTGACGTGCCGTGGCGCTCCCGCTCGTCCTGACGGATTTCCGCCTGAGTGGGGCGTGGTGCGGGCTTCGGGGGCGTCGGCTTTTTGTGCGCCTCGTCTGCCGAAGAGGAAGCACTCTCCTCCCCTCGCTCCAGGCTTAGGTCGGTGCCGGAGGCGTCTTCCATACGCGACTCGGAGCGTGCCTCCATGCTGACACTCAAACGCGGCACGCCCAGGTCGATCTCTTGCGCTTCCATGCGCTGCTTCAGCAGCAGATTGAAGGCACGAGAGACATCCCACTGCATTTCCGGTGCGGTGCGAAAACGCATCCGCAGGATGGGGCAGCCCTCTTCGAAGCCCTGCACGCCCTGCATCTCTAGCGGCGACCAGATGTAGTGACGCATCATCGGGTCCTTGCGCAGCTCCTGGGCGGTCTCCTGCATCAGAGTAATCGCATCGTCGATTTTCATATCGTAAGGAATGCGAATACGCATCAGCGCAATACCGAACTGGCGAGACATATTGTGGATCGATTCGATGCGGCTAAAGGTGATGATGTGCACCACGCCATCCAGGTCTCGCAGCCGCACGGTGCGCAGCGTCAGACCTTCTACCGTGCCCATATGCCCGTTGATCTGCACGAAGTCGTCCACCGCCAACGAGTCTTCGATCAGTATGAAGATACCGGTGATCAAATCCTGCACCAGGGTTTGCGCACCAAAACCGATGGCCAGACCGATCACACCGGCACCGGCCAGCAGCGGCGTGACGTTTACCCCAAGATTGGCTAGCCCTGCGATCACCGCGATGATGAGAATCGCTACGAAAATGACGTTGCGAATCATCGGCGTGATGGTTTGCGCACGGGCTTGATTTACCCGCCGCCCGCGTGAGCGGGCCGACGAGGTCAGCGCCCGCTGAATGGCCGTATCGGCAAAGATCCATACCAACCACGCCAGTAAGATCGTTGCCCCAAGGCTCACCAGTGCTTGCCCGATGCGGGCGCTGGCCACCGCCTGCTGGCCTAAACCAAACAGCGAACCGCCCCACACTTGCATAGAGAGCTCGGCGAACACCATCCACGCGCAAATATGTGCCAGCACGAACCCGAAACGTTCCAAACGCTTGCGGTACTGGCTGAAGCGGCGGCGATGGCGGCGCTTGTTGAGCCGCTCGGCTTGGCGGCGCAGCAGCCCGGTCACGACTAGCGTCAGCACCAGCAAACTGGCAGAGACAATCGAGCGCGCCAGGGCCGTCCCCACATCCCCCACGGTAATGAAAATCGCCAGCAGCGAGCCGCCCACCATCAGTAGTGCCGGAATATGCCATAGCCCGCCAAGCGCCCGTACCATCTCGACGGCGGTGCTGGCATCGCGTCGCTGTTTGTAGGGTCGGTTACAAATCAGATGACGAATCGGCCGCTGAAATTTGAAGATGAAACGAGCCGACAAGAGCGCTGCCAACATGTTCGCCAATACCGATACGAGGCTGGAGAGCTCTGCCCCCAGCAGCTCCACCAGCCGCGTGGAGTTCACCGCATCGCCCAGGGCAATCAGCGCGCCGATGACGAACAGACCGCGTAGCGCTTTGTGCTGTAACACCTGCACTGCCGGGAAGCGGTGCCCACGGCTAAAGAAGGCAATGACGGTCTCGAAAACCACCGAGAGCGCCCGACCACATAGGCAGATGTACGCCACCACCAATACCACTGCCCGCCCGGGGCTATAGGGGAGAATTTGCCCGATACCGAGCGTAATGGCGAAGGCCAGCGTCCAGGGCAGCATTCGACGCAAAAAGTGCACTGCCAACAGCCACGCTTTGGGGTCCCTTGGCAGGTCCAGCGGCCAGTGACGTCGCGTGGCGATCAAGCGACCAAAGGCGATCATGACGACCAATAACGCGCTCCACACGAAGGCCAACACCGCGCCGTCGGCTATCGCGCGAATGGCTTCTCCTTGATCTGCACCATCGTTCAGGGCGCGTAAGTCCTCGACGCCCTGCACGAGCTGGCGGGACCACTCATCGATGGGCGAGTCGCCCGCCTGAGCCTGCTCGCCAATGTCGGTCAACGTGTCGGCCAGCGCGCCTAACAACCCCTGGCGAACGACGCCATCCTCCTCGGCGGCCTCGGTGCTCACCTGCAGCTCGCGCAGCGAGTCCAGTAGTGCGGTGCGCTGCTCCTCGTTTTCGAGCATCGAGATCACATCGCTCAGCGAGCTCTGAAACTCCTCGTTGCTCACCTCCGCCTGCTCCGACGACTCACTGCCGGTCAGGTTGGGCAGCGAGACACTTTGCGCAGACGCCGCAGAACCGAGCAGCAGGCTGAGTAAGATGCCGACGATGATCTTGGTTATCCAGTGCTGTCGCACGCATTGCTCCCGACATAGACCGGCCAAGGGAACCGGTGATTAACATTGAACACGCGGATGGCGCTCAGCCTCGACGCGTGATTATGATAGGCTGACGCTACAAACGTTCACCTCAAGGATACCGAGATGACGCTGCAAGCCCCACCCAAACGCGACAATAAAGATGGCCAGCGGCGCCGTGTCGGCGTCGAAATCGAATTCGCTGGTTTACCGCCACGCGAGACCGCCGAGCTGGTGCGCATGCTGTTTGGTGGGGAGCTTAACGTGGTCAGCCCTCATCGGCTACAGGTGGAAGGCACCCGTTGGGGAGAGTTCGGTATCGAGCTGGACACCCAATATGCCCACCCCGATAAAGCCCTGCTGGAAGAGCATCACGAAAGCGATAGCGAGTGGGCACGTCAACAGCATCAGCGTCGGGTCGAGTTCCATCAAAAAACCCGAGAACTGATTGGCGACATGGTGACCGGCTTGGTACCCACCGAAATCGTCTGCCCACCCATTCCATGGGACGAGCTGGAAACGCTGGATACGCTCTTCGAAACGCTGCGAGAAAAAGGTGCCAAAGGCACCGATGCCAGCCTGCTCTATGGCTTTGGCCTGCATCTCAATCCCGAGGTGGAGAGCGATGAGGTGGATTATCTGCTCGCCATGATGCGCGCTTATCTGCTGCTGGCCAGCTGGCTACGCGAAGAGATCAAAGTCGATATCACTCGGGAAATGCTGCCCCATGCCAACCCGTTTCATAAAGAGTATGCGCTGAAGGTGCTGGACGCCCGCTACCAGCCGGACCTGGATACTTTCATCGAGGACTACCTGGACCACAACCCCACCCGCAACCGAGAGCTGGATCTGCTCCCGCTGTTTGCGTATCTGCGTCCCAACCACCCGCACCCGCTGCTGCATGGCGAGTTGACCAAGCCGCGCCCGACCTTCCACTATCGCCTGCCCAATGCCCAGCTCTCACAGCCAGGCTGGGGATCGGTACTGGAGTGGAACCGCTGGGTCGAAGTCGAGAAGCTAGCCGCCAACGATGACGTGCTGCGAGCGCGCTGCGATGAATACATTGCCGAGCATGGCAAGCCTTGGTGGGAACGCTTGAAGGCAGCGCTATCGAGGCCGTTTGGCGCCTCATGACTCTCCCCTGCCTTCATTCATCACAGCAATAAGAGACGCTCGCCGCATGCCTCGACCGCTGATCGGAATAACCACCTCGGATCGTAAAAGCCAACTTGCCTGGTGCTTTGACTGGTTTGCCGTCTGGCGACATGGCGGCAAGCCGCTTCGCCTGTCGCCCTCTCGGGCTCTCCCTGACCACCTGGACGGTTTGATCATTGGCGGTGGCGACGACATTCAAGCGCACCTTTACGGCGGCGAAGTTCAGTTCGACGTGCGTTTGGACCCCGCCCGAGACGAGCTGGAGCTGAGCCTGCTCAACCGCTTCATCCCGCAAAACACGCCGGTACTCGGCATTTGTCGCGGGGCGCAGTTGATCAACGTGCACCTAGGCGGCACGCTGGATCCCGATATCTATACCACCCATGAAGGTTTGAAGCGGCGGCGTACCGTGCTGCCCCGTAAAACGGTCGATATCGTCGGCGGCAGCCAACTGTATCAATTGCTGGGCGTCACTTGGTGTCGGGTGAACAGCCTGCATCACCAGGCCGTCAACCGCGCGGGAAAAGGCATCCAGATCGTTGCACGGGATCGCGACGGATTGGTTCAAGGGATCGAATCAGAGGACCACGACTTTCTGATCGGCGTGCAGTGGCACCCGGAGTGGCTGATTTTCAACCGTCCCCAGCAGCGCCTCATTAGCGCACTGGTGACGGCCGCCAAACAGAGCCGCGAACGGGCTAGCGCTTGAGCGCTGCCAGCGCCGCGTCGTAATCCGGTTCGTTTTTCAGTTCGCTCACTAGCTCGCTATGCAGCACACGGTTGTCCGTATCCAGCACGACCACGGCCCGCGCGCACAGTCCTTCCATGGCGCTATTGCAAAGCGCCACGCCCCAGGCCTTTTGAAATTCGCGATGACGAAAGGTGGAGAGCGTTTCGACATCGTCCAACCCTTCGGCGCCACAAAAGCGTTTGGCGGCAAACGGCAGGTCTGCGGATACGACAAGCACGATGGTATTCTCCAACTGGGAGGCCAGCTCGTTGAAACGCCGAGTGGACATCGCGCAGGTAGGGGTATCGACACTGGGGATGATGTTTAGCACCTTACGCTTGCCCTGATAGGTCTCCAGGGTGACATCTTCGAGGTCGGTGTTTGTCAGCGTCATCTCGGGGGCAGCTTGACCTACCGCAGGCAGCGTGCCCGCAACGTCCATCGGCGCGCCCGCGCGGGTAATCTGTTGCATCTACAGCTCCTAATGTATGGTAAAACGTTGGTCGAGGAAGACGTTTTAGCTTACAGCGGAATCACCCGATTCGGCTATCTTTCCACTGCCGCGATACGATAACGA
This sequence comes from Halomonas sp. BL6, assembly GCF_006228115.1. Lineage (NCBI taxonomy): Bacteria > Pseudomonadati > Pseudomonadota > Gammaproteobacteria > Oceanospirillales > Halomonadaceae > Halomonas > Halomonas sp. BL6. The sequence continues at coordinate 301,971 of NZ_VDGL01000001.1, read as the reverse complement.
GAATGCCATGGCCTCTTTAGTCATCATCAAAACCGGGGATGCCTTCCCTGAAGTGGTCGACCAACACGGTGATTTCGAGCAGCTGTTCACACGCCGATTGAACGAGGCGCTTCCTTCGGGAGTCACGCTCGAGGTATGGGATGCGCGGCTGACGTCGACCCCACCCGACGACATCGTCGGCGCCGTGATCACCGGTTCGCATAGCATGGTAAGCGAGCAACCCTCCTGGAGCGAGGCGCTCAAGCCGTGGCTGCAGCAAGCCCTTGCCGATGACCTGCCGCTGCTGGGCGTTTGTTACGGACATCAGCTCATGGCAGCGGCCTTTGGCGGCATCAGCGACTACCACCCTGCCGGGCGAGAATCGGGCACGCGCACGGTGCGATTGACCCAAGCAGGCCAGCAAGACCCACTCTTTCGCCAGCTACCCGAGCACTTTCCCGCGCACCTCACCCATGCCCAGTCGGTAATGCAGCTTCCCCATGGCGCCACGATTTTGGCCCACAACTGTCACGACGCTCACCAAGCGCTGCGTTACGGGCCACGCCAATGGAGCGTGCAATTTCACCCGGAGTTCTCTTCCCCGGTGATGCGTGCCTATATCGAGCGTCAACGCGCCGCCCTACGCGACCAGGGCGACGATCCTGATCGACTGCTGGACGACATTCGTGAAACGCCAGACGCCACCAGCTTGCTGCAGCGCTTTCTCGGCTTTATCTAAAGCAGCCGCCTTTGGCTCGCTTTATGGTCCCTCCGTGACGCCAGCCGATCGGCCAACCGGGTCGGCTCGGGCAGCTTGGTGCGTCCCAGACATCGCAACACCCACTCGAGCGACGTTTCCAGCGTGAGCCGATGCCCCGGCGAGACGAACACCGGCTTGACGTTTTCCCGCGAGCGCAGCACGGCACCGATCACCTCTTGATCCGCCATCAGCGGCACCCAATCACCCCGCGCGTCGCCTACCGCGCCATGCGTGCCGGTTAAGCGTGACTTGGCGATACCGATGGTAGGCAGATCGAGCCACAGCCCCAAGTGTGCTGCTACGCCAAGTCGCCTTGGATGGGCAATGCCTTGGCCATCGACCATAACCAGCTGTGGCCGCGTTTCGAGCTTGGCAAATGCGCCTAGCGCGGCAGGAATCTCCCGAAAGGAGAGCAAGCCGGGAATATAGGGCATGCGGGTAGGTTCGCGATGCACCACCTGCTCGACCACGGGCAACTGAGGAGCCGCCTCAGGTGACCACTTCAATACGACCACCGCCGCCCGCGTTACCGCGCCCTCCTCCTCGAAGCCAATATCCACCCCCGCGATATACCTCACCGGATCGATGCGATCACGGCTCTCCAACTGCTTGGCGAGCCGTGACTGCAGGGCAATCGCCTGTTTGGGTGACAGGTTCCATTCGTGTAGCGCAGCGTCCATGCAGGCTCCTTGTATCCAGGTAATGAACATTTAGCGTAGCCAAAAAAAATCCCCCTATGCCAGCAGGCACGGGGCCAGTGGCATAGGGGGATGTGACTCATCGGTTAGGCGCTAACCAGCGCCTAGCAATGAGTTATGCGCGTTCGCGACGGCGAACCGGGGCATCGCCATCGTCACGACGACGGCGCGGGGCGCGCTCCGGCGCACGGTCTTCGCTGATTTCCAGCGGGCGACCGGCCACACGGGCGCGGGCCATTTTCGCCAGAATCGTGGAGGGCAACCCGCTGGGCAGCTCGACCACGGAGAAGGCGTTACGGATATCGATACGGCCGATACGTGCGCCTTCGATACCACCTTCGTTCGCCAGCGCGCCGACCAGTTGGCCCGGCTTCACGCCGTCTTTATGGCCTACCGAGACGCGGTAGCGGGTCATGCCTTCGCTGGGCGCGCTGGAGCGCTCGCGGCGGGCACCACCCGGCTTGCCCGGTGCGCCATCGCGCGGGGCACGCTCTTTGCGCGGTGCCTGAAGACGACCAATCGGCGCTTCGTCAGCACGGGCCATGGCGGCAAACGCGCAGGCCAGCTCAACGGCGTCATGCCCCTCTTCCACCAGGCGCTCGACCAGGGCGCGCTGCTCTTCAGCGCCTTTGGTCAGTGCAGCCACCACGCGGTGATGGAATACGTCGTCACGGTGAGCGCGGATAGCGGCTTCGTCAGGTAGCGGCATTTCGGTCATTTTCTGACCGGTGGCCTGCTCCATCCAGCCCACTTTGCGGCCTTCACGGAAACCCGCGAACGTAATCGCGATGCCGCTACGGCCCGCACGACCGGTACGACCGATACGGTGGGTGTAGGCTTCTGCATCTTGCGGTAGGTCGTAGTTGATCACGTGGGTGATACGCGGAACGTCGAGGCCACGGGCCGCCACATCGGTCGCGATCAACACGTCGACCTTGCCACGCTTCAAGCGGGTAATGGTGCGCTCGCGCAGGCTCTGATCCAGATCACCCGATAGGCCAGCGGCGTTGACGCCACGAGCGGTCAACTGCTCGACCAGCGTGGTACAGGCCGCACGGGTGCGCACGAAGACGATAGCGGCATCGACCGGCTCGACTTCGAGAATACGCGACAGCGCTTCCAGCTTGGCACCACCGTCGACACGCACGAGGCGCTGCTCGATGTTTTCACCTGTGGTCGTGCGCGACTCGATCGCCACCTTCACCGGGTTGACCAAATAACGGTTGACGATGCGCTCGATTTCCGTCGGCAGCGTGGCCGAGAAGAAGACACGCTGGGCATCTTTCGGGGTATCGGCAACCACGCGTTTGACGTCGTCGATAAAGCCCATGCGCAGCATTTCGTCGGCTTCGTCCAGTACCAGTGCGGAGAGACCGTCCAATTTCAGGCTGCCGCGATCCAAGTGGTCGATCACTCGGCCCGGTGTGCCAACGACCACTTGTGCGCCACGCTTCAACGCACCTAGCTGTTCACGGTACTCTTGACCACCGCAGAGGGTAGCCACTTCCAACCCCTGAAGGTTTTGGCCATAACGGCTAAAAGAGACGGCGACCTGTTGAGCCAGTTCGCGTGTCGGCGCAAGCACCAGTACCTGGGGCTCGCGACGCTGCATGTCGAGACGCGACAGCAGCGGTAATGCGAAAGCAGCGGTTTTGCCGGTACCCGTTTGCGCTTGGCCCAGCATATCGCGACCTTCCAGCAACGCAGGAATGGTCTGCGCCTGGATGGGTGAAGGAGTTTCGTAGCCCTGTGCTTCAACAGCAGACAGAACGGCAGGCAATAGAGCCAGATCGCCGAAGCTCGGCGAGGCGACAGAAGTCGAGGTCATTAATCACACCTTGGTAGGCCGGAAGAACCGGCAAAAAACATCGTAAGCGTCTCTGACTCTGTTTTCATGCAGCGCGTAATAGTACGCTGCAAAAGAACAAGGCTCCGCATCGCGGATATCGTCATCAGTGGAGTCGGAGACGCCGGTCGCACCTAGCATTCGGCTGGCAACACCGCATTTGCGGGCCAACCGCTGTGGCGACCTTCTGCGCCGATTTCACCCGTTTGGTGAAATACTGGAGGCGCGCCATCTTCACAGCAATGAACATCTGCAGTCAGTGAGATGTTCCCGCAAACGTTTCGACTGGCGTGGCACGTACTGCTCAGCGTCAGTGATGAACGTTTATCGTCGTGATGGAGGGGTCAACACATGCGAGGAGCGCGCATCCTAACACCCCCCACGTGTTCTGACCAGCCTTTTTGTTTTAACCCATATCAATACCCGAGCTTGCACATGTGCATATGTCGTCTAACCTGAGAGATGCCTGATGACGTTCACGAACTTCAAGGAGTGATAAACATGAACTGGGATCAAATCGAAGGCAGATGGACAGAAGTGAAAGGTAAAGCCCGCGCGAGTTGGGGTGAGATCACTGACGACGAGCTGGATCAGATCGGCGGTAAAAAGGATCAATTGGTCGGTAAGCTTCAGCAAAAATACGGCTTGGAACGTGAAGAAGCTGAGCGCCGCGCGGATGATTGGGCCAACGGTCTCTAAACTCTGTCGTACGTCGTCCTTTCACTAAAGGTCTTAATACCGAATTCACCAAGAGTAGCATGACGCTACCTACCGATAGCCACATGGAGAGAAGCTATGCGTAAATCTATTTTAACGACTGCCATCACAACGGCCCTCTTAGGCGGCATGGCGTTTGGTGTTCACGCCCAAACCGAGCCTCAGGGTATGTACTCCGCTGAAGACATCCTCGATGCAGACGTCTTCTTTGCCAATGGTTCTGGCGAAGAAATCGGGGAAGTCGACGATATTCTGTTCGATGAAGAGATGCGAATTTCTGCACTTGTCATCGAGAGCGGTGCGGTGTTGGGCTTAGGTGGCCGTGAAATCGTCGTCGACACGGACAATTTCACGCTCGAGACGCACACTGAAAGCGATGGTGAAACCGAACACCGCATCATGCTAGAGGCCACGTCAGAAGAGGTAGAATCCTTCCCAACGTATGATCGTGATTGGTGGGAACAGACCAAAGCCAATGCGCGGGATGCGTGGCAAACCACTAAAGAAGGCGCCCAGAGCGCTTGGCAGACGACTCGTGAAGCCGTGAACGACGAGTAATAGGTTATAAATTCGTCCTGCTGTGACAAAGTCAAAGGCCATCCACGCGATGGCCTTTTTGCATTTGAAGCACGGGGTCAGGATGAGTGGCGACGTATTCCCTGGCCTGGCAAACGCTCACGGTCATGAGAACGAGTAAAGTCCAACAGCGGCCCAGCAGGTACGATACGGGTAGGGTTGATCGTATCGTGACTATAATAGTAGTGACGCTTGATGTGATCCATGTTGACCGTCTCGGCCACTCCCGGCCACTGATAAAGCTCGCGTACGTAATTCGAGAGATTGGAGTAGTCATCAATGCGTTTGAAATTGCACTTGAAGTGGCCAAAATAGACCGCATCGAAGCGAATCAGCGTAGTGAAGAGACGAATATCCGCTTCGGTCAGCCACTCACCCGCCAGATAGCGTTGCTCTCCAAGCCGCTTCTCCATGCGGTCTAGCGCATCGAACAGCGCCGTCACGTGCTTCTCATAGACCTGCTGATCCGTGGCAAAACCGGATTTGTACACCCCATTATTGATGTGGTCGTACACATCATCGTTCACGTCATCAATGACACTGCGCAAATCGTCTGGATAGAGGTCCAAGTCATTGCCAGTCAATTCATCGAAGGCGCGGTTGAACATGCGCAACAGATCGGCTGATTCGTTATTGACGATGGCGCCGCGCTTTTTGTCCCATAAAACTGGCACAGTGACCCGGCCAGTGTACGCTGGGTCGGTCATGGTATAGAGCTGATGGTGAAACTCAGCATGGTTGATGGGATCACCGCTCGACCCTTCGTCTTGATGATAGGTCCAACCGTTTTCCAACATCAGCGGACTCACGTGGGACGCGCCGATCAGCGACTCCAGCCCTTTTAGTTTACGCATGATGAGCGCCCGGTGCGCCCAGGGGCACGCGAGCGATACGTAAAGGTGGTAGCGATCGGCTTGAGCCGGGTAGCTATCCCCGTCAGAGGCTTCGTCGCTACCCACCCAGTCGCGCAGCTGCGCGGATTCGCGAACGAACTCCCCGCCATGCTTTTTGGTGTCGTACCACTGATCGACCCATTCACCGTTGACTAACAGTCCCATCGGGCGTCTCCTGCATTGAACGTTTTTCGATGTGTGTACCGTTCAGCATACCCCCGACGGGATAAGGCTCAAGCGGATGTTTTACGGCTGTTCATTCGAGGGAATCGAACGTTGCTCGCATACCTCTTTCACTGCTCGCTTCAGCGCTGCCGCCATGGCATGGGCGGCTGGACCCGCACGATCACGATCACGAAAAATAAGCTGAACAGGGACCTCGCGAACGCCTCCCGCAGTGAGCGGCAGCGGCTTCAAGGCTCCGCTGGCCAGTTCGTCGGCAATACGGGTTTCTGGAATCCAAGCGAAACCGAGTCCGCGTCGCAGCATGTCCAATGAGGTGCCCACATGCCCGACGGTCCAGCGCTGCTCGGCTTTCAACCATCCCGCATTGGTGGACTGACGCAGCGCGGAATCGCGCACCACTAGCTGACGATGTTGGGCTAAATCACGCAGATCCAGCGAGCGCCCAAGTTGATGCAGAGGATGACGCGGATGCGCTACCGCCACGAAACGAATATTGACCAGCGGCTCTCCCAAAAACCCTTGGGCCTCGATACCGGAGACCACTAAGTCGGCACGGCCATCGTAGAGCATCTCGGTCCCCCCGTTCAGCACGCTCTCGTGGAGCTGCACGCGTACCTGAGGATAGGTTTCCGAAAAGCGTTCCAGTGCTTTGGCTTGCGCCGCTGCAGGAAAAATCTGATCGATCGCCACGACGATCTCTGCTTCAAGCCCCGCCGCCAAGCGCGAGGCGACGTCTTCCAGAGACGCCGCGCTTTCGATCAGCTGCCGGGCCCGTCGAAGCAGCAACTCACCCGCTTCGGTCAGCCGCACCTGCCGCCCGATGGGCTCGAGCACCTGGATACCCAACTGTTCTTCTAATTTATGCACCGCATGATTCAGCGTAGAGGGGCTTTTATGGATCGCCTCTGCCGCCCGTGCGAAGCCGCCATGATCCACCACGGCGGCCAGCATTTGCCACTGCGCTAGTGTTACCCGAGACATTTCGATTTCCTCGACGCCATACAGCGAAACCATCCGCTTCATCTTCGAAAAACAATCCTAGAATGCCAGGAAATGAGGGTGAGTACTTGTTTGTTAGCGAATTTCGTTGACTCACTGCTCCGTCTCACGGGGTCATAGTCCCCAAAAAGCCCTAAAGAAACTCAAAGAAACATTAAAATACAAAAAATTACTCTACTACTATTAGCAACTCCACTGGATACGCCTTGCACTCATACGATTGACGCGGCGTTGCATTTTTGAATCGTTAACCGGTGTTATGGACGTTATTAATGCGAGCTTACATGCTGATATGGGCACAAAAAGCTCGTTTATTTAGACGCACATTATATTTCCCTGTCACAAGACTTCATTTGCGTCTATGGTGAAGGTGAATACACCGTTTTGTTCGCTTTAGAAAGCTGCGGCCTTTTGGTTACTTTTGTTAGCAAACGGTGTTCATGGCTGAATAAGAACCCTTCATATTTGCGCTATTCAGCGGAAGTATATTTTGTGTATGAATGTACAGTCTATTCACCCCCTTTCCCTTGGGGTATGGTTCCCGAGTTTGCTTACTTTCATGTTACTTTTATTTCACGAACTCGGCGGCCTATTTACTCATGTTGCGAATCCTCCATTCGCTGCCTCGCACGCACAAATTATTACTGTTACCCGTGGCCACCATGGTCACCGTGCTGGGCGCACAAAAACTCATCACCACCTATCATGACCTGAATCAACCTCAAACACCGCTGGAGAGCGTGCTCGTTCCGCTACCCAGCGACTCAGCCCCCGGCGTCCCGTCGCTTCGTCAAGAGCGAACGCCAGTGGCAGAAGCGATCGACCGCGCTTCTCGCGCCCTCGACGCGACCCGCGAACACATCCCGTTAAGTGAACTCACCGCCACCGAGATCGTCGATCTCGATGTGATTCCCAGTGCCGAAGCGTCCATGGCAAGTGATGCAGCCTCACACGATGCGCATCCTCGGGTCGCGCTGAGCGACAGCCCGTTGGATGATGGCGCGCTGCATATGGCGATCGTGTTAGGCACGATTACAAGCGGCATGCTCAATGTCGACGACTCCGTCGAAATCGCTGATGCCACTTCTTACGAGGATTATGGGGTCGAACTCTACGAGGACGATGTGTCGTTCCTGGAACTGGAGCTGGCAGCCGAAGAGCCGTTCGTTCCTGAGTGGGAAACTCATATCGTCGAGCCTGGCGAGACGTTTGCCGTGTTAGCGCAAAACGAGCTGGGCTTGGGGTACAGCGAAGTGCTCGCCCTGCTGGACGACCTACCCGATCCTCGTATGTTGACGCATTGGCGTGCAGGTCACAGCTTCGACTACCAGTTGGACGAAACGGGCCGGTTGCTGGCACTGCGCATGATGAAGAACACGCGCGAAGGCGTTCTACTAGAGCGGGATAGTGACCAATTCGCCATTACGGCTATCGAACGTCAGGGTGAGCCCGTACAGCGCCTTTATGCCGGTAGCGTAACGGGCAGCTTTGCTCGCTCAGCCCAAGCCACCGGCTTGAGCAGCAGCTCCGTCACGGAGCTTACGCGCATCTTGCAAAAAAAGCTGGACTTCCGTCGTGACAGCCGCCGGGGGGATCAGTTTCAGGTCTTGGTCGAATCTGACATGATCGATGGCGAGACACTTGATTCGCGTGTACTAGCCGTTAAGTATGACGGTGAGCGTATGGACCTGACCGTCGTGCGCAATACCACCGACGATAATTTTTATACGCCCGAAGGCAGCAGCCTCGATCCGGCCTTTGCGCGTCGTCCTTTCGAAGGTAATTATCGTCTTAGCTCCAACTTCAACCCACGCCGCCTACACCCGGTCACCGGTCGAGTGAGCCCGCACAACGGCACCGACTTTGCGATGCCCATTGGTACCCCCATTACCGCGCCTGCGAATGGTCGTGTCGAGCGTGTCGGCAACCACCACGCTGCCGGTCGTTACATCGTCGTGCGCCATGACAACGGCTACCGCACCCGCTATTTGCACTTGTCGCAACCATTGGTCAGCCAGGGCGAGCGCGTCACGATGGGCGAGCGTATTGCGTTGTCCGGTAATACCGGCCGCAGCACAGGCCCCCACCTGCATTATGAAGTCATCGTCAATAACACGCCGGTGAACGCGATGACGGTCGAACTGCCCGAGAACACTAGCCTAAGCGGCGATACGCTTATCGCGTTCCAACGCCAAGCCGAGCCAATGTTGGCCGCGCTGGAGAGTGGCGAAACCGGCACCATCAGCGTGGCTAACTATGAGCGCGATAACGACAGCGACGAAAGCCTCCAATAAGCACTCTCCACGGCGATACAAAAGAGCCGCTCCACACGACGTGGGGCGGCTTTTTTGACACTACCAGTCGTGATGAATGACGAGCGACTTACACTGCTTCGAGCGCTGCGAGCAGCGCCGCATCGCGGTGATAGATATCCTCTCTGAACACTACGTCGCCTTGCCCGTTGGGCCAAGCAGTCAGGTAGTGCAGCGCTACCGGAATACGGTTAGGCAAGTTCACGTTTTGATCGCTGCGGCCATTCGCGATCAGCGTATCGAGCTGATAACGGCTGCCGCTGTCTTGCAGTAGGAGCTGGGCAAATTCCGTTACCCCCTCAACCCTCACACAGCCAGAGCTCAGTGCCCTGTGCTTACGCTGAAAGAGCCCTCTTGCCGGGGTATCGTGCAAGTAAATCATGTCGTTATTGGGAAAACGCACCACGACACGTCCCAGAGGATTGCTGCTCCCTGCCACTTGGCGAAGCATCACGCCTCCCGGACGCTGCCAATCGATCGTGCTCGCATCCAGCGTCTCTCCGGATAGGCTCACTACCTGAATGTTCTGCCGCGCCAGATACTGCTCGTCCTGGCGGATCCGTGGTAGCACATCTTCCCGCATGATGGTCGGGGGGATCGTCCAGCTTGGGTTGACAGTCAAGTGGCTGATCGAGGAGTGGATGATCGGCGTTTCACGACTGGGCGAGCCCACCACCACTCGGGTATCCCAATGCTGGCCATTGGGGCGCGTATAATGCAAGCGATAGCCTGCAATATCGACCCACACGTTGGGCGTGCGCTCCAGCGAAGGGCGAATCCAGCGGGCGCGCTCCAGGTTGATGCGCAGTTGGTTCACTCGTGCGGAGACGGGCATGTTCAGTGCCAGCCGTGTGCGCTCTCCCACTACGCCATCTTCTTGCAACTGGTGGCGTCGCTGAAAACGCATGACCGCTTGCGCTAACTCTCGGTCGAAGCTGCGAGGGTCAGCTCCTGACGCCTGCACGTCGACCATGGGGTAAGCGCTACTATCTGCTGCCAGCAGGTGGGGCTCGCCCCATAGCGTCAAGCGCTGGCGAAGCGTTTGCACGTCATCGTCGATATCGCCGGGGCGCAGCGACTCATCGCGTCTTGGTAAATAGGGCACGCTCATCTGATTGGCCAGCCGACGATAGTGCACCAACGCTTCGCGAAGCTGGGCATAGGCCGCCATATTCGGCCTCGCCAGTGACAGCGCTTGCTCGACCCTCCCCTCCTCGACGGCTTGCACTACACGTGGCAGCGCATAACGCCGCTCAGGTCGCTGCAGATCCCAATTCGGCTCGACGCGTTTAGGATCCACTTTACCGATCGATAGATGATCCAACGCCAAGAGCAGGGCCCGAGTGGCTCGCACGTCGAAATTGGCCTTCGCACGATCGTCCAACTGCTGGCTTTGCTGGAAGTCACTCAGCAACGACGAGGCTTGATAGTCGTCGGGCGTCAACCCGTCATCGGGCAACGTGTTCAACGCGCTGACCAGCGACTGAACGCGTTGAAGCTCTTGCCACGCCGGCTGCCCACCGCGCAGTTCATAGAACGACGCGATGGGCAGCGACCCTTCATGGTGTTGAAGATGCTGCGCGAGGGCTTGCTGCAACGCGGCGCTGGCTGGCTCATTGGCATCGGCCATTATCGGGCCGCTCAGCGCCAGACAGAGCGCCGCTCCTATCGCCCATCGTCTTAGTGGCTGGTGGTCGTTCATCGCCTCTCCTTGCGTTACTATGCTGCGTTGTAATGTGGCTTCACTCTTTTTGCTTACCGTCGTATCAGTAGTTCCCGTTCTGATACACGTTTTTTATCATAGCCGCTTACGCTGACTCTTGATGTATCGACCTCGTTACGCTTTTGACTCCTTCAGCAGGATAACGCCCCATGCTTTTTCGATCACGCATGATGAATGTACTGTTTTCTTTATCCATCGTACTGTTTTCTTATCCTCTTCAAGCCGCTGGCTTTTTCTCTCAAATGGCCGCCGCCCCACCTGCGGGGGTATCCCCCCTTCATCATCAGTTACTGCAGTTAGCGCCTAATGCCACGCCAACTGCCCTCAGGTTAGCGGCCCAGGCATTGAGCTGTGCCGATCCATCCGCAGAGCGGCTGGCCGTCATCGATTACTCGCTGCCATCCACAGAGCCGCGCATGTGGGTGTTCGATCTTCACCAACATCAGCTGCTGTTCGAGGAATTAGTGTCCCATGGACAAGGATCTGGCGATGCCGTGGCCAACGCGTTTTCCAATGTTCCCGATAGCCATCAATCCAGCATCGGTCTGTTTCGCACCATGAACAGTTACTACGGCCGCAATGGCTATTCACTACGCTTGGATGGCCTGGAGCCTGACGTCAACGATCTGGCCTTCGAGCGAGCGATCGTCATTCATGGCGCGGACTACGTAAGCCACGATTTCATCACCCAAACCGGTCGCCTAGGGCGAAGCCATGGCTGCCCGGCGGTACGTGAGGACATCACTTACCCGCTAATCGACAGTCTAAAAGAGGACCAGTACGTCTTCGCCTACTATCCGGATGAAGAGTGGTTAGCCACGTCAGCGTTTTTACGCTGTGAGTCGTCGACGCCCATGCACCTAGCCGAGATGAAATAGCGCAGGCGAGTGGTATGGCGATGCTCCTTTTTTGCGATGACAAGAGGCTGATTTTCATCAGCTAAGGCCACGCTTCACAGGCAAACATAAAAACCTTCTGCAATACTTTGTGACAAAACATCACAAATTGCGTCATCACTGAAGGTACCGGTCAATGTTTGCCTTTATGCACCCCTATCAAACGATCCGTCGCCTGGAGCAGCAAGTCGCCGAGCTACACGCTCAATTGGCCGTGGCCAAGAGCACGCGGGGCTGCCGCACGATTAGCTTAATGACGCCCCTGGAGTCGGTGAGTATGCTTCAGTCCAAAGGCGCGGATATGCTCACTTCCCTAGAAGAGGGCGCCGAACGGCACGCCGAACAGCTTGCCAGTGAACGCGCCACGCTCACCGACCTGTTTACCCGGCTACATGACGCAGAAAAAGCGTCTCAACATCTTCAACAGCAGTGTCAAAGGCACCAGCAGGCCGATACGCATTACGCGGCGCCACTCGCCAGCGACACGGCCCTTCACGAGCTGCGCGGCATGAGCGTCGAACTCGCCCGTATGGCTGGTCATATCCGAGCCTTGGCGATGAGCACGGCACTCGAAGCGGTTCACGTTCAGGAAGCGCCCAGCGGCCTCACCGCCGTGGTGAGCGACATCCAGCACCTGGCCGAGCGCACCCAGCAGTTGGCGCACCAGTTGGATCAATGGGTCGAGCAAACGGCTACCATGCTGAAGGAGGATGCTCGGGTCCTTGTCCATCAACGCGAAAGCGCAAACGCTTTGGCGCGCGCCGCGCAAGACGCCGAACAAGTGATCGAACAGCTCACCGACCAAGCACGCCATATGTACAAGGTGATCCACCACAGCACTACGACGGCCTGTCTACACGCGGCCAAGGTGGAACATGCCGTGTGGAAAAGTCGTCTTTACCAGCAACTATTATCAGCTTCCCAAGAAGTTCCTCTTACGGATCAGCACCACTGCGCGCTGGGTCGCTGGTACTTGGCAGGTGACAGTCGCCGCTATCAGCAAAGCGATGCTTACCGTGCACTGGCCGTGGCTCACCGCCGTTTCCATGAGAGCGGTCTAGAGGCCTTGCGCTATTCCCGACAGGGGGACCTGACCGGCGAGCTTGCCTCGCTGGCGCTCATGGAAGAGGCCAGCGTGACGCTGGCCCAGCAGCTCGACCGGCTGATGGAGCATGCGGTGTACGACCAGCCGCTGCCCCAGACCCGTTCGTCGCCACTGGCCGACGCCCCTTAGTACGCGGGGTAGTTCCCCATTCTTCCGTCCGGCGACTTTTATGCCATGCTAAAGGCACTTCCATCAAAGACGGAAAGGATGACGATGGCACCGGTAAAGAAGCTCGACCTCGCGCTGCAGGGCGGAGGTGCTCATGGCGCGTATACCTGGGGGGTGATCGACCGCCTTCTGGAAGATGATCGCATCGAGATCGAGGGCATCAGCGGCACCAGCGCAGGCGCCATGAACGGCGTGGTGATGGCTGATGCTTTGACTCGAGGCGGAAAGCGAGCGGCGCGTCAGGCACTGCGGGAGTTTTGGCAGGCCGTTAGCCGCGCAGGCATGGCCAGCCCCATTCGCCGCTCCCCTATGGATATTCTGACCGGCAACTGGAGCCTCGACCACTCGCCGGGCTATATCGCCATGGACTTGATGACGCGCCTCGTATCACCTTACCAACTCAACCCACTCAATTTGAATCCGCTACGGGATATCGTGGCGGCTCATATCGACTTCGAACGCGTACGCCAGTGCGACCAGCTCAAGCTTTTCGTCGCGGCTACCAATGTACGCACGGGCAAGCAGCGCGTCTTTCGCCGCGAAGAGATGAGTGTCGACGCCGTCATGGCCTCCGCTTGCCTGCCGTTCATGTTTCAAGCGGTGGAGATCGATGGCGAAGCGTATTGGGACGGAGGCTACATGGGCAATCCGGCGCTGTTCCCTCTCATGGAGGAGTGCAGCGCGCGGGACATCCTGCTGGTGCAAATCAATCCGATTCGTCGCGAAGAGCTTCCCACCTCCGCCTCGGCGATCATGAACCGCCTCAACGAGATCACCTTCAACGCTGCGCTGATCAAAGAGGTACGCATGATCGCACTACTCAAGCACGCTCTCGAAGAGCAAGGTATCGAGAACTGCTATCAGCAGGCCCTCTTTCACCGCATTAGCGGCGACCAAGCCCTGGATAACCTATCGGTTTCCAGTAAGCTCAACTCCGAATGGCCCTTCCTTTGTCACCTATTCGAGCAAGGCCGAGAGGCGGCCGAGCATTGGCTCGCCACGCATTTCGATGCCCTTGGCAGGGTGTCCACACTCGATATCGATACGGTCTACCTACACGAATAAGCGCGCTCACGCCCAGCCACTGCCCCAACTTAGCGCACGCTGCCCAAGCAGAGTGCGCTAAACGAGCGTTAAGTGCTCTACTCTCCCCCGTCTTTGCTATTTGCCAAGCAGTCTCCTATCTAAGCAAAATCTTTAACCAACTGTTTTCACTGATTTAAAAGAGTGATGGCGGAGTATTTGCTTATTTTTTCTACATGGTGATAGGCGTGGACCAGGCCCAACAGGGTACGAGTGCGTCGGACCTGACCTTCAACGATGAAGGCATGTTCCCGTAACCACGTAACGCCTGCGCGTTGCGTCTCGACAAACTCGTTCGTACGCTGTGAGGTCACTCCCATGGAGATCCGCAACAAAGCCAACCGTATCCGGTTGCTCAATTTCTCGACGCCGCAAATGCGGGCCTTTCACCTCTCCTGGTTTGCATTCCATATCTGCTTTTTTGGCTGGTTCGGTATCGCACCACTCATGGCCGTGGTGCGCGAGGATCTCGCGCTAACGCAAACCCAAATCGGCAATACCATCATCGCCTCGGTGGCGATCACCGTGATCGTTCGGCTGCTGATCGGTGTACTCTGCGACCGTATCGGCCCACGCAAAACCTATACGGGCCTGTTGATGCTGGGCTCCATTCCCGTGATGGGAATTGGCCTTGCCGACAGTTTCGAGACCTTCTTACTGGCACGCTTGGCGATTGGCGCCATCGGCGCATCGTTCGTCATTACCCAATACCACACCACCTTGATGTTTGCGCCCAACGTGGTAGGCACCGCCAATGCCACCAGCGCTGGCTGGGGCAACCTGGGCGGCGGTACCACCCAAATCGTCATGCCGCTGATTTTCGCCGGCGTTCTGATGCTCGGCGTGAACGAAGCCCTCGGCTGGCGACTCGCCATGGTGGTGCCTGGTGTGGTGCTGTTCTTTACCGGTATTGCCTACTGGCTGTTCACACAAGACGCCCCCAATGGCAACTTCAGCGAGCTGCGCGCACGCGGTGAGCTGCCACCCGCTACCGGTGAGCACGGTGCCGCCCAAAGCTTCCTGGCGGCGGCGAAGGATATCCGCGTATGGGCACTGTTCGTCGTGTATGGGCTCTGCTTTGGCGTCGAGCTAACGATCAATAACATTGCCGCCATCTACTTCTTCGACAAATTCGATCTGACCCTGGCGACCGCTGGGCTCATTGCCGGACTCTTCGGCTTGATGAACATCTTCGCTCGCACACTGGGCGGCGTGTTTTCCGATCTGTTCGCCAAACATGGTGGGCTCAAAGGGCGCGTTCGCTGGCTTTTCATAGCGCTGGTGTGCGAAGGCATTGCCCTAGTGGCGTTTTCCCAAATGCACGTGCTCAGCCTAGCCATTGGCATCATGCTGGTATTTAGCCTCTTCGTGCAAATGGCCGAAGGCGCCACCTTTGGCGTCGTGCCCTTTATCAACAAAAAAGCCCTGGGGGCCGTGGCCGGTATCGTAGGGGCCGGCGGCAACGTGGGCGCGGTGTCTGCGGCGTTTCTGTTTCGTAGCGAAAGCTTGAGCTACCAGCAGGGCCTTTTCTACCTGGGCCTGACCGTGTTGGTACTAGCGTCTTGCGTACTGGTGGTGCGTTTTAGCGAGGCCACCGAAGCCGAAGAGGCCAGCGCATACCGTGATGCCGTCGGCGACGATACGGGGGCAGGTGCTCTCTCACTACGCTAATATCGATGAACACTACCCCTGCAGGCGCGCCACTGCGGGGGCGTTTGACTTTTGGCGGCGAGTATCAAGGAAATCACCATGTCTTCTGCCCAACAGCTTCTCTTTACTGCCCTGCGCTGCGACATCGATAACCTTCACCATCTCGCTACGACCGTGGATATCGTGAGCGATATCAGCCAGTTCATTCATGTGCTGCAGCGCGAACGCGGCGCCTCGACGATTTACCTGGCCTCACAAGGTAAGCGTTTCAAAACCCGCCGAACGACCTACGTTCAACATAGTCAATCGGCCGAAGCCTCGATGCGCCTGCGTTTAGAAACGTTCAGCCAGGAAGCTCGACCTCAAGCCACCGCACGCTTGCTGCGCCGCATTGCCAGCGTTTGGCTAGCGCTGGATGAGCTCGATGCCCTGCGTCGAGCCATCGATACCTTTCATATTTCACCGGACGCGGCCACGCAGGCATTCAATCACCTGATTAGCGGTTTATTGGCGATCGTCTTCGAGGCCGCAGACACGGCTGTCGATCCAGACATCACCCGCGCTCTGGTAGCCACGTTCCACCTCATGCAAGGCAAGGAGCTTGCCGGACAAGAGCGTGCCTGCGGTGCCTTTGGGTTTACCCTAGGCCATTTCGATGACGCTCATCGCACGCTGCTCAACGAACTCGTCGAGTCCCAGCAGCGCTGCTTCGATACGTTTGCCGAATTCGCCACCCCAGAAGCACTGAGCGCTTGGGAGCAGTCGCTTTCGCCCCGAACGCTGGCCGGTATTAGCCAGCTACGCGACATCGCCTGCCAACGCTCGGAACATCGAACGGCGTCGGGCAACACCTTGGGGGAAACCTGGTATGAGCTGACGACCCTACGAATCGATACCATCAAAACGGTGGAAGACACGCTCAACACGCAGCTCATGGCCCTATGCCACCATAAAATCGCCCACGCACAAGCGGCGCTGGATCACGCCTCGGCCACACCCGACAGACCACTTCCAGCCCCCTGCGAACAATTGCTGGCGCTTAGCCCCTCTCAACCGCTGGGCGATTTGACCGCCACTGCTCTCCATTCGCCGCTGAGTCGTTCGCTGCTGGAATTGACGCATGCGCAGTCGAGTCGTCTGCAAGGACTCAGCGACGAACTGGAAAACACGCGCAAAGCGCTGCGCGAGCGGAAGCTGATCGAACGAGCCAAAGGCCTCATCATGGCCCATCAGTCGATGAGCGAAGAGGAGGCTTACCGATTTTTACGCAAAACGTCGATGGATCAAAGCAGAAGCATGGCCGATATGGCACGCTCGATCCTAGATCTCTCTGCCATGCTGCAACGACAGCAAGATAAATCCTAGCGAGGGCGCTCGTTTGCAACCCCACTCGGTTTTGGCCATGCTGAAGGTTCATGTATGACAGCAAGGAGAGCCAACGATGCAAGACCGCGTACTGTTAATTACCGGCGCTTCCAGCGGCATTGGCGCGGCCACCGCCCGGGCAGCGGCCCGAGAAGGGTATCAACTGGTGCTGGCCGCGCGTTCTGCCGATAAGTTGACCTCCCTTGCCCAAGAGCTCGGCCCAGAGAACGTGCTCACATGCGACGTCGATGTCACCGACTTACACCAGCAGCAAGCCATGGTGGAGCACGCCATCGAAACGTTCGGCCGTATCGACGCGGTATTCGCCAATGCAGGCCGCGGGGGCTCGCCCGGCGGTTTTAGCAGCGCCGACCATAACGCTTGGCGGGAGATGATTTTGACCAACATTTACGGCGTTGGCCTAACCTTGCAAGCCTGCCTGCCGGAGCTGAAACGCCGTCAAGGACACGTGCTGTTGACCGGTTCGGCCGCGGGACGCACGACCATCCCCGGTTCTATGTACAGCGCCACCAAATGGGCGGTCACGGGCATTGGTTACAACCTGCGCGAAGAGTTGCGCGGCTCCGGCATGCGGGTCACATTGATCGAACCCGGTATGGTCGACACACCGTTTTTCGACGAGCCGCCCGAGTATGCGCTGCAAGACCGCGATATTGCCAATGCGGTGATCTACGCGCTCGCTCAGCCGCCACACGTGGATGTCAATGAAATCTTGGTACGCCCGACGCCCCCCAAAGAGTGACCCCAACGCCACGGCGGTTGTAATTGCACTTGGCCGCCCACATAAACGCTGCATTATGAAGCGTGCTAACAAAAATAGCCCGCTGACCATGCACGTTTATTAGGTGATTTATGAGCCAACTTGCGAGCACCGCCCTCTCCGTTCTGGATCTTGCGCCCATTCGTCAAGGCGGAAGCGCAGGCGAAACGTTCCGTGACAGCGTATCACTGGCCCAGCATGCAGAATCGCTGGGCTATCGGCGCTACTGGCTAGCCGAGCACCACAACATTGCCGGTATCGCCAGCGCCGCCACCTCGGTCTTGATTGGTCACGTGGCGGGGCAAACGTCCACGATACGCGTGGGTAGCGGTGGCATCATGCTGCCCAATCATCCACCGCTGGTCATTGCTGAGCAGTTTGGCACGCTTGAGACGCTCTATCCTGGGCGCATCGACCTGGGCCTTGGCCGAGCCCCTGGGTCGGATGGGGCGACCATGCGAGCAATGCGCCGTCACGCCCATGCAGGTGTCGACGACTTTCCGGAGCGGTTAGAAGAGTTGCGCCGCTATTTAGACGACGAGGATCCCCGCCAAACCGTCAAAGCCGTGCCCGGTCAGGGCACACACGTGCCCATTTGGCTACTGGGTTCTAGCGGCTACAGTGCCCAGCTTGCGGCGAAGCTGGGCCTGCCCTTCGCATTTGCCGCCCAGTTCGCCCCGGGCTATCTGTTCGAAGCACTCCGTCTCTATCGAGACAACTTCCGCCCCTCCGCACATTTAGAGTCACCCTATGCCATGGTCGGCTTGCCGGTCATGGCGGCTGATAGCGACGAGATGGCGCACTACTTGGCCACCACCGCCCAGCAAAAATTCTTGAACCTGATCCGGGGGAAGCCGACCCAATCGCTGCCACCGGTCGATGCCTTGGATTGGTCACCCATGGAACGCGCCCAGGTGGAGCAGTTTTTGGGAGCGGCCATCATCGGTGGCCCAGAAACGATCAAAGCACAGCTAGCCGCGTTTCAAGAACGCACGGGGGCCAACGAGCTGATGATCAATAGCGATTTTTACAGTCACGCGGATCGCTTGCGGAGTTATGAGATCGTCGCCGAGGCGGTTCGTTAAACTGTCTGCCTTAACCTTTAGCAACCAGAAAAGCGCCTGCTGCGAACATCAGCGAACCGGCCGTGCGGTTGGTGCCTTTTTGTGCGCGCTCGGACTGAAAGAAGCGGCGCGCGGAAGACGCACATGAGGCAACCAGCATCAATCCCATCATCAGTCCCACCAGCGTCAACCCGACCGCCAACACCATATCGCTGCGGTCGAGCACGGTGAGATCGATAAAGGTCGGTAAGAAAGCGATATAGAACAGAATGACTTTCGGGTTGGAGGCCGAGATCATGAAACCTTGCAGAAAACTCTTTGCAGCATCACGACGCCAAGCGCCACGGCTGGCTGGGAGGGCGTCGAGCGTTTGCGGGGATACCTCGGCGGTCCACATTTTCCAGCCCAAATAGAACAGGTAGATGGCGCCAGCGTAGCGCAGTAGCGTAAAGGCGTCTCCCCAGTGTTCCGCCAGCGCCGCCAAACCGTAAAACGCCAGCAGCAGGTAAATCACATCGCTGACCGTCATTCCCAAGGCTAACGGGATACACGAGCGCGCTCCCGATGCCATTCCCTTCGCCAGCAGGGCAAAAATACCCGGTCCGGGGGTCACGGCGAAAACGAAAATCGCCAGAAAATACGTCAGTGCACTCTCAACGGTCATGGTCTTGCCCTCTTGCGGTTCAGTGGTTCACTTATCAACGTACCCGTCGCGCAGATACGCATTGGAGTGTGCTAACGTTACGCATGACGACACCCATGGAAGACACCTCATGTCCAGCCTTCAGTTTTCGCCGATGACCGCCAAAGAGTTCGCGCTCTTCTGGCCTACGTTTCAAGCCATTGTAGCCGCCCAGGAAACCTACGCGATAGACCCCCACATTAGCCAAGAGGAAGCGTTTGCGCTGTGGTGTCAAACGCCACGTCTTAGCATGGCGGTAAAAGATGAGCAGGGAGCACTGCTGGGCAGCTACTACTTGAAGGCCAACGCCGCAGGCCCCGGCCAGCATGTATGTAACTGTGGTTATATGGTCACGCCGCAAGCGCGGGGCAAAGGGGTGGCAAGCGCCATGTGCGAACACTCACAGCAAGAGGCCGTGACGCAGGGGTTCAAAGCCATGCAGTTCAACGCCGTCGTCGCCAGCAATCACGTGGCCGTGGGCTTATGGCAACGCCTTGGCTTCGAGATCGTCGGTACCGTGCCAAACGCCTATCAGCATGCTTCATTAGGGTATGTGGATACCCATGTCATGTACAAAGCACTAACCCCACACTAACCAAGCGCTTCTACCCTGACAGCACCCCACCGCCCTACCGTCATTCAACGCTGCAAACGACAACATCGTCGCGCGAGAGTATCCGTGGTGTTCATTCTCTCTCGCGACCACACACAAATAGCACACAAACGCTATTCACTCCCTGATCTGGAAACCTTAACGCTTACTTAAGACACTTTTTGAAACAATCCCCAATCGTTTTTTCGTAAAACAATCAAAAATCATCGTTTAACACAATCAACGCACGCTTCTATTTTATTAATTTATATTAAAATATCACTGCTACCTTTAAAGTCCCGAGCTAACGCCACGTCAGGTGTTGGGGGCAAAAAAGGTAATTGACATGCAAAAAATATCGGTCAAAAACTTGATAGCAGGAGCTCTTGCGATCCTTCTTCTCATGCTGATGGCAATAGGACTTCTGGGTTATTTAGGGGAGCGTAAAGCCGCGGCCTATTTGGAAGAGGTCAATAGCATCAGCGCCGTGCAATCAAGCTCGGCCGCTAGGGCAGAAACCAATTTGATGGAAATGCGCGTTCGTTTAGAGCGGCTTTCCCAGTACTACCAAAATGGATTGACCGCGCGGGTTGCCGATGCGCTGGCCTCGGCGAACGAGAGCCTCGGTGTTTCGGATGCAAGGATCGATGCCATGAATAGCGTACCAACGGCCTCTGAGGACGCGCGTTTTTCCTACCTTTCTACGATCAATGACACCTACGACGCTGCAGCATCAAGTGAACTTAGAAACATGCTCGCCAATGCAGATATCGAGGGACTGATCGACTATAAAGAGAACATCAACCCAGCATTTTTAGCGTTTGGCCAAGCGGTAGGCGACTTTAACCGCTTTGCGTTGGACTATGGCAATACAAAAACGGCAGAAACACTGCGCGATAGCCAAGTGCTAGGGATCACCGTCGGCCTTTTGGTAGTGCTAGCACTGATTCTCTACGTCACGATGCAGGCCACGATCAACAAGTTCTTACTCTCCCCGTTACAACGCGCCGTGCAAATTTGTGAGAACATCGCAAAGGGTGATCTCACCAGTACGATCGAAGAGCGCGGCAGCAATGAGATTGGCCGCCTTTACGCGGCGATGGACGATATGCAAGAGCGACTCGAAGAGATGATCGGCACGCTCCATCAAAGCAGTGAAGCCGTGGCCAGCAGCTCCAAACAAATTGCCAGCGGCAGTCAGGATTTGGCGTCGCGTACCGAGCAGCAGGCCGCCGCGCTTCAGCAAACCGCCGCAAGCATGGATGAGATCTCCTCGATCGTACGCCAGAATGCTGACACCGCCGGGCAAGCCGAACGCCTCACCCAAGACGCGGCTCAAAAAGCCTCCAACGGTAAACAGGCGTCCGAGCATACGCGTCAACTGATGCATGAGCTTGAAGAGACGTCACACAAAGTACATGACATCGTTCAGGTCATCGACTCGATTGCTTTCCAAACCAATATACTCGCGCTAAACGCCTCGGTAGAGGCCGCTCGCGCAGGCGAGCATGGCCGAGGCTTTGCCGTCGTCGCCAATGAAGTGCGTTCGCTCGCCACCAAGACCTCTTCGTCCTCCAAGGAGATACGTGAGTTGATCGAAGACATCTCGCAGCGCATTACTCAAGGGGCCGAGCATACCACCCGCAACGGCCAAAGCATGGCGGACATCAACACGTCAATTATGCAAGTAAACGATATGATGCAAGAATTGGCGTTGGCGGCTAAAGAGCAGGATTCCGGAATCAATCAGGTCAGTACCGCGGTTGCGCAAATGGATGCAGCAACCCAAGAGAACGTGTCGCTCGTCGAAGAAACCAGCACGGCCTCCGCCTCACTTCAAGACGAAGCCAGCCGTTTGGCCGAGCTAGTGAACGAGTTCAAGCTAAAACGCCTTGTACAAAATGCGCTCAATAGCCAGATTCCGCTTGCCGTTCAGCAAACGTTCAACACGGCTTACGTCTCTCCCCTGATAGGATCGCCCCCTTCGCGGGCGACGGCTACGCCTGAGTGGGAAGCTTTTTAGCCGATTGCTTCACATCGCTTTTGTTTCCATGCTCATAACTTAATAGGGCCGGCTTGCTGGCCCTTTTTAACAGATGCACAAGCTTTCCCTGCTTAACACCACGACCTTGCAAAAAAGTGTAAAAAAAACTGATCAGCACCTCTCAATGTCTCTCTTTTTGTGTCGATAATGTACAGGCGAGGCTCCCCTCCTTGCAGGTGTTCCCCCTCCCCTCCTTTCCTCCCGAGAGAGTCATCATGAGAAATTTATCTGTCAAACACTTGTTGGCAGCCGTGCAAGGGTTAATGGTGATCGCCCTGCTGGCCATCGCAGCGACAGGTATTGTATCCAAAATGAGTGTGATGGAGAGCTTGCGAGAGCTCGATGAGGTCGCAGCCCAGCAAGTGGCGTCGATCAACCGCGCAGAAGTCAATTTAATGGAAATGCGCTTACGCTTGGCTCGCTATACCGCTTATATCGAGGATGGCGAAAATACCTCTGCGCAAGAAGCGCTCGAACTCGCACGCGCAGCGCTCCAGCGGGCCGATACACGCTACGCTGAGTTTACCGCCATTGAAGTACCGCCTACGGCCGTTCGTGCACCGCTCATTGCAGCCATTGATAATTACTACCCACAAATGATCAACGAGGCGTTTCGCAGCGATTTAGCGGCTGCCAATTACGCTGCGATCATGCAGCACCGCGAACGCTTCAATGTGGAGTTCGACAGGCTTAGCGATGCCATTCGTGCGTTCAACAGCCGCGCGCAAGCCCTAGCAGCCGAAAACATTGCTCACGCCGAACAGGGACACAGAGTGACCATGCTGTTCAGCGGTACATTGATTGTGCTGGCGCTTCTGTTATCGCTGGGCGTCCAAATCGGTATCAATCGCCTTATCGTGCGCCCGCTGCAGCGCGCGGTGGAGCTTTGTGAGCATATCGCCAAGGGCGATTTGACCCGCCATATCGAATCGCTGGGTAACAACGAAATTGGTCGGCTCTATAGCGCCATGCATGATATGCAGGGCAAGCTGCAAAGTATGGTAGGCACGCTTAACCAAAGCAGTAGCGCCGTGGCTGCCAGTTCCCGTCAAATCGCTGGGGGCAGCCAGGATCTCGCCTCACGTACCGAGCAGCAGGCCGCCGCGCTGCAACAAACCGCTGCCAGTATGGATGAGATTTCCTCCATCGTTCGTCAGAATGCCGACACCGCCGCACAGGCGGAGCGTTTGACTCAGGATGCTTCCAAAAAAGCGGCCCATGGTAAGCAGGAGTCGGAGCAAACCAGTGTGCTGATGCGCGAACTGGAAGCCAGCTCTCAAAAAGTGAATGAAATCATTCAGGTCATTGACTCGATCGCCTTCCAGACCAATATTCTAGCGTTGAACGCCTCGGTGGAAGCCGCCCGTGCGGGCGAACACGGCCGCGGTTTCGCCGTCGTGGCGAGTGAAGTTCGCTCGTTGGCAACGAAAACCTCCAACTCATCGAAAGAAATTCGCACGATGATCGAGGATATCGCGGGCCGCATTGCAAAAGGTGCCGACCAAGCGCTGAAAAATGGCGAGAGCATGGACGACATCAACCAAGCCATCATCCGAGTCAACGATATGATGCAGGAGCTAGCGCTGGCGGCGAAAGAGCAAGAGTCTGGGATCAGCCAAATCAGTACGGCGATTGCCGAAATGGATTCTGCTACCCAGGAGAACGTTTCTTTGGTGGAAGAAACCAGCACGGCTTCAGCCTCACTGCAAGATGAAGCTTCACGGTTGGCAGAGTTGGTCGCCGCGTTCCGGATCAACGCCTCCGACCGTCACTCTATGCTTGCCCCATCCGCCGCTTCAGCGCCTACCCAGCGTTTGCGCGCTCCCTCACAAACTGTCAGCACGGCTCAACGCCAGCGGCCAGCAGCCGAGCCTGAGTGGGAAGCGTTTTAATCGAGCCTCCAGGCTGCGTGTCGGAGCACATCCGCTGTCCCACGCAGCCTCCGTTGACCCTATCGATTCGTGCCATAACAAAAATTACGTTAGGGTGACTCTCTTGACGACGACTCGCTTGGCCTATCGATGCCTAATCACCCTTCACTGCTGACGCGTATCTCTTTGCGCACCCGCATCATTGGCTTGATCACCTCGTTAGTGATTGCCATCACGCTCCTGCTGAGCTGGGTCGCTTCCCGCGAGGCGGCGCTACAACTCGAGGAAAATATCGGGTACCGCAGCGCTGATACCGCGTATCAAATGGTGGATAAACTCAGCCGCAGCATGGATGCGCGGGTTAAAGAGGTGCGCCTACTGTTGGGCATCAAAGAGTTTGCCGATCGCACCGATCCCTCCTCGGTGCGCGCCCAGCTCGAACATTTGCAGCGTAACTATGACGTGCCGTCTTGGATTGGCGTAACGAATGCCAGTGGCACGGTGATCGCCTCCACCGGAGGGCTTCTCGAAGGATCGTCGATTGCCCAGCGGCCGGTATTTATCGAAGGGCGACAAGCGTTATGGGTGGGGGATGTTCATGATGCCGTCATGCTATCCCAGCTACTCCCCAACCCCACGGGCGAGCCCATTCAGTTCGTCGATATCGCCGCTCCGCTCACCGATTCGAGGGGCATCTTTACTGGTGTGCTCGCCGTCCATCTCAGCTGGGAGTGGGCAAAACAGGTGAAAAACTCAATGCTTTCACCGCAACTGCGGGCCCAGCAAACCGAACTACTGCTGCTCTCCTCGCAAGGCACGGTGATTCTTGGACCCACTGAACTTGTCGGTGAATCGCTGGCGTTCATGGAAGGGACCCTCAGCAGCGCCACGCCCAAATGGTCCATCGAAACCTGGCCAGATGGGCAGCGTTACGTCACGGGAATAGCGCGTAGCCAAGGGTTCGGAGACTTCCCAGGTTTGGGCTGGGTTGCTGTGAGCAGGCAGCCCGTGAGTACTGCTTTCGTGCCGGTAGACCAGCTTTACGAACTGATTCTCGGCACGGGGCTACTGGTGGCCTTGATGTTTTCCATCATCGGCTGGATCGTGGCCGCTCGCTTAGTCGCACCGCTCACGCGGCTGGCGCGCGCGGCTGACAACATCCAGACGGCCACCAGCCGCAGCGAATTGACGCTGGAAACCGGCTCCCCCGAGCTCAAACGGCTATCGACGTCCATGCGTGACATGGTCGAGCGCTTGATCGATCAACGCCGCACCATCAGCCGTTTAGAAGACTTGGCCAATACCGACCCGCTGACGGGGCTGGCTAACCGCGCCTTCCTCAACCACTACCTGCAGCATACGCTGCCCGAGGCACGTCGACAGCGCCAAAGCGTCATCGTACTGCTCTTCGATCTCGATGGCTTTAAACGGGTCAACGATGAGCTTGGCCATCATGCGGGGGATTTACTGCTGATCGAGGTCACCCAACGGCTCAAGTCGACGTTGCGCAGCGGTGACGTAGTGGCACGTCTAGGCGGAGACGAGTTCGTGATGATTCTTAAAAGCACCACAGAACAAAGCGCCCATGTGGTGACGGATGTCAGCCAGCGGCTACTGCAGCGTATCGCCAGCCCGGTACGGCTGCCTGGAGGGCACCAAGCGCAGGTAGGTTGCAGCCTGGGAGCAGCGTGGTGGCCGCAACACGGCCACGATATCGAACACGTCATGCAGCTAGCCGATATGGCGCTTTATCAGGCCAAAAGCAAAGGTAAACACCGATTGGTCATTTACGGGGAATCGTCTTGAAACATTCCTGCAACTGCGCTTCAGCGACATCGCTGCCCAGTGCAGTCAAGTAGGCAATGTTTCGTTCAGGGATGGCGGCCGTATCTCCGTAAAACGCGATGGCTCGCTCGACGCTAGCCTCGCGCAGTACGTGCACCATGGGATAGGGCGAACGATTGGAGTAGTTGGCGGCATCGTCGAGGTCTGCGCCATCGAAGCAGTAGTCAGGGTGAAACGTGGCCAACTGATACACACCGTCGTAGCCTAGTTCGATCAATAGATTTTCCGCCAGCTCGACGTAATCCAGATAGTGGTCGAAACTTTTAAACAGCGTCGGAAACGTCAATAAAGTCGTCTCTGTTTCAGGGTGCTCGTCGAGCCAAACCATCTCGGCAGCCAGCTCCTCCAACGCTACTTCCACTTTTTTAGAACGCACCACCTCCACACGTATCGTGTCGTTCTCTAACTCCCGTTTGGCAAAAGGGCAAATCTCGTGTCCTACGATAAACCGGCGCACCCAAACGAGTGTCTGCTCCACGATTTGCTGATCGGCGTCTTGCGTCATCTCCACTCCCACATTGGCCTGCTGTAAGCACTTTTTAGGTGGCGAGTGCCTCGCGCTGGCCACCAGTGTACAGCGAAGTTCGCTACCCCGTCAGGCGTGCTGCTGATAGCGAGCCAGCGCGACCTCGTAGGATTTATGAATATGATCATCCATCAATGCACGGGCAGCACGCGCATCGCGCTTGAGCGCCAGCTCCACCAATTCATGGTGCTGCTCATCCAGTTCTTGTCGAATGGTGGGCATCTTGGGGCCTAAACGCCGGTATCGATCGAATTGGTCGTGCAACTGCTCGATGAACCGCAACAGCCACACCGAGCCGCAAGGCGCCACCAGGGTCCGGTGGAAGTGGGTGTGCAGACGCTCCCACTCCTCGCCTTTGTCCAGCGTAATATCCGCTCGCTTCAATCGATGTGCCGCCGCCAGCAAATCGGCTTCCCACACAGCATCGCCGTGGGCAATGGCGCGCTCTAGCGCCATTCCTTCCAACTCGGTGCGAAGGCGCGCAATGTCATCGAGCTCTTCACGAGTAAGCTTGGGTACCCTAAACCCTCGCTGATTCTCTTGAACCAGCAAACCATACGCTGCCAGTTTATTCAGCGCCTCACGCAGAGGGCTGAGCCCCACCTGATACTGCTCTTTGAGCGCATTGATGGCGAGCTTTTCGCCTGCTTTGAAGCGCCCCCCCACCAAGTCTCGACGCAGCACATCGTAGATAGAACTAGAGGCGCTGCTGGTGGGAAGCTGCACGTGCTTATTCATTTCGGCGTCCTTTTGCGTCACATCGCAAGGCTTCGGTTATCGGAACGTCCAACACTAGGTGTTGACGCCTCTTGGTAGGCTCACCTATATTCTATTTTAGACAAAATAATCGATTTTTTAACCAACAAACGATAAATAGGGACATTTATGCTGTTGACCTCATCGATCTCCTTACAGGCGCTGCCTGCATGAAGCAAACTGCACTCTTTTGGGCTTTTTTCCGCGTCGGTATTTTCGGTTTTGGCGGCGGCCCGGCCATGATACCGCTGGTCAGAGCGGAAGTCGTGACACGCCACCAGTGGCTGACGGATGAAGAGTTTGCCGATGTGTTGGCCATTGGCAATACCCTACCCGGGCCTATCGCGACCAAAATGCCCGGCTATATCGGCTATCGAGTCGCGGGCATCAGCGGCTGTGCTGCCGCGGTGATCGCCGTCATTCTGCCCATGATCGTGGCCATGATCGTGATGCTTGGCATTTTTAGCCGCTACCGCGACGTCGCCTGGATTCGCGGTATGGGGCAAGCGGTCATTCCCGTGGTCATGGTCATGATGGCGCAACTGACCTGGGACTTCTTCGATAAGTCCAAAGCCGCCCTTGGCTGGTGGGTCAGCATTGTGATGGCGGTCGCGTCGGGTGCGGTGATTTACTGGCTCGGCGTGCACCCTGGCTGGGTCATTGGAGCCATTCTACTCACGGCACTGCTACGCCCTTCGCGTAAGAAACACGTGGAGGGCACCGCATGATTTACTGGGATCTATTTCTAGCGTTTTTCATCCCCAACATCATTGGTTATGGCGGCGGTCCTGCCATCATTCCGCTTATTGAAGCCGAGGTCGTCGGCCGCTATGGCTGGATGACTTCACAAGGTTTTGCCGAAACCCTAGCCCTTGGCAACGCGCTGCCTAGCCCCATCGCCACCAAAATGGCGGGCTATGTAGGTTACGAGGTAGCGGGCATCGGCGGCGCATTCGTCGCCGTGGCCGCCACGGTAGTTCCTTCACTGCTGCTCATGCTTGGCGCACTCGGGCTTCTATATCGCCACCGCGACTCCCCACGCGTCAAGCGCATGAGTCAGTGGGTACGCCCCGTCATCGCCATGATGATGGCGTGGCTCACCCTCGGCTTTTTTATGGAAAGTATCGACGCAAGCGGCGCACTCCACACACTGCTCTTGGGTGTCGTGGCGGCTCTTGCCCTGGTGCGCTTTAACACTCACCCCGCCTTTGTCGTTATCGGCGCCTTGGTTTATGGAGGGCTCTTTCTCGGCTGACCTGTTGTGCACTAAAGACGATTCACTGCAGACAATAAGAACCCAAAATGGGACCACGCGCTCACCTCACCGCTGTTTGACGCAGCGGATCACCACACCAACTCCATCAAAAAGGTGTATAAAAAATGACGCGTTCTAAACTTGCTCTAAGTACCACACTCGCCGCCATTGGGCTGACGTCCAGCCTGGCGCTCCTATCCACTGCCCACGCGGATTATCCCGAGCAGGATATTCGTTTAATCATTCCTTATGGGCCCGGTGGTGCCACGGATATTATTTTCCGTTTGGTATCACAAGAAGCAGAGCAGCACTTAGGTGCTTCGATCGTTCCGGTGAATATGGCCGGGGCGGGCGCAACGCTTGGGTCACGCAACGTCAAGGACGCCACGCCCGATGGCTACACGCTGCTGGGCAGCCATGACACCATTGCGCTTTCAAAGCTCGCCGGTACCGTCGATTACTCCTACGACGCGTTTGAGCCCATCGCCCTACTCACACAAACCATCAATATTCCAACCACGTATGCCGGACACCCCGTAGAGAGCGCGGCAGATATTGCTGACTACGTACGCGAAAACCCAGGCCAAGTTCGTTTCAGCATGATTCCAAGCTCTACCGATCATTTCTTTTGGGCACAGTTTTTCCAAGAGGCTGGCATCGATATGGCCGATGTTCGTCTAGTGGGCTACCCCGACACTGGCCAACAAGTATCGGCATTGATGGCAGAGGAAGTGGACTTTGCCATGTTCAACCTGCCTTCTGGGGGCGCTTTTTATGAAGATGGTACGTTCAAGCCTCTCGGGATTGCGCATCCCGAGCGTTTAGACAGCATGCCGGATGTAGCGACCCTTCGGGAGCAAGGTATCGAGATGGATCACTCCACCAGTCGCGGTATCTTTGCGCCCAAAGACACACCTCAAGAGGTACTAGATGCCGTCGCAGAGGCCTATGGTCAAGCACTGGAGGAGGAGCAAGTACAAAGCCGAATCGAGAATGAGTTCGGCTCGGTTGTACGCTTCCTGGCAGGCGAGGATTACCAAGCGTTCTTAGAGGAAAACGAGGCGGCGCTTTCGGCGGCGGCTGAAAACATCGATTTCCAAAACTAAGCGTTTCGACGTCATTTCTCGCTCATGCTCCCAGGGCAACGCGCCTGGGAGCACCTGGAGGCTATGCTAATGCTAACGCTTACCAAAGACCGCGCGCTGGCGCTCGCGCTGCTTGTAATGGTGGCTGTCATGTGGGTGGAGTCGAGCTCCATTCGCCCGCCGACAAGCTGGCAGCCTTATGGATCTGCCCTGTTCCCACGCATGTTACTCGTCACGATCGGGCTTTTATCGCTTTTGCTGCTGATCCGCTCTCTGTTCACCCGCGTTGCTCCCGTGGCGTCCTGGCGAATGGAGATCAGCGGTTGGTTCGCGCGGCGTAAGTCCGTCGTAGCGCTCTTTATACTGTTTGGGCTTTATGCCGTACTGCTGCCCTTACTGGGCTATATCGTGGCCACCATCGGTTTTTTAGTGGCCTCTTTTGCTTTGCTGTTAGGCGTCGACACCAAGCGTAAATGGCTGATTAACCTAGGGATCAGCTGCACGTTCGTGCCGCTGGTATTCGTGATTTTCCGCTATGGCCTGAACGTATGGCTGCCCTAACGCTGAGGAACGACCAATGACTCATTTCTTTCTTCAAGCACTCAGCGAGGTCGGAAGCATCTCCGTCCTGGGCTTGATCATCCTCGGCGTGCTGTTCGGTATTGTCGGGGGGAGCATCCCGGGCTTTACCGTGACCATGGCCATTCTAGTGGTCTTCCCTTTCACCTTTGCCATGGACCCGGTGAGCGGCGTATCACTCATGGTCGGCGTGTTTGTCGGCGGATACTCAGGCGGTATCGTATCGGGTGTCATGTTGGGTATACCGGGGACACCTTCATCAATAACGACCGTTTATGACGGCTATCCGATGGCCCAAAAGGGCGAACCCGGCAGAGCCCTAGGCATTGGCGTGATGGCCTCTTTTCTGGGCACGATTATCAGCGTGGCCGTGCTGGTCTTCTTTGGACCGCTGATTGCCAGTTTCAGCATGAATTTCCGCCCTTGGGAAATTACCGCGCTGATTCTCTTTGCCCTTACTCTAGTAGCCGGGTTATCGAATGGCGCGCTCTTGAAAGGCCTCTTGGCCGCCGCGCTAGGCTTGTTGATTACCACCGTCGGCTATGACCGCAACAGTAACCTGCGATTTGATTTTGACCTGCCTGCGCTTAGCTCGGGATTTGAGATGCTACCCGTAATGATTGGCGTCTTTGCCTTCTCCCAACTGCTCGGCAATATCGAAAAAATGCACGACGGCCCCGACGGCGGCAAGGGCGTGGATACGAACGTGGCCATTCCTTACCGCCAGATCATGAGGGATATGGCGGGCCAAAAACTCAACACCCTACGCTCGTCATTGATCGGCAGCCTAATCGGCGCGCTACCGGGCACCGGCGGTACCGTTGCCAACTTTGTGAGCTACGATCAGGCGAAAAAGTTTTCCCGCCATCCTGAAACGTTTGGCACCGGAACGCCTAACGGGATCGTTGCCTCTGAGGCCTCCAATAGCGCAGTAGCGGGCGGCGCGTTCGTACCGACGTTAGCACTGGGCATACCGGGGGATCTTCCAATGGCCATCATGATGGGCGTGCTGATTCTTCACGGCATTACGCCAGGCCCGATGATGTTTGAGCAAAACCCCGTTTTGGTCGGCGCCATCTATGCAAGCCTCTTGATCGGTGCGGTAGTGATGGTGCTGTGTAATCTGCTGCTGGTGCGCTGGTTCGCCAAAATTTCGTTAATTCCGCAACAAATATTGGTGCCCGTCGTACTGATGCTCTGCGCGATCGGCGCCTATGCACTCAATAACAACCTCTTTGATATCTGGGTGCTGTTTATTTTCGGGATCGTCGGCTACTTGCTGTGGAAGGCGGGGGTTCCTCTCACACCGCTCATTCTCGGCGTGGTGTTGGGCAATAACTTGGAACGGCAGCTTTTCCGGGCGCTCGAACTCGACCCTAACTGGCTCACCTTTCTCACGCGGCCACTCTCTGCCCTGTTCTTAGTGTTGGCGGTCGCTTCGGTCGTCTTCTCGCTCTATCAAGACCGCAAACTGAAACGCCTAAAACCCGCGACATCCCAATAGTGATGACTCATCGACGCAAAGGATTCTACAACATGCATAACGACGCTCTCTATTACCCTAGCGCCTCGCGGCGTATGGCTACCTTTGGCAAGCGTGGCATGGTCGCCACTTCTCAACCGATTGCCGCTCAGGTCGGTATTACTATGTTGCAGCAGGGCGGCAACGCCATTGACGCCGCGATTGCCACGGCTGCCGCACTGACCGTCGTGGAGCCGACCTCGAACGGTATTGGCAGCGACGCGTTTGCGATCGTATGGGTCGATGGGAAGCTACACGGTCTCAATGCCAGCGGGCCTGCCCCCCAGGCGGCCACGATCGAGGCCCTCGAATCTCTGGGGCATGACACCATGCCCAACCACGGCTTGTTACCAGTCACAGTGCCCGGCGCCCCTGCTGCCTGGGCGGCACTCTCCGAGCGCTTTGGCAAACTGCCGTTTGCCGATCTGCTCGCCCCGGCCATTGCACTGGCGGAAGAGGGATTTGCCGTGACGCCAGTGATCCATCAAATGTGGGAAGACGCCTTTCATAACTACGCCACTTACCCAGATGCGGCATTCAAGCCCTGGTTCGATACCTTTGCTCCCAAAGGCCGTGCGCCGCGTCCAGGCGAGCTATGGTCGTCACCCGGCCACGCAAAAAGCTTATCTGCCATTGCGGTTACCAAGGCCGAGGCGTTTTACCGTGGTGAGCTGGCTGAAGCCATCGATGCGTTCTCCCGCGAGCACGGTGGTTTGATTCGTAAAGAGGATTTAGCGGCGTATCAGCCCGAGTGGGTCGACCCGATCAGTGTGCGTTATCAGGGCCACGATATTTGGGAAATTCCGCCCAACGGCAGCGGCATGATCGTGCTGCAGGCACTCGGCATGCTGGAACGGTTAGACCCGTGCCCAGGGGATGCCGTTGAAACCCTGCATCGTCGGATCGAAGCCACCAAGCTTGCCTATATGGATGGCTTCAGACACATCACCGAACGCAGTGAGATGGTGCCTACCACCGAGCAAATGCTCGACGATGCTTACCTCAAGGCACGCGCGGCGCTGATCGGTGAACACGCGGTGGATCCTGCCCACGGCAACCCATTACAGGGAGGCACCGTTTATCTCGCCACCGCGGACGACGATGGCAATATGGTGTCGTTCATCCAGAGTAACTTCAAAGGCTTTGGTTCTGGCATGGTAGTACCCGGCACCGGGATTAGCCTACAAAACCGCGGTTGGTCGTTCTCGCTAGATCCTGAACATGCCAATGCACTGGCCCCCGGCAAGCGCACTTATCACACCATCATTCCGGGCTTCATCACCAAAGATGATCAGGCCGTTGGGCCCTTTGGTGTGATGGGCGGTTATATGCAGCCCCAGGGTCAGGTGCAAGTGGTCACGTCAATGATCGAGGATCAGTTGAATCCGCAAGCTGCGCTGGACATGCCGCGCTGGAAATGGACCACGGGTAGAACGGTCGAGGTGGAAGCCGACTTCCCCAACCACTTGGCACTGGCGCTCGCCCGGCGCGGCCATAAGATCGTCAAGGTAGCCGACTCCATCAGCTTTGGCCGTGGTCAAATCATTCTCCGCGACCCTGTTACTGGCGTGCTGCAGGGCGGCACCGAACCCCGCACCGATGGGGCAGTACTGCCGCTATAGTGCTTTTCAGCTCATCACCTGCTGCCCGAGTAAGGGCAGCAGGCTGGCTATCAACGCCAAAGCACCGCATCATGGCAGCCTATTGAATTGATGCTGCTACGCCACGATGCCGTACTCTCCTTCTTCTGCCTCCCCATTTAATCGCTTTTTCAGCGTGTTTCGCTACAGTCGCCGTGCTCTGTTTCTGGTATGGGAAACCTCACGCTGGATGATGCTGGGCTTGGCGCTTTGTACGCTGGTGGCAGGCGTGCTGCCCGCGGTGGCCGCCTATGTGGGCCAACTGATCGTCGATGGCGTGTTGGCGGCCATGGAGAGTTATGAGGCGGCCCGTCAACCGGATGTATGGGCAACGCTAATGCCGGTACTGGGCCTAGTAGCGCTCGAAGGCGCTATCATTGCGTTGATGGCGTTAGCCCAGCGTGGTCTCTCGGCCCAACAGTCGCTGTTAAGGGCATTGCTCGGTCAGAAAGTGAACGTCATGATTCTGGAAAAAGCGGGCACCCTATCGCTTAGCCAGTTTGAAGACTCAGAGCTTTACGACCAGCTCACTCGGGCTCGGAGAGAGGCCTCGACCCGCCCACTGGCATTGGTCAATAAAACCTTTGGGCTGCTGCAGAATGCCATTTCACTTGGCAGCTTTGCTTTTCTACTGGTGCAGTTTTCACCCTGGGCGCTACTGATCTTAGTGGTGGGCGCGCTACCGGTATTTTTCTCGGAAGCGAAATTCTCTGGCGATGCTTTCCGGCTATTTCGCTGGCGTTCACCGCAAACCCGCATGCAGATGTACCTAGAAACCGTACTGGCCCGAGAGGATAGCATCAAAGAGGTCAAACTGTTCGGTTTGGAGTCGCGTTTCCTGCAGCGCTACCGGGATATTTTTCATCAGCTCTATGGCGAAGACCGCCGCTTGACGTTGCGCCGTGAAAGCTGGGGCTTCATGCTGGGCCTACTCGGAACGCTAACATTCTACGTGGCCTATGGTTGGGTCGTCGTCGAAACCGTTGTCGGCGCGCTAACACTCGGGCAGATGACCATGTACTTAATGGTTTTCAAGCAAGGCCAAAGTGCGCTGTCGGCCAGCCTCACCGCCGTTAGCGGCATGTACGAAGATAACCTCTACCTTTCCAACTTGTATGAATACCTGGAACAGCCCACCGAAGCCGACGCTGGCCATGTGACCCAAGGTGCCGTGCAGGGCGACGGTCTGCGTTTCGAGCAGGTGAGCTTTGCCTACCCCGGTGGCCATGACGTGTTGCACGATATTTCGTTGCATATCCCTCCCGGCAGTAGCCTTGCCTTGGTGGGCGAAAATGGCTCAGGCAAAACAACGCTGATCAAACTATTGACGCGGCTTTACCGACCGACCCAGGGACGCATCTTGTTGGATGGCAGCGATCTCAACGACTGGGATACCCAAACGCTCAGAGCAAGAGTGGGGGTCATTTTTCAAGATTTCGTACGTTACCAGCTAAGCGTGGGTGAAAACCTTGGGGTAGGAGATACCGCGGCCTTCGATGATCAACAGCGCTGGCAACAGGCCGCCACAGATGGTCTAGCCGATGGTTTCATCGCACGCATGCCCGACGGCTACCACACCCAGCTTGGACGCTGGTTCAAAAATGGCCAAGAGCTCTCGGGCGGACAGTGGCAGAAAGTAGCACTATCCCGCGCTTACATGCGCCAAGAGGCCGATATACTGGTACTGGACGAGCCCACCGCCGCGATGGATGCCGCCGCAGAGGCGGATGTCTTTGCCCGCTTTCGTGACCACAGCCGCGACAAGATGACGATTCTGATCTCCCATCGATTCTCGACCGTCCGCAGCGCCGACCACATCATCGTCATCGACCAAGGGCGCATCATCGAGCGCGGTACCCATGACACGCTCATGGAGACGAACGGGCGCTATGCGGCGCTGTTTCGTTTGCAGGCAGAAGGGTATCAATGACAAATATTCACACTTTACCCCGAGCCATTGTTCAAACGTAAACAATAGTGACACCGGCTTGTCCGTTATCGCCAGCCCTTTTATCTAATCGTATAGTTGAAGCATCCCAAAAAAGGCACGGGGGTGCTGCAAAATGAAAACCATTCACAAAATCAGCTTTAAATACGCGGCTGCTTTTATCGTTGTCGCTTTATCGCTCTTAGCGGTCGTCATTGCCGATGCGTTGCTCGTCAACATGGTCAAAGGACGACTCAATACGTTTATCGAAAACTACATTCCTGCCATGTCAGCGACGCTCAATGCCGATCGCGACTTATACCAAGCACGTGTAGCACAGATGGAATACGTATTGACGGAGCCGAGCTCCGAAAAAAGTACTGAATTGCTTGCAAGCTTTGAAGAGAATGCACAACAAGCCTATGACAGAATGCAAGTGTATGCTCAGAAAATGCAAAACTACCCTTTACTGACAGAACACCTGCAAAATTTTGAACCTCTTTATGACAGCTGGAGGGTAGAGAGCCAACGGGTCTTTGAATTATATAATGCGGGAAATATCGAAGCCGCTTTAACTGCATTATCGGGTAGCTCCCTCGAGAGTTTCGAGCGCCTTCGCGAACTGTACGACATCTCTGACCAAAGCATTGAGCGGGCAACAATAGAGGCAGAAACGACCGTATTAAATAGAATCAAAGCGCAACAAACAGCGACACTCGCTTTTTCGGGCATCGTCTTTTTAGTTGTCTTATTGATTGCTTTCATCGGCCCTAAATTGATGTCTAAAGCGATACGACAAGTGAGCTTCCGAATTAAAGAAATTACCGATGGCGATGGCGATTTAACCGCGCGTATTCATAATCAGCGTAAAGATGAGCTGGGAGAACTGGCGGTAGCGTTCAACGCCTTTATCCAGCGTATCGATGAGACCCTGCAATCCGTCAGCAGCAGCACGATTAGCTTACAGCACGCGTCAACGGAAATCGCTAAAGGCAGCCAAGAACTGGCCACACGTACCGAGCAAGCGGCTGCAAACTTACAACAGACGTCTGCCTCCATGGAGCAAATTGCCGCCGTAGTGAATAACGCATCCGACGCTGCCCAGCAAGCGAACCAGCTAGCGCTATCGACCCGAGACATTGCCCATCAAGGTTTGAATGCCATGCAGGGCGTTCAGAAAACCATGGGCAGCATTAGCGAGTCGTCCGGCCAGATCAGTGACATCGTCACCATGATCGAAAGCATTGCCTTTCAAACCAATATATTGGCTCTCAACGCCTCGGTCGAAGCAGCCAGAGCAGGGGAGCATGGCAGAGGCTTTGCCGTGGTGGCACAAGAGGTACGCATCCTGGCAAGCCGGACGAGTGAAGCGTCGAAGAGCATTTCCGAGCTCATTAGCACGTCGGCGGAACGCACCCACTCCGGCGTCTCGCAAGTAAAAGCCGCCAGCGACACGCTGCATAGCATGATGCAAAGCATCGAGCGGGTTGCCGATGTGGTAGCAGAAATTAGTGCCGGGGCAAAAGAGCAAAGCGTGGGGATTGGTCAAGTCAATGACGCGGTGAACGAGCTAGACAGCATGACGCAGCACAACGCCTCAATGGTTGAGGAGTCGAGTGCCGCCGCTGCTGAGCTACGAGAACAGGCAGATCGTCTCAGTACGCTAGTGGGCTCCTTCAAATTGAGCCACAGTGATTCGAACGTTGATTCGAAGCGCCAAGCCTTACTTGATCGAACAATGAAACGCACACTACCTTTATCAACTAAAGTGCCTAAGAGTTTAGTGAGTCGCCCTGCCCCTCAATGGGAGTCTTTCTAATGTCATCAATGACACTTCTCGTTTGAATTAACGGCGTTTCCATGCGTCTTCAGGTTTCTCCCCTGGCCCCCGAAGGCGCTTTTGCACTGCCGGGACTGGCCATGCGTTTGTTGAGCAGCACTACACCACTGCCCTACAAACGCTTCTTATATGCAAGGACACATCATGCCTCCCAGTGCGTTAGTGATCGATGATGACGTCGATATACAGTTGCTTGGAAAAATGCTGCTGAGCCGACATGGGTTTGATGTCGCCACCGCCGGTTGTCTAGGAGAACTGGCGCGCCAACCTGGCCTTCTCAACACGCATCTAATCGTGCTCGATTTTGGCTTGGGAGATTTTACGGGGCTGGATATTCTCGACTATCTCTATGATCTCAAGATTCATGCCCCTATCTTGCTACTGAGCAGTTGTTCGGACGAAACGGCCGCCCATGCGATTGCCGAAGGTAAAGCCAAAGGGCTAAAGATGTTGGGGTTCCTCCCCAAAGCGAAGCTCATGACCGGGCTTGGCGACTTTATCGAACAGATAGAGGCCTCGCCGAAACCACCCTCGGTGGGGGAATTAGCCCAGGCCATCAAGCAGCAGCATATTTGCCTTGCGCTGCAGCCTAAGCTCTCACTGGCAACTGGCATCGTCGTGGGGGCTGAAGCGTTGGTGCGCTGGGAAGATCCAACGCGCGGGACGATTTATCCCGACAGCTTCATTCCTCTCGCTGAAAAAAGCGGGCTGATGGTACCCCTGACGTGGTGTATTCTAGAGCTCGCTTTTGCACAGCTGGCCGATTGGCACGCTCGGGGGCTGCCGCTGAGCATCGCCGTCAATGTGCCGGCCGCGTTCATCAAAGCCGAAAACATGCTGTCCATGTTCGACACGCTCTGTGGCCAATACCCTATCGATATGACAAAGGTCACATTGGAGCTGACGGAGTCGGTAGGCGTAGAGTGTCTGGGGTATGCTCGACACATTTTGGACGAACTGCGCAAACGAGGGTGCAAGTTAGCCCTAGACGACTTCGGTACCGGATACTCTTCGCTGACCCAGCTCTACCGATTACCGTTCGATGAATTAAAACTCGATCGAAGTTTCGTTTCTTTCATCGACAGCGAGCCCAACGCTCAGGCAATTACGCTCTCCATCGTCGAGCTAGGCGCGCGTTTGGGAATGAGTGTCGTGGCCGAAGGCATCGAAAACGCGGAGCAGCAGACACTACTCACCAAGGCAAAGTGTCCGGTTGGTCAAGGCTATTTCATCTCTCGCCCTCTTGCCCCCACTCAGTTCGAGAAGTGGTTAGGGCACCAAACGATGGTGGCCTAAAGCGCTTCGTCCTCACCCACCGAATATGTAGCGGCTGCTTTCAAAGCGACGTTGAATCAACTCTGGAAGCGGCAGTTCCTATATGGCTATCAAACCATGATCCAACAAGGCTTGCTGCGTGGTGAATTTCAGCGCTTCCAACGTATCTAAAAATCCCACGATCGATGCATCACTCTCCTGGTGAGCGCCTTTTTCCAAAAGAGCGGCTTGTTCAGCAATCGCAGCACAGCCCAGTGAGGCGGCGGCCCCTTTGAGGGAGTGTGCCTCTTTACGTAATGACTCATGGTCCCCTGCAAGCCAACATGCGCGAAGCCGAATCAAACGCTCCTCTAAGCGAGCTAGAAAGGCGTTCAGCAGCGCGTTGAGTGATACCGAGTCAAACGCTTCCTGCAGCTCAGCACATATTTTGCGATCTAGCAGGTCCAGCACACCACGCTCACTTACAAAGGAAACTGCTGCGCCCTTTTGCTCGCTGACGTCGCTGCCATGTCGTTCAAGACGCCCAATGCTGACGTTAGCGCTGGGAACAAAGCGGCTAATCAGCTGATACAGTTCTTCTCGCGTGAACGGTTTGTTGATCATGTCATCCATGCCGCTTTCGAAGCAGCGCTCACGGTGCTCGGGCATGACGTTGGCCGTCATGGCCACGATGGGAAGCCTCGGCAGAGCATTCTCCTTTTCGAAGGCCCGCCAGCGCAGCGTCGTGTCAGGGCCATCCAACACCGGCATCTGCATATCCATCAACACGAGATCGATGAGTGCATACTCCTCTTGAAGTTGCTGCAACGCTGACTGGCCATTCTCGGCAATCGTGACACGCTGCCCGAGCTGTTCCAGCATGACTTTCGCCACTGTCTGGTTGATCGGGTTATCTTCCACGACCAGGATATGATGATCGTCCACCAGCGTGGCTTGCTGTTCGCTGCGATGATAGACCTCCAAACCCTCTGTTGCCGGTAGCGCGACCGAAAACCAGAAGCGGCTGCCCAAACCTACTTGGCTGGCGACACCGATCTCGCCCTCCATGGCATGAACGAGCCGTTTGCAGATAGCTAATCCAAGCCCCGTGCCTTCGTGACGGCGCGCGATCGACGTATCTACTTGTGAAAAAGCGCAGAACAGTCTTGCTTGATCTTCTGCATCGATACCGCATCCCGTGTCTTGGACCTCGAACAGTACGTCATGCCCCTCCCCCGGTGCCGCATGAAACGTCACGGAGCCCTCCTCGGTAAATTTCAGCGCATTGTTGATCAGGTTCATGATGACTTGGCGAAGGCGAGCAATGTCGCCCATTACGAAGCGTGGCAGCGAGGGGTCGATGGAGTAATTGAACACGACCGGCTTACTCTTCTCTTGCAGCACATACCCCGTACAGAGCGCTTCGATACACTCATGGAGATCGAAGGGGCGAGCGTCCAAATCGAGCCGACCGCTCTCGATTTTGGTGTAATCCAGAATATCGTTGATCACGGCGCGCAAACTCTCGGCACTGCGTTTGAGTGCCGACAAATACGCGTAACCTCGGGGTGAATGCACTTCTTCACTCAGCAGATCGGCCATGCCGACCACGCCGTTGAGGGGTGTACGAATCTCATGGCTCATTACCGCCATGAACTGGGATTTGGCTTGGCTGGCGATTTCAGCGCGCTTGGCCGTCTCTTTTAGCTCTCGGCTCTTCACCTCTAGCGCTTGGGCCTTGCGAATACTGATTTTGCCTTCGATGAGCAGGGCGCGAACTAGCAGACCGCCCGATAACATGAGCGAGAGCAGAAGGATCAAAGCTAACCCATAAAGCTGGGTCATCTTTTCCCGCTCTAACGTGCGCAGTCGCGCAACGCTCGCATTGGTATCGATTAAGATAGAGCCTGTCATTTGTTGCAGACGGGCCGTATGGTCGATTGCCCGACGGATCATCTCGTCATTTAAACGGCTTGAATCCTCCCAAAGGGGCTCGATCAATCGGTCGATGTCATCAATCACGGCGGCGGCTTTTTCGACCAGTGCATTGACGCCCTCGATTTTAGACACCGCCAAATTTATCTCTCCCTGCTGGAAGAGCGTTTTCCGACTAAACAGTATTTCAAAGCGTAGCAATAGGTCTTCTGCCGTCGCACTGCCTACTTGGTTATCCACCAGCAACAAATGAAACTCGCGCACTTCCCTATCGAACTGATACCCCGTCCATACGAGGTTTTCCAGTAACCGATTTTCGATGGCGTGTTGCCGCTGGAAAATCACGCCGCCTGTGATGATGGCCGACAGAAAAAAGAGGATCGCTGAAAACGTCGCGACCCTCACACGACGCGAAAAGTAGTGTTTCAAGACAGGCAACATGGTCTTTACCTAGACATCGCGACGACTACTCGACCTCGATCCGCTTGATTTGCCAAACCGAGCGTGTAAGGACTTCTTCGTTCAACAGCGCAGGAGTTTCATCGAAGGGATAAATGATGAACAGCGGCCCATGATCGCGCACTCTCAGCGGCTGCCCATCGGCGCGCATCGCTAAAATGACTTCGTGATCATAAAAATCGCTAACCGGCACCTTGGAGGAGTAGTCGTTGAGCGCCACGACGTTGAGCTGCTCGCCATCGGCCCCCACAGCTTCCAATAACGCCCTTCCCAACGGCCCTTCAAAGCTCACCACCCCATCGTGCCAAGGCGTGCTAGTGTTCGTGGTACGCTGCGTCAATGCTTCCAGCATAGCTTTATCGAAATGTGCTTCGTCACCGACGTTAGTTTGGGAAATGTTGCCCGCCACTTCTAAAATCACAGTGCCAGTAGGCGCATCGAGGGCTTGCGCAGCGTTGAAGACACATGTCCCCACTAAAACGAGAAGAGTTTTATTAATCAGACGCTTAGCCATTTTATACCTCCTAAATAATGAACGAAGTATAGCGCTACGACTTAAGCGTTAACTGTAAACCTTTGTGTCGTTCCCCCTACCTAAACTAGAATTAACGCATGAGTTTTCCATCCATGGTGTGAGGTTGATCACACGATAAAAATAGGTAACTCACTATGCATATCGGTGTGCTGGAAGATGATCTCGACCAACAGGCATTTATTGAGCAGTGTTTGCTATCAGCAGGGCATCAGGTCTCTCTTTTTGCTAGGGCAAGTGAGCTCAGGCGCGCCACGCAAGAGCAGCGCTTCGACTTTCTGATTATCGACTGGCGACTGCCCGATGGGTGCGGCATGGACGTGGTAAGCCACCTTCGTCAAAACGACGGCTGGCGTGGCCCCATTCTATTTATTACCGCCAGCCAAGGTGAAGACGACGTCGTTAAAGCACTGGAACAAGGCGCCGATGATTTTCTGGCGAAGCCGCTGCGCCCCAAAGAGTTTTTAGCCCGCATTAGCGCACTGGGCCGTCGAGCCGGCTACGATACGCCCCGCCCCTCCGTTTCCTGCCCGCGCGCTTTTGCGATCAACACCGACGAGCACACGATCAAAGTCGACGGTCACGCCGTGGAGCTAACCGAGCGGGAATATCGCCTAGCCACGCTGTTTTTTTCCAAAGTGGGTGAGCTGTTGAGCCGTGCACATTTGCTGGAGCTGGTTTGGGGCATTAAAGGTGACGTATCGACACGAACGGTAGATACCCATGTCAGCCGTCTTCGCCGGAAATTGGAGCTAGATGGTCGCCATGGGCTGCGCCTGCGCAGCGTGTATCAGTCGGGTTACCGTATGGAGGTGTGCAGCACCTCTGCCGTCGAACAGCGGGTCGCCAATTAAAAAAAGCCGACCTAGCGGTCGGCCAAAAGCTGATGAGAGTCTGCAGACTGGCAAATTGCCTGCAGCGATGCCTGGGGAAGGCATCGCCAAAACGCTGGTTCAAGCGGCTTGGCGATGCCCTCTTTGAGCATGACGCCCTTTACGAGAGTAGCTGCCCTTCCCTTTCTTCGGCGTTTGCTGCTGCATTTTGAACATAGGGGTACGTAACTGCGCTTTGAGCGCGTTTTCGCCAACCTTGTGTTTTTTCATAGAATACTCCTGGTTTATTAAGAGAT
This sequence comes from Halomonas sp. BL6, assembly GCF_006228115.1. Taxonomy (NCBI): domain Bacteria; kingdom Pseudomonadati; phylum Pseudomonadota; class Gammaproteobacteria; order Oceanospirillales; family Halomonadaceae; genus Halomonas; species Halomonas sp. BL6. The sequence continues at coordinate 259,697 of NZ_VDGL01000001.1, read as the reverse complement.
GCTTAACCGGGCAGTGGAAGCCTTCGCTCCTATGAACATTCGCATCGCCATCGGTTCCTGCCAGCACGGTAGTTTTCAACAAGCCCCATGAGATGCCGAATGGCCGACCGTACTGCTGCTGGCCAACATCGCGCCTAGAGACATCGTCGTGCACTCCTGACTCTCCTCTCCACGGCCTGGTTGATAGCATGTTAACGAATATGGGGAGAGCCTTTGAAGACTTCAACCCCAGCGTTTTAAACGCTTCGCAAAAGAACACGACTCGGCTATCAACGCTGCTTTCAGCACTGCGTTTGAGAGAGTCGAGCGGCGGGGCTGTGGGCCACCATGCTCACCACGCTGCCCACCATGATTAGGCAAGGCGATGGCAGCGGCCGAGCAGCGAGGCGTTCGGGTATGTCGGAAAGCGTGCCCACCAGTGACTGCTGCTCGGGCTGGCTGGCGTTGGCTACCAGCATGACGGGCCACGTATCGGGCAGCCCCGCTTGGCGCAAGCCATGGCAAATGGCCGCCACTTTGGAAAGCCCCATGTAGAACACCAGGGTCTCGTCCTGACGCGCCAGCGACGCCCAGTCCGGCATCCCGCCTTCCCGGCATAGCTGCGCCGTAATGAAACGCACCTGCTGGGCGTGGCCGCGATCGGTGAGCGGAATCCCCATCCCCGCCGCTGCGGCGGAGGCGGCGGTAATGCCCGGCACGATCTCGGCGGGCAGCCCCGCCTCTGCCAGGGCTGCAAGCTCTTCGCCCATACGCCCGAAGACGCCGGGATCGCCGCCCTTCAACCGCACCACCGACTTGCCTGCCTGGGCCAGGGAGACGATCAGCGCACCGATCTCCGCTTGGGGCATGCTGTGATGCCCGCTGGCTTTGCCGACGTAGTAGCGCTCGGTGCCCGGCGGAACGAGCCCCAACACGTCGTCCCCAACCAGGCGGTCATACACGACCGCGTCTGCCTGCATCAGCAGTCGCGCGGCTTTGAGCGTCAGCAATTCGACATCGCCGCTACCCGCGCCGACCAAATAGACGGTGCCTGGCTGGCAGGCACCGCTGAGCGGCAAGCGCAAGCGTGGGGCGTTATCGCGGCTCAACGGCGCCCACGCCCGCTGGGCCAGGCGCCACAGCGCATCAGGCCACTTCTGTGTTAGCTGTTTGCTTAGCGCGCGCATGAGGCCGCTCCTCTTCGAGTATCGCTTTTAGTTCGGGTAGGCAGCTGCCGCACTGGGTGCCGCAGGCCAATCGTGCGCCTAACGCTTCGACGCTGGTATCGCCTGCATGAATCGCCTTGACGATAGAGGCTTGGCCGACCTGGTGGCAGCTACACACCACCGGCCCCGTATCGACAGCGCCATCGTCGCATCCGGCCAGCAGGCGTCTACGGTGCCGTGTCTCCAGGGTAGCGTCATTGAAGCGCGCTTCAAGCCAGGCTAGCCCGGGCAGCTCGTCGGGGGGTCCCACCATCAGCCACCAGCAAAGCCGACCGTTCACCACGCCCGCTGCCCGCAGCCTGCCGGTTGCCGGGTCGTCACACCACAGCGAAGCGGGCACGCCGCACCACGCCGCCACCTGCGCCAGCCAATCCGCGACCGGCTGACTATCCGCCAGCTGCCACCGCGTGCAGCTGGCCATCGGGATCCGCGCCCAGTAATCGCTGCGACACCACGGCGACGATGGCGCATCCAACCCGTTGGCGAGCAGCAGCGTCGCCTGCCACGCAGCGGGAAGTGTGCTCACCGCCACCGCCCCCTGTTTGGCTTCCGGCTGTCCGGAGAGCGGATCCGTATACCCCTGAATCAATGCGCCGCTGCGCCCCTGCTTGGTAAAGCAGTCGGTCCAGTGCATCGGCACGAACACCTCGCCTCGGCGTTGGGCGCTGGAGACTCGAACCCGCCCACGGTACTCCCCGGCGGCAGCGGTCAACCTCGCCAAGCCTTGATCCGTCAAGCCAGCCTGGGCGGCATCCTCCGGGTGCAGCTCGATGAAGGGTTCGGCGCGGTGGTTCATCAAGCGCGGCGCACGGGCGGTACGCGTCATAGTATGCCACTGATCCCGTATACGCCCGGTATTCAAACGCAGCGGGTAGTCGTCGCTCAGCGCCTGCGCGGGCGGGCGCGGCGTAATCGGCAGCAGTTTCGCGCGACCGTTCGGCGTCGCAAACCGGCCATCTTCGAACAGCCTTGCCGTTCCACGGGGGGCCTGCTGAGTCACGGGCCACTGGATCGGAGCGAGCGCATCATAAGCCGATTGGCCCAGGCCTGCCAGCCCTGAGATGTCGAATAGCCGCTGGGTATCGCCGCTATTTTCATAGCCTGAAAGGCGCGCGTGCTCATCGAAAATCTCCCATGGCTGGGTGTAATCGAAGGCTTCGCCCCACCCTAAGCGTTTTGCTACTTCGCAGAGTATCCACCAGTCGTGCTTGGCCTCGCCAGGGGCCGGCAGCAACCCCCGCTGGCGGGAAATGCGCCGCTCCGAGTTGGTCACCGTGCCATCCTTCTCCGACCAGCCCGACGCGGGCAGCACGATATCCGCAAAGGGCAGCAGGTCGGTATTGGCGACGCACTCCGAGACGATCACCAGCGGGCATTTTGCCAGCGCGCGGCGCACTTTCTCCCCATCCGGCATACTCACTGCTGGATTGGTGGCCATCACCCACAGGGCGGTAATCTCGCCGCGCTCGATGGCATCAAAGAGCTCCACCGCCTTGTAACCCGGGGCGTCCGGTAGTACGGGCGTTAAGTGCTGGGTAGTCCAGAAGCGGCTAACCAACTCACGCGCGCCCGGGGTGTGGTAATCCATATGCGCCGCCAGCTGATTGGCCAACCCGCCTACTTCCCGCCCGCCCATGGCGTTGGGCTGGCCGGTGATCGAAAACGGCCCCGCCCCCGGCAGGCCGATTTTTCCGCCCGCTAGATGGCAGTTGATGATCGCGTTGCACTTGTCGGTACCGCTGGAGGATTGATTCACCCCCTGAGAGTAGAGCGTGACCACGTGAAGCTGGCTGGCAAACCAGTAATAGAAGGTTTCCAGGCGTTCAGGATCCACATCACATTCGCGAGCAACGGCTTCCACGCTGCCTGCACTCTGCTTGGCAGCGCCCAGCGCGTCGTCTAACCCCTCGGTGTGGCGTTCTAAGTACACGGCATCCAATCGGTTATGGTCGTCCATCCACGCCAGCAGCCCGTTGAACAGGTACGCATCGCTACCCGGACGAATACCCAGGTAAAGATCGGCCATTTCACAAGTGTCGGTCACGCGGGGGTCGATCACCACGACCCGCATCAACGGGTTGCGCTCTTTGGCTATCTTCAAACGCTGATAGAGCACCGGATGATTCCAGGCAAGGTTGGACCCCACCAGCACCACCAGTTCCGCTTCTTCGAGGTCTTCATAGCTGCAGGGTACCGCATCGGCCCCAAAGGCGCGTTTATAGCCCGCCACGGCGGACGCCATGCAGAGCCGCGAGTTGGTATCCAAATGCGGGGTGCCCAAGAAACCTTTGAACAGCTTGTTGGCGACGTAATAATCTTCGGTCAGCAGCTGGCCGGATAAGTACGCCGCCACCGTCTGCGGGCCATGGGCAGTGCGCTGGGCCTGCAAGCGTTCGGCGGTGACGGTGAGTGCTTGCTCCCAGGAGACCTCCTGTCCATCCACGCGGGGCATCAGCAAGCGCCCCTGTGCGCCGAGCGTTTCGTGCAGCGCGGTGCCTTTCACACATAGGCGGCCGTAGTTGGCTGGGTGCTCGCGGTCCCCCTCGACGGCAATGAGCTGGCCGCTTTCAAGCGTTGCAGTCACGCCGCAGCCGACGCCGCAGTAGGGGCAGGTGGTTCGGGCGAGCCGATTGACCTGTGGCATGGCAGTTTCCTCCCGCGTTAAAAAGCAAAAAGCGCCCAAGCCAGCTTCAAAAGAAGCCTGCCTGGACGCCGTTGTCTCAGGGGCACCATTTACCCGGTGCCGTACTCATCAGTGATTTGCTGCCGTTGGTATTGTTCGACGCAATTTATGGTTGTGATCGTTATGAGCAAAGACCCTGCACTGAGCCGTTGTTCCTTGTTACTTGAACAAATGCAAACCCTGCGCCCACTCGGCCTTAAAACCATTAAATATTATAAAAACAATAACTTATAAACATGCTTGTATTTTCATTACTCGCTAAAGGAATGCTCTTTGTCGAATAAGCGGCTAAAGGGGGTGCATGAATCGTCGCTCAAGCACCAAAGTAGGGCACGCCAACTCAACTATGCGCGGCCCACCGAATCCTCAAAAACGCTTAATACGCTGATTAAGCTGAATTAAATCCACCTGCGGCAAGAGCTGGCGGGCTTTTTGCTGACCACTAGGATAAGACAGTTCGGCAACCAACGGCGGTTGCTGCGCGTTATCGACGACGCCAACGGGCAACGACGCCCCTGACACTCCCTTCTTGAGAGGGCTGTGCCAGGGGCGTTTTTATTTGCTGAACATGATGCTTCAACCAAAGGAGCTACCCATGGAAATCGCTTCCCGGTGCTCACAGACAGACCACCTCGTCATCATCGGTAACGGCATGGCGAGCCAGCGACTGCTCGACGCGCTGGTTCGACATCCCCAGCGCCCCCACCGCATTACGGTGGTGGGTGAGGAGCCGGTGCCTGCCTATAACCGTATTTTGCTCTCCCCTTTATTGGCAGGCGAACTGGCGCCCGAGGCGCTCACTCTGCAAGACGCCTCCTGGTACGCCGATAACGACGTCACGCTGATACTTGGCGACCGCGTGACCGCCATCGACCGCGAACGCCGCCTGCTCATCACACATCGCGGCAACACGTTACGCTATGACCGCTTGGTCTTGGCCACTGGCTCGCGCCCCGCGCTGCCAGCGGTGCCCGGCATCACGCTCGACGGTGTTCACACGTTTCGCGACCTGCGCGACGTCAGCGCCTTGGAAGCCATTGCTCGGCAAGGCGGCAACGCCGTGGTGATTGGCGGCGGCTTGCTTGGGCTGGAAGCCGCCGAAGGGCTGCGCAAACGGGGCGGACGCGCGCTCACCGTCAGCGTTTTGCAGCGCAGTCATCGGTTGATGAACCGTCAGCTAGACACCACCGCCGCTCAGTTGCTGGAAGCCACGCTGCGCGAACGCGGCATCCTCATTGAAACCGGCGCATCGCTCGCCGCCTTGGAAGATAACGGTCGAGGACAGGTGCAGTCGGTCACCCTGAGCGATGGCCGAAAGCTTCCTGCCGATAGCATCATCGTGGCGGCGGGCATTACCCCGAATGCGGAGCTAGGACAGCAGAGTGGACTCGTCTGCGATCGCGCCATCGTCGTGGACGGCCACCTGACCACTTCCGACGCCCACATCCATGCGCTAGGCGAATGCTGCCAGTTCGAGCAGCACACTTACGGGCTGGTGGAACCGATTTGGCGGCAGGTGGACGTGCTGGCCGCCGTGCTGTGTGGTGAAACGCCCGCGGCGTATCAAGAAGCCCCCACGGCCACCAAACTCAAGGTCAGCGGTGTCAGCCTGTTTGCCTTTGGCCCCACCGAGGCCGCCGCCAAGCACGAAGAACTTCGCTACCAAGACCCAGAAACCGGCGACTACTGCCGCTTACTGCTCCAGCAAGGCCGCCTCGTCGGCGCGGTGCTGTATGGCGATACCCGCCACGGCCCCTGGTACTTCGAGCAGGCGCTGGCCGCGACCGATTTAACCGCGTGCCGCCACCTGCTTCTGTTTGGCGCCACCGATGCCCAAACGGCGCTCGATGCGCATCTCGACACCTCGTCACCCTCTTTATCTCTCCCCCGTGAGGCGGCTTAGCTATGGTGAATCACACAATGTCTACTCCCACTACGTCTTCCAACAAACAAACGCTGATCATTGTAGGTAACGGCATGGTCGGCCACCATTTTGCCGAACAGCTGGTGGAAAGCGGCGCGCTGGCCGGGTTTGACGTCACTATCTTTGGCGAAGAGCGCCATCGCGCTTACGACCGGGTGCATCTATCCGAGTACTTTAGCGGGCGCGACGCACAGTCGCTGGCCCTGTGTGATGCCGATTACTACCGCAGCCACGGCATTCGACTACGCAGCGGCGAAGCGGTCACCTCGATCGATCGCGAACAGCAGCGGGTGGTGACCGAACAAGGCCACTACGCCTATGACCAGCTCGTGCTGGCCACCGGCTCTTTCCCCTTTGTGCCCCCCATTCCCGGCAACGACAGCGACGGCTGTTTGGTCTACCGCACCCTGGATGATCTGGATGCCATTCAGGCAGCGGCCAAAAACGCCACCAACGGCGTGGTGGTCGGTGGCGGCTTGCTCGGCCTGGAAGCCGCCAACGCGCTGCGCGGACTGAACCTGGACACCGCCGTGGTGGAATTCGCCCCGCGTTTGATGCCCATGCAGGTGGATAGCGAAGGCGGCGAGCTGCTCAGAGAGAAAATCGAAGCCCTGGGCGTTCAGGTCCTCACCGAGCGTGCGACTCAACGTATCGAACCCGGCGACACCAGCCGCCTACGCATGGTTTTCCAAGACGACAAGGTGCTGGAAACCGACCTGATCGTCTTCTCCGCCGGTATTCGCCCGCAAGACAGCCTCGCCCGAGAGTGCGGTTTGAGCATCGGCGAACGCGGCGGCGTGGTGATCGACGACCAGTGCCGCACCAGCGACCCGAACATCTTCGCCATTGGCGAGGTAGCGCTATGGAATCAGAGTATCTTCGGCCTCGTCGCCCCTGGTTACCAAATGGCCAAAACGGCCGTCGCCACGCTAACGGGGGGCGATGACCGTTTTAGCGGTGCCGACATGAGCACCAAACTCAAGCTGTTGGGTGTGGATGTCGGCTCCATTGGCGATGCCCATGGCAACCAACACCCTGGTGCCCGCATGTTCCGCTACCTCGACCCGCTCACCCAGGTCTACCGCAAACTGGTCGTCACGGGCGACGGTAAGAAGCTGCTGGGCGCCATGCTGGTAGGCGATAACAGTGTGTATGACACGCTGCTGCAGTACTACGCCAACGGTATCGAGCTGCCTAAGGAACCCGCATCGCTCATTTTGCCGCAACAAAGCGGTGCCGCCCCAGCCCTGGGGCCGGATGCCCTGCCGGACACGGCGATGATTTGCTCTTGCCACAACGTGACCAAAGGCAGCATCTGCAGCGCCATCGACGCGGGCGCGGCGGATCTTGGCAGCGTCAAAGGCGCGACCAAAGCCAGCACCGGCTGCGGCGGCTGCGCGGCGCTGCTCAAAAGCGTGGTGGACCACGAACTGGAGGCCCGCGGCGTCGAGGTGGATACATCGATCTGCGAGCACTTCGCCCATACCCGCCAAGGGCTTTACGACATCGTGCGTGTCGAAGGCATCAAGACGTTCAGCGAGCTGATGGAGAAGCACGGCAACGCCGAGACGCACCAACTAGGCTGCGATATCTGCAAACCGGCGGTGGCCTCGATTCTCGCCTCCTGCTTCAACGAGCCGATCACCGATGCCGCCCACGTGCCGCTGCAGGATACCAACGACACCTTCATGGCCAATATGCAGAAAAACGGCACCTATTCGGTGGTGCCGCGCATTGCCGGCGGTGAAATCACCCCGGATAAACTGGTCGTGCTCGGGCAGGTGGCCCAGAAATATCAGCTCTACACCAAGATTACCGGCGGGCAGCGCATCGACCTGTTCGGCGCGCGGCTGGAAGACCTGCCGGCCATTTGGGGCGAACTGATCGAGGCGGGCTTCGAGACGGGCCACGCTTACGGCAAATCGCTGCGCACCGTGAAATCTTGCGTCGGCAGTACCTGGTGTCGCTACGGCGTGCAGGACAGCGTGGGCATGGCGATTCAATTGGAGAACCGCTACAAGGGCCTGCGTGCCCCGCACAAGATCAAGTTTGGCGTTTCCGGCTGTACCCGGGAGTGCGCCGAAGCGCAGAGCAAAGACATCGGCATCATCGCCACCGAAAACGGCTGGAACCTCTACGTGTGCGGCAACGGCGGCATGCGCCCGCGCCATGCGGAACTCTTCGCCACCGATTTGGATGACGAGCAGCTCTACCGCACCATCGACCGCTTTTTGATGTTCTACGTGCGTACGGCCGACCGCTTACAGCGCACCTCGGTGTGGCGGGAAAACCTGGAAGGTGGCCTCGACTACCTCAAAGAAGTGATTCTGGAGGATAGCCTAGGCCTAGGTGACGAGCTGGAGCGTCAAATGCAGCACGTGGTGGAGAGCTACCAGTGTGAGTGGGCCAACGCCATCAGCGACCCTGAAAAGCTCAAGCGCTTTAGAAGTTTCGTCAACGATACGCGGCCCGATCCCTCCATCATCATGACGTCGGAGCGCGGCCAGCTCCGCCCTGCGTAATCCAGTGACCACCGAATCGAGGATGACCATGACCACCACCGCACTCAAAACAACGAACCGCAACGCTACTTGGCAACCGCTCTGCACCAAAGCAGACCTCGTGGCGTTTTCCGGCGTCGCCGCATGGCTGACGACATCGGCAGGCCCAGCCCAAGTGGCGCTGTTCTATCTGCCCGGCCACGCCCAAGAGCTCTATGCCCTGGATCACTTCGACCCTTTCTCGAAGGCCCATGTGATTGCCCGTGGCATCGTCGGCGATATCAAAGGCAGTCCCGTCGTGGCCTCGCCACTCTACAAACAGCACTTCCGCCTAGAGGATGGCCAATGCCTGGAAGAAGATGAGGTAAAGCTGCGCACTTGGCGCGTCGCTTTCAAGGGGGATGAGGTGTGGGTGGAAGGCTAGCCAAACGCATGCTTCTACAGCGCCACCCTGCCATGCAAACAGCCGCGCCGCCTTTCCAGGCGGCGCGGCTGTTTGAGAGGGACGCTCTTTATTGATCCAAAAACCGGATCAGCGCCTGGTTGAATGCCTCGGGATGGGTAGCGTTCAGCCCGTGTGGGCCGCCCTCGATCACCTCTAGCGACGCGTTGGGTAGCAGCTCAGCGGCGCGTTTGCCGCTCACTTCAAATGGAACGATGCCGTCAGCATCCCCGTGTAAGACCAGCGTCGGAATGTCGATCTTGGGTAAATCCTGGCGAAAATCGGTGTAGCTAAACGCCTTGATGCAGTCGTAGGTCGCTTTGGGCGAGGCGAACGCCGCGATATCGCGGTGGTAAAGCCGGTTCGGCTCGCTGATCAGGTCGCTGTTGTCGTTGGCGGTAAAGAAATTCTTGGTGAAATCGTCCAAGAACGCGATACGGTCGCCTTGCACCCCCTGCAGGAACTGGTCGATGGTGGCATCGTCCAGTCCGCCTTCCGGGTTATCGTCGGTTTTATACAGATAAGGCGGCACCGCCGCAGCCAGCACCGCTTTACTGACACGCTCGGTGCCGTAGCTCGACAAATAGCGCGCGACTTCGCCGCCCCCCATGGAAAAGCCCACCAGGGTCGCATCGTTGAGATCCAGCGCGTCCAGCAGCTTTTTGAGATCCGAGGCGAGTGTATCGTAATCGTAGCCACCGTCCGCTTGCGTCGAGCGGCCAAAGCCACGGCGGTCATAGGTCACCACTTTATAGCCTGCTTCCACCAACGCGGGTACCTGCTTCTCCCAGGAGCGCCCACTCAATGGCCAACCGTGGATCAGTACGACCGGTTTACCTGCCCCGTGAACCTCGTAATAAATCTCGACCGGTGTGCCCTGCTCGGTCCCTGCATTCAGAAATGGCATCGCATCAACCTCCTGGTTTGGCGTTCACTAAGAGCGTTATTCAAGGCTAGTACAACGCAATGTTGACTGCCAAAGCGTGTGGCGAAACGCGCCTTTAGAGGTACCGTCAAAACAAAATTGCTATGCTTGCCGGCTGATCGATTCGCTAAACAGGGGAGCCATACGTTCGTGAAGACAGAATCCAGTACCTTGGCCTTTTCCGCCTTCATGGCACTGCTGATTGGCTGTGCCGGTATTGTGGCCACCTTGGCCTCCAACTCCCAAGCCATCCTATTGGACGGCTTGTTCAATCTTATCTACTTTAGCGTAGCGCTGGTGACCATCAAGGTCAGCAAGCTGGCCAGTCGCCCAGATAGCGAGTCGTACCCCTTTGGTTACAGCTACTTCGAGTCGCTGGTTAATTTATGCAAAGGTTTGCTGATTTTGGGGGTATCCATCTTCGCGCTGGTAGATGCCGTGGCCGCTTTGCTGACGGGTGGGCGGGAGATTTCTGCAGGGCTTGCGGTAATGTATGCGCTGTTTGCGACCGCCGCTTGCTCGCTCACTGCCTGGGTCATGCAGCGTAGTCAACGCCATGTGAGTAGCCCCTTGGTGGCCGCCGACAAACTCAACTGGCTGGTCAATAGCGTGATTTCAGGGGCCGTACTGGCGGCTTTTTGCCTAGTGATGCTGTTTGATCGTCTCGGCTGGCGGGCTGTTCTTCCCTACATCGATTCGGTCTTGGTCATTGCGGTCGTCGTTCTCTGCCTGGGGGTCCCCGTGCGCATGGCATCGCAAGCGCTAAGAGAGCTGCTCAACAAAACTCCGGAAGAAGCCGTCGCCGAACCGGTGCGCCAAGCCGTTGCCCGTGGCCTTGCCGATATCGACACCCTGGAAGTGCGCGTGCGTATGGTGCGCCCCGGCCGCCTGCTCTACGTCATCGTCCATGTGGTGCTGCCCAAGGACCTCCCCGAAGCGACACTGGCGAAACAGGACGCGCTGCGTCAGCGCATCGACGAAGAAGTGCGCCGCGACTATTCGCCCGTGGTGTGCGACGTGGTCTTTACTGCCGACAACCGCTGGGCGGCGCCCTCTTGTGGGCTATTGGTAGAGAAACCTGCTAGCTAACCCCTAACACGTCAAGAGCGGCTCGAAGGCCGCTCTTGACGCTTACCGGTCGACCGGCTTTTCATCTTTTACCGGCCACACATCCTCATCCACCAGCTCTGGATTTTTGAGTATGGTGGGGTCGAACAGCGGTTCCTCGATGCCCTGTCGCCGCTGGCGTTCATAATCCTTCAACACCGAGACCGCAATCGGCGCCATCAGTAGAATGGCAAACAGGTTGGTCGTGGCCATCAGGCCCATGGCGAGGTCGGCAAAATCCCAGACCACGCTGAGTTCAGCGACAGAACCCAGCAGCACCATGGCGATGATAACGATCTTGAATACGCCCACCGCTTTTTTGGCGTGGCGGCGGAACAGGTATTCGATGTTTACCGAAGAGAAGGAGAAGTTGGCCAAAATCGAGGTAAAGGCAAAAAACAGTATGGCAATGGCAATAAAGATCTCACCAAAGCCTCCTAGATGATCCACCATGGCGTCTTGGGTGAGCTGGATGCCCTCGATGCTCTCCCCCGGCGACTCGGATAGCAGCCGTTCATAAACACCGGAAAGCAGAATCACCACCGCCGTGCAGCTACAAATCACGATGGTATCGACAAACACCCCAAAGGATTGCACTAACCCCTGGGCTGCTGGATGCTTCACAGTGGCCTGGGCCGCCGCATTGGGGGTCGAGCCCATACCGGCCTCGTTAGAAAAGAGGCCCCGCTTGATGCCGTTTTCCATGGCAGCCTTGATGGCGTAACCCGCCGCGCCACCGACCGCCGGGCCTAACCCAAAGGCACTCATCACGATCAACGACAGCATGTCGGGCACGGCGGAGAGGTTGGCAAACAGAATCCATAGCGCCACCAGCAGGTAGGCAATGGCCATGACCGGTACGATTTTCTCAGCCGTGCGTGCCACCGACTTTAACCCGCCATAGATCACGACACCTGCCAGTGCCGCAATAACCACGCCGGTCAGCCAGTTAGGAATGCCAAAGGCACCGCTCATGCCCTGGGCAATGGTGTTGGATTGCGCCGCATTGAATGCCAGTCCGTAGGCAATGATCAAGAACACCGCAAACAGCGACCCCAGCCAGCGCCAACCCAGACAGCGCTCGATATAGAACGCAGGGCCGCCGCGAAAGACCCCATCTTCGTTGCGGTGCTTGTACACCTGCGCCAACGTCGACTCGATAAACGAGGTCGCAAACCCCACCAGAGCCGTCACCCACATCCAAAAAATCGCTCCCGGCCCGCCAATCCATAGTGCCAGAGCGACACCCGCCAAATTACCGGTTCCGACCCGCGCCGCCATGGAGGTCGCGAATGCCTGAAAACCACTGATGCCATCTCCCGCTCCGCGCGCGGTAAAGGTCACGTGGGCCATGTGCCGAAACATGCGAAACTGCATCCCGCGCGTCATGATCGTGAACAGCAGGCCTGCTCCCAGTAGCAGGTATACCAGGATATAGCTCCAGATAAAGTTGCTGATGGGCATCATGACGGCATAAAGGCCGTCGCGAAGTGGCCCTAGCACCGTTTCTAATAATTCCATGGCCTTTCACTCCCTGTGGTTATATGAGCAACTGTCATCGTCACAAGTAGGAGTGTAGCTAGGTTATAGAGCAGCGCGTCATTTCAGCCCTTATTCACCTACCGTGACCACCCAATCAGGCCGAAACAGCGGCGGCGAAAACTCCTCTGGATAACCGCCCGGGTTGGCGATAACGCGGGTGCCATCGCACCACGTATCCACCGGCTCGTGAACGTGACCATGGATCCAGAGATCCATCTTGCCCATTAAGTGCGGCAAGTGGGAGGCAAAGGCTGGGGACAACGAATCGCCTAAGTACTGCTCTGGAATACAGCGATGTAAGGGCGCATGGTGTGTAATCACCACGCGGGGGCCATCAAAAGCTTGTTGGAGTTCATCTTGCAGCCACGTCAGTGCTTCCCGGTGCATGTATTGGCTGGCTTGAGGCGTGAACACTTGGCCGGGGGCCGTGGTAATGATGCGAAAATCAGGCATGTAACGCAGCGCTTTAGACTCGGTATCGGCAGGGTTGCGTGTGGGGTCATCGGCATAAAGCGCGAAATCCGTCCATAGCGTGGTGCCATAAAAGCGCACGCCTCTTAGGGTCACGCAGCGATTATCCAGCAGTTCGATATCATACCGAGCGGCTTCCAGCGCTAACTCTTGGCGCAGCAGCGGCATGCAGGTGCCATAGAACTCATGGTTGCCGGGCACGTAGAGAATCGGCAGGTCGGGAAACTGCTGGCGTGCCCACGCCAGCCCTTCTGCTCTTCGATGAATATCCCCTGCCAGCACCACCACATCCGCGTCGGCAGGGGGCAGCTCGCGGTGACCATCAAAATGCTCTAAATGAAGATCGGATAAGACTCTTAAACGCATAGAACGTCTCACGTGGTGCCTACATGGGCTTGGTATCGGGTCGTCAATCGTCAAGGCGAAAAATAAACTGACGGATGAACTCCACCACGACGGCTTCGGCCTCCCGGTGTGGCACATGACCGATGCCGGGCAACATTTCGCAGTGGGCGGGGCCTTGGGTGTAGCGGGCAATGCGTTCAGGCTGACGGTGAGAGCCGTATTCATCCTTCTCGCCATGCAGCACGAGCGTAGGGCACCGCACACGTTCAAGCGCAGGAGTGAGGGACCACGCCGCAAATTCGGGGCTTAGCCAAGTATCCGTCCAGGCATCGAACACCCAACGGGCTTTGTTGCCGTGGTACTTGACCAGCTTTGCGAACTGTTCCGGCGTCTGAAACGTCGCTTTTGCCTCTTCGATCCCTTGTCGCGTGCGATTTTCATTGAACGCTTGGGCGGCGATGGTGACGAGCCCCTGGCACTGCGAAAAATAATATCCGGCGCAGTGCACGGCCATACAGCCACCCACGCTATGGCCTAACGCAATAAAGCGAGTCACCTGTAGCGCATGACAGATGGCCGCAAAGTTGCCCCTCGCTTCATCGTCGATAAAACTGAGCGGCAATGGTGTTGAAGATGCATCGGAGCGGCCAAAGCCGAGCCGGTCATAGGCAATGACCCGTTGCCGCGTTGCTGCGCATAATGCTTCGGGGAAGTTGCGCCACAAATCCACGCATCCGAGAGAGTCGTGAAACAGTAGGATAGGAACCTCTGACCGTATGCGATCTGGTTCCCAAGTGCGCGTAAATAAACGACCGTTGGGGGTACTCACCCAACGGTCATAGTGATGAATAGCTGGCGTTAGCGTCATAGCATTGCTCTTGATATTGTCAGTGTGTCATGCGCCACTGCCAACATAGCATGCGATAACCCACTAGCGTTTCAAGAAGTTGCTTTTGACTAAGTGAACGACCTCATCCATGCGCCCGCTCAACACGGCTTTAGCGGAGTAGAGGGCGGTCGAGGCGACCTGCCCGGCCTCGACCTTGGGGGGCATCACCAGCTCCATGGGATTCACCACCACATCCAACAAGGCAGGCCCCGGCTGGGCGAGCCACTGGCTAATCGCGACGTCCAGCTCGTCTTCTTGCTCGACTCGGCGGCCCCATAATCCCATGGCAGCGGCAACCTCGCCAAAGTTGGGGTTTTCGAGCTCGGTGTAGGCATCGAGCATTCCCTCTACTTTTTGTTCTAACTCCACAAAGCTCAAGGAACTGTTGTTATACACCACGATTTTTAGCGGAATTTGCTGCTGTACCAGGGTCAATAAATCCCCCATCAGCATGGTTAACCCGCCATCCCCGCACATGGCAATGACTTGGCGGTGGGGATGCGCGAGCTGAATACCCAATGCCTGAGGATACGCATTGGCCATGGTGCCATGCTGCAAGCTCGCGAGGGTGCGGCGCTGCTGGGAGGCGTGAATATGGCGCAGCATCCATACGTTGACACTGCCAGTGTCTGCCGTAAACAGTGCGTTCTCTGCCGCGTGACGGTCAATCGCCAATGTCAGCTCTTGTGGGTGGATCACTTGGCTATCATGACTTCCATGGGCAGACTTTTCCAACGACTTGGCGTAGCGCTTGCGGCACTTCTCTAGCCAGTGACTGCGCGTATTTTCCTTGACGACTTGAACGAGCGCCTCGCAAGTATCCCGCGTACTGCCGACGATGCCCACGTCCACCGGATAGCGCTTGCCAATTTGTGCGGGATCTCGATCTACCTGAATGATCGTAGCGCGCTCCGGATAGAACTGAGTGAACGCAAAATTACAGCCGAGTAGCAGCAGCGTGTCGCACTCGGCCACTGCATGGTAGCCGCCTTCAAGTCCATAAACGCCCGTCATTCCCACGTGATAGGGATTGTCGTGCTCCATGAAATCTTTTGCCCGGGATGTCCAGGCAATCGGTGCTTGCAGCTTTTCGGCAAGTGCGATCACCTGCTCCCGCGCATCGTCGCAGCCAGCGCCTGCAAAAATAGTGATGTTGCCGCCTTTATTGAGCTGCTCGACGGCGGGCACTAGCGACTCTGCCGTCGGGCGTATCGAGTAGCTAAACCGGTGCGTGCGATAGCCCAGCTGATTCTCCGGGGTTTGTGTCATCACATCACCCGGCACGATAAGGACCGCAACGCCACCTCTGGCAAGCGCCGCTTGGGCGGCTAAAGCGGCCATGCGCCGCGCCTGCTCGGCGGAGACGACGGTTTCGCAAAACACGCTGTACTGCTTGAAAATAGCGCTTTGATCGACTTCCTGCGGGAACTGACTGCCCGTTTCGCCTAGCGCGATTTGCGAGGCGATAAGCACGACAGGTGAACCATTGCGATGCGCATCGAACAAGCCGTTCACGAAGTGCAGGCTACCAGGGCCACAGGAGCCTGCGCAGAGCGCTAGCTCCTGTGTCATATAGGCTTCGCCACCGGCGGCAAAACCACCGACTTCCTCGTGGCGAACGCCCACCCACTGGATATCACTTTGCCGTAGGGCGTCCGTAAAGTGGTTCAACGTATCGCCCACCACACCATAGCAGCGCTTGGCGCCGGCGCTTTGCAGGGTTTCGACGATGATCTCAGCAACGTTTGCGCTCATGTGCGACTCCTTTCGCGGGGGAAATGGCACGTCCACCACCAAGCCTAGACCGAGACGATGAGTTTTGCCGGGCGGTCAGAGAGTAGCGCACCATGCTGCGTCGCAGCATAAATGGGTCTACACTGAAAAGGGTGCCCTATAGGAGGACCCTGCGATGACCAACTCGAGCGTCATCACACCCGTGAGCGATGAGGTGCTAGCGTTTTGGCAATGTCAGGCGTATTGGCTGCGCGCCGCCAACGATGCCATCGCCGATTTTTACGGATAGCCAGCGCTTATGCGCCTGTATTTGCCTACTTAGACGAAAAGATAACCTGCAAAGCCGACACAGCGTGTCGGCTTTTTTATATTATGAAAACCTTTTCCATTCAATGATCTAACAAGCATCTTCGTATTGACGCCCCTTTTTGTAAGCTATTTCTTACGCGACATGGCAAATCACTTACATCTTTTGGACTAGAAACGCTCTGCAAAAGCGCCTAATATTCATATCACAGCTATCTTACTGCACTGCACAAAGCAAGCTGCGTATAACAAAAACGATTCCTCTACCTCTGCACCAGGAGTGTTCGCCATGAAGGATGCCATTACTCATAATGCGGCCATGGAAGTCGACGTCATGGAAGTCTGGGCAAAACGCGCGCAGCAGCAACGCGCCGCGTTCGACGCCCTCGCTGCCTATATGCGCCAGCAGTAAGGCACTGACTACGTCTTGGTCAGCGCCTTTGGCAAACGACCAAGACGTGGGGTGTCATGACTCCCAACCGCCCTCGTCAATGGGCTGCTGATCCAACTGCGCCAGATACGTCTCCTGCAAGATATACATACGTTTGACGTCACGGTATTGGCCGTTGATGAAGAATTCCTGTACCAAGTGGCCCTCTTCGATGAACCCGCTCTCCTCGTAGAGATGGATCGCTTTGACGTTCTGTACCGCTACGATCAAGTAGACCTTGTGCAGATTCAAAATCGTGAAGGAGTAGTGCAGCGCTTGGCGAATCAGTGAGCGTGCGAACCCTTTGCCCTGGTGCTCTGGGGTAATGATGATCTGAAACTCGGCGCTGCGGTGGATGTAGTCGATTTCGATCAGTTCCACCAAACCAATCGCGTTACCGGCGCTGTCTTCGGCTACGAAACGCCGTTCGGCGTTGTCGTGTATGTGCTTGTTGTACAGCTCTTCGAGTTCATCGAAAGATTCGTAAGGCTCCTCGAACCAGTACGACATGATGCTCTGGTTGTTATTGAGTTCATGGACGAAGCGCAAATCATTGCGCTCCAGGGCACGAAGGAACAAAGCGGGACTCATGGTCGACACTCTCTTAATTCATCAAACGAGACAATGCCATCACACGGGCAATGTGGCAGGTCAGTCATTTTAACGACGGGGTTGACGCAACTGGGTGTGTTAGCCCTCGTAGTGTAGCGTTTTATTAACGGCGCGTTGACGCCATCGAAGGCTCTCGCTGAAAGGAGAACAACGCCCCAAGGGGGTGCTCGCGACCTTCGATCAGTGCACGCAGCAGTTGGGCACCTATCATGCTATACGTGATGCCGTTACCGCCGTAGGCCATGGCGAAATGCACTCGGGGACCTAGCGACTCGTGAGGTCCGAAATAGGGCAAACCGTCGTCGGTTTCCGCGAACGTGCCACCCCAGCAAAACGTCGGATTGATCTCAAGGTCAGGCCACAGTGCTTCTACCTTGGCCGCCAGCGTTCGCGCTTTTTCCATCACCCGTGCGTCCCGACGCTCGGCAATGTCTTCATCGTCATCCTCTCCGCCGATCAATAACCGCCCTTCTTGCGTGGAACGCAGATAGAGATACGGTCGTGCGGACTCCCACACCAGCGTGTGTCCCAGCTTGCCCAATACCTCGCTAGGCAAGGGGTCGGTCACAAACGCATAGCTACTACGATTGGCAGCCACTGGCGCTGGCAACCACGTTTGGCTTTCGTACCCAGAAGCGATAATGACCTGTTGGCAACGCAGCGTAGCCCCATTACGAAGCCGAACGGTGACGCCGTCGTCATCAGTTATCAGCTGCTCCACCTGGGTGCGATCGAACACTTGGCTGCCCCGACGGACGACGTTTTCCAGTAAGTGATATGCCATGCGGTATGGGTCGATACGGGCGGCCAACGAGGACAGGATCGCCCCTGGCGCTGAAAAGCCGTAGTCAGCCTCAATCGCACGCTGTTCCAGCCAAGCGACATCGAAGCCGAAGCGCTTGCGCATCGCAAGCTCAGCCTTCAACGCGTCGACATCCGCTTCTTGGCTCGCGAAGTAGAGGCTCTTCTGGCGACTGAAAGCGACATTACCCAGCTCGGCAGCCAAGCGCTCTAGCGAGACAATCGCCTCGGCGCAGCTTCGATAGGCCATCACGGCATTGGCCTCACCGTACTGCTCGGCCAAATGCACCATATGGGTGTCGATTTCATACTGCAGTAGCGCCGTACTGGCCGCAGAGCTTCCCCACCCTACATCACGCCTCTCGAGCACTACGAAGCGATGGCCGTGGCGGCTTAGCTCATCGGCGATCAAAGCACCGGTAATACCGCCGCCAATAATCACTGTTTCCGCTTGCAAATCCTGGTTAAGCTGCGGAAAAGGGGTCAATAATCCATTTTTTACCGTCCAGAACGGATAACCACTTTTAAGATCCATCTTATTGCCTATGCTGGATTGCCATACGGTCAGACCGGGCAGATAAACGTTGGGTGTCGCACCCATTAACCATAGTGGATGATTGGCAGCGTGCCCTGTCTCTGCCTCAACCAGGAGTCGTTCCATGAAGATTGATTTAAGAAGCGATACGGTGACACGCCCTACCGCCGCCATGCGAGACGCCATGATGGCGGCCCCGCTGGGCGACGACGTATGGGGCGACGACCCGACGGTGAACGCCTTTCAAGCCACGCTGGCCGAGCGTGCGGGTAAAGAAGCGGCGCTGCTGTTCCCCAGCGGCACCCAGAGCAACCTGGTGGCTTTGATGGCCCACTGCGAGCGGGGTGATGAGTACATCGTCGGCCAGAACGCCCACACCTATCGCTACGAAGGGGGCGGTGCCGCGGTATTGGGCAGCATTCAACCCCAGCCGATCGAAAACGCCCCAGACGGCAGCCTGCCCCTCGACAAAATCGCCGCCGCCGTCAAGGCCGATGACTTCCACTTTGCCCGTACTCGGCTCTTGGCGCTGGAGAACACCATAGGTGGCAAGGTACTGCCTGCCGAGTACGTGCAGCAGGCCACCGCGCTGGCCCGAGAACACGGCCTGGCTACCCACCTAGACGGTGCCCGGCTATTCAATGCCGCCGTGGCCACGGACACCTCTCTCAAACAGCTTTGTCAGCCTTTCGACAGCGTGTCGCTATGCTTCTCGAAGGGGTTAGGCACGCCCATGGGCTCGGCACTGGTGGGCTCTCAGGCATTGATCGACCGGGCTCGACGTTGGCGAAAGGTCGTGGGTGGCGGTATGCGCCAAGCAGGCCTCATCGCCGCCGCCTGCCAGCACGCCCTGGAACACCACGTGGCAGATTTGGCTCACGACCACCGTCGTGCGGCACGCTTGGCCGAAGGTTTGGCAGCCTTTTCCGCCATCGAGGTGACCTCCCAGGCCACCAATATGGTATTCGTGCGCATCGACCCAGCGCATGTCGCGCCGTTAGCTAAGTGGCTCAAGACGAATGGCGTGCTGATAGAACTTCTTTACGCTACGCGCATGGTCGTGCATCGAGACATTAGCGACGACGATATCGAACAAGTGCTGACCATCGTCCAGCGCTACTTCGATCAGGCGTAGCCGGAGGATGCGTTTCTTGCACGTTGCTTAAACACGTTGCTTAAAACAGTACCGAGTCGAACGCAAGGTGCACTGCGATGGCCGCCATCATCAGGCCGATCAGCCCATCGATGGTGCGCCATGCGCCGGGACGGGAGAGCCATGGCGATAGCGCCGCCCCGCCCCAGGCCAACAGGCTGAACCAGAGAATCGACGCTGTCGACGCCCCCGCGACGAACACGCCAGCACTCTCCTGCTGGGCACCAATAGCGGGAATCAGCAGCAGCGTATCGAGGTAGACCTGCGGGTTGAGCACCGTCACCGCTAGAGTCGCCAGCAGCACACTGCGCAGGCTGCGGGCTTTGACGCCGTTGACTTTCAAGCCTTCACGGCCGCTGACTGCACGCCATAGCGCTTGTGCCGCCAGCCAACTCAAGAACAGCACGCCCACCCAGCGCATGGCTTCCATGGCGCTCGGCATGGTGAGCAAAAATGCGCTGGCACCAAACATGCCGGCCGTCAGTAGCACGACATCCGCACTCATGCACAGCCCCGCCGACCACCAGTGGTATTCGCGGCGAACGGCCAGCCCCAGCACGTAAGCGTTCTGCGCCCCAATCGCCATGATGATGCCGCCACACACCACTAACCCCGTTAGGTAGCTTTCCCACATTGCCGTTCGCCTTATGCTTGAGTAAAGATGGCGCTATGGTAAGGGAGGGCTCATATAAACAAAAATCATCTTGCTAATGATGCATTAGTAAAATTCATACATACCGAGACTACGTGCTCATAACCGCCGCAGCCCCCACATGAAGTAGGCACCGCCCAGCAACGATGCTACTAAGCCTGCCGGAATCTCATAAGGGAACATGATCTGGCGGCCCACCCAGTCGGCCAATACCATCAACAACATACCGATCAAGGCAGCGCCTACTAAGTGCTGGCGGGCGCGGGAGAAGCCCAGTAGCCGAGCCATGTGCGGGGCTAATAAGCCAATGAAGGAGAGCGGCCCCACCACCAGGGTGGCGCAGGCGGTGAGCAGAGCGACCAGCAGCAGTAGCGCTAGGCGCGCATGGTTTAAGCCAATGCCCAGTGAACGCGCGGTAGCGGCGCCCATCGGCATGATGTCTAACCAGCGAGTGAACGGCAGCGATATCAGCGCTAGTGCCGCTGCGATTCCTCCCACGAGCAGCGCACTACCCACCTCCACGTAATAGGTAGAGCCTGCCAGCCAGGCGATGACTTGCTGTCCGCGCGGATCACCACCTGCCAGTAGCACACTGCGCACCGCATCGAACAGCGCGCTAATCGCCACACCGCTGAGCAGGAGCCGCTCCGGTACGAAACCACTTTTACGATTGAGCACTACCAATACTAGTAGCGTCGCCAGTGCCCCTAGCGTTCCTATCGCCACTAATAGTGCATGACTGGGGGCAGGGAGTAGATAAATACCCAAGATCAGCGCAATAGCACAGCCACCGCTAATACCCAACACTTCGGGGCTCGCCATGGGGTTGGCCGAAAGGCGTTGAAGAATGGTCCCCGCTATTGCCAGCATCAAACCGCTAGCCGCTGCCGCCATTACCCGCGGAAAGCGCCACTCAATCACCCCCCAATTCGTCGGGGCAATGATGCTCCAGCCGTTGGCCCCTTGCCCCACTAAATGGCCCACCACCATGGCCCCCACCAGCGTTAGCAGTAGCCCTGTGATTAAACGGTGGGGTGCAGCGTGACGCGTGATCACCACGCCAGATGCCTGGGGCGGACGGTCCCCCTGCAGCTTAAGGCGGGGAATCAACCACATGAGTAGTGGCGCGCCTAACGCTCCGGTCACGGCCCCGGTGGGAATTAGCGTCGCTACCATGCCGGAAAAGCGCTGCAGCAAGAGATCCGTGGTGGCCAGCAGCACAGCGCCTAATAACGTCGACCAGAGTAAGCGCGCGCGCAGCGTGCGCGCTCCCGCCATACGGACGATATTGGGAGCCGCTAACCCTATGAAGCCGATGATCCCGACCACGCTCACCACGCTACCGGTGAGGAAGACCGCCAGCCCTAACCCGGCAAAACGCAAATGCTTGAGCGAAATCCCCAGGCTTTTGGCGCTGGCGTCGTCAAGCTCTAACACGGCTAAAGGGCGAAGCAACAGCCACGCGGCCAAACCGCAAAGAGCCAGTCGTGGCGCCAGTGACGCCACGCCATCCCAGCCATTCTGCGCCAGAGAGCCTGCCCCCCAAATCAGCAGCCCCGCCAGGGTTTCATGATTGAACAACAGCAAGGCTGTAGAGAGCGCGCCCAGATACAGATTGACCACCAACCCCGCCAGCACCACCGCGATGGGCGCCAATCCACGCCGCCACGAGAGTGCAAACACCAGCCCCATAGCGGCAGCGCCACCTAGCAGCGCAATCCACTCACTGCCTATCGAAAGCATGCCGGGGGCCAATAGCGTCACCGCCATCAGCGCCAAGTTGGCGCCCGACGCCACGCCCAAGGTGGTGGGCGATGCCAGCGGGTTACGGAGCACCTGTTGCATCAGCACCCCAGCCAGCGCTAGACCGCCACCGGCTAATAGCGCAATGGTAAAGCGCGGCCACCAAGCGAAGTGCAGCAGCAGCTCATCGACGTTATCGAACGTGGGAGACAGCAGCGCCTGTGCGCTCTGCGCGATACCGCCCTGCTGCTGCAAGCTCAGCCACAGTAATACCATCAACGGCAAGCTCAGCAGTAAGCAGATAGGAGCGGGAGAACGGCGACGCATCAGGTGCATGACAATATCCCGTCAACGAGGACAGCGGAAGCACGGGCAGGCATTGTCATGGGCGTGACCTTGGCAATCGAGAAAGCAGAAAATAAATCAAAGGGCGAGATTCTAAATGATAAGTATTAACACTACAATCTTGTCCAACGCACAGACTCATGAGCCTCATTATGTTGAAAGCAGTGTCAAACTCTGCCGCCTTGCCCAACACATGGCGAGATACGCCCTTTCGCTACGGCCTGGTCAGCCGCTCGTTTCACTGGCTCACGGCGCTGTTGGTACTCACCCAGTTTTTCGTCGTGGCCATGTGGCGTGTGTTGGGCGAAACGAGCGTGACGTTAATGCTGTCACGGCTAGCGCCACACGGTGCGATCGGACTACTGCTAATGGTCATCACTTTAGGGCGATTACTTTGGTGGTATAGCCAGCGTCATCAGCGGCCGCAGCCACCGAAAACGCTACGTGGCCAACTGGCGCGCATCGTGCATGGGGCGTTTTATGCCCTGTTAATGCTGATTGCCAGCCTTGGCTTAATCAGACACTACGCTGGCGGCTGGCCACTCAAGGCGTATGGCTGGGAGCTGATTCCTGGTGCAGAGAACGATATTCCGGCGCTCATGCTCCCTGCCGACCTGCTGCACAGTCCGCTCTCTTGGCTACTGCTTCTGCTGGTGGCCGGGCATATCGTCATGGCCATTATAGGCGGCCGGTCACGGAAAAATTTCTAAATGATAACTATTAGCGATACAATATATCTTTCATTTGCTCGATGCCCGCTTGGTCAGGAGTGACGCATGTTTAACGTTCAGGGTGCCACCTTCGCCATCAACGGCAAGCCCCTTCTTCAACCGATTCACCACACCTTTGAAGAAGGCAAGGTGTATGGTCTGATTGGCCATAATGGCTCTGGAAAATCGACGCTGATCAAGCTGCTGGCCCAGCAGCAGCCCGTCAGTGAAGGCGACATTCATTTTGATGAACGCCCTTTGCAGGCGTGGGGGCATCGTGAGTTTGCCCGTCAAGTTGCCTACCTGCCCCAGCATCTACCCAGTGCCGAAAATCTCACCGGACGCGAGCTGGTGGCGTTTGGGCGTTACCCCTGGCACGGTCTACTGGGTCGCCATAATCAAAAAGACAAAGAGGCGATCGAGCGGGCGATTGCCCTCACCCACACGGAAGCCTTCGCTGACCGCTTAGTGGATACGCTCTCGGGCGGAGAGCGCCAGCGGGTATGGCTGGCCATGCTGATTGCCCAGGGCAGCCGCTTTCTACTGTTGGATGAGCCGCTCGCGGCGCTGGATATCGCCCACCAAATGGAAGTATTGGCGCTGATTCGTAAGCTCTGCGACGAGCTGAACCTGGGCGTGATCATCGTTCTTCACGACATTAACATGGCCTCGCGCTATTGCGATGAACTCATGGCGCTTCACAGTGGCCGCCTGCTGGCCCACGGCACGCCCGATGCCCTGATGCAAAATACCACGTTAGAAGCCATTTACGGCCTACCCATGCAGGTCATGCAGCACCCCAATGGCGGACACCGCATAGCCGTGGCGCAATGAACGCCACGGCTGGAAGAAGAGTCGTTCTCAATTAACTCTTCAACTGATAAGCATTATCGCTTATGCTGAGACTCTACTCACGTGCGCTTATCACGTCTTGGAGTTCGGTTATGCCTCTCGCTTTGCGCCAACCCGACACCGTCTTGCCACTGTCTCTCGCTGATTGCTATCAAGGGCCACTTGAGCATTTTACGCCGCCATTGATCGAAGGAGCGGTGCCACAGGGGGCTATCAAGGCGTCTCGCTGGCGCAATGCTGCGCTGCTCGAAGAGGACATGGCGCGCTACGCCAGCCGCTACCCGAATGGAGACAAGCGCGCCATCGCCTCGCTTTGGTCGAAATGGCACTTCAGCACCCTCACCGTTCCCACGCTGACCGCTCATCTGCTGCTGAATCGCGACCTACCCGTCGGGCTGGATGATCTCTATGTGATTCAAAATGAGGAAGGCTGTACTCAAGGGCTTTGGCTACCCCATGAAGGCGAGCGTTTTACTACGCTGGACACCGCTGCTCGCTTTGCCACGCTCATCGAGCAGCACTGGGCCCCGCTCATCGAGCGCCTCTCGGCCATTTCCGGGGCCGCACCACGGGTATTTTGGAGCAACGCAGGCGGCTACGTGGATTACTACGTCAATGCCCTGGCAGCACACCCGCTGGTCAACCAAGACGCCCTGGCCGCCACGCGTGCACTGCTGGAGTCGCGCACCCTCAACGGACAGCGCAACCCGTTGTATGAGCCAGTACGTACGTACCAACCCAGCGGCAGCGAAGAGGTCAAGCGGGTGCGCAAGCTCTGCTGCCTGCGCTACCTGCTCGATGAGTTTGACGTATGCGGTAATTGCCCGCTAGAAGGGTGCGACCGCCAAGCGCGTCGCAAAGGATAAGCCGCTCGTTACGAGCTGATCTGCGCCACCGCATCTTCACTGGCCTGTGCCCGCTGCTCTCCCGTCAGCTCACTCAGCTGCCCCTTGGACATTTCCAGTAAACGATCCGCATGGACGAAGTAGCTGTCGTCATGGCTAATGGCAAACACGGTTTTGCCCATCGCTTTCAAATGGGGTAACAGCTCGCGGTAAAACAGCCGCCTGAACTGCGGGTCTTGGTCGGCCGCCCACTCGTCCAGCAGCAGAATATCCCGCTCCTCGGCAATCGCCAGCAGCAGTGCCAAACGCTTGCGTTGCCCTTGCGAGAGCTGTGTATTCACCACGCGATCAGCCTGCCACTCCAGCTTCTGGTGCATTTGCAGCCGCTCGAGCCAGGTCGTGACCAGCGCTGGGTCGGCCACGCGGCCACTCGGCCCCATGGCTTGGTCGAACTGGTGGAAATCGGTAAAGACGCTGGCAAAGCGCGCCCGAAACGCCGCCCACTCTGGTGCGCCAAGCTCCTTGCCATCCACGCTGATTTGGCCACTTTGCGGGCGGTACAACCCTGACAGCAGGCGCGCCAGCGTCGACTTTCCGCTGCCGTTGCCGCCAATCAGAAACACCTGCTCGCCACGCGCCAGCGTAAGATTGAGCGGCCCCACCTGGAAGCCTTCACCCCCGGAGGATGGCGTGTAGCGATACACCACGTTGGTGAGCGTCAAGCGCTGCCAATCGTGGAAGCGGTCCTCCACCTCGAAACCCGGCTGGTACTCGGCCAACGCCAGGCTGGCCAGTTTATCGAACGCCACCTGGGCGCTGATCAGTGTAGGCCATGCCCCCACGGCCTGAATCAAGGGCGTGCGTAAAAACAGCAGGGTCAAAGCAAAAGTGGCCGCCACCGCAGGGCTTGCCCACCCCAGCACGTTGGCCATGAAAAACACCACGCCAATGGCGCCCAGCATCATGATGTTGGACCAGTTATTGGCGCTGAGGTGGTAGGTGTCTGCGCGAATAATATGATGACGGTACGCTTTGGCGTTCTCCGTGTAGGATTCATCAAAAAAGCGCCGTGCGCGGTCACGGTTAAGCGCCAGCTCTTTGCGGCCTTCTATCGCCGATTGATAATCCTTATACAGCCGATCCTCGCTTTCGCGCACCTGATGAAAGTGGCGATACACCTTCGACACCAGCACCCAGCCAACGCCCATGGTGAAGGCCATCCAGAGCACGGTAATCACCACCATCTGCGGTGAGAGCCACGCAAGGTACGCCACCGAGGCCAGCGTGAGTACCACGCCCTGCACCAGTTCCGGCAGGCGAACGAAACCGATGGTGATATTGCGAACATCGCTGGAAAGACTTGCCAGCAGGGTGGCGTTACCTAGCTGCTCTAACCGTTCGATATCGGTATCCAGAATCCGTTTCACCAGCCGGGAGCGCAGGTCGAAGACGAAATGGTGGCCCAACAAGGTGAGCGCTAGCTGTGTGCCCAGCGTGACCGCCAGCAGCAGCGCCAATAGCCCTAAAAATTGAGGCAGCGCAGAGAGGGCACTACCCGCTTCGATCAGCCGCTGGTTGATGAACGCAATCACCCCCACGCCCAGTCCGGCGCTCATCAGGCTCAGCGCCAGCGCGCCCAAAAACGGCCAGCGGTAATGGCGAAACACCACTCGCAATAATTCCATACCCCATCCCCTTTACGCACAGGCGGCGAATTGTGACGCACTTCTCTGCCAAGTCAAACAAAGAGACTGATTTTCATTTACGCAGCTTGGCTCACGCGCCTTTACTCATCGCGGCAGTGTTGCTTAACTGCCCTAGCCAACCACTGAGAGAACGCCATGGTGGATTACAAATTACTGAATGCCCTAGCCACCGTGGTGGAGTGCGGCGGCTTCGAGCGGGCAGGCGACATGATGGGCCTCTCGCAGTCGGCCATTTCACAGCGGATAAAGGCGCTGGAAGTCCGCTTGGGCCAGCCGGTGCTGGTGCGCCACCCCTCGCTTGCACCCACGCCCGCAGGCCAGCGGTTGCTTGCCCATTATCAGCAAGTGCAGCTGCTAGAACGGGACTTACACGAGGCGCTTCCGACCTTGGAAAAAGCCGCGCCGCGACTGCGCATCGCCATCAATGCCGACAGCGTCGTGACTTGGTGGGCCGATGCCGTGGCGGATATTTGTCAGTCGGAAGGGGTGCTGATGGACTTGGTCATCGAAGACCAGGACGTTGGACTGAAGCGACTGCGCGATGGCGACGTGGCAGCCTGCCTGTGCGCCACTCCCCAGCCCATCGCCGGCGCTCGCTGCCTGCACGTCGGTGACATGCACTATCAGCCGTTGGCATCGCCCTCCTACGTGGCACGCTATTTCCCGGACGGCCCAAGCCTGAATGCGTTTCAACACGCACCGGCCATCGTATTTGGCCCACACGACCAGCTACAGCATCAGTTTTTAGCGCAGTGGGGCTATCAGGGATATTTCCCCTACCATTTATGCCCCTCATCAGAGGGCTTCGTTCGGCTGGCAGCCGCCGGCATTGGCTATGGCATGATTCCCCAGCGGCAGGCCGCCGAGTCGCTACAGTCAGGTCAGTTGGTGAGCATTGCACCAGGGCATGGATTGACCGTCCCCCTATATTGGCACTTTTGGCGACACAGTGGGCAGTTGATACAACGGCTGACCGAAAGGCTGAGCCATCTCACGCTTTAGCATCATTCTCATCTACTTGGGGACAAACGCGTCTACAATCAAAATGTTTTTAGAACGTTGTCATGCTGTTTGATAGGACGGGGCGTCATTATCTCGCCTTTTCGTTAGCGATCAGGGTTGCCTGAGCGGAGTAACAACAAACATCAAGAAAGCGAACGCTATGGATGCTAACGGTTGTTTGAAGCGCCTATTTGCCACTTTTCTTACGCTCTTACTCATTGCAGGCAGTCAGGTCAACGCTGCTGATACGCTGTCGGCATCTCCCGAACACGACCGTTACTCGCTTAATGACGTGACCCGCTATTGGCATACCGATACCCCCCTGACGCTGCGTGATGTGCTAGCCCGCACGGACGATTTTCAACCCGTTACAAGTGAATCTGATTTGCACTTTGGCTATACGCAAGGCGACACTTGGCTAACCACGCGCTTGCATAATCCCTCCCCACGCCCTGCCACGTGGCTGGTCACGTTCGAATACCCTTTTTTGGATCACGTCACGCTCTATACGCTGAGGGCGCACTTTACCGACGTGCAGCAAAGCGGCAGTGCCCTGCCGCTATCAGAGCGCGCCCTCGCTCATCGTCAGGCCATTTTTCCTGTGACCTTAGCAGGCGACGAAACCGTCACGCTGTATAGTCAAGTCTCGGCTGCCGGTAGCAAGGTATTGAATTACAGCGTCATGACGCCCGAAGCGTTCTACGCCCAAAACGACCGCCACAATTTTTGGCTCGCCACGTACTTCGGCATGTTGCTTGCGTTGGGGCTGTATAACTTTTTGCTTTTCTTTGGCCTCAAAGAACGCGTCTTTCTCTACTACTCGCTGTTTGCCTTCGGCTTCACGTTGGCGATTTTGACCTTCAACGGTTTAGGGACGCTGATTTTCTGGAGCTTTCTTGGTGAGCAGACTGCCCGGCTCGTAGCCATTGGGTTTACGTTTGCTTCGGCTATGGCCACGCTGTTTACCCAAAGTTTTCTGAATACGTGGCGTTATAGCCCACGTTGGCACCGGACGCTCACGCGATTTCGCTTTGTGTGCTGGGGGGTGCTCATCACGGTATTCGTCATCCCTATCCAACCGGCGCTGATATTGATGGATATCGCAGGCTTTACGGCTGCCCTACTACTACTGGTTTGCGGACTCTATTGCTCATGGCGACGCGTCCCCAGTGCTCGCCTATTCGTTGTGGCATGGTCGATCTTTTTACTCGGCGCAGCCGTGTTTGCACTGCGTAATATGAGTATATTGCCCGCCAACTTCGTCACGCTCCACGGCATTCAGATTGGCTCCGCCATCGAAATGTTGCTGCTCTCCTTTGCCTTGGCGGCACGTTTCAATAAATTGAAGAGGCAAAAAGAGCAAGCGCAAGCCGATACCGTGGCGATGCTGAAAAAACAAGAGGCCATTTTAGAAGCCAAAGTGGCGACTCGGACCGAAGCACTAGAGAAGCTCGCCAATTACGACATGCTGACAGGGCTACTCAACCGACACGGTTTAGTTCGGCATGCCGATGCTGCCCTGGCGCGTAGCCATACTCACGGGGAACCGCTCGCGCTCATCATGTGCGACTTGGATCGCTTCAAACCGATCAATGACCAGTATGGGCATGAGGCAGGGGATTTCGTGCTTCAGCAAGTAGCCAAACGGTTAGAACATATTGCACGCGAGGGAGATCACTGTGCTCGCTTTGGTGGCGACGAATTCATTTTGCTGCTGGAGAAAATTCAACACCCCAGCCTGCTGGAGGACATCTGCAGCCGCATCACTCAAGCCCTGAGCGACCCCATCAAACTACCCTGCGGAGCGATGGTCCATGTAGGCATCAGCATCGGCGTCAGTCTTAGCCATGCCGACAACGCCACTCTCGCCCAACTGCTCAAAGATGCCGATCGCCAGATGTATGCTGATAAATCAAAGCGCTGCTCTCCTTACCGGTACTTCTCAACAGGCTGTTGACCGACCGCCGCTTCACGCAAACGTTAACAGCAGCGTGCACGCAAAAGCCCCCGCTGCAAACGGCCAAAAACGACTACAGCGCTGTTCGGGTAGTTCCTCTTTCAATACGTTGAGAATCAAACCGCCTGCAACGAACGCATACACCAAGCTTGTGACGGCCTCAGCCACTTCGACCAGGACGCCCACGGCCCACCCGACAACGATCGCCGCTGCCAAGATCCAGCGACCCTGAGTGGCATAGAGCGTGCGGTGATGCGAGGCTAGACCGTAGTCATTCACTAAAAAGTGGAACCCCATCGCCAAAAAAAAGAAAAGCTCACTGGGCAACTGGGTATTGCGATAAACGAGCAAATAGCCAAACAGCGCGTTGTAAATGGCAAAGGCCACCACATGCACCCAGAAAACGCTTTTTTGATTCTCAACTCTCTTCGTGCCGGTCGACGCGATGGTTGGTTTCCGCGAGCGCCGCTTGACCCAGTGTTCCAATCCATAAAAATAAGCTAAACCGAGTAACGCCACGATATACGCGTTGTGCTCGAGTAAGCCAAGCACGCCATGATCAGAGATGGCTCGATGAGCGGCATTGAGCTCTGGAAATATGTGAATGAAGACATACCCGACCGAAAATCCGCCGGCAAACGAGAGCCAAGCGCTTCGTGGCAGGGTGTCCAATCGATGAAGTTTACCTGCGAATAAATGAATCGCTGCCAATGCCATGGCAAAGGCCAGCTGCAACACCTCCATACTTGACGCTCCTTGTCATTATCGCTTCCTTACGCACGACCGTTAATCAAACAGGCTCATGCGCTTCATGACGTTATCGCGCTTGATTCGCCAATGAAATAGCGCGCCCGCCACGTGCAGTGTGATCAATACGACCAGTGCCCAGCCCAAACGCTCGTGCCACATGAAGAGGGTGTCTGAGAGTGCTTCGTTCTTGCCTAGCAGTCCCGGCAAATGCCAGTGAAAGAACTCCACGGGAAAACCGCCCGTTGCCGTGGCGGCCCAGCCGATCAACGGCATCGCTACCAGCCCCGCGTAAAGCAAGTGATGAACGCTGGTACTGAGGACACGCTCGAAAACGTTCAAAGGCGGGTCATGGTCCGGCACCACGAAAGCGACCCGCGTGATGATGCGAAGCGTCATCAGCAGCAGAATCGCTACTCCCAGCGTCTTATGGCTGGTATAGAGCATGTTGGTCAGCGTATTCCCGACCAGCGCCAAGGTGCGTTCATAGCCCAAAAACCCCAGTGTCAGGCCGCTCGCCAGCGAGAGCAGCACCGCCAGTGCCACCAGCCAGTGCAGCACCCGGTGTGGATAGATGTAGTGATCTAACTCGTGCATTCAAGACTCCCTGCCCAGCCATGTCGTCACCGTCAGCATAGTGCAACGTCGACCCGTTAGAAAAATAATGATTAGCCAGCGGTTTACCTTATAACGCTTCGCTGGGAGCCGCTAGCTGTTCGCGGATCAATTCTCCAAGCCGACGAGCGGGCTCGGTAGGCCGATGAGGTGCCCGGTGGAGCGCCAGCTCGATCATCGGCAGTGCAGGCAACCCGCTGCTCTCATCCAGCGGGCGCAGCATAGGCGTGAGCATGCTGCGCGTGACCACCACTACCGCTAGTCCTGCCGTGACAATCGGCGCTAGCCCCGCCATGGATTGGCTCGTATAGGCCACTCGCCAATCTCGCCCGGCGGCTTGCAGCGCCTGCTCGGCCACTTCGCGAAATACATCCGCGCCTGGGGTGTAAAGCGCCAGTGGAATAGGGTCACTCATAGAGGGCTGTTGATGCACCCCCACCGCCCAGACCAGCGGCTCACGGCGAATCACATCGCCCCCGGGCGAGTGCCGCTGGCGCGTCACCAGCGCCAAATCCAGCGCCGAGGCTTTCACCTGTTCGACCAAATGCGCGCTGGTCCCACACTGAACCGTCAGCCCCACGGCCGGGTAGAGCTGATGAAAATACGCGAATACCGAAGGCAGCAGCGAGGCGTAATCCTCAGGAATGCCCAGCGTAAGATCGCCGGTAATCTGGCGGGCCTGCATATCGCTCCAGGCGTCATCATTGAGGGCGAGCAGTTTTCGCGCATGGGCTAGCAGACGCTCTCCTTCTGCGGTAAAGCGTAGTCGCCGCCCTTCTCGTTCATGCAAGCTGACCGTCAACTGCGCCTCCAACCGCTGTAGCTGCATGCTGACGGTGGACTGCGTATACGCCAGCCGTTTGGCCGCAGCAGTAACGCTGCCGGTATCTGCAATGGCCACCAGCGTTCTCAACAGCGTTAGGTCAAAGGTAGGCGCCCTCATATATCACCATTGTCGATGTTATCGATCAAAAAAGATCGTTATCTTGATGTGTTTGTGATGAGTATGCTGCGAGTCATGAAGGTATTTCAAGGCTCGCTGCCACCAGGGTGAGTCAACACACAAGGAGACGCGCGATGCAGACCCGTCACTCATCGATTTTGCAATCCCCGTCCTACAGTATCGGTGCGGCCCTGGTGGCCGTCACATTATGGAGCATGGCACCCCTGATGGCGGAGCTTGCCCGTGCCACCGCACCCCTTCAGCTAACCGCGCTGACACTGTTGGCAGGCGCACTGGCGACCCTCCCGCTGAGTCGCCGCGTGCCGATGGCCCGCTGCGCGCTGAGCTGGACGCTGGGCGTTTGGCTAGGTATTCCGCTGCTGATCGTAGGCGCCGTCAGTAGCTACTTCATTGGTATGCGTCTTGCTCCCGCCGCGGAGGCGGCGCTGATCACCTATACATGGCCTGTACTGTTCGTCTTGTTGAGCCAGTGGAGCCGCTGGGGCCGGTTGCATTGGGCCAGTGTGGCCGGGGCGCTGATTGCTTTTTCGGGCGCGGCTATATTGCTGCTGCCCCAAGCGCTCAACGGCGGCTTCGGTGGTGTGGCCTCGGGCTATGGGTTGGCCTTGCTTGCGGCGTGCTGCTGGGCACTCTACTCATGGCTGGGTCAAGCGGCTCCCATCGCATTGACGCCGCTACTACCGAGGTTGCTGCTAATAGCCTGCGCCTTCACCTGTCTTGGGAGTGTCTGGCTCGAGGGCGGCGTTGCGCTTCCTCGTGGTGAAGCGTTGGTGGCCGGTATCGCGTTGGGCTTGGGGCCCTACGGCATCGCCATGGTGGCGTGGGACAAAGCGCTGCGATTTGGTCAGGCTAGCCTCGTGGGGAGCTTGGCTTACGGCGTGCCCATTCTGGCAGCGCTCCTGCTGGTGCTGGCCGGTATGAGCGCATTTGACTGGCGGCTTCCCACCGCCGCACTTTTGGTGGTAGTGGGCTGCTTAAAGGCGGGCCGCTGAGGTGGGCATCATCATCTCGCTAAACAGTACGCTGGCCAGTAGCTCGGGCAACCAGGAGGGCGAAAAGGCCTCCTGTTCGGCGCTCTGCATCTGCGCGAGCGACCACCATGCAAAACGAGGCGCAGTGCCGCCGCCGTGGGCCAATAACCGCGTGCCTTGAAGGCTTCTGTGGGGGGGCGGCTGAGTGTCGGGGCAGCGCACCAGGAAAAAGCGCTCCTCGAAGGGCTGGCCTGCGCTATCGGTTTGTCGGCGCTGACGAAGTAATGGCCCCAAAGGACAGACAAGCCCGACATCTGCATAAAGCAGGCGTATCGCTGCAGCTGGATAATCATCATCGTGTGCTAATGCGCTGCCCAATGGCGTCCAATGGTCAAGCGACTCATCGCGTTTGAGCAGCAAATGCCCCTTTGGGTCAACGACCAGTAGCTGCACCTGCCGAGCGGCTTGCGTATCGAGTGTCATAAGCGGTCCATGCCTATCGATCTACGTGGATGAATAAAAAAGCAGCGGCCAGCACGTCTCATGCGGGCCGCTGCTTCTCAGCGTAGCCGATCATCGGCGATTTGTTTTAAGCCATTAGGCGCGATTGCTCGAGTCGCGTCATTGCCCTAGGTAGCGGGGCTTGGCTATCCCCGCCAACGCATCAAGAGGGAGGGTGAGCGTGGGTTGGCCCACCGCATAAGGCGCAATCTCATAGACGTTGTAGGTCACTTCCCAGCGATCCTCCAGCGGCGCAATGTTGCGACTCGGGCTAAGCGGCCAGTCAACGGCAAACTGCTCATCGAAGCCCGCCTCGGTGATCCAGCGCCGATGTGCCTCTGCCAACAGCGCATCGAAAGCAGCCGCTTGCCCCTCTAACAGCATCTCGTCGGGCTCGACGACACGATGTTCGCGCTCATCAATGACCATATAATCCGTCAGCGGCAGTCCATGAGCCTGACCTGCGTGGTACACATAGCTGTTCAGCTCGATCACTAGTAGATCGTGGTGACGCGCGTAGACCGACGCTTCCAACAATGCCTCGCTGGTCATGTTGCCTGGCGCAACACGATTATCTTCCGCCGCCATGGCCAAGAAACGATCGGCGTACTCGTCCCAGCTCTGTGCAGGCTGCGCCGCTTCCTCGTCGCTGATGGGCATGCCCAGAGTGAGCAAGCGTGTTCGCAAGGCGTCACTCAGTGTGGACGATTGAGGAAACGTCAGTGCCGAGACAGTCACCGTCGAGCACTGCTCGGCATGGCAACCTGACGCCACGTACTGTTTTTCCACGGCAAGCGAGGCCAGGGCAATCGGCTCGCGGGGAGATTTATCAGCGGCCAAACAGCCACCTAGTAATAGCGTTCCGACGAGTGATAGTCCTGCTCCTAGCGTTTTGAACGTGCGTAACATCATAACCTCCTTGTGGATCATGCGTCCTGATAAGGCGAGCGGGTCGTGGTAGAACGGCAGCGCCCCTGCAGTATGGCAGGGGCGCTGTTGTAAACACCGGCACGCGTGGGCGATTCTTAGGTGTCCGGCTGCATTTCGGTGGGCTCTGCTTCCACTTGCAGTTCGAACATCCCACTGCCGCTTGCACTGAAGCCACGAGCGCTCACCGTGTAAGTACCAGGCAGTAGCGCCTGCTCCAGGCGAGCATTGGTGCCACCGCCGCTGTCGTCATCAGTATAGGACACGCCTTCGCCATACAGCTCGAGGTACGTATCGAAATCGTTGGACGTCATGGTCAGCGTGACCAGCGAGCTCTCCTCTAGCGTGAGCTGGTAGGTCAACGCCTCACCGCTGTACCAGCCGTTGAGCGTTTCGTCTGGCGTGATCGCGCCGTCGTTACGCAGCTCGACGCCGTTCGGTAGTTCGCGGGGTTCGATGGCCAGGGTGAAAAGTCCACTGTCGGTGCCATAGGCCGTGCGCGCGGTTAGCTGGTAAGAGCCCGGCGCTAGGAAATCTGCAATGCGCGCATCCAAGTTACCGGCGCTGTCATCATCTTCGCGGAAGTAACCGTTGGGGCCTTCGAGTATCAAATAAGCGTCTACATCGCTGGAGCTCATATCGATTTGATACATGCCCGCTTCGTCGATTTCTAAGTCGTACGTTAGGTCTTGGCCACTGAACCAACCGCTTAGCGTCTCGTTGGGCACGACGGTACCGTCGTTACGTAGCTCACCGTCACCCGGCAGTTCGCGGGGGTCGGCCGCCAAGGTGAACAGGCCATTGCCGTCACCATAGGCTGAGCGTGCGGTCAGGGTGTACTCACCCGGGGCGAGAAAATCGGTAATGCGTGCGTTCAAATTACCGGCGCTGTCGTCATCTTCGCGATAGTAACCGTTGGGGCCTTCCAGCTCGAGATACGCATCGAAGTCATCTGCGCGCATCTCGATTTGGTACATGCCCGCCTCTTCGATGGTCAGCGTGATCTCGCGCTCCCTGCTATCGAGCCAACTGTCGACGGGGGTGCCCACGGTCATGCTATCCGCATCGCTCAGCTCGATGGTACGGCTGCTGACGTTGAACGGACCATAGCTATGAGCATCGGCACCGCTTACGACGACGATGTAATCGCCACCCTCTTCGATACGATGACGCACCGTCTCTGCGTTAGCCAATAGCTGGAGCTGATCGTCATATAGCGCTACCGTGCCTTGTAACGCACCGCTCAACGATACCTCGACCAGTGCCTCTTCCTCTAATGAAATGGCATAACGCGTAAAGCGGCTGCCATCTTTGCCATTGAGCTCGCTGGCGGAGGTGATTTCGCCCCGCGAGCGCTCACCCAAGGTGAGATAGTCCAGGCCTTGAAGGGCCGCAGGCATCGCTTCCTGTTCGGTAGTGATGTCTACGTCGGGCTCTTCTGACGAGGGGGTCACGCTGGGCAACGTTTGCGCGGCGAAGTAACCAACGGCAGCGCCGCCGACCGCCACAACCAAAAGAGTCAGTGAAGAAGACTTAGCCATAGGGGCATCCTTGTTCATTGGCGAGGGTGGGTTGAGTGATAGTCAATATCAATGATGTTGATAAATTATAAGGTGTCTAACGAGTTAAAGTGAGCGTTTGATGAAAAATATGGCGGCGCTGACGCAGGGTCATTACTTCGATTCATTGGGGGATGCCTAACTTACTGAAACGCAAGGGTGTAGCGCGTATTGGTAAAAAGCGTAATTATGGGGGTAATTGCGCCGATCTTCTTAAAGCTTGCCGACCCCTGCATGGCAAGCTACTATCCATACGCCTATCGGCACCTCGTCGACGAATGCGGAGTCCGCTTTACGAACCACTGAGGTACTCCTATGGGAGCCCATAAACACCGACTACGAACGACCTGCTTGGCAGTCGCACTGCTTTTTTTGACGGCCAATCAAGCAGTTGCTCATCAAACCAATGCGCAAACTGAGTTACAAGAAGGGGTGGCTTCTTTCTATAGCGACCGCTTCCAAGGGGCCACCACCGCCAGTGGCGAACCCTTCGATCAACAAGCGCTGACTGCAGCGCACCCGAGTCTGCCCTTCGGTACCAAGGTGCTGGTCACCCGCCCCGATACCGGGCAAGAAGTCGAAGTCATGATCAATGATCGTGGCCCGTTCGTAAAAGGACGCGTGATCGACCTTTCTAAACGGGCAGCGCGAGCCCTCGGGATGATTCGCCGAGGTACGGCCCCCGTGATGATCACTCTGGTAGATTAACGGATAACACACCCGCAAGCGTGTGATACCCCTTAAACGATCAGCGCTGCCATGTAGCAGCCCTTGCTGAACAAAGCGGCCCGCTCGGGCCGCTTTTTTTATGTGTCTTGGTCACCTGACGAACTTGCAAGCTTGCTAATGGTCTCTACTCTGCAAGGAACACGACGCTTACTTCAATGCAGGAGGCAGCCATGCAATCTCGTTTTTACACGCTTACCGACTATCCCACCGGCTTACCCAAGCGCGAGTTGTTTTCGCTAGAGACTCAGGAGTTACCCGAGTTAGCGGATGGCGAAGTGCGCATTCGTAATCACTGGCTATCGGTCGACCCGTACATGCGAGGCCGAATGTCGGGCATACGCACCTATGTCGCCCCTTTCGAACTGGGCCAACCCATGGAGGGTGGAGCCATCGGTGAAGTCATCGCTTCGAAGCACGCTGACGTCAAGGTGGGCGATAAAGTTAGCCACATGGGGGGCTGGCGCGATATCGCACAAGTGTCGGGAGATGGCGTCACGGCGCTGCCCGATTCGAACGTGCCCGACCAAGCCTATCTAGGCGTATTGGGCATGCCCGGTATGACGGCGTGGACAGGCCTCAATCTGATTGCCGAATGCAAGCCAGGCGATAATGTCCTCGTCAGTGCTGCCAGTGGCGCCGTCGGCTCCCTGGCGGTACAGCTGGCCAAAGCAAAAGGCTGTCACGTGGTGGGTATCGCAGGCGCTGCTCACAAGCTTGCCTGGCTAGAGTCGCTGGGCGTCGAGCCGGTCAGCTACCGAGATCGCAGCGCTCAAGAGCTCAGCGATGCCATCAAGCTCGCCAGCCCGAATGGTATCGATGTTTATTACGAGAATGTGGGCGGTATCTGCCTCGAAGCGGCACTCAGCCAGCTCAACGAGGGTGCGCGCATTGCCGTCTGCGGCATGATCGATAGCTACAACGCCGAAACGCCTACGCCTGGGCCGAGCAACCTGTCGCAATTGGTGGTTCGCAAAGCCAAGATGCAGGGCTTCATCGTCGCCGATCACTGGTCCAGCTATCGCTACTTTTTGAACGAAGTGGCTCCTCAAGTAGCCGATGGCAAACTGGACTACAAAGAGACGATCAAAGAGGGATTGGAGAGCACCCCAGATGCCTTCTTGGCACTCTTCGAGGGCGGCAATACCGGTAAGATGCTGGTCAAGCTATCGGCCTGATCACCCCGCTTTCCAGCCCGTTACGCTAGGTTAAATCTGCTCCTCATCTCTTTTAACCTCGCCATGCCGCGCTATGTTGAATAGCGCGGCGTTTTTATGGGCATTGATTAGCCAGCAAATCATTAGACCAAAAGCGAATTGATTATTAAAATCACAGCCAATCAATGTGTGTTTTAACCCATCGGCGTTGCCGATGGGTTAGGGCACGTTGTGGAGCCGCCGCACACCTTGACCGGCAAGCGGCATCAACTCGTTGTTAACAGGGGTTTACCTCATGGATGAACACACACGTGCTCGCAGCAAATGGCCAGCGCTACTGCTGGGCTTGCTGCTGGCGTTAGCTGGCATCGCCCTGGCCGTGGGTGGCGTTAAGCTGCTCATGCTAGGCGGCAGCGCTTACTACGTCATCGCGGGGATCGCCGTGGCCGTCGCCGGACTGCTGCTTGCCCTGCGCAAAGGCGCAGCGCTTTGGCTGTACGCCCTCATTTTGTTCGCCACCCTGGCATGGGCGCTCTGGGAAGTCGGCCTAGACTGGTGGCAGTTGGTCCCCAGGGTCGCCATTCCATGCCTCATCGGCCTCATCATGCTTTTGCCATGGTGGCGCAAACCGCTCAACTCGCGCGGTGGCAGTCTCGCCCTTATGGCCAGCATTGGCGCCGCTATCATCGTCGCCATCGCCAGCCAGTTTAGCTACCCAGGCACCATCGAGGGCAGCATCGAGTCCGCCAATAACACCGAAGCCGTCAACCCGGCCCAGGTCGCGGGTGACGATTGGCCTGCCTACGGCGGTACTAATGCTGGTACCCACTATTCGTCACTCGACCAAATTACGCCCGAGAACGTTAGCGAGCTGGAAGAGGTGTGGCGCATTCAAACCGGCGATGAGCCTGGCCCCAATGCGCCGCCGGAAATCACCAACCAGAATACGCCGCTGAAAGTGAACGACAGTCTGTACATCTGCACGTCGCATAGCCGTGCCATGGCGCTGTCACCGGAAACCGGCGAAACTCTGTGGGAGTTCGATCCCAATATCAGCACCATGGGTGCCGACGACTTCTCCGGCTGGGCCCACATGACCTGCCGCGGCCTCGCCTATTACGATGCTGCAAACTACGCAGCCGAGCGCACCGAAAGCAGCCCGAACGATGACACTACGTCACCCGCCGACGATACCGCTTCGGCGCGCTCGCTGTTCGATGATGGCAGCCAGTTCGATCTGGATCTAGCCTTTCTGCTTTTCATCAGTGGTTTGGCCGATGATTCCTCGCTGGCATCCGACGATGACGCTGCCATGCTCAGCGCCACGGACGTGATGTGCCCGCGCAGGCTCTATTTGCCGACGGCCGATGCCCGTCTGATTGCGCTGAATGCCGATACCGGCGAGCGCTGCGAAAGCTTTGGCAACAACGGCGAGATCGATCTTACCAATAACATTGGTGAATTCGCCCCTGGCGGCTACTATTCCACCTCGCCGGCCACGGTGACGGAAGATTTGGTCATTTTGGGCGGTCATGTCACCGATAATAGCTCCATCGACGAGCCCTCCGGCGTGATTCGCGCTTTCGACGTGCACACAGGCGAGCTGGTGTGGAACTGGGACAGCGGCAACCCCGATAACACCGCCCCACTCGACGAGGGTGACACCTATACCCGCGGCTCTCCCAACGTGTGGGCCCCCATCAGCGTCGATGAAGAATTAGGGCTGGTGTATCTGCCCATGGGCAACGCCACGCCGGATCAGTACGGTGCCGATCGCTCTGAAAACGATGAAACGTATAGCGCAGGACTCGTAGCGCTGAATCTGGACGACGGCCAAGTGGCCTGGGTTTACCAATTCGTTCACCACGACCTGTGGGACATGGATACCCCGGCACAGCCGGTTCTGATCGACCTAGCAACGGCTAACGGCACCCAGCCCGCCGTGATTCAGCCCACCAAGCAGGGCAGCCTTTACGTCCTCAACCGGGAAACCGGCGAGCCGATCGTGCCGATCGACGAAGTGCCCGCGCCGCAGGGGGCCATCGACGGCGACTGGACCGCAGAGACACAGCCTCGCTCAGCGCTGAACCTGCTACCACCGCCGCTCACCGAACGGGATATGTGGGGCGCATCACCCTTCGATCAAATGATGTGCCGCATCCAGTTCCGCTCGCTGCGTTACGAAGGCCAGTACACGCCGCCCTCCTTGGAAGGCAGCATCGTATACCCCGGTAACGTCGGCGTGATGAACTGGGGTGGCGTTGCGGTCGATCCTGAGCGCCAGGCGCTGTTTACCGGTGCGAAGTACCTCGCGTTCGTATCGACACTGGTCCCCCGCGACCAAGTAGAAGAGGGCCAGGGCTCCGCCAGCGAGCAGGGCCTACAGCCCAACGAAGGCGCGCCCTATGCGGTAGAGCTAGGCCCGCTGCTTTCCGTACTGGGCTTACCCTGCCAAGCGCCCTCCTGGGGCGATGTGGCAGGTATCGACTTACAAGAGTCGGAAGTGGTGTGGAAACATCGCAACGGTACCACCCGCGACAGCATGCCCTTTGGCCTGCCGATTGGGTTGAACGTCGGCGTTCCCGCCTTGGGCGGCCCGCTGACCACCGCTGGCGGCGTCTCTTTCTTGAGTGGGACGCTGGATCAGTACTTGCGCGGCTACGACATCACCACGGGTGAAGAGCTTTATAAAGCGCGCCTACCCGCCGGGGGTCAGGCCACGCCGATGACCTTTACCGGCGCCGACGGTCGTCAGTACGTGGTGGTGACGGCGGGCGGTCACGGTACCTTTGGTACCAAGATGGGTGACTACGTGATTGGCTACGCGTTACCGCAGTAACCGCTCGCTCCACGGAGTCAGCTAGATAGACAAGGGGCGGCCATGGGCCGCCCTTTTCGTGTTATGGGGCTGTCTGAGCAACCCTAGGCGGGGGCGCTGTAAACCCTTCCATGGACGCTACTTTCGCCATCCATGGCGAAAGACCCCCGCTACGGGTTGCTCAGACATCAAGCTCTGCGGCAGTCTAAAGCGTCGTCAGTTTTAAAAACTCAGCTCTAGGCCACCGTAGACGCTGCGCCCTGGAGCAGGTTCGTAAAAGCGCCCAAAGGTGCCGTTCAAGCGCACGTTTGAGTAGTGCTCTTCATCCAGCAGGTTACGCAGGCCCACGTAAGCGCTTAGTCGCGTCTGTGGGCTCAGCTGCCAGCCGTCGCCTACCCGCAGGTTCACCAGCCAGTAGCTATCCACCGCCGTCTGGTTGGCGTTGTCGGCCACCAAATCGCCCACGTACTCGGTCTCCAGCGTGGCAAAGCGCTCGTCGAGGTTTTCCCACGTCAGTTGGTTGACCCAGGTTTGCTCCGGTAACCCAGGTATGCGGTTGCCATCGAAACGCTCAGAAGGCGTGGCAAACTCATCGAACTCGTAGCGCGCCAGGGTGAGCGCGCTGTCCAAGCGCCACTGGTCGGCCAGCTGCCAGCCCAGCGCCAGCTCGATCCCGTCACGGTTGGTATCCCCGGCGTTCTGGTAGAACGTGCGGCCGCCTTCGTCGTAGGGCACCAGCTCATCGCGCACGCGGACGGAGAAGAACGCCACATCGTAATCCAGCGCCAGCGGTGCGATGTAACCACGCAGCCCCACTTCACGGTTCCAGGCTTTTTGCGGTTCCACGCTAGGATTAAAGCCACCCCCTGCCGGGTTGGCAAACTCAGAGAACGTGGGGGTCTCAAAGGCCGTGCCGGTGTTGATATACGCTTGGTGCTGCGGGCGGTAGCGGTAACTCAGCCCGGCAGAGCCGCTCCACTCGTTAAAGGTGCGCTGGCCGCTCTGGTCGCCGTCGGCGGCAAAATCGTCATCGACATCGAGATCCACCCGATCAAACCGCGCGCCCAA
Source organism: Halomonas sp. BL6 (assembly GCF_006228115.1). Lineage (NCBI taxonomy): Bacteria > Pseudomonadati > Pseudomonadota > Gammaproteobacteria > Oceanospirillales > Halomonadaceae > Halomonas > Halomonas sp. BL6. The sequence goes on along the minus strand of NZ_VDGL01000001.1, from coordinate 218,227 downwards.
CGACAGCGTCAGCGGCTCAGACAGCGCTATATCTCCCTGGGCAAACACGCCAGTGGAGGTCGCGGTTTGGGTTTCATCGGCGAGCGGCTCGCCCACCGCCCCTTGCGAATTCACAGCGTTACGGAAGCGCTCGTCTTTCTGACGCGCGGCATCCACCCCGACGATGTAATTCAGCGGCAGGCTGCCTAGCGTGACTTCATGGTGATACTCGGCGCTGGCCCCCATGTAATCGCGCTGATAACCCAAGCGGCTGCTGCCCACGAACGGCAGCTGCTGCTCGAAATCCCGTTGGGCGATGAAGCCTTTCAGATACAGCTCCCCATCTCCGGCCGCTAAATCCTCATACTGCAGCCCGATCAACTGCTGGTCGACGGTTTGACCGGCATCCAACGCCAGCGAGTTCGGTGCGGCTTGGTCGCGCCCTTCGGCAACCTCGCGGGCGTTGAGCGCGCCGGGGTCTTCCGAGCGAGGGTTATCCAGCAAGTTGATGATGGCGGTGAGTGCTCGATCACTGCCCAACTCACGGCGCAGCTTGGCATTGAGTAGATACTTCTCGGTAGAACTCTGCTCCCGGTAGCCATCCACGTTCAGCGCGGTGAGGCTGATATGGTGCGACCAATCCCCCTGTACGCCACCATTTTGCAGCGCCACTTTCTGATACCCATCGCTTCCAGCGCCTACACGCAGCCGCGTGCCAGGGTTGTCGCGCCCGTCAGCGGTGGTAATGTCGATCACCCCTCCCGCCGCGTTGCCATACAGCACGGACGACGGCCCACGAATCACCTCGATGCGCTCGGCGCTGTCCAGATCGATGGCGTCCAACTGGGCCTGCCCATCCGGCAACGTATAAGGGATGCCGTCCACCATGACCGTAATGCCCCGCACCCCAAACGGCGCACGGGCACCAAAGCCACGAATCGAGATACGTTGCCCCTGGGCAAAGTTATCGCGATTCTGCAGGAACACGCCCGGCACGCGATCGAGCGACTCATCCAGGCGCACCCGCTGCTGGCCTTGGGCAATGGCATCGCGATCGATGGTTGAAACAGCGGCCGGCGTGGCATAGAGCTCTCGCGACAACCGAGGCGCGTTGACTTCGACGGTGGGGAGCGCGGCCTGGGTCGCGGTTTGCGCCCATACGGGCGTTGTTAGAGCCGAGCTAATTAGCAGCAGCGAAGGGGTGAAGTAGCGATTCATGGCATCCTTTCCAAACGATATTCAAGTGAATAATCAGCGCTCTAGCGCTCTGTAGGGAACAATCAAACGGTAACGTAGTCATACAGCCAAGTGGCTCGTTCGCCAAGTGACTGGATTCGCTCTACACTGGCGCAAGGGTGATTTCACCTTCATCGTGTAAGCAAAGGAGGCTACATGGCATTTACCGCGACTGACCCGATCAAGATGATTTTTGCAGTGATCTTTCCCCCACTCGGGGTATTTTTCGAGGTCGGCTTTAAGGGACATTTCTGGCTCAACATCCTGCTGACGCTCTTTGGCTTCATTCCAGGCATCATCCACGCCTTCTACGTCATTCTTAAGCACTAGCCACTCGTGACGTATTGAGTTTAACAAACGCCGCCTTGCCTTGCGCAAAGCGGCGTTCTCTTTTAACCCTAGTTCTCTTTAACCCTAGCTGATACGGCTCGGTTACTTGCCGTGCAAACGGCGATGCAAAGCGTGAACCTGCTCGTCCAGGCCAGGTACCGGACCTTCTACCGTAAGCCCTGGCACTACTTCGTTGATCGATAGCGTTGCTACGGGCGGTGCGGCCACGCCCCACTCGGCGAGCCACTGACATAACTGTTCGGTCGAACTGACGTAAACAATGCGCCCCAGCCCCACCCAGCCATGGGCGGCCGCGCACATGGGGCAATGTTCACCCGAGGTATACACCGTCGCAGCCGCACGCGCTTCCGGCGTGAGATGATTCGCCGCCCAACGCGCTAGAGCAAATTCAGGGTGCTGCGTCGCGTCACCGCCAGCAATGCGGTTGCGGTCTTCCGCCAGTATCTCGCCTTGAGCGCTGACCAATACGCTGCCAAAAGGCTCGTCTCCCGCATCGAGCGCCTCTTCAGCTAGTACCACGGCACGCTGCAAATAACGATACTCACGTTCGTAAATCATGGTGTACTCCTATCGTCAAAACGCGTATCAACCGTTTTCCGCCGCCTGACCGCCCGCTTCGTCAGGCGTTTCAGCGAGTGAATGCCCTTCACTTTTGGCAATCACAGAGGTACCCACCAAATCCCCCGTGACATTCAACGCCGTTGCCCCCATGCCGACCAACGCATCGATGGCAGTGAGTAGCGCCACGGTTTCAATGGGCAGCCCCACTTGCGCGAACACGGTGGCGATCATGATAATGCCCGCACCCGGCACCCCGGCGGTGCCCACCGTGACCAGCGTACCAATCAGTACGATTTGCACCATGCTCATGAAGTCGAGAGGAGCTCCCATGACGTTGGCGGCAAACACCGCTGAAATGGCAATACGGATGGCGGCACCGTCCATATTGAGCGTTGCCCCCAGCGGCAAGCTAAAGCCATAAATGCTTTTCGGAATGCCCAGCCGCTGTGCGGCGTTGATCGTGATGGGTAACGTACCGGAGCTACTTTGGGTTGCGAATGCAGTGGCCATCGGCGTGCGCGCCTCACCGAAAAAGGTGCGCAACCTCACACCGAACAGCAGCATGACCGCACAGTAAATCAATAGCTGCGCTCCGAGTGCGATATACAGCACCATTACCATATCGCCCAACGACAGCAGTGTTTCCATACCCTGCTGGCTCACCGTTTCGGCAACGATGGCAAAAACGCCAATGGGCACAAAATGCAGCACGCCCGACATCACTTTGAGCGTGACGGCATTCAGCCCCTCGATCACTTGGTAAAGCTGCTCACCCAGCGCATGCTGCTGCTCCGACTGACGCATTTTGAGCAGCGCAATACCAAACACCAGCGCGGTAAAGATGATGCCCAGCATATTGAGCTCGGCAAAGGCACCCACGATGTTGTTCGGCACGATGTTGAGCAGAGCATCGACCACGCCAGGGTTGTCGGGCACCGAAAAACTCGCGCTGTCGTTGAGCGTCATGCCGCTGCCCGGGCTAAATAGAGTGGCAACGGTCAGCCCCACCGTAATGGCCAGCGCAGAAGAGCCTAAGTAGTAGAGGAACACCTTACCGCCCACACGGCCGGCACTGCCTTCCCGTGATTGGTTCACCCCAACCATGAGGGTGAACAGCACGATGGGAACGATCAGAAACGTCAGTAGCCGGAGCAGTAAATCCCCCACGGGCGCTAGCCAAACGGTCACTTCGTCACCACCCACGATGCCCACCAGCACGCCCAGTATCAGCGCAATCGTCACACGGAGGATGAGCGATGCTTGAAGATAGCGCTTCCAGAGATATGTCATTGAATGTCCTGTCCAGATAAATCCGTGGAACCTACCATGCCATGAACCATCACTATGAATGGCTGACATAGAGAGCGATAGCGCGTGAGCATGTCACGTAGGTGAAATAGCTTAGCACGGCCCCTTTGACCACACGCACAGCCTCCTTCACGAACGCTGCCGATCTACTGAACTTGGAGCCTTAATGAACCGCATCAACCCCAACAAGTTACACCACAGCAAATGGACTGCCGTGACTCCCCGACATAAGGAGAAACACTTCATCGTGACGCAACTGCTCCGTGACGAGGAGGAAAATGTCGTTGACGTGGTGCTTGAAGCGGTGCACTCCCACCGAGAAAGCACGCTGCCCTGGCAAGCACTCAAAGATGCCAGCATTTGGAAGATGGGCTGGAAATGATTGACGCTCAGCGGTCATCGTAAAATAAACGCGAAAGGCTTTGACCTAACCCTGGAAGCATGACACTGTAGCGCCAGTGGTTAGCAAGCAGCATGGTTTCAGAAGCGTACGATCTTTTTCGGCTGCCTGATCTTGTATTCCTTGTTTCACCCGCTACTTCATCTGGGTCATACCAGGAACTTTACGACAGCGCATTCGCGCAAAAGGATCTACACAATGGCAACTGGCACAGTTAAATGGTTCAACGACACCAAAGGCTTCGGCTTCATCGCTCCTTCTGACGGTGGTGACGACCTGTTTGCACACTTCTCCGAAATTCAGGCCGACGGCTTCAAAACCCTGCAAGAAGGCGCTAACGTCTCCTTCGACGTTACCCAGGGCAAAAAAGGCCTTCAGGCGTCTAACATCAAGCAAATCTCCTAAGTTCTATCGCTTTCGATAGCACTGATAAGATTGCTAGAACCTTTGCCCTCTAGGTGAACGGTTCAACAAAAAGGCCCGCCTCGGCGGGCCTTTTTGCGTTTATACGTCAATCCCTCTCCCATACGGTGAGCTGGGCATCGATCGTGAGCGTCAGCTGATCTAAAGCAGCCGCTTTTTCGCGCCCCTCCGCACTGGCACGATACAAATGTGGCGTCATGGTCAGCAAATCGCGGATAACGTCTCCCCCTTCTAACGAAATAGCGTAGCAAATCTGCTCGGAAGCGCGGCGGGCAAACCCTTCCGGTACGTTGGTTTCTTTCTCACGAGTAGGTTTTAAGGTGGGGTAAATAATGTCCCGTAGCTCGCGCAGGTGCTGCGGCCCCGCGTCAACCTGAATCAGCTGCCCGCCCGTTTTAAGCACACGCGCAAACTCGCTATACACCGGAAAGCCAAACATGCACAGCACGCTATCCACGCTTGCCGACTGAATCGGCAATTGGGCATTACTGCCGACAACCCAGCGACAAATGGGTGCCTGTTTATCGTCCTGCTTCGCCGCCGACTGCACCGCCCACTTCGAGATATCCAGCCCCAATAGTGACAGCGCCTGCGACTCGGGAACGTTGTGGGCCAACTGGCGTAAGTAGTACCCCTCGCCACAGCCAGCATCCAGGCAGCAATACGTCTCTGCCTGTGTCTGATCGGCGTGGCTCACGACCGCCTGGCTCAGCGCCTCGGCAATGGGCGCATACTCACCCGCCGCCAAAAAACGCTGACGTGCCGCCACCATGGCTTTGCTGTCGCCGGGGTCGGTGGAACGCTTCTGCTGAACGGGCAGCAAATTCACGTACCCCTGTTTGGCCACATCGAAACTGTGGTTTGACGCACACCGCCAGGTGCCGCCTTCCAAATGGAGCGGTTCGCCGTCTAACGGGCAGGCCAGAGCCTGAAAAGGAGATCGATGGGTCACAAAGAAGTCTCGTTAGGGCGTTTGTTGGGCATGGCAGTGCGGGACACATCTTTAAATAGCGTGGACTGCCACTGACGCACCGCCAGCACCGAGGTGGTGCCAAAGCGCTGTTGCAGGGGCAGGTTGCTTTCTCGTTCGCACAGCGCGTGAAACTCATTGGCTAGGCGCTGCATGATCTGCTGCCATTCGGCGCTGCCCGCCTGGGAGAGCAGGCCATTGAGCACCATGAGCTTTTCGGTATCGCGATCGAACCGCGACTGAAAAAACTCGGTGGCGATGTGCTGCTGGAAAAATTGCTGAATCGGACCGCCGGGGCGCCAGCGAAAATTCGCCGCCACCCGTCGACGAATACGATTGTCTGGCAGCAGCTCGATGAGCTTCAACTGCTCGAGGGTCAGCAAATGGCGAATGCACTGCGCCTCGCTCAGCCGATATTGGTGGTGAATCTCTTCGAAGCGATAGCCGTTGATCACACATACCGCCACCAAAAACAGCTCACGGTCGTCGACGATGCGCTGCTCTTGCGCTTGGGTCAATTCCTGCACCCGCTGCTCATCGGCGTGCATGGCGCTGATCAATTCAGAAAATTCCAGATTGAGCCGGTCGCAAATTATTTCCAAGCGCTCTAAGGTAACGTGCTTATCTGCGAACAGCCGCTTCACCGACGCTTCGCTCAGTTCAAGCCACCGCGCCACATCGGCATAGGTGTAACCTTGGGCGCGCAGTTGGCGCTTCAACGTATCGATAAGCGCGCTGGTTTGGCTCACAGGGCCTCCGACACGTGGAAAAGTAGCGTATAACGATACCGGAAAGCCCCCATAACGCAACTTGAACGGTGAGTATTGCAACGCTCACCCCATTTGCCGACAGTGCCTACACTTTCGGCGATTAAGGCGACACACCATGCAACCTTTGCTGCGCATTGCAGGCGCTTGGCCCTACTTGATGGCCATTTTTCTCAACGCTTTCGTAGATCTCGGGCATAAAATCGTCATTCAGAATACGATTTTCAAAAGCTATGATGGCGCGACTCAAGTCGTGCTCACCGCCTTGGTGAACGCGCTGATTCTGCTGCCGTTCATTTTGCTATTCAGCCCGGCAGGCCATGTGGCCGACAGCACGCCCAAAGTACGCGTGCTCAGGCTCTCCGCCTGGGCGGCGGTAGCGGTATCGCTAGGCATCACGGCTGCCTATTACCAAGGCTGGTTTTGGCTTGCCTTTGCAATGACGCTGCTGCTGGCCATTCAGTCGGCGTTCTATTCGCCCGCCAAGTACGGCTTAGTGAAAGGACTGTTTGGTAAACCGAGGCTCGCCGAAGCCAACGGGCTCGTTCAGGCGGTGACCATTGGTGCCATTCTGGCCGGAACGGTGGCATTCACCGCCCTTTTCGAACACTGGGTGACGTCTAGCGTCCACACGCCAGGTGAGCTGTTACGCAATATTGCCCCGCTGGGCTGGCTGCTGGTGCTTAATAGCGGCCTGCAGGTCGTCGCTCTTTATCGGCTCAAGCCGGACGACGCGCAGCCGGCGGCTACCCCGCTCACCTGGGCCCGTTACCGTAGCGGCGCCGTGCTGAAAGAGAATTTAAGCATTCTTGCCCATCAGCCTGTGCTACGGCTCTCCATCATTGGCTTAGCGACGTTCTGGTCGGTCGGGCAAGTGCTGCTGGCCGCCTTCCCCGCTTATGCCAAAGAGGCGCTCAGCATCGAGAACACGCTGGTGCTACAAGCCATTCTCGCCGCCAGCGGTATCGGCATCGCCCTGGGCTCGCTGTTAGCCAGCAGGCTCTCCCGCAATCGCATCGAAACCGGCTTAATACCTCTGGGGGCCGTGGGCGTCGCGGTGGGATTGTGGTGTTTGCCGTTGTTCACGACGCCCACGAGCCAAGCGCTGAACTTCGTGTTCATTGGCATGATGGGCGGGCTGTTTATCGTGCCGCTCAACGCCTTGATTCAGTTTCATGCGGCAGACCACGAGCTAGGCACGGTACTCGCGGCCAATAACTGGATACAAAACCTCTCGATGCTGGGCTTTTTGGTGCTCACTGCACTATTTGCGCTGGCAGGCGTGGACAGCCATTACTTGCTGCTGTTGGTCGCTAGCGTGGCAATGGTGGGCGGTGGCTATACGATTTTCAAACTGCCCCAGAGCCTAGTGCGCTTCATGTTGAGCTTTTTGCTCACCCGTCGCTATAAAGTGGACGTTCACGGGCTCGAGAATCTGCCCGCCCAGGGTGGCGTGCTACTGCTGGGCAATCACATTAGCTGGGTAGACTGGGCCATGGTGCAAATTGCCAGCCCGCGCCCGGTACGCTTCGTCATGCTGAAAAGCATTTATCAGCGTTGGTACTTGCGTTGGTTTTTCAAAGCGCTGGGCTGCATTCCCATCGAGCGCGGCGCTGGGGCAGAGAACGCCCTGGCAGCCGTTGCCGAACAGCTCAACGCCGGTGAAGTGGTGTGTCTGTTTCCCGAAGGAGCGATCAGCCGCAACGGCCAGCTCGGCGAGCTGCGCCGTGGTTATGAGCGTGCTTGTCAACAGACCCACCCAGACGTGCGCATCGTGCCATTTTATCTGCGCGGCTTGTGGGGCAGCCAGTTCTCACGCTCGTCGAGCAAGCTCAAAGAGCTACGTAACGCGCCGCTGCACCGCTCGGTCGTCGTCGCTTTTGGCAAACCGCTGCCTAACAACACGCCTGCCGATGTGTTGAAGAGGCGCATTTTCGAGCAAGCCACCCGCTCCTGGCAGCATGCCATCGATGAGCTCCCCACACTGCCCAGCGCTTGGATTCGCAGCGTCAAGCGCCGTCCCAGGGCAGCGGCGTTGGCCGACACCTTGAGCCGCCCGCTCAACGCAGGCCAAGCGCTCACTGCAAGCCTGCTGCTCGCCAAGCGCTTTCGCCATCGCAGCGTCAATGAATCGACGCTTGGCCTACTGCTGCCTACCAGCACCGCCGGAGTGCTGGCCAATATGGCTACGTTGCTGGCGGGCAAAACGCTGGTGAACTTGAACTACACCACTAGCCAAGCCGCCCTGGCCTACGCGCTGCAGCAAGCCGATATACGTACCGTCGTGACCTCGCGGCGCTTCGTGGAAAAACTGAGCCAGCGGGGGCTGGCGGTCGACGTACTCCTGGAAGGCCAGCAGGTGCTCTACTTGGAAGACTTGCAGGCAGGCTTCTCCCGATTGGAACGCATCGGAACGTTTCTTGCCGTACGCCTGCTGCCCGCTTGGTTGTTACAAGCGCTGTTCTGCTATAGCCGGGATGCGGACGCCACGGCGGCTATTCTGTTCTCCAGCGGTAGTGAAGGACAGCCAAAAGGCGTCATGCTCAGCCACCGTAACTTGATGGCCAATATCAAACAGACCTCCGACGTGCTCAATACCCAGCACGACGATGTGGTGATGGCCTCACTGCCGCTCTTTCATGCGTTTGGCTTTACCGTCACCCAGTTACTCCCACTGATAGAGGGGCTGCCGCTCGTCAGTCATCCCGACCCTACCGATGTCTCGGGTGTTGCCAACGCGGTCGCCAAACACAGCGCCACCATCATGTTCGGTACGTCCAGCATGCTGCGACTGTTCAACCGCAGTTCGAAGGTCACGCCCGATAGGCTCAAGAGCCTGCGCGTGGTGGTCGCCGGGGCAGAAAAACTCGACGATCGCGTGCGTGAAGGGTTTGCGGAAAAATTCGGCAAAGCTATTTATGAAGGCTACGGCGCGACGGAAACCGCCCCCGTGGCGGCCGTCAATCTGCCCGACGCCGCAGGCGTTCACTACCAGCAGGTACAAAAAGGCAATAAGCCCGGCACCGTCGGTATGCCGCTCCCCGGCACCAGCATCAAGGTCGTCGATCCTAAGAGCTTCGAGGAGCTGCCCACCCTTGAGCCAGGCATGATCGTGATCAGCGGGCCACAGGTAATGCAGGGGTATCTCGACGACCCTCAGCGTACCGAGCAGGCACTCAAAACCGTCGACGGTCAACGCTGGTACGTCACTGGCGATAAAGGCTTCATCGATGAAGATGGCTTTTTGACGCTCATCGACCGCTACACGCGTTTTGCGAAAATCGGCGGCGAAATGGTGAGCCTCAGCGCCGTCGAAACCGCCGTCAAGGCGGTCATCGAGGAGCCTGACACGCCAATGATGGCCGTCAGCCTGCCCGATGCCAACAAAGGCGAACGGATCGTCCTACTGAGCGAAGCCGCGCTAGATGCCAAAACGCTCAAGAGTGCGCTCCGCCAGCAAGGCACGTCCGCGCTGATGATCCCCAGTGACTGGCTCACCGTGGAAGAGATACCTCGCTTGGGGTCAGGAAAAGCCGACTTTGCAGGCGCAAAACGGCTTGCCGAGACGCAACTGGCCTCTTAGGTCAGACAATCTCCCTAGTAACAGGGCAGCGGTCTAGCCGCTGCCCTCTCTGATGAACTTACTCCGCACTGCCGTCCGGCGAATCACTTGAGTCGTTTGACTCGCTGGTCTCTCCAGTCGCTCTCTTTTGCTGGCCGCTCGTTGGTGCGGCACGCTCCCCACGCGCGATATCATGATGGCTAATCACCACCACGTCGCGGGGCCACCAATCGGGGTGTTCGTCTCGTATGTAGGCCATCAGCTTCTCGCGGACGTTCATTTCCGCGGTCCAGCCTGCCATGGGGTCTGAGGTCATCAGATAACAGGTGACCGTTTGCGCGTGCTCGGTTTGGCCAGTGACATAGCAGAGCAGCTTGTGGTGCTCGATCACGCTATCTTCTTCCTTGGCGAATTCGAAAAACTTCTCGCGTACCTGGGAGATATCCGCACTGAGGTGCAGGGTTAACTCCATAAAGCGATACATTTTGGTGCTCTTGACCGAGAGGTTTTCGAACGGCTTGGAGGTAAAGTACGTAACGGGGACGATCAGCCGCCGCTCATCCCAGGAGCGCAGGCGAATGAAGGTATAAAAAATCCCTTCCACGTAGCACCACTGTCCTTCGAAGATCACCAAGTCGCCAATACGGATTGGTTTGGCCAACGAGAGCTGAAACGAGGACAAAATATTGCCCAACACCGCCTGACCCGCGATACCCACCAGTACCGCTAACACGCTGGCAGACGCCAGAATGGATAGGCCTAAAGACTCAAACAGCTGGATTTGCCCAAGTACATAAACCGACACCGACACGACGGTGATCAAAATAATCACCCGACGCAAAGCGTAAAGCGAGGTTAACAGGCGACGCTTGTCTCTAGGCTTGGTGTCATCGATCTCACCCACCAAGCGGCGCGTCATGCGCAGCATGATGGTATCCACTAATCGCAGCGCAATGGTGCCAGCACCCCAGGCCATGATCGCAATCAGCAGTACTCTAAACGTCGTGGTAGCCACGGCCGAAAACGACACCACATAATCGAGCAGCATCTGAGTGACCAGCGACATCACGATCAGCGCGACCGGCACGCCGATTTGATCGGCAAAAATGGTCGACACGCCAGAGGGCAACACACGCGCAATGAGCCCGACAAGGTAATAGGTGGCGACGCCAACGATACCAATGATGACCAGAAAGACAGGAATTGCCAGCCACTCCCAGACTTTCAGGACGCCAAACGAGGACTTGAAACGTTCTGGGATGTAGCTCTCCAGCATGGAGGGGCCGTACTCTTCATAAAGCGTCGGAATCGACGACACGCTCTCCGGCATGATCAGCCAAACGGGGTCCTCTTCGCCAACGCGATAGCGACCCAAACGCACATCGTAGGCTTGTCCGTCTACGCGTAACGCGGCTAGCTCGATGTTGCGCCTGGGTTGGCCTGCCTGCGGGTTCTGGCCGGAAGGGTCCTCGATGGCGGCGTCCTGGCGTCCGGGCAAGTTAGACGCGTTTAGCCACTCGCCGCGGCGTAAGACCTCGGCAAGTTGTTTAGCCAACTCAGCCCCACGCGTTGCTTGCTCGCTGGGATCGATATCCGCAAGATTGAGCAAATGCGCCGCATCGGCGTAATTTTCCTCTTCGGTGAAATTCAAAAAGCTGCGAATGCTCTCCCTCGGCGACATGCGCTTCGCCTCTTCGGGTACGTCATCCAACCCGGTGTTGATCGCATCCATGGTAAACCAACGGGAGTCTGCGCTCTCCTCGCCTTGTGACTGCGCCATGCTTACGCTGGTAAAGAGCAGCGTAACGGCCAGCACACACCACATTGGCCACGCGCTGTGATTTTTCATACTTGCCTTATTGAGTGAAAGTGAGCCAATAATCGTCCATCAACCCGCGGCTTGCGCCGCCCGCTCACGCCCTCTCGTGAGCTATCCGTGTCGATGTTGGACCAAAGTACAGACCACGTTTCTCCATCAGGCAAGCGCGCAGATTAATGTTCAGGCTGTCCGGGAAAGGGAACGAACTCGTGCTCATCTCCTGGCGGCAGCTTGAAACGGCCGTGCTCGAAGTCACCCTCGACCCACGCCTGCTTGGCGGCGTCCAGCTTTTCACGTGAGGAGGCAACAAAATTCCAAGAGATATAGCGCGGGCCATTGAGGGTTTCGCCCCCCAGAAGCATCAACCGCGCGCCCTGCTCGCCCGCCATCACGGTCATCGCATCACCCGGCCGAAACACCATCATACGTCCTGCCTCGAACGTCTCGCCTGCCACGACAATCGCGCCAGAGGTAACATAAAGCCCACGATCTTCATGATGATCAGGCAGCGGTAGCTTGGCACCAGGGGCCAACACTGCGTCGGCATAAAACATTTCCGAAAAGGTCTGCACGGGGGAGCGCTCGCCCCAGGCACTCCCCAAAATCAGACGCACTTCTTTGCCTTCGCCGCGAAGCAGTGGAAGCGTCTCTTCACCGTGATGAGCAAAGCTAGCGGGCTTATCCTCATAAGCCTCAGGCAGTGCTACCCAGGTTTGAATGCCAAACAAGGAGTGATCCCGTTTACGGGTAGCGGAACTCGTTCGCTCCGAGTGGGTGACGCCGTTACCCGCGACCATCCAATTCACTGCGCCCGGATGAATCATCTGGTTCGTACCCAAACTATCGCGGTGCTGAAACTCCCCCTGGTAAAGATAGGTGACCGTCGCTAGCCCAATGTGCGGGTGCGGCCGCACGTCAATGCCCTCTTCACGCAGGAATTCGGCCGGGCCCATTTGATCGAAGAAGATGAACGGCCCCACCATTTGTCTTTTCGGAGCAGGCAGCGCTCGACGCACCTCGAAACCGCCGATGTCGCGGGCTCGGGGAACGATCAGCGTCTCAATGTCCTCCAGTCGGCCAGCATCAGGACAGTTTGGCTCGATATCAGGCATCCAACTCATTATCCGGCTCTCCACCATGTTTGCGTTCTGCGTCATAAGGGTATAGCGGATACAGAGCGGCACTGCCTTGAATAAACGTGTTGTCTCTCTCCTCGTCACGTTAGGCAATACGCTCAACTTATGCACAGACGACGCCACTAAATGTCATGATACAAGGAGCGTAGAACCTTTTTTCTCCGTCAACGTCAAACGGCGACGGCTTTTCGGCGAGCACAAACAGGATACTTCCATGCTGATCAAAATTGCCAAACCGAGTGATCTACACGAATCCGACGTCACGCCTGAATCGATCTATCTCTCCCGGCGACGCTTCATGGGCGGCATGGCGGGCTTGGGTGCTGGGCTTGCGCTCTCAGGGCGTGTCCACGCCAGCGATGCGTATACCGACGTTCCCGAGGGCAATGCGCCGCCTTGGCTCCAAGAAAAAATCAGCGAGACCGAATGGCGCAGCGTCACGCCCACTGATCCGGACAAAGATCGCATTGCCCCCTTCGATGATGCCAGCGGTTACAACAACTTTTTCGAGTTCGGCACGGACAAACGGGATCCGGCCCGCCACGCGGGCAGCCTACAAACGCAGCCCTGGAGCGTGGTCGTCGACGGCGAAGTCAATAACGGCGGGCGCATAGCACTCGAAGACCTTGCCAAACCCTCCCAGTTCGAAGAGCGCATTTATCGCCTGCGCTGCGTCGAGGCCTGGTCGATGGTGATTCCCTGGCTGGGCATCCCGCTGGCGGACATCATCCGGCGTGCCGAGCCCACCAGTAACGCCAAGTACGTTCGCTTCGAAACCCTGGTCGACCCAGAGCAGATGCGCGGCCAGCGCTCCTCCTTCTCGATCATCGAATGGCCCTACGTGGAAGGCTTGCGCATGGACGAAGCCATGCATCCGCTGACGATCTTGGCGCTGGGCATGTATGGCCGCGAGCTTCCCAACCAGAACGGCGCGCCCCTGCGCTTGGTCGTGCCCTGGAAATACGGCTTCAAGAGCATCAAGTCGATCGTGCGTATTTCACTGGTGGAAGAGCAGCCGCTCAACTCCTGGCAGCAGATCGCTGCCGACGAGTACGGGTTCTACGCCAACGTCAACCCCGAGGTCGACCATCCCCGCTGGAGCCAAGCCACCGAGCGTCGACTGCCCAACAGCCTGTTCAACACCAACACCATCGACACGCTGATGTTCAATGGTTACGCCGACGAGGTAGCCGAACTCTACGCAGGTATGGACTTGAGGAAGCACTACTGATGGGCAGCCACACACGTCGCTCCCCCCATGGCCAGACGAAATGGTGGATATGGCGGGCGGGCGTTTTTTTAGCCGCGCTCGCGCCGCTGCTCTACTGGAGCTGGATGGTCGCCAACAACGCCGCTGGCCCCGAGCCAGGGCGCTATCTGCTGCTCAATATCGGCACCGGGGGGCTGTGGATGCTGCTGCTCACCCTTTGCCTGACGCCGCTCACAAAGCTCACCCGCTGGAAAGGCTTTGCACTGATCAGACGCCAGCTAGGCCTCTGGGCGCTTACCTACGCTACGCTGCACCTGCTCAGCTACGCCCTGTTCATTTTAGGCCTCGACTGGTCTCGGCTGGGAAGCGAGATCATCAAACGGCCCTATATCATCGTTGGCATGATCGCGCTGATCGGTCTCGCCGTGCTGGGCGCGACCTCTAACCGCTGGGCGATGAAGCGCCTCGGTAAACGCTGGAAGCCGCTGCACAAATGCTCTTACGGCATTTTGGGGCTGGTGCTGCTGCACTTTTTCTGGGTGGTACGCGCCGACATGCAGGAGTGGGCCATGTATGCCGCCCTCGCAGCGCTCATCATGGCAACGCGCCTGCCGCCGGTGGCTCGCACGCTGCCTAAGCTCCGCACCCGCTAGGACGGCCAAGACCGATAAGGACACTGCCCGATGAGGAGGACGTGTTCACGCTGCGTTCAGCTTACGCGATGTAGGCTAGGTGAGATCCAAGGATGATGGAAAGGAGTCAGTAGGATGGCAGGACGGTATGTGGACGCGAAACGCTGGAGCTGGGGATGGATGTCACTGTGCGTCGGCGGCATGGTGATGATGACACCAGCGGCCGACGCCGATGCGCCGTTACGCATCGAAGCGCTACAGCGCTGTGGCAACTTACTCACCCTGGACACGCAGGAATTCTGTCTCGATGTCAGCGGACTCAACGGCGCCGCGTACCGTGTAAAACTCGACGGCGAACCGCTGCCAGCCGATCACATCGAGCGGCAGGGTGACCTTTTACGCCTGCACATCGACGCGACGCAGGCCGAGAGCGGCCCGCTATGGATCGAACAGCAGGAGAGCGCCAGCAATCCGGTATGGCTGACGCTACGAGGCAGCCACGTAATCGCGGCCACGCAAGAGGACGTCGCCGATAACATGGACGGCATTAGCACCTATGTGAATCTGGTCAGCCTGATCATCGAAGAGAGCCACAACGGCGCCGAAGAGGCACGGCGCTTGGCGGATAAGTACGGTGCCGAGGTCGTGGGCATGATCCCCCCGTTGAACACCTACCAATTGCGTCTGCCCGCGAATGATCTGGATGAGAGGGATGCCCTGGTGCTGCGGCTCGGCAATGAGGTCAGCGTCGATGCAGTGGTCACCGAAGAGTCCGGCGCCGAGGAGAGCATCGAGCGCGAACCGAACGATACGCCCCCTGCCGCCGAAGACGATCGAGAGTGGGCCGCCAACCGCTTTCTCGATGCGGTGAACTTCTATCAACGGCGCATAGGGCGCGCGGGCGATGAGATCGACACCCAGCCCATTCGCATTGGGGTGATCGAGCGCAACGTCGATTTTGACGCCCCAGATTTCGCCGACTATCTGGGTGACTGCCGAGCGGACGCGCAGCGCACCTGCGTGTACGGCCGCGACGCCGACAAACCGGATGGCCACGGCACCACGGTCGCGGGGGTCTTCGCCGCCGCCTGGAACGAGGGCGGCAACAGTGGCTTTCTGCGCGGGCTAGATGACGTTGGCCCAGGATTTGACGTGATCGTCGACCGCAATTCGGATGCAGGCATTACCGCCAACGTCGCCGCTTCGGTGAATTTGGTCGAAGACGGTGCCCGAGTGATCAACTGGAGCTGGGGCATCCACCGCGTCGGCGCAATCGACATCAACGGCGATGAAGTCGACTCCCTAGTACGCTCCGGCATCGCCATGAGCGGCTACGAAGAGCTGCTCGAAGAGTTCTTCCTATGGCTACGCGAGGAGCACCCCGACGTGGTGGTGGTCAACTCAGCGGGGAACGCCTCGTCGTTTTCCAGCCGAGACGAATACCGCCTGCCCTCCTCGTTCGTCACCGACCAGCTCTTCGTGGTGGGCGGGCACGAGCGCAGCGAGCAAGACGTCCCGGTCAACGACCCCGGTTATGCAGTCAAACGCAACGCCTCCAATATCGATATGCGTGTGGATATTACCGCGGCCGCCTGCGTGCATGGCTCCACCGCCGTGGCGGGGGAAACGGGCGAGGCCCACTGCGGTACGTCTTATGCCACGCCGCTGGTCGGCGGCTTGCTGGCAGCGATGATGTCGATCGACCCCGCGCTCTCTCCGGCTCAGCTACGCATGCTGCTAAGGCGCAGCGCCATGACCATCGGCGAAGAGTACGACTTCGAACCCACCGATGCCGACGATCTCACCGCGCCGATTCTCCCCTCGGAACGCGCCAACGAGCTGAATCATCCCGATATTGGACGCTCTGCGCGGCTCGATATGTACAAAGCGCTCGACTTGACCGTGCAGAGCCTGAGCCGCGAACGCTAAGCGTGATACAAGTCAGCATCATGACGCAAAAGTCAAAGTGGCCCGCAGCTCGGCCTTCGCCTATTCTTAGAGCGTTTTCAAAGGGATGACGACGAATGGGACTTCAAGAGATCGCCATCGGCGGTATTTTCATAAGCCCGCTGCTGGTCTATGCGCTGATTGGCCTCATTGCCACCCTGGTCGTGCGCTCGCTGCTGCATCGGGTGGTGGGGCACGTCGCGCTTTGGTATGAGGCGTGGTTCGATATTTCGCTGTTTATCATCTTGACCGCCGCCACCACTTTTTTATTCGCGACGGTGCTCGCACATCCCTAATGGGCTGAGCCCATGTTTTTTACCTGATCGAGACACGCCTATGCGCCCATCGCTGAGAGTGCTGCTGACGCTACTGATCGTCGCCATCGCCATCGCCGCAGGGGCGTGGCTATGGCGCTACTATCTTTACACCCCCTGGACACGGGACGCCCGGATTCATGCGGACGTGATCACCATCGCCCCCGACGTCACCGGCTGGGTAAAGCGCCTGGACGTTGCCGATACCGACTATATTGCCCAGGGCGACACGCTGTTTACCATCGACGATACCCGCTACCAAGCCGCCGTCGATAGCGCCCAGGCGACCCTGGAGCATCGGCAAGCCACCCTGGAGCTCAACCGTGCCGAAGCAGGCCGTCGCAACCAGTTGAGCAACCGCCAGGCCATTAGCGCCGAGGCCCAGCAGATCGCCCAGATCAACTCGCGGATAGCCGAAGCCGATGTCAAACAGGCGCAGTCGGCGCTGGAGAGCGCGCAGCTCGATCTCGCCCGTACCCAGGTCGTCGCCCCTGTGAGAGGGCATGTACTCAACGTTCAACTCACCAGCGGCAACTTCGTCAATCGCGGTACGCCAGTGATGGCGCTCATCGCCGATGACTCCTACTACGTCATGGGCTATTTCGAAGAGACCAAAATGGCCTCCATCGAGGTGGGTGACCCGGTCGAAGTGGTGCTGATGAATGGCAATACCCACTTGAACGGACGCGTCGCGGGAATTGGCCGCGGCATTGCCGACAGCAACACGGCGCTCAATCAACAGCTGCTTCCCCAAGTACAGCCCACGTTTAGCTGGGTGCGACTAGCGCAGCGTATTCCTGTGCGCATCACCTTGGACGATGTTCCCGACGACACCCTGCTCAGCGTGGGCATGACCGCCACCGTGCGCGTACGTCCTGAACCGAGTGCTCAGGCCACTTCGCCGTAACCATGCCGCCCTTCTTACGCACCTATCTCACGCCCAGCGCCACGGCGGTAAAATTTGCCATTAAAACCACGCTGGCCATGATGCTGGCGCTTTATGTGGCGCTGGCCTTCGACGTGGAGCGCCCCTACTGGGCGTTGATTTCGGCAGCGTTTCTACAAATTTGCCCCATGAGCGGCATGGTGGTCGAGAAAGGCATTTGCCAGCTAGGGGGCACCGCGCTGGGCGCCCTGGTGGGTATCTTCATCATGGCGCTGTTTGCCCAGGCACGGCTGCCTGCCCTGCTGACGCTGACCTGTTGGATCATGCTGTGTACCTACGTCGGCTCGCTGTGGCGCAATAACTACACCTACGGCTGCCTCATGGCGGCCGTAACGGCCATGCTCATCGTGGTCATTTCCAGCGGCAGCACCCCGGCGGGCATTTTCGATATCGCCGTCGCGCGCATGACCGAGCTGGGGCTAGGCGCCCTGTGCGCCATGCTGGTCAGCGCGCTACTGTGGCCATCGCATGTGGGCACGCATTTAGCGACCCAAGCCGACACGGTGATCAACGAGGCCTTCACCCACGCGGCGTTGCGGTTAGATGCCAGCGACGACGTCACCGCCATGCAACACGCATTGCGCGGCAGTCTCACCCCGCTCACCGTGCTGGAAACCGACAGCCAAGCTGCCCGCTTTGAAGGCCCTGCTGGCCCAGGCCGGGTGCGCGCCACCCACGTACTCACCCGGCGCACGCTACGCTTTTTCGCCACGCTGCAGGCACTTCACCAACTGATGCTCGACCACGCAGACAGGCTAGCCCCCCACAGCATCGAACTCGCCCGCCGCATCGCCCAAGAGTTTCGCGATGCCGAGCACGTCAAGGGCGTGACCGAGGCCAGAGCGGCCCTGCAGACGCTGCGCACCCATGTACATACATGCGATGAGCCAACATCGGAAGCGCCGTTGGATCGTCGCGTTCGTTTGGGCCTGCGGGAGACGATTGGCCACGCCATGGTCATGCTGGATGCCCGCGAGGCCATTGCCCACCCGAGCCGCCATCGGCTGCGCTCCACCCCGCTGGCCTGGCACCGCGACCACCTCTCGGCAGGCATCAACGCCCTCCGCTCGGGGCTGCTGTTTGCCCTATTGGCCACGTTTTGGATCGTCACTGCCTGGCAAAGCGCCATGATCGCGATGATGCTGGGAACGCTGTTCTCTGCGTTTTTTGCCAGCCGCGACAACCCCATTGCCATCACCATGATGTTTTACAAAGGCATGCTGGCCGCGATTCCCAGCGCGTTTCTGTTTGGCCATGTGCTGCTGTCGCAAGTCAACGGCTTCCCGCTGCTGGCGCTGATTTTTGGTACCCCGCTATTTCTGGGGCTACTCGGCGCCACCCAGCCGGCCACCATGGGGTACTGCCTCGCGTTTACGATTTTCAATATTCTGCTGACCATGCCCGGTAACGGCATGGATTTCTCGTTCGATGCCTTTGCCAACCGGGCAGTCGCGGTCGTGATTGGCTTGACCAGCGTGGTCATGGCCTTTCGCTTGCTGCCGGGGCCCGGTGCCAAGCTGCGTAAACGGCGTCTGATCAACGCCATTACCCGCGACATTAACGACCTCAGAAAGCGCGCCACCCATCAAGCGGAAACGCGCTTTAGCGGCCATATGGCCGACCGCCTGCTGCACCTAGCCCAGCACGATGACCTGCTGCCAGAAGAGCAGCGCCACCTCTTCGTACTGGGGCTCACCGGGCTCGACGTGGGTACGGCCATCCTACGCCTGCGAGATCAATTAGATACCGCGCCGCACCCACACATTCGCGAGGCCCACGCGCATTTGCTGCGCACGCTTGCCAACGGTTTTGAAGCGGGTGCGAACGGGCGCCCTCCTCAGGGCATTCTCGACGCGGGGCAACAGCTGGATGATGCTCTCGCCCGCCACGACAACGTGACAGGCGATCGCCGCGTGCTGCTGAAAGGCTTGGTCGAGCGACTAGATCTGGCGTTGGAGCGGTTGGCGCGCCTCATGGCGGAACGAACGACATAACTCTTCGTGCTCATTGACGACGTCGCTCCACCCGAGGCGCATGCTGAGCCATTAACGCCTCTACCCAGTTCATGAACACGCGCAGCTTGGCACTCACGTGCCGATTCGGTGGAAAAGCGATATACATGGGCATCGGATCAATGTGCCAATCGTCAAACAAACGCACCAGGTCACCGCGAGACACATGCTCTCGGGCCATATAATCCGGGAGCCAAAGGACACCGAGCCCCGCCAAACCAGCGGCCAAACCCGCGTTCCCGTCATCAACCGAGATCACGTAGCTCCCTTGCACGGTGACACTCTCGTCATCACGCCTCAAGGTATTGAGAAACGCCATATTTGTCCGCTCCCACCTGAAATTCACCATGTAGTGGGGTGGGAGTGACAGCGCCTGCGGGTGCGCCGGATAACCACGCATTTCCAGATAACCAGGTGTGGCATAAACCCCCATCGTCAAATCCCCCACCCGACGTGCCACCAACGATAAGTCCGTCATCTCTCCGCCGCGAACGACGCAGTCCACGCCTTCTTCCAAAAGGTCCACTCTGCGATCACTCACCCCTAGATCGAGCTGAATCTCGGGATACCGAGCGTAGAAAGCGGGCAAGGCTGGAATCAAGATCATCCGAGCAAACGGACTGGGCACGTCGACCCTCAGTCGGCCGCGTGGCTGCAGCGACGCAGCAGAAAGGCTTGTTTCGGCATCGTCCAGGTCGGCCAGCAGCTTGATGACTCGCTCATAGTAAGCGGCCCCATCTGCGGTCACATTCACCTTGCGGGTGGTGCGATTCAACAGCTTAACGCGCAGCCGCCCCTCTAATTGCTGCACGAGCTGCGTCACGCTGGTCTTACTCAAGTGAAGTGTTTCCGCGGCCTTGGTGAAGCTGCCCGTTTCCACGACACGGGCGAATGCTTGCATAGCATTGAAACGATCCATGGCTGAATCAAACGCCTCGACATTGTTTGAAATATCCAAACAATGTTGAACAGAATTGGCCGTTTATCCACCCCCTGTCGCCGCCATAAAGTGATATCACCGTCAGTAACGAGTCATTTTTTAATTACGAATGGAGATAGTTACATGGCTAAGCGCGACGTCGTTTTCCCCAAGGGCCGCCAGGCGCTTTATGAGCAGAACGCCTATTCGGCGGCTGTCCGCACCGGTGATTTTTTATTCGTGTCGGGCCAGGTTGGCAGCCGTGAAGACGGCTCCCCCGAGCCAGACTTCGCTGCCCAGGTACAGCTCGCCTTCGACAATTTGCAGCGAGTTTTAACAGCGGCAGGCGCTAGCTTCGAGGATATCGTCGATGTGACGAGTTTCCACACCGACCCCGACACTCAGTTCGAGACGGTGATGGCCGCCAAAGCACGTGCGTTTCCAGAAAAGCCCTACCCCAACTGGACGGCGGTCGGGGTGACGTGGCTGGCGGGATTCGACTTTGAGATCAAGGTCATCGCTCGGCTCCCTGCATAACCGTTCGTCATACACTTCAGCGGCCACCTTCAGGCGATGCTTGCTTCGCTTTGGGTAAATCTTGGCGGCTGTCCTACACTGGGTAGGCACTACAGGACACCATTGCTTGGCAAGGAGGCTCAGCATCACTTCTGCCAGGTAGTGCCATTCGCTAGATCAGCATAAGGAGCATGCCGTGACAGCTACCCGTACGCATACCTATCAACGTGGGCTGCCCCTCTTTCATTCGGTGTTTTTGGTGGGGTGTCTGCCGCTGTTTCTAGGCGCCACGCTCAGCGACTACGCCTACGCCAATAGCTATCAAATCCAGTGGGCCACCTTCGCCGCTTGGCTAAATGCCGGTGGATTGGTGTTTGCGGGGCTCGCATTGCTTAGCGCCCTCATTAGTTTCTTCCGTGCCAGGTCGCGCAGCATCATTCTCCTGATCTATCCCGCACTATTGCTGCTCACGTGGGTGCTCGGCTTTGTGAACGCCCTGATCCACTCGCGAGACGCCTGGGGCATGATGCCGATTGCTTTTGCCCTCTCCATGGTGGTCACCATTTTTGCGGGCACCGCCGTTTGGATGGGATTTTCCCGTTTTGGCCACGGAGGTAAACCATGAAGCGCGCTCTACGACGTCCGCATTGTTATGCCGCGCCGCTCTGTTTGATGCTGGCAGCCGGTAGTGTCAGCGCCCAAGAGTTCACCCGCTACGGGCCAAACCCCACGCTACCCGAGCCTTCCCGCGGCCTGCTGCCCAGCATGAGCGTGCCCGAACCCGCCGAGTGGGGCGACACTCTCCCTAACGTGCCCGAGGGCTACACGATTACCGCGATAGCCACCGACTTGCAGATCCCCCGCCAAACCCTGGTGCTGCCCAATGGCGATATTTTGGTGGCAGAAGGCAGCGGTGGTAACGCCCCCTCTCTCAAGCCAAAGGATTTCGTGGCTGGGCTGATCAAATCACAAGGCACGACCTCCGTGCAGAGCGGTAACCGGCTGACACTGTTACACGATGGCGATGGCGACGGCCGCTATGAAGAGCAAACCACCTTTGCGGAAGATCTTAACGCTCCCTACGGCCTCGCGCTGATCGATGACACCCTCTATGTCGCCAACCAGGATGCCCTGGTACGCTTCGATTACGAAGAGGGCCAAACCCAGGCCAGCGGACCACCCGAGGTGGTTACCCAGCTCCCCGCCGAGATCAACCACCACTGGACCAAAGCGATGACCGCCAGTGCCGATGGGGAGTTTCTGTATGTAGGGATTGGCTCCAACAGCAACATCACCGAGCGCGGTATGGAGGCAGAGGTCAATCGCGCCGAAATTTGGCAGATCGACCCTGACACCGGCATGCACCGGCCCTATGCCACGGGGCTTCGCAACCCCACCGCCATGGCGATCCAGCCCGACACCGACCAGCTATGGACGGTGGTCAACGAGCGTGACGAGCTAGGCCCAGATCTCGTGCCTGATTACCTCACTACCGTTCAAGAAGGCGGCTTTTACGGCTGGCCCTACAGTTACTGGGGCCAGCATGTCGACCCCCGCGTGCAGCCTCGCAACCCGGAGAAAGTCGAAAGTGCCATCGCGCCGGATTATGCCCTAGGCTCCCACGTGGCACCGCTCGGCCTGGCTTTCTCGAACGCGTCCATGGGTGATGAGTTTGCCAACGGGGTGTTCATTGGCGAGCACGGTAGTTGGAACCGCGCCGACCCCGTTGGCTACAAAGTGGTGTTCGTACCCTTTAGTAATGGCCAGCCCAGCGGTGACCCCGTCGATTTCGTCTCGGGCTTTCTCACCGATGACGGCAGCACCCGTGGTCGCCCGGTGGGGGTGACCGTCGACCCCGACGGTGCACTGATCATTGCCGACGATCTCACTAACGCCATTTGGCGCGTGACCCCGGACGACGCGTCAATGAGGCGCGAGTGACCAGCCCGTGCGCTTGTTTAAAACCCCATCACGCGGCGGCGCACCGGCCTAATAGCCACCAGCGCCAGCACCACCAACGCTAACCACTCCAACCAGTGGGGCAGTAGCTCTTGCACTTGGCTGGCCTGCTCCACTGGGTTCCAACCGGCCAAGGCAACGGCCGCATCGAACAGCCAGCCGACTAGCACGGTCACGGTGAGCACGCAGACAAGGTAGACCGCCAACGCGGTATTACCCAACTCGCGGCGCAAAATGGCCAGCGTTGCCAAGCTGGTAATCGGCCCTGCCAGCAGGAACACCAGCGCCATTCCCGGCGAGATACCGGCTAACAGCAACCCAGCGGCCACCGGGGTAGCCGCCGCCGCACAGATATACAGCGGGACCCCTACCACGGCCATCAGCATGAGCGCCAACACACCGCCCGAAAACTGCGCCAGCGTATCCGGCGGCACCAGCGTCACCAACACACCCGCCAGCAACAGTCCGGCAAACATCCACGCGCTGATATCATCCAATAGGTCGCTAAAGGCATAGCGCAGCCCCGCTTTCAAGCCACCCGGCTCATCGGCGTTAGCGTGATGGTCATGGCAACCGCTCGAGGAGCAACAGCCAGCGGAAGCGACGGCGGGGCTGGCTTTTGCAGCATCGCGGGTAAAACCGACCAGCAGGCCCGTCACAATGGCCGTTACTAACGCGCCAGCCACACGGACCACCGCCATCAACGGGCCTAGCAGCACGCTGGTGAGCAATATGGAGTCCACACCTACGCCTGGGGTACTGATCAAAAACGAGGTCGTTGGCCCGCGTCCCGCGCCGCCCCGGTGCAGGGCAATCGCAGTGGGAATCGCCCCGCAGGAACACAGCGGCAGGGGCATGCCAATCACCGCCGCCCTCACGATGCTGCCCAGGCCGCGCCCGCCCATCCAGCGCTGTAGCAAGCTTTCTGGCAACCATGCCTTGATCATGCCGGCAATCACCAGCCCCAGCAGCAGCCACGGGGCCGCCGTCAGCGCAATTTGCAGCAGCTCGGTCAACAGCGTCATGTCATCACCTGCTTGTCCACTCGGGGAATAAGGACTAGCCTAAACCCTGTCATCGTTACAGGGTCAAGCCATGACACACGTCTACCGCATTGGCGAAGTGGCCGCCCGCACCGGCTGTTCACCGGAGAGCATTCGCCACTACGAGAAACTCGGCCTGCTGCCGCCCCCACAACGCGGTGAACAGGGCTACCGACACTACGACCAGGCGGCGCTCGAGCGCATCAGCTTCATTCGCCATGGCCGCAACCTGGGGCTAGACCTGCACAGCATTCAGGAGCTGTTAGCGCTCTCAGACCACCCTGACACCGACTGCAGCGCCGCCGATGACATTGCTAGCCGCCATCTCGCGCACCTGGAGGCGCGCATTGCCAAACTGCAGGCGCTAGCGGACGAGCTGCGCCAAGTGGTGCACCAGTGCCGGGGCGGCAAAGCCGCCGACTGCCAAATCATCCAAACGCTGTATGAGCACCAGCCCAGCTGCAGTGACACCCGCTGTGGCGACAGCCAATCTTTGCTCAAATGACGCGCGGCCATCCCCCAAAGGAACTGCCCATGATCGAAACGAAGGAAGAACTCGAGGCCATCAAAAAGACATGCCAAGCGATGGTGACCAAAAGTGCCGGACTCTCAGCGGGCACCGCCATCATCCCCGTACCGGGACTGGATATCGGCTCGGACGTGGCGATTCTGATGCGCATCATCCCCAAAATTAATAGCCAGTTTGGCCTGACACCGGAGCAAATCGACGGCCTGGATACCGAGAGCAAGCTGTTCGTCATGACCGCTATCTCCAACACCGGCAGCAAGATGGCGGGCAAATACATCACCCAGAACCTCATCGTCTCGCTACTTAGCAAAATGGGCGTTCGGGTGGCGGCAAAAGGCGCGTCCAAGTTCGTACCGCTGATCGGCAGTGCCGTGGCAGGCGGCATCAGCTTTACCGCCATGAAATACATGGGTAACAGCCACATCGACGACTGCTACCGCATCGCACTCGCTGCCCTAGAGCACCGCCAGCTCGAACGCGCGGTAGAGGACGACGCCGTGATCGAAACGGACGCGTACACACCCACCGACGGCCCCACTCGCCCTGATTCATAAGGCAGCGTCCGTCGGCAATGGTATGCTGGAGCGTCTTGTCATCTTATCTAGGAGAAAGGAATGCCCGCTTATATCGTTTTGACCCGTGAGCGCACCCACGACAGCGAAGAGATGCAGCGCTATAGCGAAAAAGCCAAAGCCGCCCGCGAAGGCCACGACCCGCAGCCGCTAGCGTTTTACGGCGATGTTGAAGTATTGGAAGGCAGCGACATGGAAGGTGCGGTGATTCTACGCTTCCCCGACATGGCCGCCGCCCGCGCCTGGTACCAAAGCCCCGCCTACCAAGAGGCCCGCAAGCACCGCTTCCAGGGCGCCGATTACCGTGTCTTCCTGGTGGATGGCCTGACAGAGGCATGAGACTCCCCAAACAAGCGCCACGCTGTTAAGGGCAGAAAAAGTGGCTAGGCTGACGCATGTAACGCTTCCATCAGCCTCAGGAGGACATCATGGACGCTCCGTCACCCGACACACTCTACCTGGATGCCGACGGTGCCACCGGCTATCCCAACGCCGCCTTACCGGTGCTGATTTACCGGCATGTCGTCGACACCAGCGACGCGGAGAAGCGAGCCGACGCATTCGAACGCCTGTTCCAACGCCACCACTGGCTGCCCGCTTGGCGCTATCACCTCTACGACTTCGATCACTTTCACTCAACGGCTCATGAGGCATTGGGTATCTTTCGCGGGCAAACCCTGGCACGCCTGGGGGGTCCTAACGGCCGCACATTGATGCTTTATCCTGGCGATGTGTTGGTACTACCTGCCGGTGTCGGCCACGCCAGTCTGACCGCCGACGATGATTTCTGCATGGTGGGTGCCTATCCCCCTAACCAGCAGCCCGAGATCGAGCTCGGTGACCCCGCACGACTCGGCGAAGCGCAAAACCGCGCAGCCCGCGTGGCGATTCCCGAGTTCAGCCCGGTCGGGGGGCCATTGAGCGATCTCTGGCAATCGGCGACGCCTTGATAAGACGGATTCGCCGCCTTACCGCCCCTTATCGGCTCACAAAATGAGCCGATAAGCCAACGTATTCGGCTCAGCCGGTCTTTCAGCCGCTGCTATCCGCCCAACAACAGCTCACGCTCGATGGGGATGAACTCGCTCGCGGCATTGATGAGCGAGGCGGCGGTGAGCTGGGGCACGCCGTAGACCTCGACACGTTTACCGTGCACCTCACGGATTTTCTGGGCTAACAGATCGAAGTCGCCATCGCCGGACACCAGCACCACCACATCCACCTTCTCGGCGTATTCGATGGCATCGAGAGTGATGCCGACGTCCCAGTCGCCCTTGGCGGAGCCGTCCGCTCGCTGAATGAAGGGCTTGAGCCGGACATCAAACCCAATCGAGCGAAGGATAGTTTGGAACTCGCGCTGCTTGGCATCGCCCTTATCGATGGCGTAGCAGCGGGCGGCCACCACCTCCCGGTTCGCCGTCACCTTGGCCCAGAAACGGCGGTAATCGAAGTGTTTGCCGTAGGCCTCGCGCACGGTGTAATAGACGTTCTGGGTATCGACGAAGATGGCGACGCGGGTCATGGAAAAGGCCTCGGCAAGTAATAACACGCCAGCCTCATGAGGCTGGCGTTGGTAAGGGTGCATGGTACCGCGCCGTTATTTAGAATGCGCCCTCTGGATAGGCACGAGGCGCGACACCACCCCGGCCGCCTTCGCCGTTGCTCGCCCAGCGGCTGCGCTCACATCGTCCAGTGATGCTGCGGTCAACTTCGCCAATGCGGCAACGTCGTCCAGTAATCCTATCAAGCCGCCAATGGCCATGGGGGCTTCCTCCGTGAATCAGCATTGCAGATAGTAAAGCACACGGTGGCTGGGGCGAGCGGTCTCTTTCGCATCCCGATTTGCACCTCTTATCCCAGCAAGTGCTCCAGCTCATGGCGTTGCTCAGCATGTTTCGAGGCGTTATCGTTTTTCAGTTTTTTTAGGTTGATGAGTTTCCAGCGTACCGCAGGCAGATTGGCCGCTTCTGGGCGGCCGATGGCATCAAAATCCGGTAGACCGTCATGCAGGCTCAGTAAGAAGCGTTTGGTATTTTCATCAAAGCGTGACTGAATATCCGCAATCAATCGCTTACGTATGCTCAACAGTTCTTCGAGGCTAACAGGAGTTCTGGTCATACCCTCAAATTCTTGTGTATAAGGCTGATCAAGATCGATGAGGTTTGGATTCAGTAGCTCATGTGAAGGGCGCGAAGAACTCGCTATATAAACCAACAAGGTGCGAAACAAAGCATCCGTTAGGCCCTCGTTATCGTAAAGTAGCTTCACATCATAAAGATCACGCGGATGTTGACGATCTAAGGCGGCATGCAGTTTTCCGCCAAACAAGTCCTCGAATGAAACGATCCTCATTTCTGCGTAGCCGAAATCATCCTCAACAGTATCGGACACTGAGCGCATTTGAGGCTCATGAACGATACCACGTGCAACGGGTGACGTTTCAATCTTAATCTCCGCACCACCAAGACGCGCCAGCAAACGCGTGGCTCCACCACCGCCGCCTTTTATACGTTGCGTTTTGGCACCAACGATGCCGCCTTCAATAGACACCGCAATGCGGTCCATTGCTTCGTTGATATCAGTAAGGCTGTCACTTCGATCTTTCATCGGTAGGTAGGTCAGATCGATATCCACCGATAACCGGGGAAAATCACGTTAAAACAGGTTTATCGCTGTGCCGCCCTTGAGCGCGAAGACCTCTTCCTTAGCAACATACGGAAGGATACGTACAAGTAGCGCAACCTGCGCCTCATAAACCTCACGTGCCATCGCTAGCCTCCTACCCCGTAAATTCTGCAGGCACCATAATACGATAGCGTGGATGAATCTTACCGCCTTTGACGAGTGCCCTATCGCCACTGCCAAGGTTGAACGCGGTGACATCAAGACGCTTGCGCCAAGGGTGGTCATGGCGATCCGCAAAGACAAAGAATAGCCGCTTTACCTTAATCTTCTTACAACTGTGTAGCAGCACGGACAGCACTTTTGGGCGTAACGTCGTCAAGCTCTCAAAGAGCATATCGAGGTGATGAAAGCTCTCGTGGTCGGGCAGCTCATCCATAGCTTCCATCACCGCTCTTTCGGGCATCGACACATTAAGCACCCACTCCCATGGCAGTGCGTCTTCATCATTGTGTCTTTGATTAGCTAGCCCTAGCGATGAATCAGAAAACAGTGACGTGTTGCGGATTTTGATGGGGGCGGTAAGTGGTAGCTTACTGAGCCAGCTAGGGATCGTATCACCGTATACCCAAACAGGCGCATGGCTGCCCAAACGTAAATAATGATCATACCCCTGCAAGGAGAGTGCCGTGGTGCCACCGATATGAATGTCATAACGCATGATGTGCTGAATGGAGAGCAGGCAGGTTTTCCAATCGATGGCTGTGCTAGGCGCAGGACGCCGAAATACGCCTCGGTTAACCCTCTCTAGCCAGCCGTTCTCGACGTACTTACGTGCCAGAAAGCGGCTAACGCCATGTCGTTCAAGCCAAGCGGTATCTGCCATGAACCCAGGTGGTATGGCTTCTAATAAATTCTTTAATATTGATTTATTTTGTGTACTCATAGGACACAAAATAGCATTCAACTAAAGGATTTACCACACCCTACTTTGAAAAATATAAACTTTGTGTACCTTTAGGCCACAAACCACCGGATCCATAAAGAAAGAGAACGGTATGCTCATTTACATGTTTGTTTTCAATCCTGATACTCCCACGAAGCCTCATCGCCATAGACTATGCTCATTAGCTATCAGGCAGCGTGATTTGCCCCGTTAGATAAGGCGCAACGCGGCCTTTAATCATCACGCGCTCACCTTCTACCACGCAGCTCAGCGCGCCTTGGCGCGCCCCTCCCTGGCGGGCAGTCAGCGCTTGCTTACCCAAACGCGCTGCCCAGTAAGGTGCGAGCGACGTATGCGCCGAGCCGGTGACCGGGTCTTCTTCCACGCCGACCTTGGGGCCAAACCAGCGAGATACAACATCCACATCATCACCTTTCGCAGTAACAGCCACACCCCGCCCCGGTAATTGCTTAAGCCGCTGCATATCTGGTGCAAGGCGTTCAATCACACTCGCCTCCTCGACTACCACCACAATGTCATCCGAGATCAGCAGTTCCTCGATTTCGATACCGCCTAGGGCAGCGGCGACTTCCGCGTGCATGTCTAGCGGGGCGAGCGTTTTTGCGGGGAATTCCATCACCAGCATATCGCCTTCACGGCGAACGGTCAGTACACCGCTTCTGGTTTCAAAGGCCACCGCCTCGGCCACCACGCCCAAGGCATGGAACACCACCCAGGCCGCCGCTAAGGTGGCGTGGCCGCACAGATCCACCTCCACCGAAGGCGTAAACCAGCGCAGGTGATAGCCCGCTTCCGTGGGTACGAAAAATGCGGTTTCGGACAGGTTATTCTCCGCTGCAATGGCCTGCAGCAGCGCATCATCCAACCACGCCTCCAGCGGGCACACGGCGGCTGGGTTGCCTTCAAAGGGTTTTGAGGCGAAAGCATCTACTTGGTAGAGGTCGATTTTCATGGCAGTTACCGAAAAAGAGAGGCGAAAACGCTAGGTTAGTGCCGCTTTCTGGCGGAGGCATTGAGCTCAATCGCGCGTCGTCATGCGCTTAGCGCGTCTCCGCCTGGAAGCCATCACGGCCACTGCCGCGATGCAAAAGGCAACGACAACACCCGCCCATATAAAATGGGAATAGCCACTCAGCCGCTCGAACAGTGGCGCAAGGGCCTGACCAAACAGATAACCGAGCGTGACCCAGGCCAGCGCCCAGATCAGCGCCGACATAGCATTGAGCAGGATAAATCGCAGCCAAGGGTAATCGGTCGTACCGATCGTCACCGCACCGGCCATGCGTAACCCATAAAGAAAGCGCAAGGAGAACGCGAAAACGTCCGGGCGAGCATTGAACGTGGTCAGTACACGCGCACCCGCTGTGCTACCCTGAACCGAACGAACGATAGCGCTGTTGCGCCACCAGTGCCCGAGCAGGAAGAATACTTGATCCGCCAGGAAAGAACCCAGCGCCAGAGCGATGATCGCGGGCCAAAATCTAATCAAGTGCTGGTGAACCATGATGCCGCCCAGCATTGCGCTGGCTTCGCCCTCCAGGCTCGACCCCACGAATAGGCCGACGCTGCCATAAGACTCCACCAACTGCTCGACAGTCATTTGCGTTCATCCATAAAGTTACCCCGGAGCCGTGGGCGGCACGTAAACGCCATTTTTATCGCGATTCGGGATGATGCGGAGGGTTGAATAGGGCTTTTTAGCGGCAGGCAGCTTATTCAATCTGCGAGAGGCATTCAACAGCAACGCACGCAGCCCACACCCATCAGTGCAGCGAAACCAGCAACCCGTTATTATCCTGATAACTACTTTCCCTACTGGCATCATGCACACCACACCAACTCACTGGGCACGCTATGCATAACCTATGGATTCCCGTTGTCGCCATTTTCATCGTGGCGGGCCTGTTATTCGGTGGCCAAGCCCACTCCGAGGCACAGCGTGATGCGCACATCGCCGCAAGCATATCGGAACACCTCGGTAGCCAGACGCAAGCTGACATTTCGCATTTAAAGCGCGTCAATAAGGGCTATGGGGTTTGCGGGGATTATCACCTTGCCAACGTTGAGCATGGCCACTTCTACTACAACAGCGCCACCGAGCGCCTAGCGCTGGGCACCGATGCGCCGCTGTACCAAGACAACTGCGATAGGGTTTCTGACTAACGCCTTGGAACCTATCGTTCTCAACAGGCAACCCTAACCCACCTCCACGGAGTAACGTGTGCTGCGCCCACCGCCGGGCAGCTTGGAAAGGCAGCCTTTCTCCACCAACTCTGCAAATCCCGGGTGGCGGTGGCTTTGCTCACCTTAGCCAACGATTGGTACTTGCGGGCATTGATACCCTGCGCAAACTCATCACCTGCAGTCCCTCCAGCTGATGAGTGAATCAACCGAAAATTTAGTAAAAAAATATTTTAATTAAGTAAATTACAGTCTAGACTTGCATCTCTTATCAAATGGGAGGTCGCCATGAGCAGTAAAGCATTCGTTGAACTCGCCTTGCATATTCTGCAATGTAACCAGAAAAAGCTGTCTGGGCTTCTGGGAGTTTCGCCAACCCAAATTACGAAATGGAAAAATGGCGAACACATATCGCTGGTAATGCAGAACAAATTTCGAGAACTGACAAAAATCGGCGACCTGGATCCGTCCGATGTTCTCCTATGTGGGTCTGTGGAAAACTGCGCGAAGTGGAAAACTCTAACTCAAAACCTGGCCGAGCTTGCCCAAGAGGATGCTGAAACCGGGTATTACACACTACCCCTGGAAGACGATCTTGATCTGCTATTAGGTAATACGCTAAATACGTTGACTGAGATGGGCGTTACCATTCCCAAGGAATTCCCAAAGGAGCTAAACGAAAGCCTTATAAACGAAGACGGCGACTTTAGCTTTAGAGACAACCCACTGGCTTCACTCATTTATGACATATATTTATCTTTAAACAGTGTCTATGGCTTTTATATCGCTTACATTGATCATATCGTTAATGACGAAAGGCTCGATCTTTATTCATCACCTGCCGAGAACATAGAGCCTTGCTTGCTCTCTTTGGCTGCCACCAAGATTGAAGCCGATCAAGCACTAGCACCAAATTTCACTAAATTTCGGCATGAGGTGATTAGCGATTATGAAAAGTGGATTCTTATTGTAAAAGAAACTGCCTTTCAAGGTCGTGTACCACTCAAAGCCGAACTGATGGACATAGTTTACGGTTCACCGGACGAACTGGATCACTCAGCAGAAGCAGAGAGCCTTGGTATCAATACAACTCAGTTACATCCTGACATATATATGAATGAACTTTTGGTCGGTATGAGAACGATTCACCAAGTTTTGCCCGCCATCTTAAAAAAACTGGATATCGATAAAGAATTTGAGCTAGATATAGCTGAACTTTCAGTTAACAGCAGAGCAAGAAGAAACACTTAAAAGATCTACGTAAATCACCCTTAACCTCTCACACCAAAATACGTGACTTACATTAAAACGGTGCGATTAAAAACCGCACCCCTACTATCATCAACAGTAGCCTCTAATAGGAAAAACCACTTATATTTGTTTTCATCAAAGCATTTTTAAGGCTTTGATAAAACGCCGCTTTGAACGTCGGGTCCTGGGCGTGGAGTTTGTATAACTCCATCTCCTCCTTGCGCCGTTTCAACATTACTTCTTTCATGATTTTATCGAAGGCGATTTCACGCGAGTAGGGGTCTGGGTTATCGCTGAATTTCTGCTCGAAATCTGGATGTGCTCTCACGCTGTCCAGAATATTCAGGAACTTGACGCGCTGCTCTTCTGGCGTAGCGCTCCAGCCTTGAAACCAGCGCTCGTTAAAGGTCTTGATGATCTCCTCGAGCGGGTCCTTCTGGCTCTCTTCTTCACGGTACCCACGCGGATTGGGGTTTTGCGGATCGAGCGTGGCCTCCTCGGCATCCAGTGTAATGGCATGGTTGAGCTTCGTTCTGCCCAATCCGTAGGAGGAAAGATCGACAGACTCAAGCAGCTCATCGAGTTCATCCTGGTTCGGGTCCTGAATCTTCAGCTTCGGAATGAGGAACTTCAAAAACCAGAAAAGCTTTTCCCACGCCACGACTTCGAACGGCATGATCGATGCCATTTGACCGTAGATCTTGACGAACTGCTTGGCCTTGATCTTGAAGTCGATCTTGTCTTTATCCTCGAGCCCCAGCTCCGCGTTGAATCGCTCGGCAGCTGTATCGATGAGTGGGCTCAGCTTCTGGGCATCCTCCTGGTTGAAGAAACGCTGGCAGAAATCGTCAACTTCCTCCCACTCGTAAACACCGGTCTCATCGAGTGCATCTTTCAAGTCATGCAGAACGTTAACATCTGTCGCCTGCGACAGCGTCGTCACGGTGAAGAAGGGATCGAACGCCTTTTTGATGTCGTCGACCTCGTTGAAAAAATCGAGCACGAACAGGTCTTCGGTCCGCTTGCCCAGTTTGGGCGCCGAGCGATTCAAACGCGATAGCGCCTGAACGGCCAGCACCGACTGCAGCTTTTTATCCACATACATGGCGCAAAGCTTGGGTTGATCAAAGCCGGTCAGATACTTATTAGCCACCACCAGTAGCCGAAAGGTGTTCTCGACGCTCTGGCCGTTCAGCAGCATCGGCTTACCTTTATCGTCGTAGCCATCGAAATAGAAGCGCGTCTTCTCCTCGGGGAAACCGTTCATCTCGGCTTCCGTGTACTTGATGCCGTCGACCTGCTTATCACCCGAAAAGGCAATCAACGCCTTGAACGGATTGCCGCGCTTCTCCAGCTCTTTCTGTACCGCGCGATAGTAGCGAATGGCCATCTCGATATTCTGAGTGATGATCATTCCCCGCGCCTTACCGCGCAGCTTCTTCTTGTTGACCACGTTATCGACAAAGTCATCCACCATGACCTCGGCCTTGATGTCGATGGTTTGCTGGCGATGTTCGACAAAGGCGCGCAGCTTTTTCTGCGCCTTGATAGTATCGAACAGCGGGTTGTCTTCGATGGACTTCTGAATCTCGTAATAGCCCTTGTAGGTGGTGTAGTTGGCCAGCACATCGAGGATGAAGCCCTCTTCGATCGCCTGTTTCATGCTGTAAAGATGAAAAGGCTTGTAGCCGCCCTCAGGCTGCGCCACCCCGAACATCTCCAGCGTGCTGTTCTTGGGGGTCGCCGTGAATGCAAAGTAAGAAGCGTTGCCCCGCTGCTTGCGCGCCCGTATGGATGTGAGAATTCTGTCCTGGTTGTCCTCGTCGTCCGTCTCCGCACTTCCCCCCATGGCCTTGTTCATGTTGCCTTGAGAGTGGCTGGTTTGGCCGCTGTGAGCTTCGTCGATGATCACGGCAAAACGCTTATCAGAGAGGTCCGCGATGCCATCGATAATGAAGGGAAACTTCTGAATCGTGGTGATGATGATCTTCTTACCGTTCTCCAGCGCCGCTCGGAGATCCGAAGAGCGCATCGCCGGGGCGACGATGTTCTTCACCTCGGAGAAGCCCTTGATGTTCTCGCGCAGCTGCTTGTCCAGCAGGCGGCGGTCGGTCACGACGATCACACTATCGAACAGCGGCGCATCCAGCGCCTTCGCGCCGGGCAGGTCGGCCTGCTCGGGGTAGCTTTCGATCAGTTGGTAGGCGGCCCAGGTAATCGAATTGGATTTTCCCGATCCGGCGGAGTGCTGAATCAGGTAACTCTGGCCCACCCCATGCGCCGCGGTATGGGCCAGCAGCTTGCGTACCACGTTGAGCTGGTGGTAACGCGGAAAGATCAGGTTTTTCTTCGCCAGCGGGTCGGTGCTTTTACCTTCCAGCAGCGCGAAATGCTGGATGATACCGGCGAGGCTGTCGGGCTTGAACACCTCTTCCCACAGATAAGCGGTGCGGTGGCCGTTCGGGTTGGGCGGGTTGCCCGCGCCTTCGTTATGCCCTTTGTTGAATGGCAGAAACCAGGTGGCGTCCCCGGCAAGCTTGGTCGCCATCCAGGCTTCATCGGTATCGGCAGTCATATGGACCAGCACCCGCCCGAACTGCAGTAACGGCTGGGAGGCATCCCTGTCGCGGTACTGCTTCTGGCCGTGGTAACGCGCCGTCTGTTGCGTCCAGGCGTTTTTCAACTCCAGGGTGACGATAGGCAGGCCGTTGACGAACAGCACCATATCGATGGATTCGTTGGGATTCGCCAGCGAGTGGTGCACCTGACGCGTCACGCTCCACACGTTGGCGGAAAAGTGGTCGTGCACCGCCTGGGCGGAACTGGCCAGCGGCGCGGGGTACATGAGGGTAAAGTGCGCATCCTCGACCGGCAGGCCTTTTTTCAACAGGTGCAGTACGCCCTTTCGTTTGATCAGTTTGTCGTACTGGCCAAGAATGCGCGCCTGCCAATCGGCGGGGTGGCGGGTCTTGAGCTTTTCCAAGGCCTTGCTTTGCGTGGCTTCCAGAAAGGCCCAGAACCGGGCAGTGTCCAGCGCCAACGTGGCATCGAAGTCGCTGCCATGGCCAAGGCGGTAAGCACCACTCACGCCGTAAGTCGCAGGCTCGGTAATGCCCTGCGCCTGTGCTTCACTGGTGGTGCCGGTCAGGCTGCGTTCGATGGCCTGTTCCAGCGCTTTCTCCGTGGTGTCGCTTACCGCATAACTCATGACTGCCCCTTAGCTGACCTTGATTTTTCCCGTCACCGCCGCGTTGATTAGGGTGGTTTTATATTCTTTGAGTGTGCCGATCTGGTCTTGCTTAATTGAAATGGCTTTGACGATTTTCCTCGTTTCGTTTTCAACATGAGTGACGATAGCTTTCTGCTCCAATACTGACGGCACAATAACAACGTAGTTTTTAATATCGTCACAGGTTATTGCGCCCTTAGTGCTGCCGCTGGATTCAGATTGGCTTCTCAACCAGTCATAGCTTGCACTAAAAAAGTGGAATAGATAGTAATTTAGGACGTCAGGTGATTTAACTCTGATATACGCTAAATGTTGATTTATAGTCGCGTCGATTTTGCATATAGCAACCATACCGCGCGTTTTACCTTGACCAGTGATACCCATGACCAAATCGCCTGACTTCACTGAAGGTAGATGACACTCTCTTTTTGCTTTAGCAGTAACGAATTGCTCGGCGCCCTCGATAATAAAATCATTTACCTTGGAACTATTAAGCCAAGGAATATTTCCAGCATTCCAAAAAGCCATATTACTTCGGCTCGGCGTCGAACCATTTCCCACTATGCCAAGATGTGAAAGTTTGCGTTTATTCCAATGTGCAGGAATCTCACCAATCCAGTCGATGCCGCTATCTTTCATGGGCACATCAGGATTCAGGCCACAGGTAACGGCCTGCTGAATCAGGATCTGCCGACGCTCGCGCAAGAGCGTGATTTGCGCTTCCTTGATTCGTATTGCCTCGTCGATTTTGGCGCATTTGTTATCCAGAAATGCGGCGATGGAGCGTTGCTCGGGGAGTGGCGGCAATATTAACGGAATTTGCCGCATACGGGGTTGGTTTAGATCCCACTGTCCGACGCGAACGCCATCTGAGGCTGAGCCGAAGTAAGAGACGTAGAGTTTGCTACGAATCGCAATGTTAAAGAAATGCGGATCGACTTCGCGAGTAAAGTCAAAAATGAAATAAGCAGGGCTGACAATTCCAGTATGCGCGGACACACCGTAGGAGCCCTGCCACGCCTTCATCTTGTTCATGCCGAACTGCCCCTTGCGCAACACCTTGTAGCCGCCCAGGTCATCCGGAATAAAATTGTGGTTGCTGTCCTGATCTTCGATGTTGCGTTTGATGACCCCCTGTTCTCGGGTGATTGAGAGGAGAGGCAACTCGGGCTGGTTTTTCTCCGATACCGCACTCAGCATGGAGCCCAGCTTCTCAACATTCCAGTGGACCGGGATATAGCCGACCCAGTCGAAGCCCGAGTATTTGAAGCTGTCGTATTTGGAGTAAGCCGCTATGTTCATTCTGCTAATTCCAGCTTGGTCGCGATCTCGACGCCGAGAATATCCGCAATCAGCCCATCGGCCTTCTCTTCAAGCGCCAGAATATCCCGCGTTACTTCTTCGAGACTGCGCAGCGGCTTGTGGCGGTAGAAATACTTGTTGAAGCTGATCTCGTAGCCGATCTTCACGGAGTCGAGATTGATCCAGGCCTCTTCCACATGCGGCCTCACCTCAGCCAGGAAGTGGCGATGAATGTCGTCCTTCAGCGGCACGCTTTCCGCGTCGCGAAGGTCAGTGGCGGGCTCGAATGTCAGGTAGCTGCCATCGTCCTGACGGTAGTAGCCGAAGTCCGAAAGTGCTTCCTCGGTGCAGCCGTAGCGCTTTGCCAGGCCTCTCAAGCCCTCTTTCGAGAGCGAGTAGCGCTTGTCGATCACTTTATATGCGCGCTCGTCGTACCAGCTCACGGTGTTCAGCAGCGCGGTTTTCTCACCGGCGGTTAGCTTGATCTTCTGTGCCTTGAGCGTCTTGCTGACGGCCTCGCGGAAGGCGTTGAAGTCATCGGTCTCTTGCGTGCCGATCTGCTTCATCAAGGCGGTGGCGGCATCATGCAAGTCGCGCAGTTTGAGCCAGTGGCGGGTATCGGTCAGTTTGCCGCGCTGCTTGGCGTTCAGGGTCATGCCCTGCTCTTCGCACCAGGCGGCAATGGCTTTGGCTTCGCCTTTCAAAAAGCCTGGTTCGTAAACCTTGTCGCCGTGGGTTTCCCACAGCCACTCCATCGGCTCGCGCAATGCTTTATCGAAGCGTAGCGGCGCGATGCGCTCGACGCTGAAACCCGCGCGGCGGCGGTCGGGGCGCTCGATGGTGACCTTGTAGTAACCGAAGTCGTCGTTATCGAACACCTGCACGGCGATGCCCTGCGGGTCGTTGTTGGCGTCGATTTCCCGCTCGATGGGGGCAAAGTCGAGGTAGGCGTTAGTGATCGTTTCTATATGCTCGGGCGCAAATTCGCAGTTCTTGTCGCCCAGGTTCTTGCGCAACTTGCGGTAGAGCAGGTTGGCGTCGATCAACTGGACGCGCCCTTTTCGGGCTTCCGGCTTGGCGTTGGTCAACAGCCAGATATAGGTGGTGATACCGGTGTTGTAAAACAGGTTGTTCGGCAGCTGGATGATGGTATCCAGCATGTCGTTTTCGATGATGTAGCGGCGGATGTTGGATTCGCCGCTGCCCGCGTCGCCGGTAAACAGGCTGGAGCCGTTGTGAACGGAGGCGATGCGCGAACCAAGCGGGCTGGTGCCCGCAGGCTTCATCTTGCTGACCATCTCCATCAGGAACAGCAGCTGACCATCCGACGAGCGCGGAGTAGCGTCTACCGTCTCTTTGTTACCCCAATAATCAGCCAACTCGACCTGAAAGCGCGGATCGATGACATCCTTGCCGTCCTTGATGTACTTGACCTCGCTGCTCCAGCTCTTGCCATAGGGCGGGTTGGAGAGCATGAAATCAAAGCGTTCGGCGGAAAACTCATCGCTGGAGAGCGTGGAGCCAACGCGGATGTTCTCGGGGTTGTTACCCTTGATCATCATGTCCGATTTACAGATCGCGTAGGTCTCGTCGTTGATCTCTTTGCCGTAGAGATAGACGTCGCCGCTGGCCTTGATCAGGCCTTCCGGGTTCTTAATGTAGTTCTGCGCCTCGGTCAGCATGCCGCCCGAGCCACAGGCCGGATCATAAATCGTCATGAGCGGGGGAAGCCGATCCTTGATCGGGTCGAACATCAGGTGCGTCATGAGGTGGATCACCTCGCGCGGCGTGAAGTGCTCCCCCGCTTCCTCGTTGTTCTCTTCGTTGAACTTGCGGATCAGCTCTTCGAAGACGTAGCCCATGCCCAGGTTGGAAAGCCCCGGTAATGTGTTGCCTTCGGGGTCTTCCGTATTGTGGGGCGTCAGGTTGATATAGGGCGAGACGAAATTCTCGATGACCTCCAGCAGCACTTGTTTGTCGGCCATGTGGCGCATCTGATCGAAAAGCTTGAAACGGCGGATGATCTCCTTGACGTTATCGGAGAAACCGTCAAGGTAGTCCTCGATATTCGCCAGCAGAATCTGCTGGTTATTGGTGGCGGTGCCGTGTAGCTTCTTTAGCGTCCAATGGCTGGTGTTGTAAAACACGTAGCCGGAGGCTTCCTTCAAAGGCTCCTCATCCAGCTCTAGCGCGCCTTCGTCTTCTTTCTGGTAGCGAACCTCTTCGAGCACCGCGTCCTTGGTCGGCTCCAGCAGGGTGTCCAGGCGGCGCAACACCACCATGGGCAGGATGACATCACGGTATTTGCCGCGGACATAAATATCGCGCAGGCAGTCATCGGCAATTTTCCAAATAAAAGAGACAAGGCTGTTATGAGAAACCTGATTCATTGATGAAATGTAACCTTATGATATTTAACGCTAGCCCGATTTTTAGGGCGCATGAACTGCTGTTCGTAAGCCACTAAAAAACAGGCAGAAACAGAAAGCCCGCTCATCGGCGGGCCAAGGAAATGCGACTGCTCAACAGCTAAGCTAGCAATTCAGCTCTTTAGCTTGGTCGAGAACACGCTTTTGACGAGCGATGGCGTTATGGATGACCTTGTTACGCACGGCTTGTTTCTGCTCAGCGCTCGCATGACGCGCAAAATGCGTTAGCGGGGTAGATTTCGACATTTTATCTTTCATGACTCATCCTCGCCTGATAGTAGGCTTTTCAGCTGTTCATGAGTGTAGCGCTCGGGCAGGAATGGATCAATCGAATCGATATCCGATTCCCAGTGCTGATTTGTGTGGTCTGTGTCTTTGATGATGAGGTCGAGACAGACCTTTGAGCCGAACTCTCGTTTGACTCGATTCACCACCTCTTGAACACCGAGGAACTGTTCAATAAAGCTTTCGAGCGGAATATTTCGGCCTTCGACCTTCTCGCGACCGCAGACGAACTGCCAAGCCAGTAGCGGATGCTGATAGACGTAGAATATTTGGACGTCACGTTCTCGCTTTAAAGAGCGGGCAATATTCTTGCTGGCGATATCAAAGCTTGCGAGTGTGCCATCCAGAAGGAAGGACTGCCGCTGTTTCAGCATGACGTCGTGAATTCTATCCACGAGTATCGACACCGCGCCCTGGAACAACCGGGAATTGCCACCCGTATAGCCTGGGAGCTCTTCTCTCAGGTCATCAGGATCAATACGCAGTATCCTGCCCAGCCCTTCGAACCCTTGGGACTCTAATTCATCCAGCGCTGCAACATACTCCTTGGCTATCTCGGTCTTGCCTGCCCCCGGAGAACCCGCCATAAAAATGGAGATAGGCCGCTCTTCCGGCACGTACTGCTCGATATCCGTTCGTTCAGAGGCAATGCGCTTCTTATGTCGCTTGGCAAAGGCTACTGCATTGGCTTTAACTTCCTCGTCGCTCATCATGCTCATCCCTGTAGGTATAAGCGCACCATACAACAAAGCCGCTCAATCATGGAGCGGCTTTGCGAAGTCTAGCTAGCGATTATCATGATTGACGCAACCTCACTCCCACTCAATAGTAGCAGGCGGCTTGCTGGAGACATCATAAGTCACCCGCGACACCCCTTCCAACTCGTTGATAATCCGGTTAGAAACCTTCTCCAGCAGCTCGTAGGGCAGATGCGCCCAGCGGGCGGTCATGAAGTCGATGGTTTCGACGGCGCGTAACGCGATGACCCATTCGTAGCGGCGGCCGTCGCCTACGACACCTACCGATTTCACCGGCAGGAACACGGCGAAGGCTTGGCTGGTTTTTTCATACCAACCGGCGGCGCGCAGTTCTTCGATGTAGATGGCGTCGGCATCGCGCAGGATGTCGGCGTACTCTTTCTTCACTTCACCCAGAATGCGCACGCCCAGGCCAGGGCCGGGGAACGGGTGGCGGTAGACCATGTCGTAGGGCAGGCCGAGTTCTAGGCCGAGTTTGCGCACTTCGTCTTTGAACAGTTCGCGCAGCGGCTCGACGAGCTTCAGCTTCATGGTTTCCGGCAGGCCACCCACGTTGTGGTGGGATTTGATCACGTGCGCTTTGCCGGTTTTCGAGGCGGCGGATTCGATCACGTCCGGGTAGATAGTGCCCTGGGCCAGGAACTCCACGCCTTCAATTTTGCTGGCTTCTTCATCGAACACGTCGATAAAGGTGTTGCCGATGATCTTGCGCTTGGCTTCCGGGTCGTTTTCGCCTTTCAGCTTATCGAGGAACAGCGCTTCGGCGTCGACGCGAATCACCTTCACGCCCATGTGCTTGGCGAAGGTTTCCATCACTTGGTCGCCTTCGTTTTTACGCAGCAGGCCGTTATCGACGAACACGCAGGTCAGTTGGTCGCCAATCGCTTTGTGCAGCAGCGCGGCCACAACAGAAGAATCGACACCGCCAGAAAGACCCAGCAGTACGTGGCGGTCGCCGACTTGCTCGCGTACGCGCTGTACTTGGTCTTCGATGATTTGCGCGGGCGTCCACAGCTTTTCGGCTTTACAGATATCCAGCACGAAGTGCTCAAGAATCCGCTGGCCTTGCAGGGTGTGGGTCACTTCCGGGTGGAACTGTACGCCGTAGAACTGCTTCTCTTCCCAGGCCATGGCCGCAATCGGGCAGCTTGGGGTAGAGGCGGTCACGGTGAACGTGTCGGGGGCTTTGGCGACTTTATCGCCGTGGCTCATCCATACATCTAGCAGCGCGTTGCCGGTGGCGGCGTCGACGTGGTCTTTGATGTCTTTGAACAGCGCGCTTTCCGCGTCCAGGCGAATCTGGGCGTAGCCGAACTCACGCTGGTTAGAGCCTTCTACCTTGCCGCCCAGCTGCTCGGCCATGGTTTGCATGCCGTAGCAGATACCAAACACCGGCAGGCCCATCTCGAATACGCACTGCGGGGCGCGGGGGGAATCCAGCTCGGTGACGGATTCCGGGCCACCGGCCAGGATGATGCCGTTGGGGTTGTATTCGCGAATCTCTTCTTCGGTGATGTCGAAGGCGCGGATTTCAGAGAATACGCCGATTTCGCGTACCCGGCGGGCGATCAGCTGGGTGTACTGGGAGCCGAAGTCGAGAATCAGGATCTTATGGGCGTGAATGTCACTCATGGCGGAGCCTCTATAACGCGGAACGGGCCGCATTGGCTAAAAAGCAAGCGGCGGGGCAATGCCCGCCGCCGTGTCACTTGATGCGCTGGTTAGCTCACCCGGTAGTTGGGGGCTTCTTTGGTGATCTGCACGTCGTGAACGTGGGACTCGTTAAAGCCAGCGCCGGTGATTTGTACGAATTCCGGCTTGGTGCGCATTTCTTGAATATCGCGGCAGCCGGTATACCCCATGGAGGCGCGCAGGCCGCCCATCAGCTGGTGGACGATGGCGCCCATCATGCCTTTATAGGGCACGCGACCTTCAATGCCTTCCGGTACCAGTTTTTCGGCACCGGCATCTTTGTCTTGGAAGTAGCGGTCGGCGCTGCCTTGGTTCTGGGACATCGCGCCCATGGAACCCATGCCGCGGTAGGCTTTGTAGGTACGGCCTTGGTAAAGCTCGACTTCACCCGGCGCTTCTTCGGTACCGGCCAGCAGGCCACCTACCATCACCGCACTGGCGCCAGCGGCAATGGCTTTGGCCAGGTCGCCAGAGAAGCGCACGCCGCCATCGGCAATCAGCGGAATGTCGAATTCTTTCAGCGCTTCGGCCACGTTGGAAACGGCGGTGATTTGCGGTACGCCCACGCCTGCCACAATGCGGGTGGTGCAGATGGAGCCGGGGCCGATACCTACTTTCACGGCGTCTGCGCCTGCTTCCGCCAGGGCTTTAGCAGCGGCGGCGGTGGCGATGTTGCCGCCGATCACTTGAATCTGCGGGAAATGCTCTTTGATCCAGCGAACACGATCGATCACGCCTTGAGAGTGGCCGTGGGCGGTATCGACGATGATCACGTCAACGCCTGCTTCGGCCAGTGCCGCGACACGGTCCGGGGTTTCCGGACCGGTACCGACGGCGGCACCTACCAATAGGCGGCCATCGCTGTCTTTGGCGGCCATCGGGTAAGTGCGGGCTTTTTCGATGTCTTGGAAAGTCACTAGGCCGCGCAGGTGGAAGGCGTCATCGACAATCAGCATTTTCTCGATGCGGTGTTCGCGCATCTTGGCTTTACTGACTTCGAGTTCGGTGCCTTCCGGTACGGTGACCAGACGCTCACGGGGGGTCATGATATCGGCCACGCTGTCACCGTGGTTCGGCTGGAAGCGCATGTCACGCTCGGTGACGATGCCGACCAAGGTTTCGCCTTCCACCACCGGGAAGCCGGAGAAGCCGTATTCGCGGGCCATGGCCAGCAGGTCTTCCAGCTTGGCTTTGGGGCTCACGGTGACCGGGTCTTTGACGATGACGCTTTCGTGCTTCTTCACCTTACGCACTTCAGCAGCCTGTTGCGTCATGGTCATGTTCTTATGGATGATGCCAATGCCGCCTTCCTGCGCCATGGCAATGGCGAGACGCGCTTCGGTCACGGTGTCCATTGCAGCGGAAAGCAGGGGAATGTTCAGGAAGAGATTGCGGGTCAGGCGGGTTTTTAGGCTGACATCCTTGGGCAGAACGTCGGAGAAGCCAGGAACGAGAAGTACGTCATCGAACGTAAGCGCTTCTTGGGCCATACGTAGCATAGCGGCAACACCCATTGAGAAGTGGGAAGATGGGGCGTGGAAAGTTAATCGCCCATTATAACGTTTCGAGGGCCGCTCCAGCAACGCGGAGAGGCGGTTAGGCTTATACCAATTGCTAATGACGGTCAGCGTCAGCCGGGAATATGCGGTGAAGGGAAGCCTTATGAGCCGCGTTTGAGGTATCGTGACATCTACGAGAGAACCACCAAGGCCAACGATGGAACCAACGAGCACGGCACCCGCCCCCCAAGCGCTCTCCGTGAGCCAACTCAACCAGCGCGCCAAGCAAACCCTGGAGCGCGACGTGGGGGACGTGTGGGTAGAGGGCGAGCTTTCCAACGTCTCGCGTCCGGCCTCGGGGCATATCTACTTCACCCTGAAAGACGACCGGGCGCAGATTCGCTGCGCGCTGTTCCGTCAGCGGGCGCGCTTCGTGGCCGCGCCCATGCGCGATGGCGACCAGGTGAAGCTACGCGGACGCGTCTCGCTGTTCGAGCCACGGGGCGACTACCAGCTCATTGCCGAGGCGGTACAGGCCGCTGGCCTCGGCGAGCTGCTGGCGGCCTTCGAGCGTTTGAAAGCGCAGTTGGAAGGCGAAGGCGTGTTCGCCAATGCGCGCCCCCTGCCCTTGCCACCGCGCAAGATTTTGATTTTAAGCTCTGCTACCGGCGCGGCCATTCGCGATGTGCTGGCGGTGCTGGCCGCCCGCTGGCCGCTGGCGGACGTGACGCTAATTCCCGTACCGGTTCAGGGGGCCGATGCCGCCCCGGCGATGATCTCGGCACTCGGCCTGCTCAACCGGCAGGCGCGGTTAGACCCCGAGCTAGATGTGGTGCTGATCACCCGTGGCGGGGGCAGTCTGGAAGATCTCTGGGCGTTCAATAACGAGCACTTGGCGCGGGCGATTTTTCACTCCCGGCTGCCGGTGATGTCGGCGGTGGGCCATGAGGTGGATGTCACCCTGGCGGATTATGCCGCCGATAGGCGCGCGCCCACGCCTTCCGCTGCCGCCGAGCGTCTCGTACCCGACCAACACGCCTTGAAGCGCCAGCTCACCCAGGCAGAGCAGCGCTTACAGCGCGCCATGCAGGCCCGGTTAGAGCGAGATAGCCAGCGGCTAGACACCCTACGCGCCCGCCTTCGTCACCCCGGCGAACAGCTCGCCCGCCAGCGCCAGTACCTCACCGCGCTGCAGCAGCGGTTACACCGCGCCATACAACACACCCTCGCCCAGCAAAAGGCGC
Organism: Halomonas sp. BL6; assembly: GCF_006228115.1. Taxonomy (NCBI): domain Bacteria; kingdom Pseudomonadati; phylum Pseudomonadota; class Gammaproteobacteria; order Oceanospirillales; family Halomonadaceae; genus Halomonas; species Halomonas sp. BL6. The sequence goes on along the minus strand of NZ_VDGL01000001.1, from coordinate 173,657 downwards.
AAACGGCCCAACTTACTCGCCGCCTTGCCAGCCAAGATATGAAAAGGCTGCACCGCGCCGACAGCGAACGGGTAAGCAGCCTACAGCGCCGCTTGGCCAATGCGATGCAGCGCCTGCTGGAGACGCGTCAAGCACGCCTACATAGCGCCGCCCGAGAACTCAACGCCGTCAGTCCGCTGGCCGTACTCGGGCGCGGCTATGCCATCGCTCAAGATGCCCAAGGCCAAGTCGTCCGTCGCGCCGACGACACCCAGCCCGGCCAGCGCCTCACGCTGCGCCTGGGCGAAGGACGCCTCAGCGTCGACGTAAAACGGCGCTACAAGAAGTAGCGCCGTGAACCAGGGACGAGCCAACTCAGCCGTTACGGAAGCGGTGGCTTACGCGTCTCGGACGTTTGCGTGGCGGTATTCGCCCCCGGTGTAGTGGGGCTGCTAGCAGGATGGGTAGCCGTGTTCGTACCCGCGCCCTGCGTGTTGCCTGACGGCGTGCTCGACCCCGCTAATCCCGGCTCGTTATGCTGGGTGGGGTTATCCTCGTTCTGGTGCCCCTCGTGGCGTTGCTCATGGGCGTGCTGCTTCACGGATTCTGCCGTGTCGTGAATTGCCTGCTGCGCTTTGTCCACTTGCGCCTCGCCCATCTTGGTCGCTTGGTCCATGGCGTGATCACGATACTCACCCAGGGTTTCGTTCTCTTTGTGTGTCGTAGCGCTCAGGCTGGCCAGCGCCGCCCCCAGAGCAAACCCTAACGCTCCCACGACCAGTGGGTGCTCTTGAATGAAATCCGAAGAGCGGTCGCTGACATGATGAGCGCGCTCTTTCATGTGATCGATCCGCTGATGCGTGCCCTGCTGGGCGTGGGACATGGAATCGTGCATACGTCCTCCCATTTGGTGAGCTTTGTCGCTGAACTGCTGCGCGGCCCCTTTCGTGCTATGACCAATATGTCGGGCGCGCTCTTTGATGCCGTGGCCTGGTCCGTGTGAATCGCTTCGCGGGTCGTGCTGCCCGGCACTTGCACGCTGAGGCGACATCACTTCATCAGGAGGCGGCGGCGTGGCATGTACGTCAGTGGCATCGACGTGCGCAGAGCCACGCGAATGGGAGCGATGCGGTTGGCGCTGGCTAAGCATCAGCCAACCTAGGCCCGTGCCGGTAAGCAGCGTAGGCACGGGGTTCTGCTTAACGGTCGTGCCCAGGTTGTCAAAGAACTCATTGGCACCGCCGTGGCGCAGGTAATCATACGTGCTGTGCAGCCACTGTTCTGGCGAGAAGCGCTCTTCGATCTGATGCAGCGTGGCATCCAGCCGCTCGCGAGATTGATGAATCTCTTGCTCGATTTGGTCCGGATCGCGCTCTGTTTGGCGATGTGAACGTTCATCCTGGCTCATTTCACCTCCTCCTTGACGTGCTGCTGATGCTGCTTGGCCAGCGTTTTATCGCTGCGCAGGCTCTGCATGGTGCGGTTTGGCATGAGCCCCTGGGCGCGTACTTTTTTGAGCCCTGCCTTGAGCATCACCACGCCCATCAGCGTGACCACGGCGCCTACCACCACGGCGCCCAGCCAAGGGCGAGTGTCCGGTGGCAGTACCTCGTTCAACAACATCACAAGCGCCGCCAACAGCGTCAACAAGCCAGCGAAGAGCACCGCACCGGCCGTCGCCACGGCGCCTACGCCTGCCATGGCCTGGTGAGTCTTCTCTGACATTTCGGCCTTGGCGAGCGCCGCTTCGCCGCGCACCAGGGCAGAGACTTCGTTGAGTAACGTGGATAGCAGCGTGCCTATCGAACTGCTTTTATGGCTTTCCGATTCCATTCTTGCTCTCCCGCTTCCTGCATGAAAAATGGTATGGGTGTCTGATGAACACAGGGGTTCAAAGCGTTTGGTCGGGCGCCTTGGATTCGGTTGACACATCGGACGACGATGCCTTGGCGGGGGAGCTGCGCAGAAAACGCGTGACTAAAAAGCCTGCAGCAATCGCGCCACCAATGAACATGGCGGGCTCACGGCGGCCATACGCTTCCGCTGAACGACACAGCGCGTGGAGGTCTTTATCGCGTAGCCGCTGGGAAAACCGCTCGGTATGGTCGGCCAGCTTCCTGGCTTGCTCGGAACAGAAGGGTTGCTCTTGGCGGTCGAACTCGTCAGCAGCGCGCTGCAATACCGAGCCGAAGGTGTGAGTGTGCTGCGCGACACTATCGCGCTGTCGGTCGAACGCGCTCTCGGCCTGTTCGCGGGCGGCCTCTTTCAGCTCATCAGCGCTTTGCTGGCCTTTCTGCTTGAGCGTTTCGTGATCGTGATGGGGTCCTTGATCGTTCATGGTGACGTTCTCCGTGTCAGTGAAACTTCACCAGAACTATAGCGAGCCTGGGGCCCCTTTCCATGTCCATACCGCCGAATTAACCCAGCGCGACCCGGCCAGCAACAAAGGTTAAGTCAATAATGGTTAAAGCCATCTGGCTGGCTGCCCCCATAAAAAAAGACGCTGTTGAAAGCGCCTTTTTCAGTAACGGGATTGGGCTTATTTCTTATCCGACTCGTCATCGCTATCCGGGTTGACGTGGTGCGTATCGGGCATGGGGTTCGCATCGTCATGATGGTCGTCGCGCTGGTCTTTCTTTTGATCGTCTTTATCCGGAGACATAGTCCCTCCTACTCCTTGGTGGTCGAGCTTGGTGATCGAGAAAGTGGCTGTCTACATATGACTCTGGACAGGCCTCACTCACTATAGCCGCTGACACGTTGATTGCCATGCAGCACGGCAGGTCTCCCAAGGCTGATCCAGCACCCAAAAAAACATAAAAAGTCAATTAAAACATAGAATTAAAAAAACCATAGCCGCCATAACCGTGTAGATGAGCAGTTTAAATAGCTTTTATTAATTCTGGCTATACATCGCCGCTGCTGTCGCTGCGTCGTTTGCCCTTCTCTTCGCCGTTGGTCTACGTTGAAAGCTCCCCGTCGACAGCCAGCCACCCAGGAGACGGGCCGCCCTGTCGACAGTTCGAAGCGATTCGTGCACACAAAGGAGTGACCGCACATGAGCGAACAGCAGCAGCCCCCACAGCATCAGGACAAGCAGCCCGGCGACGAGTACGCCATGCGTCCGGAGCCGGAGTACATTCGCGAGAGCTATCGCGGCACCGACAAACTGCGCGATAAAGTGGCGATCATCACCGGCGGTGATAGCGGTATTGGCCGCGCCGTGGCCGTGCATTTTGCCCGTGAAGGGGCGGATAGCGTGATCGTGCACCTCAAAGAGACCAAAGATGCCGAAGAAACCAAGCGGCTCGTGGAGGCGGAAGGCCGCCGTTGCCTAGTGCTGAAAGGCGACGTGGCCGAGCCTAGCTTCTGCCGAGAGATCGTCGACCGTACCCAACAAGCGTTTGGCAAGATCAACATCGTGATCAATAACGCCGCCGAGCAGTACGACTGGGACGACATCACCGAGATCCCCGACGACCAACTGATGCGGACCTTTCAAACCAATATCTTCAGCCACTTCTACTTGACCAAAGCGGCGCTGCCCCACTTGAGCGAGGGCGATACGATCATTGCCACCTCGTCGATCAATGCCTTCAAAGGCAACGACACGCTGATAGACTACACCGCCACCAAAGGGGCCATTCAAGGCTTGGTGCGCTCTTTGGCGATGTCGCTGATGGAGCGTGGCATTCGTGTGAACGCCGTGGCCCCCGGTCCCATCTGGACGCCGCTGATACCCGCGAGCTTCGAGGACGATAAAGTGGCGGAATTTGGCAACCAAGTGCCGATGAAGCGCCCGGGCCAACCCAGCGAAATCGGCCCGGCGTACGTCTACTTGGCCAGCGAAGAGTCGTCGTATATGAGCGGTCAAACCATGCACTTGAACGGCGGCGTAATTCTCAATACCTGAGTAGCATTCCGGGGCGGCGTAGCCGCCCCAGCCACTCACCATTCACCATTCACCACTCACTTTCATCCCGCCAGATTTTTCACCAGCACCTTGGACTTACGGGCGTGGTTGTAGGCCTCGCGTTTGAGGGGGGGCAGGTCGTCCAGGCTGGCGGCGCGGAAGCCGCGCTCGACGAACCAGTGGGCCGTATGCGTAGTGAGCACGAACATGTCGGAAAGCCCCCGCTGACGGGCGCGTCGTTCAAGGGCTTCGACTAGGCGCTCGCCGCGCTCGCCGCCCCGGTAGTTGCCGTGAACGGCCACACAGGCTAACTCACCCACGGTGGTATCAGGGAAGACGTGCAGCGCCGCACAGCCGATCACCATACCGTCGCGTTCGATCACCATGTAATCGTCGATCTCGTGCTCCAGCCGCTCGCGGGAACGCGCAACCAGCATGCCACGCCGCTCTAACGGCTCCAGTAACTCGAGCAGGCCTGCCACGTCGTTGAGGGTGGCGGGGCGAAGCTGCTCGTAGCGATGCTGGGTGATCATGGTGCCCACGCCGTCGCGGGTGAACAGTTCGCCCAGCAGCGCATCGTGATTACGCCACGACAACAGGTGTGTGCGGGCCACGCCTTCCCGGGCAGCGGTGCAGGCGGCGTTGAGGTGGCGCGCCAGCTCGCTGCCGGGCACGGCCTGCTGCAAGCGCGGTTCGGCTTCGAAAGGTGAAAGCTGGCGCAGAAGCGCGCCCTGCTCGTCCTCCAAACCGTCCGACTCGCCCAGCAGAATCAGCTTGTCTGCCTTGAGCGCCACGGCGGCGTGCTGGGCCACTTCAGAGGCGTCCAGATCGAACACTTCTCCAGTGCTGGAGAACCCCAGCGGCGGTAGCAGCACCAGCGAGCCTTTATCCAGCAGCCCTTCGATGGCGCTGGCGCGCACCCGGCGCACTTCGCCGCTATGGTCGAAGTCTACGCCTTCACGCACGCCCAGCGGCTTGGCGGTGACGAGGTTACCGGAAATCACGCTAAGCTCGACACCGTGCAGCGGCGTGCTGGGCAGGCCCAGCGAGAGCCGCGCTTCCAACCAGAGCCGCTGGTGAGCGGCCACCTGCTCCACATGAGCCATCACGGCGCGGTCGGCGACCCAGCGGCCATCGATGCGGGTAGGCTCGACACCGGCGGCCGTCAGCGCCTCGTGCACTTGGGGGCGAATGCCAAACACCACCACCAAGCGCACGCCCAAGGTGTGCAGCAGCGCCAAATCCTGAATGAGCTGCTCCCCTCGGCCAGACGCCATGGCTTCGCCTTCGATCAAGATGACAAAGGTTCGCCCCCGATGGGCATTGATGTACGGGGAGGCGTTACGAAACCAATCTACGAAGGGGAAACGAGTGTCCAAGGGCCGCTCTCCGGCAGCAGGTGAATGAAAGTGACGCTAGTTACTTTAACAGAGCACCAAAAACAGCGGCACCTTCTATTGCAACGATCTGATAAGAAGATCATCTGCAAAGAAGGTGCCGCTGTAGGTCAAACAGTGTCGTCTTGGCGTGCCGAACGTTTAACCAAACATGCCTTTGAACATGAAGAAGAACAGAATGGCCAAGCCCGCGCCAGCCGGCAGCGTGATCAACCAGGACATGGCAATGGTGCCAATCACGCGCAGGTTCAACGCCGCCATGCCGCGCGCCAAGCCGACGCCGAGAATGGCCCCAACCAAGGTGTGGGTCGTCGAAATCGGCAGGCCGGTACCCGAGGCGAGCACGACCGTGGTGGCCGCTGCCAGCGTCGCCGCAAAACCGCGGCTCGGGGTCAGTTCGGTAATGCCGGTACCGACCGTGGCGATCACTTTATGGCCGTAGGTCACCAAACCCACGACGATGCCGCCGCCCCCCAACACCAGTACCCACCAGGGCACCAGCGCGGACGCTTCGATTTCACCACCGGTTTGCACCACGCTGATGACCGCTGCCAGCGGCCCCACGGCGTTGGCCACGTCGTTAGAGCCGTGGGCAAACGCCATGGCGCAGGCGGTAAAGATCATCAGCACGCCAAACGCTCGCTCAACGTTGGCGTAGCCAAAGTGGTCGTTGGCGCTCTTTTCGAACTTGATACGGCGAAGCATCAGCATGCCGATGCCCATGATGACCAAGCCGATCATGATCGATAGCAGCAGGCTCTGGTTGAAGGTGAGATTGAGCCCCACATGGGAGAGACCTTTGGTCAAGGTCACCATGGCAACGATGAACCCTACCAAGAACACGTAGCCCGGCACGTAGCGCTTGGCGGCCGTGAACGGGTTATCGTTCTCGAAGATCAGGTGGTGCACCGATTTGAACAGCACGAAGCCGATGGTACCGGCCAGCAGCGGGGAAACGACCCAGCTGGCAGCAATCGTGGTCACCGCGCTCCAATCGACGGTAGACGCCCCCAGACCGGCGACCGCAAAGCCTACGATCGCACCGACGATGGAGTGCGTGGTGGAGACGGGCCAACCTTTCACCGAGGCCACCAGCAGCCACGTACCGGCGGCCAATAGCGCCGCCAACATGCCGTACACCAAAAGTTGCGGGTCTTCTTGCAGCAGTTCGGGGTCGATGATCCCTTTACGGATGGTGTTGGTCACCTCGCCACCCGCCAGCCACGCTCCCAGGAACTCGAAGATCACCGCAATGATGATCGCCTGTTTGATGGTGATCGCTTTCGACCCCACCGAAGTGCCCATAGCGTTGGCCACGTCGTTGGCCCCCACGCCCCAGGCCATGAAGAAGCCGAACAAACAGGCCAGAATGATAAAGATGTCACCGTGCTGAGCAATAATCTGCATGAGTATCCCTTAGCGTGCGGTCAAAATCTGCAGGCGGCTGCCCACGCGCTCTGCGCGGTCAGAGACTTCACCGACCCACTCGATGATCTTGTAGAGAAAGATCACGTCCACCGGCGGCAGTTGGCTCTCCAACTCGAACAGTTGACGACGGATCGCCACCTGCTGGCTGTCGGCCTGATGTTCGAGGGTGTGGAGTTCGCGGATCATGTTCTGCATGACGTCGGAAACGTTGCGACCAAAGCCGGACTCCAGCAGGTCTTTCAACTCTTCCAATGCTTGGCGCGCTTGGGCCACACACGCCACACTGGTACGCATGTAGTCACGCATCGGCTCGGCCAACACGTCGGGCACGCGCATTTTACGGCCCAGCATGATGCCGGTAATGTCGCGGACTTTATTGGCGATCTTGTCCTGCACGCTGATCAGATCGAGCAGGTCAGAGCGCGAGACGGGCAGGAACATGGTGTTGGGCAAGTTCAGCCGCAGCTCTGTCTTCAGGGTGTCGGCGTCGTGCTCTAAGCGCGTCACGTTCTCGCGCAGTTCTGCCGCCGTATCCCAATCACCGGTCAACGTGGCCTCGAAGAACGGGAGCAGTTGATCGGCACATTCATTGGCCTTGACGATGTGGGCCAGCAGCGGCTGGAATGGCGAGCGGCCAAACATCGCGGAAAAAGGGTTGGAGGTTACCATATAGCCTTTAGCCTGTTTTCGGGGAGCCTGGAAATGGCGGGCGCCAGTATAAAGAGTGCGCCCGCCGCCGTCATGAAAAGTTCATAATGTCATCAAAAATTAACCAAAATGTCACAATATCGAGGTGGCGATTGTCATGAAAGAGTCAACCAAAACGCCAGCCCCTACGGAAGTGGAGCTCAAGCTGGCCCTGCCCAGCGGTCAGTCGGATGCGCTGTGCCATCATCCGTTACTGGCCGCGACGCCACCGCACCAGCAGCAGCTCGCCAACACCTACTTCGATACCCCCACAGGCGACTTGGCCGCCGCACGGGTGGCGGTGCGCCTTCGCACCATTGATCAGCAAGTGCTGCAAACCGTCAAAACGGCCGGCCAGGGCGGTGGCGGACTCTCCAGCCGACAGGAGTGGGAGTGGCAAGTTCCCTCAGCCACTCTCGACCAGGCGGCGCTGGCAGAGCTGCCTCCGTTTCAAGGGGCGCTTGGCGATTGCATCGCAGCGCTGCGCCCGACGCTCAGCACCGATTTCACCCGGAAAAGCTGGCAGTTAGTGTGGCAAGACAGCGACATCGAATTGGTGCTGGACGAAGGAGAGATCGTCTGCGGCAGCGCGCGAGCGCCGATTCGTGAAGTGGAGCTGGAACTGAAAGCCGGTGCCCCGGCAGCCCTGTGGACGCTCGCCGTCGAGTTGGCGAGCCAAATAGCGCTGCGCCCCTCCGATACCAGCAAGGCAGCGCGGGGCAATGCCCTAGGCCACCAGCACTGGCCGCTGCCCACCGCCAAGCGCCCTGCCGAGTGGCTGCACCGCGCCACCGTCGCGCTGGACGCCTATCATGATAGCGGCGACGCTGCGCATCTAAACGCCGCACGTCAGGCGCTGGATACGTTGGCCCAGCACCCCCAGCTCGATAGTGCAGCGCGCAGCGAGGCAGAAGCACTGCCCAACGCGCTGAATGCCCAAGGCATGCCGTCGACGACCTACGGCGTTGCTGCGTTAAATCTGGCCCGTCGCTTGGCCCACGAAACCGCGCTACGCTAACCACACTGCCCGATTGATGAAGCCGACTTCAGGATGATGCAATGAGCTTTCCCCTTACGCCCGGTGCCGACGGACTTCGCGCCCGGCTGTTTCACATTATTTTCGAATCCGATACGCCGGGGGCCAAGGCGTTCGACATTGCGCTCATCGTCGCCATCCTGCTGAGCGTGACGGTGATCTTGCTGGGCAGTATCGAGATCTATGCCGAACGTTACGGGCAGCTCTTCTTCTACGTAGAGTGGGCCTTTACGCTACTGTTCAGCCTGGAGCTGCTGGTCCGTCTTTACTGTTTGGAGCGCCCGACGGTCTACCTCAAGAGCTTTTATGGCATCGTCGATGTCGTGGCCATCATTCCCACTTGGCTGGTGCTGCTGGTGCCGGGCGCCCATGGGCTGGTGATCGTGCGAATTCTGCGCGTGCTGCGGATTTTTCGCATTTTACGGCTGATGGAATTCGTCGGCGAAGGTCGCCTGCTGTTGGATGCGCTCAAACGCAGTCTGCGCCAGATTCTGCTCTTTTTTAGCAGCATTCTCATGGTCGTCACGCTGTTTGCCGCGCTGATGTACACCATCGAATCGCCCGAGGCGGGCTTTACCAGCATTCCCATGTCGATCTACTGGGCCATCGTGAGCATGACCACGGTGGGCTATGGTGACATCGTGCCCGCTACCCCCCTAGGGAAAGCCATCACCGTCATCCTGATGCTGATTGGCTACTCGATCATCGCCGTGCCCACCGGCGTGTTCTCGGCCCAAGTCATTCGTTCGATTCGTGAAGACCGCTACTCGGAAGAGGCCTGTCCTGGCTGCGGCCACGACCGTCATGAAAAGCGCGCCCGCTACTGCCTACGCTGCGGCACTTGGCTGGATGAAGATAGCGAAGACCCACGCAAGAAAGCGCAGAAAAAAGAGGACGACACTGACGATGACACACCAAGCGAGTCGTAGCGCTCATGCGGAAACGGGGGCGCCAAGCGCCCCCGTCGTACGACACGTTTAGTATCCGTCTTGAAACGGGGTAATGTCGCCACGCCCTTCCCGCACGATTTTTGGCGGCAGTTCGCGCAGGTCGATCACGCTGGTGGGGTCGAGGTGGCAAGCACCGCCATCGATAATCAAATCCAGATGAGCCCCATAGCGGTCGCGGATCTCCTCGGGGTCGCTCATCGGCAGCGCCTCACCCACAGGAATGAGCGTCACACTCATCAGCGGCTCACCCAGCGCGTCGAGCAGCGCGTGGGTAATCCGGTGGTCGGGCACCCGTACGCCGATGGAGCGGCGCTTGGGATGCAGCAATAGGCGCGGCACCTCGGTGGTGGCATTGAGAATGTAGGTGTAAGGGCCCGGGGTATGGGCCTTTAGCAGTCTAAATACGGCGTTATCCACCTTGGCGTAAGTACCTATTTCGGACAGGTCCGAACACACCAGGGTAAAGTTGTGCTTGTCATCCAGCGAGCGCAGCCATTTGATTTTCTCGATGGCTTTTTTTTCGCCTAGATGGCAACCCAGCGCATAGCCCGAGTCCGTGGGGTACGCCACCACGCCGCCTTTGCGAATGATCTCGGTGGCTTGATCGATCAGCCGCTTTTGCGGGTTTTCCGGATGTATCTGAAAGTACTGGCTCATCGATGACTCCTAGTCGGCAGAGGTGAGAGTGTTCTCTTCAGCGTAGCTGATTCAACCGCTTAACACCCACGGACCAGCATGCCACTGGGGGCATCGCGCAGATGAGCCAAGCGAGGATGCTGCCAAATCGGCGGCGCGGCGGTACGGGGTACCGGGCTCATGCTGCCGGGGGCGGCATGGCTGCCGGGAAAGTGGAAGTCGCTACCCAGTGAGGCGTATAGCTCGCGTTCGACGAGCTGGCGCGCAAGGTCGCGGGTGGTGTCCGGGTTTTGCTGTCCGCTCACTAGCTCCACCCCTTGGCCTCCGGCGTCCATGAAGCTATCCATTAGCAGACCGCGTTTGCGCCGAGTGAGCCCGTAGCGTAGCGGATGAGCCAGCACGGCCACCCCGCCAGACGCCACGACCCAACCCACCACTTCGCTGATCTCCGGCCAGTGGGCTTTGACATCGCCCTTCTTTCCGCTGCCTAGATAACGTTTGAACGCGCCGGCCCAGTCGGCCACCACGCCTTCCGCCACTAGCGCCCGGGCAAAATCGGGCCGCCCGAGCGGGCGATCGCTGCCCGCCTGGGCGCGGGCTTTTTCCAGCGCATTGGGCAGCCCCATCTTTTCTAATCTTGCGGCGATCACGTCGGCACGCTGGATGCGCGCGTCGCGCTGGCGCTCCAACCCCTCGACCATCGGCCCCTGCAAGCCGCCTGGCAGCAGCGCGACCACATGGATACCGATGCCCTGCCAGCGAGTGGACAACTCGCACCCAGGCACTAGGCAGAGCCCCTGCTGCTGGGCGGCGATGCTCGCTTCCGCCACCCCCGCCATGGTGTCGTGGTCGGTCAAGGAGAGGTGGGTGACACCGCGTTCGGCACACAGCGCGACCAGCTCGGTAGGCGAGAGCGCACCATCGGAAGCGGTCGAGTGCATGTGCAAATCTACCGTGTAACGCTGGTCGGCTTCGAAGGCGGCGGGCAGTGCCGTCGCAAGAGCATTAGGAAGTAGTGGCATTAGCATGACGCCGTGTGGCGAGTTTGTCAGAATAGGCGTGTACAACACGAACAGGCTCGCCATGGTGCGCGCTAACCGGGGTGCGGTCAATGTATTGACCTTGGCGACAACGTCGCCACGTCCCCTGCCTTCAAGGAGTTATCCCCATGCTTTATGCCATTATCAGCGAAGACGTTGCCAACAGCCTAGAACGCCGCCTGGCGGCTCGCCCTGACCACCTTGCGCGTCTGGAAGCACTGCGCGACGAGGGGCGGCTCATTTTGGCAGGCCCACATCCCGCCATCGATGCCGATAACCCCGGCGATGCAGGCTTTAGCGGCAGCTTGGTCGTGGCGGAATTCGACAGTTTAGAAGAGGCGCAGGCATGGGCAGACGCCGATCCTTACATCATCGCAGGGGTCTATGCCAAGGTAATTGTTAAGCCATTCAAAAAAGTTTTGCCTTGACGCTTTGGGGCGAGTATGGAGGGTCCGCCCGCTTTTTCACAGAGCCTGTGGAAAACTCTGTGAAAACCCGGCGGACGCTTTTCTATAAGCCAGAGATAGCGCCCCGATGAACAAATTGATCATTTTTTAACCAACCATTCATTACCCACGGATGCCCGCGTGACACAACGCCCTGCTCAAGCTCCCACCCTGCCGCCACTGGCGGCATTGAGCGCCCCACAGCTCACTTGGAACGACACATCACCCCACTCGGACGCCTTCGACGACGTCTATTTTTCCCGTGAGGATGGCCGTGCCGAAACCGAGCACGTGTTTTTGGGAGCGAACCGGCTGCCAGAGCGCTTTGCGGCGTGGCAGGCATCGCGGGCGTTCGTGATCGGCGAAACGGGCTTTGGCACTGGCCTCAATATGCTCTGTGCGTGGGCCTGTTTCGAGCAGAACGCTCCAGCCGACGCGCGACTGCACCTGTTATCCACAGAAAAATTTCCGTTGAGCCGGGAAGCGTTGACGCGCGCGCTCAGCGCTTGGCCCTCGTTGGCGAGTTATTCACAGGTGCTATGTGCCCTCTGGCCTGACGCGGTCAGCGGTATTCACCGCTTACATTTAAGCGAGCGTGTCACCCTCGACCTTCACTTTGGCGACACCACCGAACGGCTCAACCTGCTGGACGGCCAAGTGGATGCCTGGTTTCTCGATGGCTTTGCACCCTCGAAAAACCCGGATATGTGGCAACCCGAGTTGTTCGAGGCCATGGCCGCCCGGTCTCGCCCGTGGGCGACGTTCGCCACCTTTACCTGCGCGGGCATCGTCAAGCGCGGCCTGAAAGCGGCGGGCTTTCACTGGCAGAAAGTACCGGGGTTTGGCCGCAAGCGAGAGATGCTGGCTGGTGGCATTGAAACACCCCCACCCGATGCGCGGCGCAGCGCAACGCCCTGGTTCATGCCCCCCACTCACCGCGACGCGCACCATGTGGTGGTGATCGGCGCAGGCCTAGCGGGAAGCAGCGTGGCGGCGGCGTTGGCCAAGCGCGGCAAACGGGTGACAGTCATCGAGCGCGACGCACCAGGCGCAGGCGGCTCCGGCAACCGCCAGGGGGCGCTCTATGTGAAGCTGGCGGTAGATACCAACCTGCAGAGCCGGTTCTATTTAGCGGGACTTCTGTATAGCCAGCGCCAGTTTGGACAGCTGGCGGCGGCTCATCCACAGGAGCCGCCGCTTTGGCAGCCGTGCGGAGTCGTGCAGCTGGCGCTCAGCGATAAAGAGGCCACGCGCCAACGCCGCTTCATGGCCCATCACCCGCTGCCCGCCTCCGTCGTGTCGGCACACACCGACACCACACTCAGCGAGCTGGCGGGCGTGCCGGTCTCGGCCTCCCAGGGGCTCTACTACCCACAAGCGGGATGGGCACGGCCAAAACGGCTTTGCGAGCAGTGGTTGCAACACCCCCGCATTACCGTGCAGCAGGGCGACGTCACCGGACTGGCACAGACATCGGAACAGACACCGAGATGGCAGGTCGCGCTGGCCAATGGAGAGAGGCTACAGGCCGACCACGTGGTGATCGCCACGGCGTCGCTGGCCAATCGGTTTACCCAAACCGCCGAATTGCCGCTGCAGCAGGTTCGGGGCCAGGTCAGCGAGCTAACGCTGCCAGAAGGCACCCAGACGCCGGATAAAGTAGTGTGCGCGGGAGGCTATGTGTCGCCGCCCATCGAGAACGTACTGACCTTTGGTGCGAGCTTCGTTCCCAACGACGCGACGAGCCACGTCATCGACGAAGAGCACCAGCGCAATATCGACGAACTGCGCCAGGCGCTACCAGAGTGGGTGGCCGCGCTTGAGGCCTCCGGCGTTTCATTACGCCCAGAGGCGCTGGAAGGCCGGGCAGCGGTGCGGGCCGCCAGCCCCGATAAAACCCCATACGCGGGGCCGGTGCCCAACGCGGCGGCATGGCAGAGGGACTATGCCGTACTGCGCAAGGATGCCTCGAAAGTACCGTCCATCCCCGGTGAACACTACCCAGGGCTGTGGATATCCACCGCGCATGGCTCACGGGGGCTGGCGAGCGCGCCGCTGTGTGCGGAAGTCCTCGCATCGCGCCTTTGCGATGAGCCGCTGCCCATCGAGCAGCCGCTGGTGGACCATCTTCATCCGGGGCGGCGGCTGATCAGCGCGCTAGTGCGGGCTCAGTAATCGCCCTCTTCCTCGTCATCCGCCAACTCTCGCCCAAAGGAGCGCCACTGGGCGAGAGTCATCACCTCGGTCATCTCGAGCTCTAGGTCGTGGGCAATGATCAGCTCGTGACGGTCAAGCTGCTGCTTGAGCTCGGCGACCCAGCCGCTCATGCCTTCGCCGGTATCGGTGGTGTCATACCCTTGGCGGGTGACGAAGGCTTCCAATAGCGCGGTGAGGGTGTCCGGCGGCAGCATGCGCGCCGGGACTTCGATAAAACGGCTCATTCGCTCTGCTCCCAGGCGGCTAAACGCTCGATGAACGTGGCTTCGTCGATCACCTCGACCCCCAACTGCTCGGCTTTAGTGAGCTTGCTGCCGGCGGCTTCACCCGCCACGAGGCAGGTCGTTTTCTTGGAGACACTGCCCGCCACTTTGGCGCCTAACGCTTGAAGCCGCGCTTTGCCTTCGTCGCGGGTCATGCTGTCCATCGTGCCGGTCAGCACCCAAGTCTGCCCCTCCAGCGGCGTGGGACCTTGCGTCACCTCGGCCTCTTGCCAGGTCACGCCCGCTTCGATCAACGCTTGCAGCGTCTCCAAGTTATGGGGCTGGCGGAAAAAGGTGTGGATATGCGCTGCCACTACGGGGCCCACGTCATTGACGGCCTCCAGCGCCGCCAGATCGGCCTCTTGTAACGCTTGCAGCGTACCGAAGTGGTTGGCCACATTGGCCGCCGTGGCCTCGCCCACCTCACGGATGCCCAGCGCGTAGATGAACCGCGCCAGCGTGGTCTGCTTGGCTTTTTCCAGCGCGTTGACCAGGTTGGTGGCGGACTTTTCGCCCATGCGCGGCAGGCTCTTCAACGGATCGACGCCAAGGTGGAACAGATCGGCCGGGGTTTTCACCCACGCCTGATCCACCAGCTGTTCGATCAGCTTCTCACCCAGGCCGTCGATATCCAGCGCTTTACGGCTGGCGAAGTGTTTTAGCGCCTCTTTACGCTGGGCGGCGCAGTACAGCCCACCGGAGCAGCGCGCCACGGCTTCGCCTTCGATACGTTCGATATCCGAACCGCACACAGGGCAGTGATCTGGGAAAACGATCGCCCGGGCGTCCGCCGGGCGCTTCTCTTCATCCACGCGTACGACTTGAGGAATGACGTCGCCCGCGCGGCGAATCGCGACCGTGTCGCCAATCATCACGCCCAGGCGACTAATCTCATCGGCATTGTGCAGCGTGGCATTCGAGACCGTCACCCCGGCAACGGTGACCGGCTCCAACCGGGCGACCGGCGTAATGGCGCCTGTGCGTCCCACCTGAAACTCCACGTCGTTTAGGGTAGTGACCTCTTCCTGAGCGGGGAACTTGAACGCCACCGCCCAACGCGGCGCGCGAGCAACGAAGCCCAGCTCCCGCTGATGGCGCAGGTCGTCGACCTTGATCACCACGCCGTCGATGTCGTAGCCCAGCTGATCGCGCTTAGCACCGAGCTGCTCGCAGTAGTCCGCGACGGCGTCGGGGCCTTGCAGCGTGGTGAGCTCTGTACTGGTGCGAAAACCCAAGGTGGATAAACGGGACATCAGCGTACTGTGGGTGGTGTCGCCCAAGTCGGGCTCCAAGCGGGCGGCTTGGTACGCGTGAAACTCCAACGGGCGGGTCGCCGTAATGCGCGGATCGAGCTGGCGCAGGCTACCGGCGGCGGCGTTACGCGGGTTGGCAAACACCTTACTGCCCTCCTCTCTGGCCCGCTCGTTGAGGGCTTCGAACCCGGCATGGCGCATGATCACTTCGCCGCGCACTTCCAGTAACTCAGGCACCTGCTGGCCCATGAGTTTGAGCGGTACCGAGCGCAGCGTGCGCAGGTTGGAGGTGATGCCCTCCCCGGTGCGGCCATCTCCCCGCGTCGCGCCGCTGACCAGTACGCCCTGCTCATACACCAGCGAGACCGCCGCACCATCCAACTTAGGTTCGCAGCTAAACGCGATCTCGCTGGCTTGGCACTCCAAACGCTCCGCAACGCGCTCGGCAAAGGCCGCGATGTCACCACGGCTAAAGGCGTTATCCAACGACAGCATGGGTATGGCGTGGGCGACTTCGGGGAAGCCCTCTGCCGGGGCGGCACCGACTCGTTGAGTGGGCGAGTCGGGGGAGATCAGCTCGGGGTGCTCGCTCTCTATCTGTTTCAAGCGCTGCAGTTTACGGTCATAGTCCGCATCGGTGAGCGTGGGTTCGTCCAGCACGTAATAACGGTGATTGGCATCATCGAGATCGGCGCGCAGCCGGCTGATCTCTTCCAACAGAGTGGGGTCAGGCTGACTCATTCAGAGATTCCGAAGACAGATAAACGGGTATTCAGTAACAAAAACACCCGCCTTCCAGAAGAAGGCGGGTGTCAGCGCAGTGTGGCGGTTAACGCGCCTGCAGTTGGCGATGCAAACGGTGACGACGTTCGAATTCATGCACCCGCTGACGGGCAAACTCGATGGTTTGTGCCGTCATCACGCTACGGTTTTCGTCTTTCAATTCACCGCCCATATGGCGAACGACGACCATGGCGGTCTCTACCATCGCCTCGAAGGCGGCAGAGCTATCCACCGCGCCGGGTAGCGGCATCAGGAACGTAATACCGGGTGTCACGAACTCGTCCATCTCTTCGATGGGGAACGTGCCGGGCTTGAGCACGTTAACCATGGAGAACTGCAGCTCGCTGTCCGGGCTTTCCGTTTCGAAACGGTGAAATACGCCCATGGTACGGCTATAGCGCAGCCCGCATGCCATGATGAGTTCGAGCAGCTTACCGCCATCGAACCCGTCCGGGTCACGGGAAAGAACGCTGATCACTACCATCTCGTCGGCATTGGCCAACGTCTCTTTGGCGTGCTCGCCGTTCACATCGTGACGTAGCGCTTTTTCCAAGGTCGGATGGGCGCGAACCACGTTATCTTGTGCAGCGTAGGTCGCTTCCAGCTCGTCATCGACGCCTTGGTAATGCTCATCGTAATGTCGTGCGCTGTCCTCATACTCATCATACTCATCCCATACGGGCGCCGACTGTGGGGCCTCCTGTTGGGCGGCTGCTTCATAGGCAGCGGCCTCCCGGGCTTGAGCCTTCTCTTGTGCGATACGTGCTTTTTCCGCTTCAGCAGCCTGCTTGGCTTCACGGCGCTGTTCGGCTTCCAGCGCTTTACGCTCGGCCTTCTGCTTGGCTAATGCTTCGGCGCGTTTGGCTTTCTCGGCCTTTTTGATCGCTCTCTCTTTACGGCGCTCGATGATGCGGCGTTTGAACGAGCGTCCAATACCTTCGAAATCGACCAAGCGGTACTCGTCGATTTCGTCGTCGTCCAGCTCACGGTCGCCAACGGTCTCATCACGCAGTTGCCGACGTTTGGGGGCATCAGCGGCGTGCTTGGCAAAAACGGCGTCCTCTGGCTCAGCGCGCAGCACCGGTTCAGGAGTCGGTGTCGGCTCATCGTCCGCGGCTTCTTTCGCTGCGGGCGCTTCGGCTGTCTTAGGTATGTCAGGCTGAGTGGTTGGCAGCTCATCGGCCGGTGCCGTTACAGCGGGCTCTTCGGCCGAAGCGCTCATGGCAGGTGCGCTGCTGGAGGCCTTGACGGGGTCAGGCGTTGCCGTTGCCGCAGACGTTGGCTGAGTCGCTATTGGCTGGGCCGGCGCTGCATCGACAGACACAGACGGTGCGGGTGTCGTTACCTGTGCGTCGTCTTTGGCAAACACACTCGGCTCGCGACGGAGGTCTGGTTTCACTTCTTGAGCTGCCGCGTGCCGTTCGGCAGGCCTGGGGGCAGCAGGCTCGGGACGAGACGTGGTTTTACTAGAGGGTTTACTGAACGAACGACGGAAATCCGACAGCACTTTGGAAGGGCCAGGGTGCTCTTGGCGTTTGAGTTTGGGCTTTTGCCCCAGCCCGCTATAGTCGGCGGGTTTGACGACCCGAGCACCGCCATTGGGCAGTTCCCAATTGATCTCGGCTTCTTTCGCCTCGTCGTCTAACTCTTCCAACTTCGCGGTAGGCAAATCTTTTACCGCTTGGTCTAGCCGGGGCACACGACGCTGACGCTGGAGCCTACGCACGCCGTCAACAACGATCAGCGAAACCAGAGCCAGTCCTAGAATGATTAACCACTCTCTTAATTCCATGTCGAGCATTCCATGGGTCATCTAACCGGTTACTAAGCGCAGTGCTTGCACTACGCCAGAATATGGGAACCTTCTTATAAAACGATATTTAGCACCAAGCATAGCGCGGTTACTACGAAAAGAGCCAACTTTTGCTGATTTTCACACGTTTGCGCTGCTATGAACGTTTTTTAGGCGAATTTTTCGACCTTATCAACCAGCAAAAGTGCCCAGCGCGTTATTTCATCTCTTTAAACAGTGTTTGAACACACCCTGCAAGGGGAAGCCACTACCTGCTTCAATCACTCTATTTAAACGTTATGCTAGTGAATGTTATTCACTATCGCTAGTTTCTTATTAATCCTTTGCGCTTTCGACGGCAGGCTGGGCAGACTTAACGTAACAGTAACGCTTTCATGCGGGCGCCTACTCCCACCTCGAGCCGCCCAGGCTCATTGCCAGCAACCGATTGTTATTAAAAGATTTAATACTCAACGGCCTGATTGACGCTGGGTGTTATCAAACGCTGACCAGCAGCGCTCGGCACATGACACGAGCAAATAAGGAAACTCTTGGGAAGCCGTGCCCAACATCGTCTCGAACCATGCCCCTACTCGACCAGTTCTGCCGCTTCATCGATCCCCACGGACACCAGCCGTGAGACACCTGGCTCTTGCATGGTGACCCCCATCAGGCGCTCGGCGGCTTCCATGGCGATCTTGTTATGAGTGATGTAGATGAACTGCACGCTTTCCGACATCTCTTTAACGAGCTTGGCGTAGCGGCCCACGTTGGCGTCATCCAGTGGCGCATCGACTTCGTCCAGCATACAAAACGGCGCTGGATTGAGCTGGAAGATGGCAAACACCAGCGACAGCGCGGTCAGCGCTTTCTCGCCCCCTGACAGCAAGTGTATGGTGCTGTTCTTCTTGCCCGGCGGGCGAGCCATGATGGCCACGCCGGTTTCCAATAAATCGTCACCGGTGAGCGTCAACCACGCCGCCCCACCGCCAAATACGCGGGGAAAGAGGGTTTGCAACCCGTTGTTCACCTGATCGAACGTTTCCCGGAAACGCACGCGGGTCTCTTGGTCGATCCGTTTGATCGCCCGCTCCAGCGTGTCGAGCGCTTCGGAAAGCTCGGCATGCTGGGCTTCGAGGTAATTACGCCGCTCGGCCTGCTGGTCATACTCCTCGATCGCGGCGAGGTTGATCGCACCCAGTCGGCGGATCTTTTCCGAGGTGCTCTCCAAGCGCTCTTGCCACGCTGGCTCACTGGCATCGCTGGGCAGCGTAGCGGCGAGCGCGTCGGCATCGTGACCCAGTTCCGCTAACTGCTCGTCTTGGGTGGCGGCTTTGAGCGCCAGCGCCTGCACCTCCATACGGCGCTGCTGTAGCTGTTCGCGGCTCTGCTCCAAATTGCGCTCGTGCTGCTGGCGGGCTAGTTCGTCGTTACGCAGCTGCTCGGCCAAGGTTTGAGCTTGCTGGCGCGTCTCGTTGAGCCGCCGCTCCTGCTGTTCGCGCTGGTGCAGTAGCTCTTCGAGTTCTTCGGCTGCCTGCTCATCGGGCTCGACCAGCATTTCTCGAGACTCTTCCAACTCGGCAATACGCAGCGAGAGGCGCTCTTCGGTATCGCTTGAACGGGCCTGCTGAGCGCGCAGGCTTTCACGCTCGGCTTTTAAGCGCTCGCGCTCCAGTGCCAACGCCTGCTGACGCGCCTTGAGCGGGGCATGCTGCTGGTTGAGCTGCTCACGCTGCTCACGCTGACGTTGGCGCTGCTCGGCGCTGGTTTCTCGCGCTTGAGCGGCTTCCTCCAACTGCTCCATGGCCGTATGCCAACGGGCGCGCTGCTCTTCTAAAGTAAGCGTTAACTCCGCCTCGTCCTCTTGCAGTTGCGATAACTCGTCGTCCAGCTCCGTCGCGCGGCTGGATAAATGCTCCAGGCGCTGGGCAAGCCGCTGCTCCTGCACCGCTAGCTGTTGGCGGGTAGCGGCATGGTCGCGCTCCTGCTCCGCCTGCTGCTCACGGGTCAGTTCCAACGTGTCGATCGTTTCACTAGCGACATCGCACTGCTCATCTAGCAAGACCAGCGCGGCTTCTGCTCGTTCGCGCTCGGTGGACAGCTCCTCGAAGCGACGACGAGTGACCAGTAGCGCATCGACGCCTTCGCCATTGGATTGCTGATGCAGCCAGCCACGCCCGCGCCATACGCCGTCTTGGCTGACCACACTCTCACCGGGAGCAAGCGTAGGCAGCAACGCTTCGGCCGCGTCAGCAGTACCGACGTAGTGAATACTCGCCAACCACTCCGTCAGCGCGCCCGCGCCTTTCACCAAATCGCTGAGGCGATGGCCTGCGCCCGCCGTGGCTGTGGAAGGCGGTGCTTGATCGATCAAGCACCACGCCGTCGCCAGCGCTTCGGGCAGCGCGTTTAGCTGATGAGCGGCTACCAGGCGGGCGTTGAGCCAGGGGGCGAGCAACCAGGAAATGACCCGTTCCCAGCCTTGGCTAACCGCGATGGCTTCACCCAAGCGGGGCGCATCGGCGAGGCCATGAGCGGCCAGCGTGTCGCTTAGCTGGGGGTCGTGATCGGCTAAGGCGGCATCCATTAGTGCCTGCAGTGAGGCGAGTTCGCCCTGCTGCTGGCTTAATGCAGCGCGCTGCGCATCGCGCTCGGCCACGGCGTGCTGATAGGCGCGTTTGGCATCGCTATAGCGCTGCTGCCACTGCTCACGCTCCACTTGGAAGGCGTCGGCACGTTGGTCGGCTTCTTCCAGGCGGGCTTGGTATTCGGCGTGCTCGTTTTGTAGCGCGGTCATATCGGCCAGCTCGTCGCGCTGCTGGCGGCGGCGTTGTCCCTCGGCCTGCAAACGGGCAATGCGCTGCTCTAAATCGCGCAGTTGATCTTGGCTACGGTCGGCGTCACGGCTGGCTTCGCGCCAACGGTTTTCGGCATCGGCCCACTGCTGTTCAGCGGCCTCTAACGCAGGCGTTGCGTCGGCCAGGGTTTGCTCGAGCATCTCGAGCTGCTCTTCCAGCGCTTCGTGCTCGGGCAGCAACTCTTCAAAGCGCTCGTCGATCACCGCGAGCCGCTCTTGGTCGCCCTCGCTGACCTGGCGCTGCTCGTCGAGATCCCTACGGGCGGTGGCAATGTCGTTGGCCAGCTGTGCTTCGCGGCTGCGGCGGTGGGCTTGATCCTGCTCTAAGCGGGCAATGCGCGTGGTGGTTTCATAAAACTGCAGCTGGTGGCGGTCCAGCACGTCGGCCAGCTCATCATGCTGCTCGCGGGCTTGCTCCAGGCGGGTTTCGCACTGACGAACGCCAAACACGTCTTTCTCGACGGCAATTTCCAGCTCGCGCACGCGGCTCTCTTGGTGAGACTGCTCGGCCCGCAGGGTACGGCCGCGCAGCAGCGCCAGCTCGCCTTTCAAGCGATACTCCTGCTGCTTGAGTTCTTGGTAACGCTTGGCGGCTTCCGCTTGGCGCTTGAGACGTTCGAGCTGCTTGTCCAGCTCTTCGCGAATATCGTCCAGGCGCTCCAGGTTCTCCTGAGTACGTCGCATGCGGTTTTCGGTTTCCCGACGACGCTCTTTGTACTTGGAGATCCCCGCGGCTTCTTCGAGGGTGGCACGCAGGTCGTCCGGTCGCGCTTCGATCAACCGCGAGATCATCCCCTGGCCGATGATGGCGTAGGAGCGCGGACCCAGACCAGTGCCCATGAACAGGTCGGCGATATCCCGGCGACGACACTTCTGGCCGTTGAAGAAGTAGTTGGACTGGCCATCCCGGGTGACTAGGCGCTTGACGGCAATTTCAGCGTACTGGGCGTACAAACCGCCCATACCGCCCTCACGGTTATCGAACTTCAACTCGATGGACGCCTGTCCGACCGGCTTGCGCCCGGTAGAACCATTGAAAATGACGTCGGCCATCGACTCGCCACGCAGGGTTTTGGCAGAGGACTCCCCCATCACCCAGCGTACGGCGTCAATGATATTGGATTTACCACAGCCGTTGGGCCCAACGATGGCCGTCATGTTGCCATCGAAGGGCACGGTGACCGGATCGACAAAGGACTTGAACCCAACGAGACGTATAGAGGTTAAGCGCATTGCGACCCTTAGCAGCGGTAGCTTACGTGGTGGTTATTCAAAAACACGGTTGATAACGACATTGGCGGTATCGTCTTCGCGAATGGGGCCGACGCTGACGCTCTCCACGTCGCCAAACAGATCCCCAGGCTGCGGCGTGGCCTGCCCAGATTCCGAGACACGCACCACCAGGCGCGCTTCACGCACCTGGGAGATTTGCGCTTGCGGCGACATGGCAGCGGCGTCGTCCAGCACCACGGTCATCGGCAGCTCAGAGACCCGAGCGCGGGTCACCGCCAGCGGCGGCAGCTCGCCGTCGATGTCCCGCGCGGTAATGAACACCGTCGCATCGTCGCTGACACGGTCTGCCAGCGCCTCATCCAACGAGACGCTCACCCGCACGCCTTGGCCCTGAGTGGCGGCAGGTGACTCCGGTGCAACGCCCATGCGCCCTTGGGCCACACGGATACCATCACGTAGGGAAGCAGCCGTCTCTGGGTCTGAAATATTGGCAACGGCACGGCGCCAACGGTCGATGGCCGTTTCATAATCACCATTATCGAAGGCGTGAATGCCCAGAAGCCCCAACACGGTCGGCTGACGGGGGTCTAATTCAAGCGTTTCATCGACCAGCGCCTGTACCTCGGGCGTTAACTCCCGCTCGGCCATGAAGAAGCGGAGCTGCGCCAACTGAGCGAGCAGCGGCGGAATGCGCCCTTCGATGGCGATCAAGCGCTCCAGCGCATCGACCGCTTTGTCAGGCTGACCGGTATCCCGGTAGAGTGGAAACAGCGAACTCCACACGTTGGGATTGTGGGGCTGGCGCTCCGCTTCGGCTTCCATCCTCTCCAGGAACATCATCAGCGAGCCTTCCGGATCGTTTCTGACCTCCTGCTGGATAGCGTACAGCGTCAGGTCACCTTCCGCGCCGTTTTGCTGGTACCAAAACGTGCTCGCCCCGACCACGGCCACCATGACCAGCGGCACCACCAGCCGTCCAGCGCTCGCAGCTTTCAGCGGCCGCTTGGCCTGAGTGGCGGTGTCTTCCAGCAGGCTGCGCTCTAGCTCTAGGCGATCTTCATTAAAACGAGCGTCGTCGATGTCGCCACGCTCGCGTGCCGCTTCCAGGGACGCCATGCGCCGCTGGAAAATCGCCACGTTCTGCTCAGCAGACGTATCGTTGGCTTCAAAGTGATCTAGCTGGTCGCGCAGAACGCGGGCACCGCGCATGGGGGCAATCAGCAGCCATAGCGCAGGCAATAACAGTAGTGCAATCGCTATCCAGAGCGGTGTCATGAAGACCTCTCGCGGTTGATCAGAGCATCCAAGCGGGCGCGCTCTTCGGCGCTCAACGCTTTCGCAGACGCATTCCGTCGAGCACGCACCATCAGTACGACCACGAGCGTGCCGAGGACGAACAGACCGATGGGCAGCCCCCACAGCAGGTAGGTGCGGTTTTCCAGGCGCGGGTTGTAGAGGATGTACTCCCCAAAACGCTGCACCATGTGATTGATGATTTCGATATCGGACTGACCATCTTGAAGCAGCTGATAGACCCGCTCGCGCATGTCACCGGAGATCGGCGCATCCGAGTCGTCGATGGCCTGATTTTCACACAGCGGGCAGCGCATCGAAGACGTCAGATCGCGATAGCGCTGCTCCATGACCGGATCATCGAATTCGCGAATCTCGATGCCGGCCGCCACGACACTACTCGACAGTACCAGCAACATCACGGCGAACACCCAACGCATTAACGCCATTTTTCTACCTCCGGCAGGATGCGCTCACGAACGTCTTCAGGTGACACGTAGCCTTTATGGTGGTATCGGATCACGCCTGCGGCATCCACCAAAAACGTCTCAGGCGCGCCATAAACACCGAGGTCGAAACCCAGGCTGCCCTCGGGGTCGAACACGTTGACCTCGAACGGGTCACCGAACTCGCTCAAAAACTCTAGCCCCTTTTCACGGGTGTCCCGGTAGTTGATGCCCACCATACGAATGCCGTGATCGGCGAGCTCTAAAAGCTGGGGCATCTCCTGCTTACATGCAGGGCACCACTCACCCCAGACATTGACCAGCGTGACCTCCCCCATCATCAGCGTTTGATCCACTTGGCGATCAGCATCGCGTAGCGTGGTGGCTTCGAATACGGGAAACTCACGTGCCATCAGCGCAGAGTCACGCTGCGACGGATCGCGCCCCAACCCTTGGTACAGAAACAGCGCGATACCGAGAAAGCCAATCGGCAGGAGTAAAAGCAGCAGGCGTCGTGTCATACCATAGCCTCCTGAGACGACGAACGATCCGTCCGGGCGGGAGCTGTCTGGCGACTCGCGGCACGACGATAGCGTTTATCCACAACGGCTAGAACGCCGCCAAAGGCCATGAGGAGGCCACCCAGCCACAGCCAGCGCACGAACGGTTTGTACTGGACGCGCATGGCGTAGCTGCCATCGCCCAAGTCTTCGCCCATGGCGACATAGAGGTCGCGGAACAAACCAGGGCGCAGCGCAACTTGGGTCATGGGCATGCCGGTGGCGAGGTAAAGGCGCTTCTCGGGGCGCATCACGAAGCTGCGTCCCTCGTCCCCGCGCTGTACCTGAATGATCGAAGTATCGGCCAGGAAGTTGGGGCCACGACGGTTGGTGAGTTCCGTCATGGTGAACTGATAGCCCGCCACTTCCACGGTGGTGCCCGGCGACATGCGCACGTTGCGTTCGATGTTGTAGTTCGAGACCACGGCAACGCCTAGAATGGTCACCGCGATGCCCACGTGGCCCAGCACCATGCCCCAGTAAGAGAGCGAAAGCTTACGCAACCCCGCCAACATCGAGCTGGCGTGACGGGTCTTGTCGAAGAGGTCGCGCACCATGGGCAGCACGATCCATAGCGCCGACACGATTCCCAATGACACCCACAAATTCCATTCGCCGCCATAGATCAACGGCAGGATAATGCCTAACACGAGAGCCACAGCGGCGGCTAATCCCAGCTTACGCCATAGCTCACGGCCACTCATGCTTTTCCAGCGCGCCACTGGACCCAGCCCCATGAAGACACACATCACCACGGTGAGTGGTACGAATAGTGCATTGAAGTAAGGGGGACCTACGCTGATTTTACCCAGCCCCAAAGAGTCCAGAATCAGCGGGTATACGGTGCCCAGCAGCACCGTGACGGTCATGATGACCAGCAGGATGTTGTTGATCAGCAGCAGGGAGTCCCGCGAAAGCCAGTTGAACCCCACTTTATGGCTCACCCGCGGGGCGCGTAGGGCAAACACCAGCAGCGATAGCGTGACGGTGATCGCCAGCAGCATCAGGATGAAGAAGCCACGCGAGGGATCGTTGGCAAAGGCGTGAACCGACGTCAGTACCCCCGAGCGCACCAGGAAGGTGCCCATCAGCGATAGCGAGAACGTCGAGATCGCCAACAACACCGTCCAACTCTTGAACGAGCCGCGCTTTTCGGTCACCGCCAGCGAGTGCACCAGTGCCGTGCCGGTAAGCCAAGGCAGCAGCGAGGCGTTCTCTACTGGATCCCAGAACCACCAGCCGCCCCAACCCAGTTCGTAATAGGCCCACCAGCTACCTAGCGCGATCCCGACCGTCAAAAATGCCCAGGCCACGTTGGTCCAGGGCCGTGCCCAGCGGGTCCAGGCAGCGTCCAGGCGCCCGCCCAACAGCGCAGCGATGGCGAAGGCAAACACTACCGAGAAACCTACGTAACCCATATAGAGCATCGGCGGGTGCACGATCAGGCCAAAGTCCTGTAGCAGCGGATTCAAGTCGGCGCCATCTTGCGGCATGTTCGGCAGCAAGCGCTCGAAGGGGTTGGAGGTCATCAAAATGAAGAGCAAGAAGCCCACACACACCATGCCCATAATGCCCTGCACCCTGGCCACCATGTCGCGGGGCAAGTCGCCCGAGAAGACCGATGCCGCGAATCCCCAACCCGCCAGCATCAAGCTCCATAGCAGCACCGAGCCTTCATGGTTACCCCACACGGCGCTGAATTTGTAGTACCAGGGCAGCAGGGAGTTGGAGTTGTTAGCGACATTAGCCACGCTGAAATCGTCCAGCATGTAGCTGGCGGTCAAGCAGAGGTAGGCAATGGTTACAAACAGGAATTGGCCGATGGCCATGGGACGACCATAGGCCATCCACAGCGGGCGACGCGTGGCAGCCCCGGCAAGCGGCATCACCGCCTGAACCACCGCCATGAGTAGCGCGATGACCAGGGCAAAGTGGCCGATTTCAGGAATGATCTTAATCAACATGGGTGCTCCGAATTAGCATCAGGCTTTATCGCACAGCGTGCGTGCAGCCGTTAATAGTCGCTTCCTTCTGGGGAGCCTTCCTGCTCTAGGCGCTTGCCCACTTTGGCGGCTTTCGCTTGAAAGTCTGCCGGGGAGTAGCCTGCTTCTTCCAATGCCTGCGCCACTTCGGGCGGCATGTAGTTTTCATCGTGGCGTGCCAGCACCTTATCGGCGTAGAGTCGGCCATCGGCCTGCAGTTCGCCAACCACCACCACGCCCTGCCCTTCACGGAACAGGTCCGGCAGAATACCGCTGTAGTACACTTCTAGATCGTCCACGTAGTCGGTCACCACGAACTCGACGTCCAGACTTTCCGGGTCGCGGGAGACCGAGCCCTCTTTGACCATGCCGCCCGCGCGAATTTGGCGCTCCATGGGGGCATCGCCCTGAGCAATTTGTACCGGGCTGAAAAAGAGGTTGATGTTGGCGCGCAGCGCATACAGGGTGAGCCCCACCGCAATAGCGGTGAGCGACAGCAGTCCCAAGATGACAAACAGTTTCTGTTTACGTTTAGGCGTCATGGTGAACGTCCTTCTGAGCAGAGGTAACTGGCTCTTGCAAAGACTGCGCATACGATGACTGGCGCTGGGCGTTTTCTCGACGCACCCGGCGCTTGACCGCGTGAAGTAGCTGGCGGCGCTCCTGGCGGGCATGCCACACGATGACCAGCATCAATAGCGCAGTGACTCCCCAGGCAGCCCACACGTAAACCGCGTGACCGCCCATGGCAAAAAATTCGTTCAGCGAGGAAAAGGCCATTAGTTCGTCTCCTCGGCAAGCTCGCGCACCCAGCGCTTGTTGGCTTCACGACGCAGAATTTCGCTACGCGTGCGCATCAGCGTGAGCGCAATGAAAAAGCTGTAAAAGCCCAACACCATGATGAGCAGCGGCGCCCACATATCCATGGTCATGGCAGCGCGGCCGGTAATCGTAAAGGTGGCGGGCTGGTGCAGGGTGTACCACCAATCCACGGAGTATTTGATGATCGGAATATTGATGACACCGACCATCGCCAGCACCGACGCAGCACGAGAGCCGCTATCGCGGCTGCTAAAGGCGCCACGCAGCGCAATCACGCCCAGATAAAGAAACAGCAGTATCAGCATGGACGTAAGACGTGCGTCCCACATCCACCAGGTTCCCCAGGTCGGTACGCCCCATACTGCGCCCGAAAAAAGGGCCACGAATGTCATCGCGGCGCCCAGCGGCGCCATCACGGTAGCGGCCATATCCGCCACTTTGATTTTCCAGACCATGAACACAAGCCCAGAGACGGCCATGGAGACGAAAATGGACTGGGCTAGAAACGCGGCGGGAACGTGGACATAAATGATGCGAAAGCTATTACCCTGCTGATAATCCGCAGGCGCAAAGACGAGCCCCCAAACGGTGCCGACCAGCAGCAACAGCGTTGCCGCTACCCAAAAAAGCGGTTGCAGTTTGGCGCTAATGGCATAGAACCATTTGGGTGATCTTAGTTTGTTGATAAAGGCCCACATGGTGTTCCCGTCCTCTAACCGTTGATGCTGATGCGCAGCGATGCCGCAATGGCCCAGGGTGCCAGCATCAGTGCTAGCGCCAGCAGTGCCCCTAGAATCGCCAGATGAGCGGCCATTCCATCGCCAAAAATAGCGGCTTGTACGGCACCTGCGCCGAAAATCAGTACTGGAATATAGAGCGGCAGCACCAGCAGCGAGAGCAGCACACCGCCCCGCGCCAGCCCCACCGTCAATGCCGCCCCGATGGCGCCAATCAGACTCAAGCTGGCCGTACCGAGCGCCAACGACAGCGACAGCACGGCGTAGCTTCCTGCGGGAAGCGACAGCATGATGCCCAAGAGTGGCGCCATGAGCGCCAGTGGCAGCCCGGTCAGCAGCCAATGCACCGCCACTTTTGCCAACCCCAGCGCCGCCAGCGGCTGGGGAGCCAGTAGTAATTGCTCAAGGCTGCCATCGTCATAGTCACTGCGAAACAGGCTATCCAGCGAGAGCAGTGCGGCTAGCAGCGCAGCTACCCATAACAGCCCCGGCGCAATGCTTGCCAGCAGCGCTGGATCCGGTGAAATCCCAATGGGGAATAGGGTAATCACCAGTGCAAAGAACACCAGCGGATTGAGCACCTCGCCACGACGGCGCAGCATCAGGGTGAGGTCGCGCTTGAGCGTGGCCTTGATGGCCACCAGCAGACCGCCCTGGGGGGCATGCATGGCCACCTCGGGGGGGCTTAATGGAGCGTGTGAACGTTGCAACGCTGTCTCCTTCTTACCCCAGCTGAATACGCCTGAGCACGGGTGACTCGGCCAGCGCATGGTGCGTGGTCACCAACACACAGCCGCCAGACTGCGCATGGGCCACCAACTGCGCCTCCAGCGCCGCCACCCCTTGACGATCGATGGCAGTGAAAGGCTCGTCTAGCACCCACAGCGCACGCTGAGTGAGGGTCAAACGCGCCAGCGCCACACGCCGCTGTTGCCCGGCAGACAGCTGACCGGCAGGCACGTCCTCGAAACCGGTAAGTCCAACGGCTGCCAGCGCTGCCTCCCGTGCAGGCTCGCTGCCCACCACTCCGCTAAGCGCTTGATACCAAGCTAAATTCTCCAGCGGCGAGAGACCCGCCTTCACACCGGGGGCATGACCTAAATAGAGCAAATTGGCGAGAAAATGTTCACGGGCTTGGCGCATGGGCGCGCCATTCCAGAAAAGCTCGCCACGGTAATCGGTTAATTGCCCTGAGAGTATTTTTAGCAGCGTCGTTTTGCCGCTGCCGTTTGGGCCCTCGATGCGCACGATCTCACCCGATTGGATATCGAGATCGAGCCCTTCAAACAGCCAACGGTCGTCGCGTTCACAGGCCAATTGTCGGGCTTGCAGGCACAGGCTCAAAAGACACTCCAGGCGCATTGATTTTGGGTCGAACTCTACACGGAAAGGCCCTTCCCCGCCAGTCGGGCTCTGCGGTCTTGGGTCGCAGCGTGCCCCAAACCAATGCTTGCTTAAGCACCTCATGGAGGCGTCCTGCAAAAGACAGGACTAGCACTGTATGCAAAAACAGGCTTATACTGTAAACACTGTATGAATAGACACCACAGAATAAAACAACAGGTATCGCCTCAATCAAACGCCTCGACAACGGGCGCTGCATGGGAGAACACACTATGACGATCTGCCTACCCTCTAGGGTAACGTCTCAGGTTCCTTCTTACGTACCCTCTCAGACGCTGTCTCAACCGGTAGCGCCATCGACGCCTACCCCACTAGCGTCTCGCAGCGCCTCATCACATGCGCGCCAAGCGTGCACATCCCCTCGCGTCACACGTCGCAACACCTACGCCCTGCGTATTCGCGGCGACCGCATGCGCGACTGCAATCTCTTCGACGGCGATGTCATCATCATTCACCGTCACCAGCACGACGCCCATCAAGAGACCGCCGTTGCGACGATCAACCAGCGCGAAGTGACGCTTAAGCAGCTCTCCATTAGCCGCTTGGGCATCCATTTATGGCCGGAAGATGCAGCCATACCGGACCTATTCCTGCATAATTGTGACATTCAGGTGCTGGGCATGGTAATGGGCGTGGCCCAACACACCACGGAAACCCAGCATCACTAATTGGTCACCCACCCTGCCGGGAGCCCTCGTTGCGTTTTCGAGTCCCTGATTTAGCCCTTGGTATATGGCACACCGCCGACATCGACGTCGAGAAAAGCCAATTTTTGGCTTGGCTGTGCCATGCCCCCACCCCTGACGCTTTCGACACGCTGCTTCAAGCGGCCAAAGCTGCTCACCCAAACGCTAGCCATCACTGTACGGCCTTCATTGCTGGCCCTCCTGGCGAGCAAACCCATATTGGCTTTTCTGATGATGGCGAACCGGGCGGCACCGCCGGACGCCCCATGTTCCAGGCACTTCAGGGCAGCCAGATCGGCGAAATCGGCTGCGTGGTGATTCGCTACTTTGGCGGCACCAAGTTAGGCACTGGCGGGCTGGCCCGCGCCTATGCTCAGGCCGTCAAAGCCGGCTTGGAAACGCTGCCCACCCGGGAAGTCATCGAGCGGGACAGCTATCGGTTGAAGGTCAGCTTCGCCCACGAAGCGCAAGCGCGCGCATGGTGCGACGAGCAGGCGCTGCCCGTGCAGCAGGCAGACTACGATGGCGACGGCGTGCGCCTGACCATCGGCTGGCCGCGGGATGTCGAGTTGGATATCAGCGGCCTAGAAAACCGCCTCAAAACCGCCGTCGAACCGCGGCGGGCATGAAAAAACGCGGCTTACACGAGCCCTGCTCGATAAGCCACGTTTCAGATGGGCAGCGCTCTAACGGCCGCTTAGCCTAGGTACTTGATCATCACACCAGCGGCGACCGCCGAGCCGATCACCCCGGCCACGTTGGGCCCCATGGCGTGCATCAGCAGGAAGTTGTGCGGGTTCGCTTCCAGTCCGACTTTATTCGCCACGCGCGCGGCCATCGGCACGGCCGACACCCCTGCCGCCCCAATCAACGGGTTGATGGGCATTTTGCTAACCACGTTCATTAGCTTGGCCATCAACACCCCGGCAGCAGTCCCAATGCCGAAGGCCACGATTCCCAGCCCCAGAATCCCTAGGGTTTCGAACGCTAGGAAGCTATCGGCCATTAGCTTAGACCCCACCGACAGGCCGAGAATGATCGTCACGATATTGATCAGCGCATTTTGCGCCGTATCGGAAAGACGCTCCACTACGCCACACTCGCGCATCAGGTTACCGAAACAGAACATGCCCAGTAGTGGTGCTGCATCCGGCAGAAACAGCGCCACAGCAATCAACAGCATCAGCGGGAAGACCACTTTTTCGAGCTTGGAGACCGGACGCAGCTGCGTCATGGTGATCTTGCGCTCTTTTTCAGTGGTCAGAAGGCGCATGATCGGCGGTTGGATCAATGGCACCAGGGCCATGTAAGCATACGCCGCGACGGCAATCGCCCCTAGTAACTCAGGTGCCAGCACGCTGGAGACGTAGATCGACGTCGGGCCATCTGCCCCGCCGATAATACCAATCGCTGCCGCCTGATTGAGCGAGAAATCCATGATGCCCATGGAGGTCAGCAGCACCGCCCCAAACAGCGTGGCAAAGATACCGAACTGCGCCGCCGCCCCTAAAAACAGCGTACGCGGATTGGCCAGCAGCGGGCCGAAATCGGTCATCGCCCCTACGCCCATGAAGATCAGCAGCGGCGCGATACCAGAGCCAATGGCAACCTTGTAGAAGTTATACAGCATGCCGTCGCTGTAGCCGACGCTCACCGCAATATCTTTCGCGGCGCGCAGTTGATCCGGCGCCGCCGAATCGTGGGCAATCGCCTTGAGGGTGTCCCGCCAGCCCTCGACACCGGCCAAGGGGTCGAGTGTAGCTCCCAACGCGGTAGCCATTTGCTGAAGCACGGCGGGCTTGGCGACTTCGATCGCTTGATCCAGCGCCGAAATCGCAAGGCCCGCCTCGGGAATGTTGGCGAGAATGCCACCAAACCCAATCGGTACGAGCAGCAACGGCTCGAACTTCTTGTGAATCGCCAAGTAGAGCAACCCAAGCCCTACAAGGATCATCACCGCTTGGCCAAGCTCTAGGTTATAAAGCCCAGAGCCTTCCCATAAAGTGATTAGTTTATCCATTCCGAGAGGCCCTTAAAGCTCGATCAGCGCATCGCCAACGGCAACGCTATCGCCTTCATTGACGTTGACTTTCGATACCGTACCGGCGCTGCTGGCACGCACTTCGGTTTCCATCTTCATGGCTTCGAGAATGATCACGACGTCGCCTTCGGCCACTTGATCACCTGGACGCACGTTCACTTTGAAGATGTTACCCGCCAGCGGTGCGTCGATGCTGACACCGCTAGACGCAGGGGTGTCAGCCTCAGGCTGTGCGGCGGGCTGCTCCTCAATATTGCCGATCTCGCCACCCTCTGACACCTCGACCACGTACGCCTTGCCGTTGAGCTTCACGGTATAGGTTTCCGGGCCACCGCCAGCGCTCGGTGCGGCGGCAGGAGCGGCGTCTGCTTTGGCCGGTGTCGACGCTTGAGCGGCTTGGGGCGCAGGCTCGAAAGCATCTTTGTTGTCGCGGTTCTTGAGGAATTTCAAACCAATCTGCGGGAACAGCGCATAGGTCAGCACGTCATCCACTTCCCGCTCGCCCTCGGCAAGGCGAATGCCCTCGGCGCTAGCTTTCTCTTTCAGCTCGGCGGCAAGCTTGTCCATTTCCGGGGAGAGGTTGTCTGCCGGGCGGCAGGTAATTGGCTCGCCACCCTCCAGCACACGCTTTTGCAATTCGGCATTGAAGGGTGCCGGAGCAGCGCCGTACTCCCCTTTCAGCAGCGCCTGCACCTCTTTGGAGATCGACTTGTAGCGCTCGCCCATCATGACGTTCATGACCGCTTGGGTGCCCACGATTTGTGACGTAGGGGTCACCAGCGGAATGAACCCGAGGTCTTCACGAACGCGGGGGATTTCACTCAGTACGTCATCCAGCTTGTCGCCAGCGCCCTGCTCTTTCAACTGGCTCTCCATGTTGGTGAGCATGCCGCCGGGCACCTGGGCCACCAAAATGCGCGAATCGATACCGCGCAGCGAGCCTTCGAAGGCGGCGTATTTTTTACGCACTTCGCGAAAGTAGCCAGCGATGTCTTCCAGCAGCTCCAGGTCCAAGCCGGTGTCGCGGTCGGTATCTTTCAACATGGCCACCACGGACTCCGTCGGGCTGTGGCCGTAGGTCATCGACATGGAGGAGATGGCGGTATCGACGTTATCGACCCCTGCCTCGACCGCTTTCAAAATGGTCGAGGTCGATAAGCCGGTCGTCGCGTGACAGTGCAAGTGGACGGGAATGGAGAGCTCTTTTTTAAGACGCGTGACCAAGTCATACGCCGTGTACGGCGTGAGCAGCCCCGCCATATCCTTGATAGCCAGCGAATCTGCCCCCATTGCGGCAATGGTCTTGGCAAGATCTACCCAGCTATCCAGGGTATGTACCGGGCTCACCGTGTAAGAAATGGTACCCTGCGCATGGCCGCCCACCTGACGCACTGCCTTAATAGCGCGCTCTAAATTGCGCGGGTCGTTCATGGCATCAAATACGCGGAACACATCGACACCATTGGTCTTGGCGCGCTCAACAAACTTATCGACAACATCGTCAGCGTAGTGGCGGTAGCCCAGCAGGTTTTGGCCGCGCAGCAGCATCGCCTGGGGCGTGTTGGGCATCGCCTCTTTAAGGGCGCGAATACGCTCCCACGGGTCTTCCCCTAAGTAACGGATACACGCATCGAAGGTGGCACCGCCCCAGGTTTCCAGCGACCAGTACCCGACTTTATCCAACTTTTCGGCAATGGGCAGCATGTCGTCCAAGCGCAAGCGCGTGGCAAACAGGGATTGATGCGCATCGCGCAGCACCACATCGGTGATTCCCAGAGGACGTTTTATTTCATTCATGGTCATGGCTCACAGTTTGGCGTTATGAATTTGTAGTAAATTTAACAAAAAAAATGCATCAGGAGCGAAATGGACACGCTGGCACGTGCCGCTTACTGGCGGCGAGACGAACGATAACGATGCACCGCAGCACTAATCACCGCGACGACTTCGTCGTTTTGGCCGTGTTTGGCGGGTGTTTTTCCACTTTTTCGGTCCGCTGGCGCCGCCACAGGGGCAGGCTGATAACGGTCGATCAGCTTCGACATCAGCGTGACACTTATGACCAAAATAGTAAGAAAAACAAAAACAAAGCCCATACCCAGGCCCATTAGAGCAAGCCCCTCTTGGAGCAACTCCGACCCTTGCATAGCGTGCTCTCCTTATTTTACAGGGTTATTGGCACACCAAACGCCTCCAACGGCGCTTGGCGCAATAAGGGTAATACACTAACCTGCCACATCCAGGATAGAATGCAATCGCGCCATAGTGGAAGTCATGGTTGTTAATTTACTACATAAAGGTAAGATCGGTCTCGCACCGATGGAGGGCGTCATCGATGCGCTCACTCGAGACCTACTCACTCGGCAGGCCGGCTTTGACTGGTCGGTCACCGAGTTCGTCCGCGTCGTCGACACGCGCCTCCCCCCACGTGTGTTTTATAAACACTGCCCCGAATTACAGCAACGCCCCGTCGCCACGCCCAGCGGCGTGCCGGTGCACCTGCAGTTGCTAGGCGCCGACCCACAGGCTTTGGCGGAGAATGCCCGCCAAGCGCTGGCGCTGGGCGCCATCAGTATCGATCTCAATTTTGGCTGCCCGGCCAAGCTCGTCAACCGCCACGATGGCGGCGCGTCGCTGTTGCGCCAGCCCGAGCGCGTCTACCGCGCCGTGAAAGCGGTGGCCGAGGCGTTAGACGGAGAGATACCGGTGACGGCAAAAATTCGCCTGGGGTTTGCCAATCGGCGCTTGGCGGTGGCGTGTGCGCAGGCCACCGAGTCGGGCGGCGCGGCGCGACTGGTCGTCCACGGGCGGACGCGAGACGAGGGATACCGCCCTCCCGCTCACTGGGAGTGGATCGGCAAAGTGCGCCGCCACGTTTCCATCCCCGTGGTGGCCAATGGCGATATCTGGACACTCGAGGATTACTGGAAAGCGCGCACGCTCTCGGGCTGCTGCGACGTCATGCTAGGACGCAGCGCCCTCGCCGACCCCTGGCTGGCCCCTCGCATTCGCCACTGGCAGCAAACCGGCGAACGCTTGGCGGACACCACTTGGACAATGCGCGCCAGCGTGCTGCAAGAGTACGCCGCGCTGCAGCGCCAACATCTTCCTGACCGCGTGGTGGTCTCCCTGGTGAAGCAGTGGCTTGCCCAGATGCGTCAGGGCAACGCCGAAGCCAACCAGCATTTTCAACGCTTGAAGCGCCTGACCGACTTGGACACACTTCTGGGCAGCCTTACCCCTAGCACGAGCGCGCTCAACGCCTGCGAACCCGCCTAAGGCCATCAAGGACCATCGCCAGCTTTCGCTACCCGACACTCTTCCCCTGGCGTTTTACGGGCCAAAAAAAAGCGCCCTTCCGCAAGGATGCGGGGGCGCTTTACACGATCGCAAGACTACCGCGCGAGCCACGATAGTCAGGCTAGAAAACAGAAAACCCGCTCTCCTATGAGAGCGGGTTTTGGAATCTGGCGCGCCCGGGAGGATTCGAACCTCCGACCACCTGATTCGTAGTCAGGTACTCTATCCAGCTGAGCTACGGGCGCTTTTCAGTCATTGTCGAACTCGTCAAACAATGAAAACACTGTAACATCAAACACTTACCTTTGCAACTTGGCGCGCCCGGGAGGATTCGAACCTCCGACCACCTGATTCGTAGTCAGGTACTCTATCCAGCTGAGCTACGGGCGCCTATCCAATTGCGATGTTACTAGATGCGGTTGGCGGAGAGAGAGGGATTCGAACCCTCGATAGGGCTATAAACCCTATACTCCCTTAGCAGGGGAGCGCCTTCAGCCACTCGGCCACCTCTCCTCAACAGCACGGCGCGAATGTTACCGATTATGATGACTGGTGTCCAGTCCTATTCCGATTTTTTTCGCGCCGACCTGATATTACCGCTTAAACGCCCTCTATTGAGCGTGACACAGGCGGCCATTTACTCTGCTTCGCTTTCGCTATTACGTTCACGCTGAATACGCTGGTAGATCTCTTCGCGGTGAACCGCGACATCTTTCGGTGCGTTTACACCAATGCGTACTTGATTACCTTTCACACCTAACACTGTGACGGTGATTTCATCACCAATCATCAGCGTTTCGCCAACGCGGCGGGTTAGGATGAGCATGGCTGATCTCCTTCTCAGACGTTTTATACAACGGGATGTGTCCGCCAGTGGCGTCACCATGCCATTATGCGACATGGTGACCCCTGCCACCAATGGCTTTGGCCCCTATGACACCTTAACCTCCCGTTGAAAGAAAGCTCACCACCACAGGGCAGCAAGTACTTTCAGCGTAGAAGGTTTAGGACACAATTGTTATTCAGATTCGATATCGGATTTATCAAGGCCAAATGCTTTGTGTAAGGCATTGACCGCAAGTTCCATATGTTTTTCGTCAATCACGACAGAAATCTTGATTTCGGACGTGGAGACCATACGGATATTGACGTTTTCATCGGCCAATACGCGGAACATTTTAGAGGCGACACCGGCATGAGAGCGCATACCAACGCCCACCAGAGAAACTTTGGCGATGTTGTCGTCGCCACGCAGTTCGCCGCCACCCAGGTCAGGAATAACGGTCTCTTCTAACAGCTTTTTGGTGGCCTTGTAGTCACCCTTCGCCACGGTAAAGGTGAAGTCGGTGTAGTCCCCCGCTGGCGCCACATTTTGAACGATCATATCGACTTCGATGTTGGCGTCGGCAATCGGACCCAAAATGCGCGATGCTACGCCCGGAACGTCTGGCGTGTTCAGTAGCGTCAGTTTGGCTTCGTTCTTGGTAAACGCGATACCGGAGATTAGCGGTTCTTCCATAGAATCCTCGTCTTGGTCAGAGTCAGCGACAATCAGGGTGCCCGGGCCGTCTTCGAAACTCGACAGTACCCGCAGCGGTACGTTGTACTTACCAGCGAATTCAACAGCACGAATTTGCAGTACTTTAGAGCCCAAACTGGCAAGCTCGAGCATCTCTTCGACGGTGATGCTCTCCAGGCGCTGCGCTTTGGAGCAGACGCGCGGGTCGGTGGTGTAGACACCGTCCACATCGGTATAGATTTGGCACTCATCAGCGCCCAGAGCCGCTGCCAGGGCCACGCCGGTGGTGTCCGAGCCGCCACGACCCAAGGTAGTAATGTTGCCGTCTTCGTCGACGCCTTGGAAACCGGCCACGACCACGACCTTACCTTCGTCCAGATCAGATTTCAGGTCGTCGGTTTCGATGCGCTGGATACGCGCTTTGGTGTAGGCGCTGTCGGTCAAGATCCCTACCTGTGCACCGGTGTGCGAGGTCGCCGGAACGCCAATTTGCTGTAACGCCATGGCCAGCAAGGAGATAGTGACTTGCTCACCGGTGGAGAGCAGCATGTCCATCTCACGCGGTGCGGGCTCTTCGTTCAGCGCATGGGCCATCTCGGTCAGGCGGTTCGTTTCGCCGCTCATCGCGGAAACGACGACCACGACCTGGTGTCCCTGGTCGCGAAAGCCTTTCACTTTTTCCGCCACGGCCTTGATACGGTCGACAGAGCCCACCGAGGTGCCGCCGAACTTCTGTACGTATAGTGCCATATGCCGTTTTTCCTTTACGTTCGGGAATGGAGGGTGAATATTATTGTTGCCAACTTTCCTAACTAGCAAAAAGGCCGGTAGCAAATAATGCCACCGGCCTCTCTATTTAGCGAAGCGTGTTTTCCAACCAAGCCGGGACACTGTTCAACGCGCCCGGTAGCGCCTCTGGCTGACTGCCGCCTGCCTGTGCCATGTCAGGGCGACCGCCCCCTTTACCGCCTACCTGGGAAGCCACATGGTTGACCAGCTCGCCCGCCTTGACCCGATCGGTCAAGTCGCCGGTCACCCCGGCAATCAGACTGACCTTGCCAGCCGCTTTGTCGGCCGTGCCTAGCAGGATGACGCCAGAGCCCAGCTTGTTCTTCAACTGATCCAGCACGCCGCGCAGGTCTTTACCGGAGACCCCTTCTAGTTCGGTGACCAGCAGCTTCACGCCGCCTACATCTTGCACTTGGCTGAGCATGTCACTGCCCGCCGCGCTCGCCAGCTTCGCTTTGAGCTGCTCGAGCTCTTTTTCCAGGCTGCGGTTGCGCTCCACCAGCGATTCGACACGGGCTTCCACCTGTTCAGGCTTGGTTTTCAGACGCTCGCCCAGGCGCTGCACGCGCGCTTCCTGTTCGCGGAAGTAGGCCAAGGCGTTTTCACCGGTGATCGCTTCGATACGGCGAACACCAGAAGCAATGCCCACTTCGCTGACGACGTGGCAGCAGCCAATGTCGCCACTGCGCTTGACATGGGTACCGCCGCAAAGCTCGATGGAGAAGTCATCGGCACCGATGGTCAATACGCGCACGTTATCAGCGTATTTGGCTTCGAACAGTGCTGCCGCGCCTTTGGCCTTGGCATCGGCGAGGCTCATCTGCTCGATTTTGGTCGGCGCGTTGGCCAAGATTTGCTCGTTGACGATGCGCTCGACCTCAGCAAGCTGCTCTGCGGTCATCGGTTCGAAGTGGCTAAAGTCAAAACGCAGACGCTCTGCGTTGACCAACGAGCCCTTCTGCTGCACGTGATCCCCCAACACCATTCGCAGTGCTTTGTGCAGCAGGTGGGTCGCGGAGTGGTTACGAATGGTCGCGCCACGCAGACTGGCATCGACTTCACCGCGCACGTTGGCGCCGACACTCAGACTCCCTTCGACCATTACCCCCTGGTGAAGGTGGTGGCCACTCTGCTTCTGGGTATCGTTCACCTGAAAACGACCACCATCGACGTGCAAGTAGCCAGTATCGCCCACCTGTCCGCCGGACTCCCCATAGAATGGCGTACGATCGAGCACTACGGTGCCTTTTTGACCGGCTTCCAAAGCCGCCAGCGCGTTGCCTTCGCTGTCTACGATGGCGGTTACGGTGGCTTGGTCTTCCAGCCGCTCGTAGCCGGTAAACTGGGTTTCGCCGTCCAGTTCGATAGAGACCGTGTAATCCGCGCCAAACTGGCTGGCGGCACGAGCGCGTTCGCGTTGAGCTTCGAGTTCACGCTGGAAACCGGCTTCATCCAGTGTCACCTCACGCTCTCGGCACACGTCAGCAGTCAAATCGAACGGGAAGCCGTAGGTGTCGTAGAGTTTGAACACGGTTTCGCCGGGCAGCACGTCACCTTGCAGCTCTTCGAGCGCCGCGTTCAGCAAGCCCATACCGTGATCCAGCGTCCGCGCAAACTGCTCTTCCTCTTTCAGCAGTACGCGGGCGATCTGCTCGCTGGCATCGCGCAGCTCGGGGTAGGCATCACCCATTTCGTCATCCAGAGCGCTCACCAACTTATGGAAGAACGGCTCGGACGCGCCCAGCTTGTGGCCATGACGAATCGCCCGACGAATGATCCGGCGCAGTACATAGCCACGACCTTCGTTGGAAGGTAGCACGCCATCGACGATCAAGAAGGCGCAGGAGCGAATGTGGTCGGCGATGACGCGTAGCGAGGGCGTGGTGGTATCGCCATGTCCCGTGGCGTCTGCTGCCGCCTTGAGCAAATTCTGGAACAGATCGATTTCGTAGTTGGAGTGCACGCCCTGCATGACAGCCGCTACACGCTCCAGCCCCATGCCGGTATCGATAGAGGGCTTCGGCAGTGGGTTGAGGGTGCCTTGGGCATCGCGCTCGAACTGCATGAAGACGAGGTTCCAGATCTCGATGTAGCGATCACCATCCTCTTCAGGACTTCCAGGCGGGCCACCCCACACCTCCGGGCCGTGATCGAAGAAAATCTCTGAGCTGGGGCCACAGGGACCGGTGTCGCCCATTTGCCAGAAGTTGTCCTCGTCCAGCTTGGAGAAACGCTCGGGGTCGATACCGATCTCATCTTTCCAGATGCGCTCGGCTTCGTCGTCGCTGATATGTACGGTGACCCAGAGTTTCTCTTTGGGTAACCCCAGGGTTTCGGTCAGGAATGTCCAGGCAAAGCGAATGGCGTCACGCTTGAAGTAATCACCAAAGCTGAAGTTGCCCAGCATCTCGAAGAAGGTGTGGTGGCGCGCAGTGTAACCTACGTTGTCCAAGTCATTGTGTTTGCCGCCGGCACGCACACAGCGCTGAGCAGAGGTGGCACGCACGTAGGGGCGAGGGTCACGACCCAAAAACACATCTTTGAAAGGCACCATGCCCGCATTGGTGAACAGCAGCGTCGGGTCGTTGCCCGGCACCAGCGAGCTAGACGGCACTGCCGTGTGGCCGTGCTCTTCAAAAAACGATAGGAAGGCCTGTCTGATCTCTGCGCTTTTCATAGGGTATCCGTAACAAGAAAGCGTGATGCCCCAGGGCGCTGTCGCCGCCACCCGCTGGGGTCGCAAAGGATCCATTATAACGCAGTTGTCAAACGACTAAAGCCGCAGTTAGTGGCAGAACCTAAAACGAGCGGTTCCAAAGGGCGTATTATAGGCAGGAAAGCGCGTAGCGGATTTGCTCGAAGTCAAAGCCACGTGTCGCCAGAAAACGTTCGCGCTTGGCGCGCTCTTTGGGTGTATCGCCGGGGGAGTCGTAACGTCTTGCTAGGGTCTCTTTGGCCAGCTCGAACCAATCGACGGCTTCTCGCTCCTCGACGGCCGCTAGCGCAGCCGTCAGCGTTTCCTGATCGATACCTCGCTGACGAAGTTCGCCCTTGATGCGGATCACGCCCTGCCCACGGGCAATTCGCGAACGGACGAAGCTCTCGGCAAAGCGCGCATCCGATTGAAGCGACTGTTCGGCCAGCGCATCGAGGCAGGCCTCGATTTCAACGCCGTCGAAGGATTTTTGCTGAAGTTTACGCGCCAGCTCGACGCGCGAGTACTCGCGTCGAGCCAGCAGTTGAATAGCCACGTCCCGTGGCGAGGCATCTGCATTAGAGGGGAACATGGCACCCTCCTCTTTTCCACGCCAACGGGAATGGCCGTTTAGAGCAGATCGTCGTCGCCATCGGCGGCCACATCCGCGGCGGGCGCTTCTTCTTTCTTCGGCTCGGCCTTGGCGAGGAGCTGTTCACGGATTTGAGTCTCGATCTCGTTCATGATCTCGGGATGCTCTTCCAAGTACTGGGCCGCATTGGCTTTGCCTTGACCGATCTTGTTGCCTTTGTAGCTATACCAAGCGCCCGCTTTATCGACCAAGTTGCACTGCACGCCAAGATCGATGACCTCGCCGGCGTGGTAAATACCTTTGCCGTACAGGATTTGGAACTCGGCCTGACGGAACGGCGGCGCCACCTTGTTCTTCACTACTTTCACGCGGGTTTCGTTACCGGTGACTTCGTCTCCCGCCTTCACCGAACCGGTGCGGCGAATATCCAAGCGAACGCTGGAGTAGAACTTCAGCGCGTTACCGCCGGTCGTGGTCTCGGGGCTGCCGAACATCACGCCGATTTTCATACGAATCTGATTGATGAAGACCACCAAGCAGTTGGCGTTTTTGATGTTACCGGTGATTTTACGCAGCGCCTGGGACATCAAACGCGCCTGCAGACCGACGTGGGAGTCGCCCATTTCGCCTTCGATCTCGGCACG
Source organism: Halomonas sp. BL6 (assembly GCF_006228115.1). Taxonomy (NCBI): domain Bacteria; kingdom Pseudomonadati; phylum Pseudomonadota; class Gammaproteobacteria; order Oceanospirillales; family Halomonadaceae; genus Halomonas; species Halomonas sp. BL6. The sequence continues at coordinate 132,237 of NZ_VDGL01000001.1, read as the reverse complement.
CGGGGTTAGCGCCGCCACGGAGTCGATGATGATCACATCGACACCGCCGGAGCGCACCAGCATGTCGGTAATCTCCAGCGCTTGCTCACCCGTGTCCGGCTGAGAGACCAGCAGGTCGTCCAGGTTGACGCCCAGTTTCTCGGCGTAGCTAGGGTCGAGCGCGTGCTCGGCATCCACGAAAGCACACACTTTGCCCTGCTTTTGCGCCTGGGCGATGACCGACAGCGTCAGGGTCGTTTTACCCGACGACTCTGGACCAAAGATTTCGACGACGCGACCAAACGGCAAACCACCAATTCCCAGCGCAATATCCAGCCCCAGAGAACCGGTGGAGACAGACGGCATCACGACGCGTGGCGCATCGCCGAGGCGCATGACGGTTCCTTTGCCAAACTGGCGGTCAATTTGACTGAGTGCGGCATTGAGCGCTTTGGTGCGGTTGTCTTCCTGAGCCATGCAGAGATTCCTCATAACAAGCTGTATAATTAGCCAGTAGTATGCCAAAGATTCGCGGCTAAACAAATCCTCAACGGCTACTTTAACGATTATTTCTTCTGCGCTTGGGCGCTCAACCGAGCCACCAGCCCTGCCAGTGCTTCGCGCACCGCCTGCTCACGCACCGCTTGGCGGTCGCCAGGAAAATGGAAACACTCGGCTTCTTGCTGTTCGGCACCGCCCCAAGCGATCCATACGGTGCCGACCGGCTTGTCATCGCTGCCGCCATCGGGTCCGGCGACGCCACTCACCGCCACGGCCACATCGGCACCGCTCTCACGACAAGCACCGGCCACCATGCGCTTCACCACCGGCTCGCTGACCGCGCCGTGGGCATCGAGCGTCGCTTGCTCGACGCCTAGCAGGCGCGTTTTCGCGGCGTTGGAGTAGGTGACGTAACCGGCCGTAAAATAAGCCGAGCTGCCGGCCACCGAGGTAATGGCGCTGGCGATGCCGCCACCGGTGCAGGACTCCGCGGTGGTCACTTCCATGCCCAGTTGAAGACATTGCCGCCCCAGGCGCTGGGCAAGCAGCGATAGATCGAGGTTCTTGAGGCTTGAAACGCTGGGGGCCATGGTGACTCCTTCATGTAGGACCTTAGGGTAGCGTAGAATACTGCGTTTAGCTTTCTCAACGAAATTGCCCAACGAACATGCCGCAAGCCAATCGCTTGCGCCACGCTCAATCAGGACGCCCATGTCACAGGCCAGCCCCGCCCATACGCCAATGATGGCGCAATACCTTAAGATCAAGCGCGAGCACCCCGAGGTACTGCTGTTTTACCGCATGGGGGATTTTTACGAACTATTTTTCGACGACGCAAAACGCGCCGCCGCGCTGCTGGATATTACGCTGACGCAACGCGGCCAATCGGGGGGCAAGCCCATCCCCATGGCGGGAGTGCCTTACCACAGCGCCGAGGGGTATTTGGCGCGCTTGGTGGCTGGGGGCGAATCGGTCGCAATATGCGAGCAAATCGGCGACCCGGCCACCAGCAAAGGGCCCGTCGAGCGCCAGGTCGTGCGTATCGTGACACCCGGCACGCTGCACGACGAAGCCCTGCTCGATGCACGGCGAGATAACGTTCTAGTGGCCGTTGCCCCCGGCAAGGCGGGCTGGGGGGTGGCGTGGCTGGAGCTCTCCAGCGGTCGCTTCAACGTGCTGGAAGTCGAGAGCGAAGCGGAAATGCTCGCCGAGTTGACCCGGCTCTCTCCGGCAGAGCTGTTGGTCCCCGAAAGCCTGACGCTGCCCGATGTGTGGTCGCAAAAGCGCAGCCTACGCCGACAGGGGGAGTGGCTATTCGATCTGGAGAGCGCCACCCGCAGCCTGTGTGACCAGTTCGAGGTCAGCGATCTGCGTGGCTTTGGCTGCGCGCACCTCTCCACGGCGCTGATCGCGGCCGGTGTCTTGATCGACTATGCCCGCGACACCCAGCGCTCGCGCCTGCCCCACGTGACGGCCATCAGCGTAGAGAACCGCGATGATGCCGTGGTGATCGACGCCGCCAGCCGCCGCAACCTGGAGATCGACATCAATCTGGGGGGCAGCAGTGACAACACCCTGGCCAGCGTGCTCGACACCTGCACGACCGCCATGGGGTCACGGCTTTTAAAACGCTGGCTGAATCGCCCGTTGCGTCAGCGAGAGATCGTCGAAGGCCGCCAAGCCGGCGTTGCCCTGCTCTCCATCGATGCCGCTTATATGAGCTTGCGGGAAACATTAATCGATGTGGGCGATGTGGAACGCATACTCGCCCGTGTCGCTCTTTATAGCGCCCGACCGCGAGATCTCGCACGGTTGAGAGATGCGCTCGCCACGCTGCCCACGCTGGAAGCGCTGCTGGCCGATATCGACAGCGGCAGTGCCCTGGATAGCCTCAAGCCACACATTCGCCCCTACCCCGAGCTGGCCGATACGCTAGCACGCGCGCTGGTCGACAACCCGCCCGTGGTGATTCGGGATGGCGGCGTCATCGCCGACGGCTTCGATGCCGAGCTGGACGAGCACCGAGGCATGGCCGAAAACGCGGGCGACTACCTCGTACAACTGGAGCTGCGAGAGCGTGAGCGTACCGGGCTCGCCAACCTCAAAGTCGGGTATAACCGCGTGCACGGCTACTTCATCGAGCTGCCCCGCGCCCAGGCACAGCAGGCGCCCGCCGACTATATCCGTCGTCAAACGCTGAAAAACGCCGAACGCTTCATCATTCCAGAACTCAAGGAGTTCGAGGACAAAGCGCTTTCTGCCAAGTCGCGCGCGCTCACTCGAGAAAAATGGCTTTACGATCAGCTGCTGGCTGACCTCAATGCCCAGTTGCACGAGCTACAAAACACTTCCCGAGCGCTCGCAGAGTTAGACGTGCTGTGCGCCTTCGCCGAGCGCGCCGATGCGCTCAACTGGGTGCGCCCGCAGTTGGTCGACAGCACCGGCATCACGATTACGGCGGGCCGTCACCCCGTCGTAGAGCAGGTCAGCGATAAGCCGTTCGTGCCCAACGACGTACTGCTCACCCCAGAGCAGCACATGCTGATCATTACCGGCCCCAATATGGGCGGTAAATCGACTTACATGCGCCAGACGGCGCTGATTGCACTGCTGGCCCATAGCGGCAGCTTCGTGCCTGCCGATGCCGCTGAGATCGGTCCGGTCGATCGCATCTTTACCCGGATTGGCTCGTCGGATGATCTCGCCGGGGGACGCTCGACCTTCATGGTGGAAATGACCGAAACCGCCAATATCCTGCATAATGCCACCGAGCACAGCCTAGTCCTGATGGATGAGATTGGCCGCGGCACCAGCACCTTCGACGGGCTCTCCTTGGCCTGGGCGAGCGCCGAGCATCTCGCCAACGCCCGGGCGCTCACGCTGTTTGCCACGCACTATTTTGAAATGACGGCACTGCCTGAGCAGGCGGAGGGCGTCGCCAATATTCATTTGACGGCAACGGAACACGGCGATGGCATCGTGTTCATGCACCGTATCGAGGCGGGCCCCGCCAGCCAGAGTTATGGCTTACAGGTCGCCCAACTCGCCGGGGTCCCGGCTCCGGTGATTCGTCGCGCTCGGGAAAAGCTGATGATGCTCGAGCAGCGGGATGTCGACGAGCAGCAGCGGCCCTCAGCGAGCCCTGCGATACCGCAGCAAAACGACCTGTTCGCCAGCGTCCCGCACCCGGTGGTAGAAGCGCTCGGCAAGGCGGATATCGACGACTTGTCGCCTCGCGAAGCGCTGGCCCTGTTGTATCAGTGGCGAGAGCTGCTATAGACAATGGATATAATGAGCGGCAGTAATCGCATCAACAGATGAGCGCGAGCGCTTGCCGCCGGGTATGGGCACCACTAGAATGTCGCCCATACTTTTTTACCTTATAAAAAATCGCTGATTTATAACCATTCACGATTGACCACGACCGGGAGGCTTCTCGGTCTCGCAAGAGGGATAGCAAGATGACGTTTGTCGTTACCGAGAACTGCATCCAATGCAAATACACCGACTGTGTGGAAGTTTGCCCGGTCGACTGCTTCTACGAAGGCCCCAACTTCCTGGTCATTCACCCAGACGAGTGCATTGACTGCGCGCTGTGTGAGCCAGAGTGTCCTGCTGAGGCGATATTCTCTGAGGATGAGCTGCCCGATGGCCAGGAGCCTTTCATCGAGATCAACGCGGAGCTGGCCGAAGTATGGCCCAATATTGCCGAGAAGAAAGACCCTCTGCCCGATGCAGAAGAGTGGGATGGCAAAACGGGTAAGCTGGAAAAACTCGAGCGTTGAGCGCAGAGTGTTAGCACACCACAAAAAAACCAGCGTTTACGCTGGTTTTTTTGTGGTCGGATGGAAGACATTCATGATTGCGTAAATGGCCTGCACAAAAAAAGGCGGCCCGTAGGCCGCCCGCTCCAAGCACTTCCTCTGACCACTCCCTGTGTCAACCTCCTTAGGTGACGTCCTTGCCAGGGCTCACATCACTGTGTCACCCGGCGCACCTACTTACATCCCGTTGCATCCTGCCTGAAGCATCCTTGCCTCCCCTTGTCCTGTGTGCATTGTGGCAGAACAGGCTAACTTCACAAGCCAGCAGAAAATACAAAGGGCGAGCCTCCCCGGCTCGCCCTTCAGACAAAAAAATCTTAAATATCAACGGCTTAAATTAAGATTAGTGAAAAAATTCGCTTTTTCCTACACGGTTCCGAGCGAATGTCGTCGGCATTTGTAAGAGATCTCTTACAAATTTTTGAGAGATCTCTTACACGCGAACGCTATATTTTTGACCTATTGGCCTTTGATGGCTTTCAAACCGGGGTAGCTCACATCACCCAGCTCGGCTTCGATCACCAGCAGGCGGTTGTACTTCGCGACACGGTCAGAGCGACACAGCGAGCCGGTCTTGATTTGTCCCGCACAGGTGCCTACGGCCAGATCGGCAATGGTGGTGTCTTCGGTTTCACCACTACGGTGGGAGATGACCGCCGTAAAGCCCGCATCTTGGGCCATTTTGATCGCGTCGAGAGTTTCGGAGAGCGAGCCAATCTGATTGAACTTGATCAGAATCGAGTTACCGATCTGCTCGTCAATGCCACGCTTGAGGATGTTGGTATTGGTGACGAACAGGTCGTCCCCCACCAGCTGCACCTTGTCGCCCAGCTTGTCGGTCAAGGCTTTCCAACCGGCCCAGTCGGACTCGTCCATGCCGTCTTCGATAGACACGATGGGGTAGTCGGCACACAGGCCCGCCAGGTAGTCCGCAAAACCTTCGGCGTCGTAGCGCTTGCCTTCGCCAGAGAGGTCGTACTGGCCGTCTTTATAGAATTCGGAGGAAGCACAGTCCAAGGCCAAGGTGACATCGCTCCCCAACGTGTAACCCGCATCGGCAACGGCTTGCTTGATGACCGCCAGCGCGTCGGCGTTGGATGCCAGGTTTGGCGCAAAACCGCCTTCATCACCCACCGAGGTAGACAGCCCTTTGGCAGAGAGCACTTTCTTGAGGGCGTGGAAGATCTCTGCGCCCATACGCAGACCTTCACGGAAGTTCGTAGCGCCAACCGGCTGCACCATGAACTCCTGAATGTCCACGTTGTTGTCCGCGTGCTCGCCGCCGTTCAGAATGTTCATCATCGGGACCGGCATGCTGTACTGGCCGGGCTGGCCGTAAAGCTCGGCGATATGGGCATACAGTGGCACGCCTTTAGCATTGGCCGCCGCCTTGGCTGCCGCGAGCGACACCGCCAGAATCGCATTGGCTCCCAGAGTCGCCTTGTTATCCGTGCCATCCAACTCCAGCATGGCATTGTCCAAACCGCGCTGGTCCCGCGCATCCATGCCCAACAACGCATCACGAATCTTGCCATTCACGGCCTCGACGGCTTTTAAAACGCCTTTACCGAGGTAGCGCGCCTTGTCGCCATCACGCAGTTCGAGTGCTTCGCGGGAGCCCGTGGAGGCACCGCTGGGGGCACAGGCAACGCCGACGGCACCGCTTTCCAAACGTACGGTGGCTTGAACGGTCGGGTTACCGCGCGAATCGAGCACTTCCAGCGCACTGATTTCAACAATTTTGGTCATGACAGTGTCCTTTGGTTGTCGGTCTAATCGATGAGAGGTCCAATGTATACCACGGATATCCGCCGCGATTAACGGATGGTCAAGGGGTCGAAGCCTTTGACCAGTGCGTCCAGCTGTGACAGTTGGGTCAGAAACGGCTCGAGCTGGTCCAGTGGCAGTGCGCAGGGGCCATCGCACTTGGCGTTATCGGGGTCTGGATGAGCTTCCAAAAACAGCCCGGCCAAGCCCACTGCCACACCCGCGCGAGCAAGCTCGGCAACCTGGGCACGGCGGCCATCGGCGCTGTCCGCCCGGCCACCCGGACGCTGCAGAGCATGGGTGACATCGAAGAACACCGGGTAACCGGTCTGCTTCATGTCGCCAAAGCCCAGCATGTCCACGACGAGGTTGTTGTAGCCAAAACTGGTGCCGCGTTCACATAGCATCAGGCGGTCGTTGCCCGCTTCCTGAAACTTGGTGAGGATATGGCGCATTTCGTGCGGGGCCAGAAACTGCGGCTTTTTGATGTTGATCGCCGCACCGGTTTTCGCCATTGCTACGACGAGATCGGTTTGGCGCGCCAAAAAGGCCGGCAGTTGGATGATGTCGGCGACTTCCGCCGCAGGCGCTGCCTGCCACGGCTCGTGCACGTCGGTGATGATGGGCACGTCATGGCGGGCCTTGATATCGGCCAGGATTTGCAGGCCTTTTTCCAGCCCAGGCCCGCGGTAGGAGTGGATCGAACTGCGGTTCGCTTTATCAAAACTGGCCTTGAACACATACGGCATGCCCAGCTTTTGCGTCACATTCACATAAGCCTGTGCGACTTCATCGGCCAGCTCCGCCGACTCCAGTACGTTCATACCGCCCAGCAGCATGAGTGGCAAAGAATTGCCGGCGGTTAAGCCGGCAACGTGGATGTGATGCTCTGGGAATGGAGACTGAGAAGACATGCTTCCCCCTTTATTCCTGAGGTGCGGCGTGGGCACGGGTCCGTGCCGTTTTGTGCTCTAACGCGGCATTGACGAAGCCCGAGAAGAGCGGGTGACCATCACGCGGGGTGGACGTGAACTCTGGATGGAACTGACACGCCACGTACCAGGGGTGATCGGCCAGCTCGACCATCTCCACCAGAGACTGATCGACGCTCTTGCCGGAAATCACCAGGCCTGCCGTTTCCAGCTCATCGATGAACTGGTTATTGACCTCGAAGCGGTGACGATGACGCTCGACGATCTCGTCAGCCCCATAGGCTTCGCGGGCTTTGCTGCCTGACTTCAAATGGCAAACCTGGCCACCCAAGCGCATGGTGCCGCCAAGATCCGAGGCCGCATCGCGGAGCTCGATCTTGCCTTCGGCGTTGATCCACTCAGTGATCAAGCCCACGACGGGGTGCTTGGTGTCGTGGGTAAACTCGGTGGAGTTGGCGTCTTTCCAACCAGCTACGTTACGCGCGAACTCGATCACCGCTACCTGCATACCCAAACAAATACCCAGGTAAGGGATGTTGTTTTCGCGAGCGAACTGAGCGGTCAGAATCTTGCCTTCCACACCGCGCTCGCCAAAACCACCGGGCACTAGAATGGCGTCTTTGCCTGCCAGGCGCTCGGTGCCGTGACGCTCGATGTCTTCGGAGTCGATATAGTCGACGTTGACCTTGATTCGACCCTGAATACCCGCGTGGATCAGCGCTTCATTCAGCGACTTGTAGGCATCCAGCAGCTCCATGTACTTGCCGACCATGGCGATGCTGACGGACTTCAGCGGGTTGAGCTTTGCATCGAGTACCTTGACCCACTCCGACAGGTCCGCAGGTGCCGCTTCCAGGCGCAGCTTGTCACAGACGATATCGTCTAGACCGTGCTCGTGGAGCATCAGCGGAATGCGGTAGATAGTGTCGGCGTCTTGCAGCGGCACTACTGCACGCTCTTCCACATTGGTGAACAGCGCAATCTTGCGGCGCTCGCTCTCTTCGAGCTCGACTTCGCTACGGCAAATCAGAATGTCTGGTTGGATACCGATGGAGCGCAACTCTTTGACGCTGTGCTGTGTCGGCTTGGTCTTGGTTTCGCCAGCGGTCTTGATGTACGGCACCAGAGTCAGGTGCATGTAAATGGCGCGGCTGGCGCCAAGCTCGCTGCGAATCTGACGAATGGACTCCAGGAAGGGCAGTGACTCGATATCGCCGACCGTACCGCCGATCTCCACCAGCGCCACGTCGAAGCCTTCGCCACCGGCGTAGACGCGCTGCTTGATTTCATCAGTGATGTGCGGAATGACCTGCACGGTGCCGCCCAGATAATCGCCACGGCGCTCTTTGCGCAGCACGTGTTCGTACACACGGCCCGTAGTGAAGTTGTTGCCCTGGGTCATTTTGGTACGAATGAAGCGTTCGTAGTGACCTAAGTCCAAGTCCGTCTCGGCGCCATCCTCGGTGACGAATACCTCGCCGTGCTGGAAAGGACTCATGGTGCCCGGGTCCACGTTGATGTACGGGTCGAGCTTGAGCATGGTGACCTTAAGGCCGCGGGCCTCTAGAATCGCCGCCAGCGAGGCAGACGCGATGCCCTTGCCAAGAGAGGACACAACGCCGCCGGTCACGAAGATATATCGTGTCATGGAAAACCTGTCGAAACGTGATCAAAAGGCGTAACAGAAAGCCACACCAGGATGGGACGACAGAATAGCAGAGTACGCCTTAAGGCTCAATTTGAACTGCCGAGGCCACCTAATGAAGGATGAGAACTGACGACGCCGGGATCAGGCCAACGCGAAGGTATTTCGCCATGGATGGCGAAAATAGCGCCCAAGGATGGGTTAACAGCGCCCTCGCGTTGGCCTGAGGCGGGTAATGTCGCGGGGCTGGAGAACCCCGCGAAAAAAATCAAACCCCTAGGTAATCCAGGATGCCCTCAGCCGCCTGACGCCCTTCATAAATAGCGGTGACCACGAGATCGGAGCCGCGCACCATGTCGCCACCGGCAAAGATTTTTTCGTTGCTGGTTTGGAAGGCGTACTGGCCGTGCTCGGGCGCTTTGACCAGGTCCCAATCGTTGACGTCGATCTTGGCACTTTCGAACCACGGCGCCGGGCTTGCCTGGAAACCAAAGGCGACCACCACGGCGTCAGCGGCAATGATCTCTTCAGATCCCGGCACGACTTCCGGGCGGCGACGGCCGTTTTCGTCTGGCTCGCCCAGGCGCGTACGAACCACCTTCACGCCTTCGACCTTATCTTCACCAACTACCGCGACCGGCTGGCGGTTGAACAGAAACTCGACGCCCTCTTCCCGCGCGTTGGCCACTTCGCGGCGCGAACCCGGCATGTTCTCTTCATCGCGGCGATAGGCACAGGTCACGCTGGCAGCACGCTGACGAATCGAGGTGCGGTTACAGTCCATCGCAGTATCACCACCGCCCAGCACCACCACGCGCTTGCCTTCCATCGAGATGAAGTCGTTCGGGTCCTTCTCGAAACCCAAGCGGCGGTTGACGTTGGCAATCAGAAAGTCCAACGCCTTATAGACGCCGGGCAGGTCTTCACCGGGGAAGCCACCCTGCATGTATTTGTACGTCCCCATACCCAGGAACACCGCATCGTACTCCTGCAGCAGCGTCTCGAACTCGACATCGGTGCCGATTTCGGTATTCAGACGGAACTCGACGCCCATCTCCTCGAAGACCGCGCGGCGGCGCTCCATGACGTTCTTTTCCAGCTTGAACTCAGGAATACCGAAGGTCAGCAGACCGCCAATTTCGGGGTACTTATCGAACACCACCGGCTTGACGCCGTTGCGCGCCAGAATGTCGGCACAGCCCAAGCCCGCAGGGCCTGCACCGACAATCGCGACTTTCTTATCGGTCCACACCACCTTGGACATATCCGGGCGCCAGCCCATGGCAAAGGCGGTATCGGTGATGTACTTCTCCACCGAACCAATCGTCACCGCACCAAAGCCGTCATTCAAGGTGCAATCACCCTCGCACAGACGATCCTGGGGGCACACGCGGCCACACACTTCCGGCAGCGAGTTGGTTTTGTGGGATAGCTCGGCAGCCTCGATGATGTTGCCTTCCACCACCAGCTGCAGCCAGTTGGGAATATAGTTGTGTACCGGGCACTTCCACTCGCAGTAAGGGTTGCCGCAGTGCAAGCAGCGGTGCGCTTGGCTCGCCGCATCGGTGGGCTTGAACGGCTCGTAAATTTCTGCGAACTCTTTGGCCCGGGTGTGCGCCGGTTTTTTCTGTGGGTCTTTACGACCCACGTCGACAAACTGAAAATCGTTATTCAAACGGTTGGCCATGATCTCTCTCCTCGAAGCGTAGGCGCTGACGGTTATTGCGGCTGACGCCGAGACTGATCCAGCAGACTACCCAGACTGGCCGCTTTTGGCTTCACTAGCCAGAAGTGGCGCGCGTAGTCGCTAAAGTCTTCCAGAATCGCCGCACCGCGTGCGGAACCCGTCGCGGCCACGTAGGCCTCGATCATTTCCCGCAGGTGGCGACGGTAGGCTTCCATCGCTTCGGTGTTGACCCGGTGAATTTCGACCAGCTCGTGGTTGTACTTGTCCACGAAGGTCCGGTCTTCATCGAGCACGTAGGCAAAGCCACCGGTCATGCCCGCCCCAAAGTTAACGCCGGTTTCACCCAGCACGCAGACCAAACCACCGGTCATGTACTCACAGCAGTGGTCACCCGCGCCTTCGATCACGGCCGTGGCGCCGGAGTTACGTACCGCAAAGCGCTCGCCAGCGGTACCGGCGGCAAACAGCGTGCCACCCGTAGCCCCATAGAGGCAGGTGTTGCCGATAATGGCCGTTTTGTGGCTCTCGAACTGGCTGACCTTGGGCGGCACGATGACGATGCTGCCGCCGTTCATGCCTTTACCGACGTAGTCGTTGGCATCACCTTCCAGGAAGAGGTTCAGACCACGGGCGTTCCACACGCCGAAGCTTTGGCCCGCCACACCGATAAAGCGCGCCGTCACCGGTGCGGCTTCGAGCCCCTCTTCACCGTAACGCTTGGCAATGGCACCGGAGGTGAGCGCCCCGACGCTGCGGTCGCAGTTGGTGATGGTGAAGTCGAAGGTGCCACCTGACTGAGACTCGATGGCTTCTTTCAGCGCCGCCAGCACTTCCTGGTTCTTGGCACCCGGGTCGTGGGGCACGTTGCGGCTCACTTCACAGAACTGAGGCGCATCCGCAGGCACGAAGTCGTTCGCCAACAGCGGCATTAAATCCAGCTTGCGCTGTGATGCCGTGTTGCCCTCCAACACTTCCAGCAGGTCCGTGCGGCCAATCAGGTCGGTGAGCTTGCGAACGCCCAGCATGGCCATCAGCTCGCGTACTTCTTCGGCAATAAAGCGGAAGTAGTTCTTCACCATATCCACGGTGCCGCGGAAGTGCTCGCCGCGCAGGAAGTCGTCCTGGGTCGCCACACCGGTGGCACAATTGTTCAGGTGGCAAATACGCAGGTATTTACAGCCCAGCGCCACCATCGGCGCGGTACCAAAACCGAAGCTCTCGGCCCCCAGAATCGCCGCTTTGACGACGTCAAGACCGGTTTTCAGGCCACCGTCGGTTTGTAGGCGGATTTTGTCCCGCAGGCCGTTGATGCGAAGCGCCTGATGCACCTCCGGCAGGCCCAGCTCCCAAGGAGAACCGGCGTGCTTGATGGAGGTGAGCGGGCTAGCCGCGGTGCCGCCGTCGTAGCCAGACACGGTGATCAAGTCCGCATAGGCTTTGGCGACGCCGGTGGCAATGGTGCCGATCCCTGGCTCGGAGACGAGTTTCACCGAGACCTGCGCGTCTGGGTTGACCTGCTTGAGGTCAAAGATCAGCTGCGCCAAGTCTTCGATGGAGTAAATATCGTGGTGTGGCGGCGGCGAAATCAACGTGACGCCGGGCACCGAGTAGCGCAAGCGGGCAATCAGCTGATTGACCTTGCCGCCCGGCAGCTGGCCGCCTTCACCGGGCTTCGCGCCCTGAGCCACCTTAATCTGCAGCACGTCGGCATTGACCAGGTAAGCTGGCGTAACACCGAAACGACCTGAGGCGATCTGTTTGATCTTCGAGCTGCGAATGGTGCCGTAACGGGCCGGGTCTTCGCCACCTTCACCGGAGTTGGAGCGACCGCCCGCCTCGTTCATGGCCTGTGCCAGCGCTTCGTGCGCTTCGGGCGACAGTGCGCCCAGCGACATACCGGCACTATCGAAACGCGGAATCAGCGCTTCGATGGGCTCGACCTCTTCCAGCGGCACGGGCGACTCAGAAGGCTTGAGCGTCAGCAGGTCACGAATGGTGGCCACGGGACGTTCATTCACGAGTTGCGCAAATTTCTTCCACTTGGTGTAGCTGCCCTCTTGCACGGCGGCTTGTAGCGACTTCACCACATCCGGGTTGTAGGCGTGATACTCATGGCCGTGCACGTATTTGAGCATACCGCCTTGGGAGATACCTTTGCGGGGAATCCACGCCTCTTTGGCTAGTAGCTCTTGCTGAAGCTGGAGCTCGGCGAAGCCGGTGCCTTGAATACGCGACGCCATGCCCACGAAGCAGGTCTCCATGACCTCGTTCGACAGACCGACGGCCTCGAACAGCATGGAGCCACGATAGGAGGCCAGCGTCGAAATGCCCATCTTCGAAAGGATCTTGAAGAGCCCCTTCTGCAGGCCTTTACGGTAATTCTCGCGGGCGTCTGCCGGGTTGCCAGTCAGCTCCCCGGTGCGGTGCATATCCGCCATGACCTGATACGCCAGCCATGGGTAGACCGCTGTCGCGCCCACCCCGAACAGCACCGCCATCTGGTGCGCATCGCGGGCATAGCCAGTCTCGACCACGATGTTGGCATTGGGGCGTAGCGCCAGGCGGCCCAGGTGGGAATGCACCGCACCCACGGCCAGCGCTGCCTGAATGGGCAGCTGGCCTTTGGGCAGCTCCGCATCGCTGAGCACCAGAATCACTTTACCCGCTTTTACCTGCGCTTCGGCTTCTTGGCACAGCGCGGTAATCGCCTGCTGCAGGCTGGTCTGCTCTGGGTCGTACCCTAGCGGCAGCATGTGGCTAGCAAAGGCCGGATCGTCCTGGCTCACCAGGGCGGTGAATTTACGCGGCGAGAGCACCGGCGTGGTCAAAATCAAGCGATGGGCGTGTTCCGGTGTGGCCTTGAAGACGTTCAGCTCCGCGCCACAGCAGGTTTCCAACGACATCACAATCGCTTCGCGCAGCGGGTCGATCGGCGGGTTGGTGACCTGGGCAAACTTCTGCCGGAAGTAGTCGGTGAGCAGGCGCGGGCGGCTCGACAGTACCGCCATCGGCGTATCGTCGCCCATGGAGCCCACCGCCTCCTGGCCGCTCTCCGCTAGCGGGCGCAGTACCTGGTCGCGCTCTTCGAACGTTACCTGGAACATCTTCTGCTGCACGTTCAGCGCATCCGTGTCCATCGTTTGGAAGCGCGCCAGTTCGGTCAGCGCCGACTCCAGGTAGTTCGCTTCCTGCTTCAGCCAGCGCTTGTAGGGGTATGCGGACTTCAGGCGATCATCGATGTCCTGAGTGTGCAGCACTTCACCCGTTTGGGTATCGACGGCCAGCATCTGGCCGGGGCCGACGCGGCCTTTTGCCACCACGTCTTCCGGCTTGTAGCCGTAGGTGCCGATTTCGGAGGCCAAGGTGATGTAGCCGTTCTTGGTAATCACCCAGCGCGCGGGGCGCAGGCCGTTACGGTCCAGCATACAGACCGCTTGGCGACCATCGGTCATGACCACGCCCGCAGGACCGTCCCATGGCTCCATGTGCATGGAGTTGTACTCGTAGAACGCGCGTAGCTCGGCGTCCATGGTTTCGACGTTTTGCCAGGCGGGCGGCACCATCATGCGCACGGCGCGGTGTAGCTCCATACCGCCGGTCAGCAGCACTTCCAGCATGTTATCCATACTGGAGGAGTCGGAGCCGGTGGTGTTGACGATTTCGTCTAGTTTGGCGATATCCGGCAGACGCTCATTGACGAAGTTTGCCTTACGCGAGTTCGCCCAGCCGCGGTTGGCTTCGATGGTGTTGATCTCGCCGTTGTGCGCCAGCAGGCGGAACGGCTGTGCCAACGGCCAGCGCGGTGCGGTGTTGGTCGAGAAGCGCTGATGGAAGACGCAGATGGCGGTTTCCAGGCGTGGGTCGTTCAGGTCTTTATAGAAGGCCGGCAGATCTTCCGGCATGACCAGGCCTTTATAGGAGACCACTTCGGTGGAGAGCGACGCCACGTAAAAGTCTTCGTCGCTGCGCAGCGCCTGCTCGGCGTAGCGGCGACCCATGAAAAGATCGACATCGAAATTGTCGCTGCTGCCGGGGGCAACGAACAGCTGCTCGATACGCGGCAGGCAGTCCAGCGCCATGGGGCCACAGACACTCGAGTCCGTGGGCACTACGCGCCAGCCCAGCACGTCCAAACCGCGTGCGCTTAACTCAGCCACCAGCGTCTCTTTGGCTTTGGCGGCACGCGCATCGTCGTTGGGTAAAAACACCGACCCCACCGCGAAGCGCTCGCCCAGCTCTACATCGAGCGACTCTTTAGCAGCAGCACGCATGAACTGTGCGGGCATCTTTAGCAGCAGGCCACAACCGTCGCCGGTTTTACCATCTGCCGCGATGCCACCGCGGTGGGTCATGCAAGTCAGTGATTCGATAGCCGTTTTCAGCAAGTCGTGGCTGGCCTGCCCTTCCATGTGGGCAATAAGGCCAAAGCCGCAGTTATCGCGAAACTCGCCTGGCTGGTGAAGACCTCTATTCATGGGCGTGCCTCTAGTCAGCGTATTTTGTAAGCAGCGTTTTTATGGTATTATTACGGGTTTTTCTTTTTTTATGGCTCTTGTTACCCGCCCAAAATAGGGTGTTTTCCGCATTCGCTGCTGCAAGAAAATGGTCGCTCAGCATAGCGATTTGCCACCGCGTAGCGCAATCGCTCGACACTCGCCAATCGTCAAAAACCCTCGCCAAATCCCGTAGTTGCACTACCGTTCAATAAAAAAACAGTTATACTTCAACGGCTTGCAGGCTAAAGAAACGGTATTTTAACGACCAACATAGAACACTAGACTTTAGTCTAGTTTTCACCAAAAACCCCATGCCGATAGCGCATAAGGCATACGGATATCACTAGCCAGCAGCCACTTCGGCGCCTTCTAGGCAAACAAAACCCGCCTGTTTCGAAGCGGGTTCCAAGCGGGTGCGCTTACGGGTGATTCCCCTAGCCGCGCGGATAACCATCGAGTAGCTGTCTCAACGTCTCGATAGGCGTGGCATCGCTAACGCAGGCATCGCCCAAGTCGTTCAGTAGCACCAGACGCAGACGCGCGTCCACGTTCTTTTTATCCAGCCGCATTCGTGTCAAGAAGTCATCCGACGACATGCCCATTGGCGCAACAAGCGGAAGGCCCGCGCTTTCGATCACCGCTTTCGTGCGCTCTAAGGCATCAGCGCTGATCCACCCCAACTGGTGGGAGAGCGTGGCGGCCATCGCCATGCCGGCCCCTACGGCTTCGCCGTGCAGCCAGTTGCCGTAACCTTGATGCGCCTCGATGGCATGGCCAAAGGTGTGTCCTAGGTTCAACAGCGCACGTACGCCCTGCTCGGTTTCGTCTTCCGCCACGATATCGGCTTTGATCTGGCAGCTTTTGGCAATTGCATCTGCCACCACCTCGGGTTCGACGCGGCGCAGCGCCGCCATGTTCTGTTCCAGCCAAGCAAGGAAGGCGGCATCGCGAATGAAGCCGTACTTCACCACCTCCGCCAGCCCTGCAGAGAGCTCCCGCGCAGGCAGCGAGGTCAGCGTGGCGATATCCACTACCACGGCTCTGGGCTGCCAGAATGCGCCAATCATGTTCTTGCCCAGCGGATGGTTGACCCCGGTTTTACCGCCTACCGAGGAGTCCACCTGAGAAAGTAGTGTGGTGGGCACTTGAATGAACGCCACGCCGCGCTGATAGGACGCGGCCGCGTACCCCACCATGTCGCCAATCACACCACCTCCCAAGGCAATCAGGGTACAGCGGCGATTGAAGCCTGCCTCGAGCAGCGCATCCCAAATGCGCCCAACTTGTTCGATGGTTTTGTACTGCTCCCCATCCGGCAGCACCACGGTACGCACGTCGAGCCGCTCGGGCAGCGACGCCTGCAGCGTCTGCAAATAGTGCCGGGCCACCGTCTCGTTGGTGACGATCATCACTTGGCTGCCCGCCAGATAAGGCACGAAGCTGTCTGCGCGTTGCAGCAGCCCTACGCCAATATGGATGGGGTAACTACGCTCGCCCAGATCGACGGTGAGCGTGCGTTGGGGGGCGTATTCGGTCATGGAGAAACCTTCTTCTGTGGGGCGCTGACAGCGTCCAACGGATCGATCAGGCGGTGTACGCGGCGCAATATCTCATTGACCACCGCACGCGGGCTGCGGCGGTCCGTCCGCACGGTAATGTCAGAGGTCGCACGATAAAGCGGATCGCGGGCGGCGAACATGTCGTTGAGCACCTGCTCGCGGTTCGCGCACTGCAACAGTGGACGATTGCGGTCTTTCGCGGTGCGCTTCAGCTGCTGTTCGACGGTGGTCATCAGGTAGATGACGGTGCCACGCTCGCGGAGCACCCGACGGTTCTCTTCTCGCAGTACCGCGCCACCACCCGTGGCAACGACCACCTCCGCTAGCTGGGTAAGCTCGTCGATCATCTGAATTTCACGCTGACGAAAACCTGGCTCGCCCTCGACGTCAAAGATCCAGGGAATATCGGCACCACAACGATCCTGTATGGCGTGGTCGCTATCGTAAAATGGGCGCGATAGCTCCCCTGCCAACAGGCGACCTATCGTGCTCTTGCCAGCCCCCATGGGGCCTATTAAAAAAAGATTGGGTAAATCCTGCATCAGCGAACCGCCAAACCATCGTCAAGTAGTCGTGGAGTAATAAAGACCAGTAACTCTACCTTTTCATTGCTCTCTTCGGTATAGCGAAAGAGTCGACCCAGCACGGGCAGGTCGCCTAATAGCGGCGTTTTCGCCATCTGGCTGAGCTGCTCTGTGGTCAAAATACCGCCCAATACCACCGTCTGACCATTATCCACCAGCACTTGGGTTTCGATTTGGTTGGTATCGATGGGCGGCTCGCCGCCAAACTCACTCTCTCGAAAGCTATCGTTCTTGATCACCAGATCCATGATGATGCGATTGTCTGGGGTGATTTGCGGCGTCACCTCCAGCGATAGCTCTGCCTCTTTAAATTCGGTGTCTGGGTTACCCTGCGCATCGACACTCTGAAATGCTCGCTCTTCGCCCTGGCGAATGGTGGCCGTGCGCTGATTGGCCGTGATCACGCGAGGCTGTGAGATCGTCTGACTCTTCCCTTCACTCTCGAGCGCACGCAGTTCCAGGTCGAGAAGAATATCCCCCGACAAATAGCCAAAGCTGAAGCCGGTGTTGGCTGCCGCCGTGGACCCCAAATCCACCGCCAATCCCCCCTGGGCACGATTGATACCGTTGGGGTTGATATCCCGGCGTGAGAAAGTGCCGTCATCGTTTTCTAAAAAACCGCGAGTGCTGGAAACGCCCCAGTTCACGCCCAGCTCGCGAGAGGCGGTATCCCGTGCAATGACGATACGTGCTTCGATTTGCACCTGTCGCACCGCCACATCGAGACGGTCGAGAGTCCGCAAGATGTCGCGTACCTGAGCAGCGGTATCCTGAATCAGTAGCGTGTTGGTACGCTGATCGACGCTCACCCGACCACGCTCGGTCAGCAGACCGAAACCTTCTGCTCCGCGCAGCAGCTGTGCCAGGTCCTCGGCACGGGCGTATTTCACCTCGATGAACTCGGTCACCAGCGGTGCCAGCGTTTGCTGCTGGTTGCGCGCTTCGATCTCCTGGCGTTCGATGTCTGCCAACTCACCCGCAGGTGCCACGACGATCACGTTCCCCTGCTCACGGCTTGAGAGCCCCTGGCTTTGCAAAATCAGCGCCAGGGCTTGGTCCCAGGGCACGTCGTTGAGATTGAGTGTCACACGCCCCGTCACACTGTCGCTCGCCACCAAGTTCAAGCCGGTAAATTCGGCCAGCGTGGCCAGCACTGCGCGCACTTCGATATCTTGGAAATTGAGGCTCAAGCGATCACCGGTAAAACTCTCGCCCTGACGCTCACGCTCTTGCTGGCTGGCCTGGCTCACCGGCTGCACTTCGACGGTGAGCGTGCGTCCGCTTTGCGATGAGACCATGGCGTAGGGGCCGTTGGTTTGCAGCTCCAGTAGTGTATCGCGCTGCCCGGAACGGGGCGTAATACGGGTAATCGGCGTGGCAAAGTCGGTTACGTCGTAGATTTGGTTGAGCGCATCGGGAATGTCCACATCGCGGAGTTCAGCCATGACCACGCCGCCACTGCCTTCGCGCACCTGTGTCACCACACCTTCCCGGTCGAAGGTGACCAGCAAACGGCCAGCCCCATCGTCCCCTCGGCGAAAATCGATATTGGTGACGCGTGGGCCTTCAGACGTTTCCAAGCCACTATCGACCGATGGCGGCGCTGCGCTGCTCAAGGCCACGCGCTCGGACGTTGGGACGTCCCCAGCACTCTCCAAGGTAATTCGTAGCTGATCGCCTTCCACGCGGGAGGTGTACTCGAGCGGTTGGCGTAAGTCGACCACCAGACGCGTTCGGCCATTTCCTTCCAATGCAGTAATCTTCTCGACGCCTGCGCGATCGACGTTGATCCGCCGCTGGGGCAAGCCACTTTGGGTATCAGCCAGATCCAGCGCTAAGCGGGGCGGCGCGTCCAAACGATAGCCTCGCAGTTCGGCCACACCGCCGCTAAATTGCAAGAGCAGCTCGACCTCACCGCTGTCGGTTTGGCGCACGTCCAAGTCGGTTAGCACAGACCCAAAGGCAAAAGTCGGCAACAGAGCTAACAGTGATAGCGTAATTCGACGAAGCGTGACGGCCATAGATATCATCCGGTAACGAGTCAATGTAGTGTACTGCCGAGTAGCGTGGGGCTAGCTACTCCTTTAGCGTGAGCGTTGCCTCGCGCTCTTGCCAACCTAACTGCTGATGTAACGTGCGTTCGGTGATGCGCACTTCTTGCGGACTGATCGTGGTCACCTGCCCGAAATCGGTGCCTAGGTAGTTGCCCTCGCGCACGCTAGTGACGCTACCATCTGGCGCGCTGATCAGTGCCACCTGCTGCCCGCCCATCCGCAGCGTGCCCACCAAACGCAGGCTTTGCAGCGGGAACTGCTCTAACGGCTCGGTCTTTCGCTGCTGGTCGGGGGCCAGGGCGCTTGCAAAGACGGCCGCCGCCTCGGTCGCTCGCACGCTCTCAGGAGCGAGGAACGGACTGCGGGCATCACTATAGCGGTACTCTATCGGCTGGTAGTCGGGGATCGTTGGAATGGCGACCGGCGGCTGTCCCGCTGGGGCGCGCCGAATCTCGTCCAACACCGACGCTAGCTGGCCAAGGTTGGCATCACTACAACCCGCGAGAAGGGCCATTACGCCAAAAGTGAGTAAACGCTTCATGGTACGGGCGCCTCCCCGTCTGCTGCATCTATATAGCTATAGGTGCGAGCGACCAATGACATACGCAGCGACTCACCGCTCTGCTCGGCCGGTGAGAGCGCGATATCGTGCTGGGTCACGATACGTGCCAACTGACTAATGTCGGCCACGAAGTGCGCCAGCTCGTGATAGCCGCCGCGCACCTGAATATCCAGCGGGTGCTCCACGTAGTGCGTATTTCGCACGGTGGGGCGCAGGCGAATCGTTTCGATACTCAAGTCATTATCCAGCGCTGCCTCGCTAATGCTATCCAATAACGAGGGAATTTCGGCACTGGTGGGCAGCATGGAGCGCATAGTGGTCATCTGCTCTTCGAGCGCGATGAGTTGGTCCCGCACTTCGGGCAAAAAGGCCGCTTCAGAGACTTTGCTACGATACTCGTTCAGAAGACGCGCCTCTTGGCGCTGCGCCGCTTCCAGTTCGATGCGCTTTTCGCTCACCAACCACCAGCTCAGTCCGCCCAAGGCTACGCAAAACGCTAGCGCGCCACACAGCACCTTGAGTAGCACGGGCCACTCGCCCGCTTCTTTGACATCCAGCGACTGCCAATCCAGCGTTTTCAATCGCTGCCACTCATCCCGCCAGCGCTCGCGCCCCCCTATCATGGCGACTCCTCCCCGTCACCACTCTCTCTCAGCGACGACTGCACCACTTCGAACTGGAACAAGCGACTATTGCCATCTTGCCCGCTGGTCACCTCCGACAGTAGCGGCACTCCTAGCCCAGGCATACTGGCAATCTGACGCAGCTGATCGGATACCTGACGTTCGCTGCCCGCCATGGCCGATACGCTTACCTGCTCGCCGTTACGGGTCAGCCGCTGATACACCACGCCGTCTACCGCGCTTGCAGCGATATCGTTGAACAGTTGCACGGTACTCACCCGCTCGGCCTGCAGCGTGTTGAACAGCGCCAACTGCTCGCCTAGTCGCTCGGCGGTTTGTTGATAGCGCTGCACATCGGCAATTTCGTTATTCAGGCGCTCGATGTGCTGGGTGATATAGGCGTTACGCTGCTGCTGAGCGGCGAGCTTCTGCTGGTAAAGCTGAGCGACCCCCAGGCCCAGCGCAACCCCGGCGATCAGCATCAGCACGACGACCCCGTAAAAACGGCGGGTGCGTTTCTCCCGACGCGCCTCCCGCCAGGGAAGCAGGTTGATATTAATGCTCATAGTCCAACCCTCATCGCCAAACCGCCCGCGGTGAGCATGGCTGGAGCATCGTTCGTCAAACCTTCCATATTGAGGCGCTTATTGACCCGCATACGCTGAAACGGATTGGCGATGGTCACCGACATACCGCTATCGTCGGCGATGCGCTCGGCCAAGCCGGGAATGACGCTCGAGCCGCCGGCCAGTACGATGTGCTGCACTTCGTGCTGGCGCCCGGCGGTATAATAGAGCTGCAGGGAGCGCCCCACCTGTTGCACGACGGTTTCCAGGAACGGATTGAGCACTTTCTCGTGGTAATCCTCAGGCAGGCCGCCGCGCTTTTTGGCAAAGCCCGCCTCTTCGTTACTCAAAGAGTAATGGTCGCGAATCGCGTCGGTGAGCTGGCGACCGCCAAACACCGTGTCCCGGCTGTAGACGATGTGACCTCCACGCACGACGTGAAAGGCGTTCATGTTCGCACCAATATCCACTAGCCCTACGCAGGCGTTGGGGTCGCTGTCGACGTTGAGCTGACGACGCAGCTCGGCCAGCGAGCGCTCCATGGCGAAGGTTTCCACGTCCACCGCCGCAGGCTCCAATCCGGCACGCTCCAAGGTTTCGGTGAGCTGTGACACATCCTGCTGGCGGCAAGCCACCAAAATGACCTGCTGCTGCTCGTCATCGAAGGGCGCAGGGCCCAGGCAGTGGAAGTCGAACGCCACTTCATTGAACGGAAATGGAATATGCCGGTCTGACTCGGCGATTATGCGCTCTTCGATCTCGTCTTCGCTCAGCGAGACGGGAAACTGAAGCGTTTTGGTAATGGCAGCGCTGGCCGGAACGGCCACGGCAGCTTTACGCGTTGAGGGTTTGGCGTGTTCGACGGCGCGACTCAGCATGTTGGCCACATCGTTCATATCTCGAATACGGCGTTCGACCACCGCACCTTCGCGAAGCGGGCGCACGGCGTAGCTCTCGACTTGGTAATTATCGTTGCACCGTTTGAGTTCGAGTAGCTTGACGGTCGCCGAGGTAATATCGACACCAATCAACCCTTTACTGGGTGTTAGTAAACGCATGTTGAGTTCGGCTCCGCCTGCCTATCGTGCGAGTTTCGAGGTTACATGATTTTTAGTTAAGGCACACGCCAATGCCTCTACGCCATATCAACACTGGTGGCCGCTGCCTCCCCTTCCTATAATGGCAGCCACTTGCGCGCCATGGCGTTAATACTGCCCTGGCTACTCCTCTTTTTACGGGTGCCCACTGTTCATGACGTTTTTACGGACTCTTGTGCTGTCACTATTTTCACTGGTCGTTGCGCTCTCGGGTGCGGTCATACTGGCGGTGATCGGTGCGGCGATCTATTTTTCGCCGGGCCTGCCCGACGTGCGTCAGCTGCAGGATTTCGAACTGCACACGCCACTACGGATTTTTACCAACGACGGCAAGCTGATCGGCGAATTCGGTGAAGAGCGCCGCGTGGCGATCGACTTCGATGACATTCCCCAAGACATGATCAACGCGCTGATTGCTGCCGAAGACGCCAGTTACTTCGATCATGCAGGCGTCGACCCGCGCGGCTTGGCGCGCGCGGCGGTCGAGCTGGTTCAGAGTGGCGGCACCATTCAATCGGGGGGTTCCACCATCACCATGCAGGTCGCACGTAACTACATGCTGACCCTCGACCAGACGTTCACACGGAAAATTCGCGAGATTCTGCTGGCCTTACAGATGGAGCAGATTCTCGACAAAGAGGAGATCTTCGAACTTTACGTCAATAAGATTTTTCTAGGTAACCGTGCTTATGGCATTGCCGCTGCCGCCGAGACCTATTACGACAAGCCACTCGCCGAGCTGAGCCTAGCGGAAACCGCCATGATTGCCGGACTGCCCAAAGCCCCCTCGGCGTTCAACCCACTGGCCAACTCCGAGCGTTCGCTGATTCGTCGCAACTGGATCCTATTCCGCATGCGCGAGCTTGGGTATATCGATAACGATACCTATCAAAGTGCCGTTCAGGCCCCAGTCACCGCACGCCGCCACTACACCCAAACCGAGGTGGATGCCGCCTACGTGGCAGAGATGGCACGCCAATACGCCATCGAGCGCTTTGGTGATACCGCCTATACCGGTGGCTACCGCATTTACACCACCATCGATAGCGAACTGCAGCCGTTTGCCCGTCAGGCGCTGGCCAATGGCCTGATCGCTTACGACTTACGCCATGGCTGGCGGGGTGCCGAGCAAGAGGACATTGCCCCCAGCTTGGTCGAAGCCCAAGAGCAGACCACTACCCAGGGTTTGGAAGAGGAGCTGTCAGAGTCGCCGGAGATCCGCCAAACCGCTCGTCAGGCTGCCCAGCGTAGCCAAACCGAAGTCGAAGGCGTGGATGGCGATGTGAGCAACTGGCTTCAGGTACTGGAGCGTACGCCCAACTATGGCCTGCTGCAGCCTGCCATCGTGGTCGAGAGCAGTGGCCGTGAGATGCAGGTGCTGACTCGTGGCGGTGAGCTGCAAACGATTCCATGGAGTGGTCTTAGCTGGGCGCGCCCCTATTTGAGCCCGCGTAGCCGAGGGGCCGAACCGACCAATGCGGCACAGATTGCCGAACGGGGCGACCTCATCCGCGTCATCGAGAACGATGACGGCACACTGCGCCTTTCCCAACGTCCAGACGCCGAAGGCTCGCTGGTGGCGCAAGACCCACGCACCGGTGCGATTCTGGCGCTGCAGGGCGGCTTCGACTTCAACGCCAGCAAGTTCAACCGCGCCGTGCAAGCCCAGCGTCAGTCCGGCTCGATCTTCAAGCCGTTCATTTATCTCGCCGCCTTGCAAGATGGTGAAATGAACGCGGCGAGCGTGGTCAACGACGCGCCGGTGGTTTTGGATGATGGCAGCAATTCACTATGGCGCCCAGTCAACTCAAGCCGCGACTTCCAAGGTCCGATGCGCCTGCGCCCGGCGCTGGCACGCTCGCGCAACCTCGTCACCATTCGTGTGCTGCAAACCATGGGGCTCGACCACACGATCCAATATCTGGAAGGGTTCGGCTTCTCGCCGGAACGTCTGCCCCGCGGCCTGTCACTGGCCCTGGGTAGCGCCAGTCTCACCCCGATGGAGATGACCAACGCCTACGCGGTGATCGCCAACGGCGGCTTCCAAGTCTCGCCTTGGTTCATCGAGCGGGTGACCCGCGATGACGATAACGAAGTGATCGATGAAGCTACGCCGCAGGTTGCCTGCGTGAGTTGCGCCGAGGGCCAGGAAACCGTCGAGATCGATGGCAAGACCTACCCGATCGCCCCTCGTGTGGCCGACGCAGCAGCGGTATATATTCTGCGAGACATGCTGCGCGACGTCATTACCTCCGGTACGGGCCGAGGTGCACTGAGCCTAAACCGTGAGGATATCGTCGGTAAAACCGGTACGACCAACAGCCAGCGAGACGCCTGGTTTGCCGGTTTCAATAGCAATCTCGTCACCACGGTGTGGGTCGGTAAAGACAGCAACGACACCATTGCCGAGTATGGCGCGAATGCCGCTCTACCCATCTGGATCGACTTCATGGGCGATGCGCTCGAAGGAACCCCCTCTGCACTGCCAGAGCGTCCCGACACCATCGTCACCGCACGGGTGGACCCGGAGACGGGCCGTCGTTTACACGATGACCAACCGGGCGGCATGACCGAGCTGTTCCACAGAGACCATCTACCGGATTTCCAGCCTCGGCGCATTAGCCAAGAGCTTGAGGAAGCCAGTGGCTCGCAGGGGTCTGGCACGGCAGAGTCGATCTTCTAAATACGAACCGACGCTAAAACGTAAAAGCCCGGGAACGAATGTTCCCGGGCTTTTTTGGTGCTGCTTTTCTCCTAGGCAAAATCAACCGGCCACCGGCGTTGGCTCCCGTTTGCTCGCCTGCCAGTTAGCGGCGATGGCTACGACCATGACCGTGACGCCGGCCACCTCCGTCCACAAGCTTGGGTAGAACACACCGACAATGGCGCCACCAATGGCCAAACGAGGCAGCCAAGACATACGCGTGAACAGGTAGCCTTCTAGCGAGGCCGCGAACGCACATAGCGCCAGTAGCGCGATGACTGCATTCCATACCACCACGAGCACCGGCCCGCCAATGATGATCTCCGGATTGAAGACCATGAACAGCGGAATCAGGTAGAGCCCCTTGGCAAACTTCCACGCTTGGAAGCCCGTCTCCATGGGTTTACTGCCGGCAATGGCCGCCCCCGCAAACCCCGCCAGGGCAATCGGTGGCGTGACGTTGGAGTCCTGGGAGTACCAAAAAACCACCAAGTGAGCGATCAACAGCGGCACACCGAACTCGGCGGTCAGCGCCGGCCCCACCAGCACGATCAGAACGATGTAGCTGGCAGTGACCGGTAACCCCATCCCCAAAATTAGGCTCGCCAACAGCACCAACAGCAGTGCCAGCACCAGGTTGCCACCGGAGAACGCCAGCATCATAGAGGAGAACTTCAGACCCAGGCCGGTCAAACCGACCACGCCGACGATGATACCGGCGACAGCGCAAGCCATGGAGACCGCCACGGCATTGCGCGCGCCCAACTCTAATCCCTGGACCAGCTTCACGAGCCCTGCCCACACGACCGATTTCGTGCGCTCGACCGTGACAGGCTGCCCCTGTTTGGGTGCCACGAAGAAGTACCATAATGCATAGCGCAAGACGGCCACCGCCACCATGGTGACGACCGCGTAATACCCCACGCGCATGGGCGACATGCTCATGGCCAGCAGCCATACCAGCACCGCCAGCGGCAGGAGGAAGTGCCAGCCATCTTTCATGACTTGGCGCATTTGGGGCAGCTCGCTCTTGGCCATGCCCTGCATGCCTTGTTTCAAGGCAATGATGTGGACGAACAGATAGACCGTCGCAAAGTACATGATCGCCGGCAGAATGCTGATTTTGACGATCTCTAAATAAGGCGTATTGGTATATTCGGCAATCAAGAAGGCACCCGCGCCCATCAGCGGCGGCATGATTTGCCCGCCGGTGGAGGCGGCCGCTTCGATGCCCCCCGCCTGCTTCGGCTGGTAGCCTAGTTTCTTCATCAGCGGAATGGTGAACGCGCCGGTGGTGACCACGTTGGCAATGGCGCTGCCCGAAATCGATCCCATACCCGCCGAGGCCAGAACGGCCGCTTTGGCCGGACCGCCGCGCTGGCGTCCAGTGGCAGCGTAAGCCATATCGATGAAAAACTTACCGGCACCCGTACTTTCCAAAAAAGCACCGAAGAGGACGAAAATGAAGATATAGGTAGCGGCAACTCCCAGCGGCAGGCCAAAAATGCCCTCTTGGCCCAGGTAAAGCTGCCCGGCCACGCGGTCGAGGCTGTAACCACGGTGCTCCATGATGCCGGGCATCCACTCGCCAAGCCAGGGAAGCTCCCCACGGGGGCCGGCAAACGCATAAACGATAGCGAGCAAGCCAATCACCGTCATACCAAAACCCACCGCGCGGCGGCTGGCCTCGAGTACGGTGACCGTGGCAATACAGGCAACCAAAATATCGGTCTGGTTCCAGAACCCGGCGCGACTGAAGATGGCATCCAAGTTGAACACCAAGTAGCCACCCGTGATCAGCGCACCGGCAAAGAAGACCAGGTCGATTCCCCAGCCCACGATGCCGCGCTTACGATTTGGCCCAAAGGCCGGAAACATCAAAAAGGCCAATAGCATGATCAGCGCTAGGTGAATGCTGCGCTGATAAAATAGGCCCAGCGGCTGAATACCCGCCGAGTAGAGTTGGAATAACGACAGTCCCACCGCCACGATGGTGATACACCATAAAACGAAGCGGGGTTGAATCGCATTGCCGCCCGGCATCACAGTCGGCGGTGGCGTGGATTCGTTCATGAAGTCCTCGGAAGCATAAGCTAACTTTGGGGGTTAACACCCACTTAATTTTTATGAAAAGCGACATCGATCGGCGCACTTATGAGGTGTTTGGCTAACGACACTCAACGCGATGACAAGGCTATCGTGACGCGTTGGCCAGCCGCTCGCTCACTCAGGCTCACGGTGGGATGCTCGCCATCTGGCCACATGACGCGGTGATTGACGGCCGTCGAGCCGACCCGTAGTACGTAGCGATTGTTCGCCACTGGCTCGTCGATGGCATTGATCCAGTAACCGCCCTGGCCGTCCGACACCTGCTCGCCGCGCCCGAAAATGTGCCCAAGCCCAGCGGCAAAATCCGGTTGGTGGCTGCGCTCGAGCTGCATCGTGCCACCCGCGTTGCGGTAACAGTCCAACACCGTAAAGTGCTCGACAGAGTGCTGCCACTGGATGCACCAGCGGCTGCCCTGCGGCGCGGCTGCATCTACGAGCGTGTCGCCCTGCTCGGTCACGACCCGCAGATGCCAAGACGCAGTCGCCGAAGCGGGGGAGGCCCCCGCTTCGGCGAACAAACCACTCATCAGTAAGAGCGCCATCAGTCGTCGTTGCCACTGCATGGCACGGCTCCTAATGGGTTACGGACGCAGACGGTCCGGGATCTCAGCGCCAACTTCTTCGAAGTAGCGAAGCGCGCCCGGATGCAGCGGTACCGGCGTAGAGTTCATAGTGAACTCGATGGTGGTGTCATTGGCAGCCGGGTGGACAGCAATCAGCTCATCGGTGTTTTCGAACAGCAGCTGAGTCAACTGGTAGGCCAGCTCTTCGTCCATATCGGCGTTGACGACCAGCACGTTAGGGATACCGATGGTCTGTACCGCCTCGTCCATACCGTCGTACATGCCCGCCGCCAGCTCGTAAGGTGCAAAGACCGCTTCCTCTTCCTGAGCGTTGGCGATCTCTTCATCCGACAGGCTAATCAGGCGAATGTCGCGGGTCGCGGCGAGGTTGAGAATGGAGCTGGTGGGCGGCCCAACGCTCCAGAAACCGGCATCGATATCGCCATCACGAATGGCGTCAGCGGTTTCGTTGAAGTTAAGACGTTGGGGCGTGAAGTCTTCATAGCTCACGCCGTTGGCTTCTAGCAGAGCACGGGCGTTCAGCTCGGTGCCGCTACCCGGTGCGCCTACAGAGACACGCTTACCGGCCAGGTCGGCAATGCTCTGAATGTCAGACTCTGCCAGGGTGACGAGCTGCACGGCATTGGGATACACCGACGCCAGCGCGCGGGTGTTCTCGATCTGGCGGCCTTCGAAATCGCCGGTGCCGGTATAGGCTTGGTAGACCGTATCGGCCAACGCCAGCGCCATATCGGCGTCGCCACGCATGATCAAGCCCATGTTCTCGACCGAGGCGCCGGTCACTTCAGCCGTCGCTTGAGCACCTTCGATATGGTTGTTGATCATTTCGGCAAAGCCACCGCCGATGGGGTAGTAAACGCCGCCAGTACCGCCCGTGGCAATCGAGAGCTGCTGCGCGCTGGCAGGCAGCGCCACGGCGAGCATGGAGGCGGCGACGGTATATTTTAGAGTTCGCATGAGCGTTTCCTCCGTCCTACTTGGACTTATAGGTATGGTTGACGTAAAGGAGGTGTGAAGCCCCAGCCCCAGGCTGGTGTTGCCAGCCTTTGGAGCGGTGGACAGAAGTTAGCACGGCTGGCGCGTAAGATGCTAATCCAGCGCCATGCGGCATTTTATTTCAACAGCGCTTTGACGTGCTCGACGATATGCGCCCCGATAGGTAGCGCCGACGTGGCTGCCGGCGACGGTGCATTGCCAATGTTCACCGTGCGCTTGGTGTTCACGAACAAAAAGTCGTCCACCAGCTTGCCATCATTAGAGACCGCCTGGGCGCGCACCCCCGCGGGATAAGGCGTAAGATCGTCGAGCGTCAGGCTGGGACAGTACTTACGCACCAGCTCGAGATAGCCACGCTTGTAGAGCGAGTTCTTCATTTCGAAGAGCCCCGGCTTCAAGTGTTTACCTAACACCTTCAAGATACCAGGATGGGTGAACATCTGGCCCATGTCACTCAGCGACATGTCCTGTTTGCGGTAGCCCTCGCGTTTTAACGCCAACACGGCATTCGGCCCCACGGTGACCGTGCCATCGATCATCCGCGTCAGGTGCACGCCCAAGAACGGCATGGCAGGATCGGGAATAGGATAAATCAGATGGTTGACGATTTGGTTGTGGCGCTTGGGTAGCCGATAGTACTCACCGCGAAAGGGGCAAATCGTAAAGCCAGGGTCTTTGCCCAGCATGCGGATGACGCGATCGGCCATCAGTCCCGAGCAAGAGACGAGGTAACGACCGGTGAAAGCGCCCTTTTGGGTCGTCACCACTACCTCGTTGGTACGCTCTTCCAAACCGGTCACGCAGTGGTCAAAGCGGACCTCACCGCCAAGGCGGGTAAACTCCGCCGCCATGGCACGGGTCACCTCGGCGTAGTTCACAATGCCACTCGAAGGCACGTAAATCCCCGCCACGCCGGTGATATTGGGCTCACGCTCTTTGAGTGCCTCGGCCTCTAGCCATTCACGCTCAAGTCCGTTAGCGGCGGTGCGCTCCCACAGCGCCTCCATGCGCTGTTTTTCGAGTGCATTGGTGGCTACCAACAGTTTGCCGCAGATGTCGTAAGGTACGCCGTGCTGGTCGCAGAACGCCCGAGTAGCGCGATTGCCTTCCAAGCAGAACGTCGCTTTCAGGCTGCCCGGCGTATAGTAGACCCCCGCATGAATCACACCGCTATTGTGGCCGGTTTGATGCTGGGCCGCTCCCGACTCTTTCTCGATCACCAAAAGGCGCTTATCTGGGTACGCCTGCTGCAACTGCATGGCGGTGGAAAATCCCAAAATACCGCCGCCTACAATGATGAAATCCCACATGAATGTCGTTACCTGTGCCAAATTTTCAAAATTTATTGATAATAGCCGCTATTCAGCGTTGACCGCCACGCCCCTACATTGGTCTAAGCCATATTGGTTCAAGGAGTTCCCATGGAGCATGAAGCCCCGCGTCAAAACCTCGCGATGAGTGCTTACCAATCGCTCAAGCATGACATTATTCGCGGCCGCTACGCGCCTGAAGAGAAGCTCTTGATGAGCCGCTTGAAAGCGTATTACGGGGTGAGCACCGGACCGCTGCGCGAAGCACTTTCCCAGCTGGTGGCCGACCGTTTGGTGGTCGCGATCAGTCAGCGCGGCTACCGAGTGGCCGCCATGTCGCTGGCCGAGCTGAACGATATCTACGATGCCCGCGCCCAGTTGGAAGGGCTGATTTTGCGCTTGGCGATCGAGCGCGGCGATGACGATTGGGAAGCCAACGTGCTGGCGACCGCCCACCGGCTAGCCAAAGTGACCGAGGTAAGCTCCCCCGACGAGCTGCTGGATGGTTGGGATTTGCGCCACAAAGCGTTTCACACCGCCATCGCCAGCGGCTGTAACTCGCCGCACCTGCTGCAAATGCGCGACACCCTCTTCGATCAGGTGGAGCGCTACCGCCATTTATGGCTGCAAGAGACCGTCATGTCGCCTCAAGCCCTTGAAATCAAACGCCAAGAACACGCCGCGCTGGTGGACGTCATTCTTGCCCGCAATGCCGAACAGGCCGCTAACCTGATGCGCGACCACCTAATGACGCCAGTCCCCATCATTACCCGGGTACTCCAAGCCCGTGGCATCGATTAAAATCTTCGTTTTAAAAAAATGTAGAAATTTTTAAATAACGGCGATACATTGGGCGCAACACGATCATCTTTCGGAGTTCACGCCATGACACGCTTCAACTGGGACGACCCGCTTCTACTGGAAAGCCAGCTCACCGACGAAGAGCGCCAGATCCGCGATGCCGCTCATGACTACTGCCAGGAAAACCTGCAACCTCGGGTACTCAGCGCCTTCCGTGAAGAGCGTTTCGACCGCGAGATCATGAACGAGATGGGCGAGCTGGGTCTGCTAGGTGCCACGGTGTCTCCGGAATACGGCGGTGCGGGCGTCAACCATGTGGCTTATGGCCTAATCGCCCGCGAAGTAGAGCGTGTCGATTCCGGCTACCGCTCGGCCATGAGCGTCCAGTCGTCGCTGGTGATGTACCCCATCGAAGCCTACGGCTCCGAAGAGCAGAAGCATAAGTACCTGCCTAAGCTTGCCAGCGGCGAGATGGTCGGCTGCTTTGGCCTGACCGAACCCGACCATGGCTCCGACCCAGGCTCCATGATTACCCGTGCGGAAAAAGTCGATGGCGGTTACCGCCTGACCGGCGCGAAAATGTGGATCACCAACAGTCCGATTGCCGACATTGCCGTGGTATGGGCGAAATCTGCCGCCCACGACAACCAGATCAAAGGGTTCATCGTCGAGCGAGGCACCGAAGGCTTCTCCACCCCGAAAATCGAAGGCAAGGTCTCTCTGCGCGCCTCCATCACCGGCGAGATCGTGTTGGACAACGCTTTCGTTCCCGAAGAGAACCTGCTACCTAACGTGAGCGGCCTGAAAGGCCCCTTCGGCTGTTTGAACAAAGCCCGCTACGGCATCGCTTGGGGCGTGATGGGCACCGCCGAGTTCTGCTGGCACGCTGCCCGTAAGTACACCCTCGACCGTAAACAGTTTGGCCGCCCGCTGGCCGCCAACCAGCTGATCCAGAAGAAGCTGGCCGACATGCAGACCGAAATCACCCTGGGCTTACAAGCCGCTCTGCAGGTGGGCCGCCTGATGGACAGCGGTAACTGGGCGCCGGAAATGATCTCGCTGATCAAGCGCAACAACTGCGGTAAAGCCCTGGATATCGCTCGCGTGGCCCGCGACATGCACGGCGGGAACGGTGTCTCCGACGAGTACGGCGTGATTCGTCACATGGTGAACCTGGAGTCCGTGAATACCTATGAAGGTACTCATGATGTGCACGCCCTGATTTTGGGCCGCGCGCAAACCGGCATCCAGTCGTTCTTCTAAATTCGTAGCTACTCAGCGAGGCACCCGATGAGCACAGCCGCCAAGCCCCTAGCAGGCATTAAAGTACTCGATATCTCTCGCGTACTAGCAGGCCCTTGGTGTGGGCAGATGCTGGCCGACATGGGTGCCGAAGTGATCAAGATCGAGCGTCCCCAAAGCGGCGATGATACCCGCCACTGGGGGCCACCCTGGCTCTCCGGCAGCACGGAATCGGCCTATTACCTGTGCGCCAATCGCGGTAAGCGTTCGGTGACGGTGGATATGGCCAAGCCCGAAGGCCAAGCGCTGATCAAGCAGCTCGCCGCGCAGTCGGACGTGCTGCTCGAGAACTTCAAGGTGGGCGGGCTGAAAAAGTATGGCCTGGACTACGCGAGCCTGAAAGCGCTCAATCCCGGCTTGGTCTACTGCTCCATCACCGGCTTTGGCCAGGAAAGCCCTTACGCCCACCGGGCGGGCTACGACTTCATGATCCAAGCCATGGGCGGCCTCATGAGCCTGACCGGCAAACCGGACAGTGAATCCGGGGGCGGCCCGGTCAAGGTGGGGGTCGCCATCACCGATATTTTTACCGGCCTGTACGCCGCCAATGCGGTGCTGGCGGCCCTCTACCAACGCCGCGATAGTGGCAAAGGCTGCCATATCGATCTGGCGCTCATGGATGTGCAGGTGGGCGTGCTGGCCAATCAGGCGCTGAACTACCTGACGTCTGGCCAGGTGCCCCAACGTCTGGGTAATGCACACCCCAACATCGTGCCCTATCAAGCCTTTGCCACGGCCGATGGTCATATGATCGTGGCAGTCGGTAATGACGAGCAGTTCAGACGCTTCTGCCAGGTAATCGACCAGCCGCAGCTCGCTCAAGACGAGCGCTTTGCCACCAACGGCAGCCGAGTTCAGCATCGCGACACCTTGATACCGCTTCTGGAATTGGCACTTGGCGCACAACCTACCGATACTTGGCTTTCGGCCTTCGAGGCCGTGGGTGTGCCCTGCGGGCCGATCAATACCCTGGATCGCGTGTTCGACGACCCCCATGTCAAAGCACGCGGATTGAAACAAACGTTGCCCCATTCCCAGGCAGGTGAGGTCAACCTCGTGGCCAACCCGATCCGCATCAATGGTGAATCGATCAGTGCCACCACCGCGCCGCCCACGCTAGGTGAGCACACGGACAGCGTGCTGGATGCCATCGGCATCAGCGATGAGCAGCGCCTAGCGCTTCGCCAAGCGGGCATAATCTAATCAGACGCTATTGGCGGCAAACGAGCCTACCACCCCGCTTCTCAAAACGCCCTTCGGGGCGTTTTTTATTGGGAGGAAAGCGTTCACCTCATCGCCCACTTCGCTATACAAAACCTATACAGACATGACATAAGCCGCTAGACTGGCGATATTTTCTCTGTTGATACCTGTCTAACAAAGCACGGACATACTCGGGCTTTTGACAATCAAGGTGAGCGGTATTGCCGCCACGTTAGCGAGCGCAAGCGAACATGTCAGGAGACGTTATGGGTAACTGCGCGCGGGTAAATGGCACGTGTAAACGCTGCGAGGGAGCGCTCCCTTTTGATTTCACGATGGCGTTTCAACCCATCGTGGACGTTGCCCTGGCACGCGTGACGACCCACGAAGCCTTGGTTCGAGGCATCAATGGCGAGTCGGCTTGGAGTGTCATTTCCCAAGTCACCGATGACCTACTCTACCGCTTTGATCAATCCTGCCGAGTCAAAGCCATCGAGCTTGCCAGTGAACTAAGTATGGAAACGGATCTTTCCATCAACTTTCTTCCCAATGCCGTATACGAACCGGAAGCATGTATTCAGGCAACGCTAGAAGTCTCGCAGCGAGTCGGCTGGCCAACCGACAAGCTCATTTTCGAGATCACCGAAACCGAGCGTGTGCGCGACCGGCAACACCTCTGCAACATCATCGACGCCTATCGCTCCATGGGCTTCAAAACCGCTCTCGATGACTTCGGTAACGGCTATGCCAACCTGGACCTGCTCACCGACCTCGCCCCGGACAAGCTGAAAATCGATCGCGAACTGGTGATGCAGTGCGACCACGACCCTCGTCGTCAGGCGCTGCTGAATGCCATTATTGTGCTCGCCTCCGAACTCGACATGACGCTGATTGCCGAAGGTGTCGAGACCCGCGCTGAAGCCTTATGGCTTGCCCAGGCGGGGATTACACGTCAGCAGGGCTTCTTCTATGCCAAACCGGCGATCGGCAAGCTGGGCACCGAATTGACCCCGCTGCTCGAGGCGCTGCGGTCAGAGTCCCAGCGACGCACGGAGAGCTGAATGACCAGCATGAGCACGGACCATCTCTACCAATTGGTGAACCGTTCCAAACGGAATACGGAGAACGTCATCAAAACGGCGCCTCTCGGTATCTGCATTACCGATCCTCACGGGTATTTCGAGATGGTCAATCCGGCCTACTGTCAATTTTACGGCTATCGAGAAGAGGAGCTGATTGGCCAGCACTTCACGCTCGTGGTGCCTGAAGCGTACCGCGCCCAAATGCGTCAATTGCACGATGAGTTCATCCACGGCGAGGAGACCCATGAACTGCGTCAGGAGTGGGAAGTGCGCTGCAAGAATGGCGAAGCCCGCACCATCATCGCCGAAGCTGCCCGTATCGAGGGCGACGATGGTCAATCGCGCAAAGTCACCTTCATCGTCGATATCACCCAGCGCAAGCAGCTCGAGGAGCGCTTGAAACAGGCCAACGAACGTTTGGAGTATTTGGCCCACCATGACGAGCTCACTGGGCTGCTCAACCGTCGTCAAGGCCTCGCCAAACTCGAAGAGGCGATCGAGCGCTCTCGCCGTTACGGCAACCCACTTAGCATCGTGCTGTTCGATCTCGACGATTTCAAGAACATCAATGACACCTACGGCCACAGTACCGGCGACAGCGTTCTGCAAGCGCTGACACAGGTCGTCAATCAACAGCTGCGAGAGACCGACTTCCAAATACGCCTTGGCGGCGAAGAGTTCTTGATCATCATGCCAGAAGTCGATGCCGATTCGGCCCGTATCGCCATGGAGCGCATTCGCCAAGAAGTCGCGCAAACGCCCTACACCGAACATGCGCTGACCGTCACGCTATCGGCGGGCATCGCATGCTACATTGAAGCCTCGAGTACTCGAATGCTTGATCGCGCCGATAAAGCGATGTATCAGGCCAAACAAGCCGGGCGCAACCGGATTGTCATCGCACCGTCACCTGTGTGATCAACGCTATTGCGCACTATGCTAAAGCAACACCCTATCCTAAAAGGAGCTGAGTCATGAGCAATGCCGAGCTTAACGAACTAAAGCAGAAATACGTCGCGGCGGGCGCTGCAAGCCCCGCTACCGCCTTTGCGGATCGCGCCGAAAACGCTGAGATCTGGGACGCCGACGGCAACCGCTTCATCGACTTCGCAGGCGGCATTGGCGTGTTGAACGTGGGGCACCGGCATCCAAAAGTCGTCGCCGCCGTCAAAGCCCAATTAGATAAGGTGATGCATACCTGCCAAACGGTCATGCCTTATGAAGGCTACGTCAAAGTGGCCGAGAAGCTGAGCCATCTCGTTCCCGTGCGTGGCCACGCCAAAGTGATGCTGGCCAACTCTGGTGCCGAAGCACTGGAAAACGCAGTAAAAATTGCCCGCGCCGCCACCGGCCGCTCTAACGTCATCTGTTTCGACGGCGGCTATCATGGCCGGACCTTCTACACCATGGCCATGAACGGTAAGGTCGCACCCTACCAAACCGACTTCGGTCCGATGCCCGGCACCGTCTTCCGCGCCCCCTACCCGGTGCCTTATCACGGCGTGAGTGAAGACGAAGCGATTCGCGGCCTGAAAATGGCGCTGAAAACCGACGCCAACCCGAAAGACACCGCCGCGATCATTCTGGAGCCGGTGCTGGGTGAAGGCGGTTTCTATCCGGCCCCGAAGAGCTTCTTGGAAAAGATCCGCGAAATTTGCGATGAGCACGGTATGCTGATGATCATCGATGAAGTGCAGTCGGGCTTTGGTCGTACCGGCAAGATGTTTGCCATCGAGCACAGCGGCGTCGAGCCGGACATGATGACCATGGCCAAGAGCATGGCCGACGGCATGCCGATCTCTGCCGTGGTCGGCACCGATAAAATCATGGATGCCTCAGGCCCGAACTCCCTGGGCGGCACCTATACCGGTAGCCCCACTGCGTGTGCAGCGGCGCTGGCCGTCATGCAAGTCTTCGAAGAAGAGAACATTCTCGAGAAGAGCCAAGCGGTGGGTGAAAAGCTGGCTCAGCGCTTCGGTGGCTGGCAGAGCAAATTCGACTGCATCGACAACGTGCGCAACATGGGTGCCATGGCCGCGTTCGAACTCGTCAACAACAAAACCGACCGCACGCCAAACCCGGACCTGGCCGCTGCGCTGTGCAAGAAAGCCCGCGAAGAGGGGCTGATCCTGCTCTCCTGCGGTATGTACGGCAACACCATTCGCTTCTTGATGCCCGTCACCATTGAAGATGACGTGTTGAACGAAGGCCTGGATATCATCGAGTCCTGCCTGGAGTCACTGATCTAAGCGTTCGATACGAGCCACAGCGCCGCCTCTAAGGGCGGCGCTGTCGTTTGTGCACGGCGTATCTCGTCAGATGAACAGGGGAACCGGCCTACTGACCCACGCGAACACCCTCTCCTTCTTATGTACACGTCGCTGCAGCTTTAGCATCACAGAAAACACGCGATACTGTCGGACATGTTGATGTCAATCACGACTCCTCTATTGAACGCCTCTTGCAATACGTTATAACATATCAAAACAACACAACGGAGATTCGATCATGCCAACACTTGCTAACAAAAAGGCCTGCGCGATGGCGCTAAGCATTGCGATCCTAGCCAGCGCCCCGCATGCCTTTGCTAATCACGATCACGACCATCACCACGATGATGGTGAAGCCCACGCGCATGACCATGACCATGACCATGACCATGACCATGACCATGACCATGACCATGACCACAATCATAGCCACGATCACGACCAGGGCCATGCGCATGACAACGATATTTACGCGGGCTATTTCGACGATGCGCAAATTGCCGATCGCGCGCTTTCCGACTGGGAAGGCGACTGGCAATCCGTATATCCCTATTTACTTGACGGCACTCTAGACCCCGTCTTCACGCATAAAGCCGAACAAGGCGATAAAACTGCCGAAGAGTACAAAGCCTACTACGACACCGGTTATGCCACCGATGTCGAGCGGATCGTGATCGATGGTAGCAGCGTCACCTTCTTTGCCAACGGCGAGTCGATGACCGGTGACTACCAGTACGATGGCTACGAGATCTTGAATTACGAGGCCGGTAACCGAGGCGTTCGCTTCATCTTCGAACTAGCAGACGACGACAGCGACGATGCGCTCCCCCACTATATTCAGTTCAGCGACCAC
This sequence comes from Halomonas sp. BL6, assembly GCF_006228115.1. Lineage (NCBI taxonomy): Bacteria > Pseudomonadati > Pseudomonadota > Gammaproteobacteria > Oceanospirillales > Halomonadaceae > Halomonas > Halomonas sp. BL6. Next base: position 95,147 of record NZ_VDGL01000001.1, on the reverse strand, counting down.
AGCATCTATCCGACGGATGCAGGCCACTACCACTTGTATTGGGGAGATGATCGTGAAGCGCTGCTGGAGGAGTTGACCCACTGGCCGACCTACTATCCTTCGTCGCTCAGTGGCGAAGAGATCGTCGACGAAATGTTGGCTCACTGACGGTTTAGCCCGACACCCGCCAAGACAGCGGGTGTCGGTCTTCCTTGAGCGCTTGCCACTACGCCAGCGCTCTCTTCATCTCTCCTTTCACTCCCACCATTCGCTATAGGCAACCGCATCATGGGCATGCAGACTCTCGGCGTGCACCACTTTTAGCTGAAACCCCGACACGCCTGGCGCTTGGCGCAGCGTGGTGTCCAGCCGCCGTGCGGCATCCTCGCAGAACATCAGGTTCTGCCCGTTGGCCAAGGCAAACGCCTGCTCGTCGATACGCTTGACGGCGGTTTGCAGCGCCGTACCGAGGGCTCGCTCCACCCGGTCGATCATGTTCACCATGAACGTTTCTATCGAGATGGCAGCGTCTTCCATCGTGGCAAGGCGAAGCGTGAGGTGAGCCACGCTACGCTGGCTATGGGGCGTCGCCAAGATGCCCTCTTCACTGCCCAGCCACGCCAATACCGCCGATTTGCTCAGCGGTATGTCTTCAAAGTCCTCTTCGAAGGCTTGCTGAATCAACTGCCGCGCCAAGGCAGCCGAACACGGGCATGTCGAAGAGTAGCCCACCTCGAGATCGAGCGCCGACTGAAACCCATCGGGGGACAACTCGCAGCGCAACGTGAAGGGGTAGTACTTCCACCCCGAGAGCGGACTAATCAGCGCGGCGCGCTCGAGCGGCAACTCCCCTGCGATGTTCAGGTAGGCGTGCTGGGACAGCCCCTCCTGGCTGGCTAAAAAACTCTCTAGCACGCTCTGCACCAACCCTAGGGAGAGCGGTGTCTGCTCGAGCGGCGCCAACCCTAGATAGAGCCGCGACATATGAATGCCCCGGGCCTCTTTCGCGTCGAGACTGACCGTGGCATCGAGCTTGGCAGCAACGCGCTGGGCGCCGAGCAGCACCGGCAGCGCGATGCCCTCCATCCCCACACGGGTCAATGTACCCTGTGCATTGGGCGCTTGTCTGGCGACATCGGGCATGGTGGAAACGATCATGGAGCGACCTCTTGAGCGGCGGTAAAAAAGCGGTAGAGTCCTGCGACGGTATCGGGCGACACGTTCTGGGTAATGAAAACGAAGCGGGAGACACGATCACCCACACTGGCCTTGGGCAGCGGCGCCGGCGGGTGAAAAATATGCTGCACGCCGTGCAGTGCCAGCGGGGCTTCTCTGTCGGTCAGGTGTACCACGGCTTTCATGCGCAGCATCTTTTCGCCCATAAGGGACATCAACAAGTTCAGCCACTCTTCCAAGGCGTCCGGCTCGATCGGCTCGTCCACACTAAAGCAGAAGGAGTGGATGCCATCGCCATGCTGGACCGCGTTGGCCTGCGAGTTGGCAAAAGCCCCCTTGTACTGCTCCACCGGATGTAACTCGTAACGGCTGGCGCTAAGCCATTGAGCCACTTGGAACGCTTGGCTTTCTTCCGAGTAAAGCCCCGCGCCCACCAGTAGATCGGCCGACAGTTCGCCGTTGACCACCTGCCACTGCTCGGCGGCAGGGTTGAGTTTGGCCAAGCGATTCGCTAGGCGAGAAACCTGCTCGTCGCTCGCCAAGTCCGTCTTGGTGATCAGCAGCTTTTCCGCCACGGCGGCTTGCTGCTGCGCCTCCTGGTGGGCATCCAACGTAGCAACCCCATTGACCGCATCCACACAGCACACCACGCTATCCAGCCTGAATCGGTGTGCTAACCAGTGATCCGTCATCAACAGTTGGAGCAGAGACGTTGGCTCGGCCAGCCCAGTGGTTTCGATCACCACGCGGGCGGGCAGTGGTTTCCCTTGCGCCTCCAAGCCATCGCACGCTTGCTGCAAGGTGCGGCTAAGATCCCCCCGTAGCGTGCAGCACAAACAGCCGCTGCTCATCTCGATGACCGCCTGCTCATCGCTGTGGGTAATGAGCTGGTTGTCGAGCCCGATAGCACCGAACTCGTTGATCACCACCAGGGTGTTCTGCATGGAGCTTTGGTGTACCCAGCGGTTGAGCAGCGTGGTTTTACCGCTGCCCAGAAAGCCCGTGAGTAGGTTGATGGGTGTTAACGATGGATCCTGCATATACCTTATCCCCACCTTGCTTTGCGGTAATGGTGCTCGTGCTGCTCCTGGCGCTCTTTCGCTTCGATACAGAGCTTGGCGGTGGGCCGAAACATCAGCCTGGCCAAGCCGATGGGCTCTCCGGTTTCGTCGCAGTAGCCGTAGTCGCCGTGTTCGATACGTTTCAACGCGGCGGCAATATTATTGAGCAGACGGCTCTCGCGATCCGCTTGCCGCAACGCCAAACTCAGCTCCTCCTCGAACGCCGCTTGATCGGCCTCGTCGCTGTCACGCTCGTGGGAAGCAATGACGCACCGGATTTCCTGTAGATGCGCTTCTATCTCATCGCGCTCCTCCAGCAACCGCTGACGGAAAAAGGCGAGCTGTTCGTCGTTCATATAGTCGCTGTCGGGCATCGCCAGGAGCTTATCTGCCCAGGCTTTATCAGCCTTTCTCGGGCGCGTGTCGGCGGGGTTGCCTTGATCTGGCATAGCGTCATCCCATCCAAAATAGTACGTTATAAAGTCACACAAAATAGGCAGCGATCATGGGTGCCCCTCGGCGCTCATGCGCTGCCGAGTCGTTTGTAAAGAGAGACTCCCAGCGCTAGGCGGGATCGATACTCATCAACAGGCGCTTACTACCGCTCTCCAGTGCCGGGCTTCGATGCACCAGCCCCCGCTCTTCGCTGCCGATCCAGCCGCTGCCCTTGATCAAACCGATATCGCCGGGCGAGAGGCGCCGGACTGCCGCATTGTCGGTGGCAATCTCGGGTTTATCGGGGTGCGGCGCCCCCAGCCCTTTACGATTGATGGCGTCCTCCGGCAACCACTCGCTGCCTGGGCCCACATAGGTCGTGACGAGCCGCACCGGCAGGTTGTCGCAGTGAAAGCGGGGGCACATGGCACCATCAAGCAAGCGCAGGCGAAGACCGACGGTACGCGTTTCGAATAGGAAGGCCATCGCTTCGGCAATGGTGGCGATGTCGTCCACCAGCGGCTTGGCTGCTTCAGGTGCGGGAAGCTGACGCAGCAGGTCCGCCACCATGGCATCGTCGGGCTGCCCCAACCAGCTATATTGCCAGGCGCGCTCCGTTTGGCACTGGGCTTGGGCACTCAAGGCGATCTCAGCGGGCATGGGGCGTTCGAAAATCGCGATATTCACGGCCTCTTCGAAAATACGCGGTAACACGCTAATGTCCTGACCAATGGCCGCGTGCGCAGGCCATGCGTCAGCGGGAGATACATAAGACACGGGCGAAGACATCATGAGAACTCCAATAGTGTGAGAAATCGATGGAGACAGCCACACGCTCGCACCGGGGCAGACGGTCGACCGCTGCCAGCACGGCGGCGTTAACGCATGGGAAAGCGCTCCGACTCGAGCGCAAGGCGCTGACGAACGAACCGCCAGCCCTGGGAGATCAGCGTTGACAGCATGAACAGCAGGGCGGCGAGTGAGACGATGGTAGGGCCGGTCGGCGTATCGAGGAGATAGGCGCTTTTCAGCCCTCCCGCCACCGACAGCACAGCCACCCCTACCGCAAGCAGTGCCATGGCCTCGGGCGTGCGACAAAACGGACGCGCCGTGGCGGCGGGTATGATCAGCAGAGCGGCGATCAGCAGAACACCGACGACCTTCAAAGCCACGGCAACGACCAGGGCCAACGCCAGAGTGAGCACTAACTGTTCACGACGCGGCTGAAGTCCGCTGGCATAGGCCAGCTCCTCGCTGAGCGTGGCGGCCAGTAAGGAGGACCACCGCCAGCACAGCAGCAGCAACACCAACGCCACGCCGCCGCCGATCACCCACAAATCCTGTTTACCGACGGCCAGAATATCGCCGAACAGGTACGCATGTAGGTCGATACGGACCCCACTAAGAAACGACACGGCGACCAGCCCTACCGCCAGCGCCGAGTGGGCCATCACGCCGAGTAGCGTGTCCATGGCGTAGCCACGGCCGCTCAGCAGAGACACACAGCTCGCCATCACCAGCGCCACCGCCAGCACGCCTACGAAGATCGAGATATTCATCAACAGCGCTAGCGCCACGCCCAGAATGGCCGCGTGGGCCGTAGCATCGCCAAAGTACGCCATACGCCGCCACACCACGAAACAGCCCAGCGGAGCGGCGGCCATCGCTACGAGGATGCCCGCCAACATGGCGCGCCACATGAAGTCATCCAGCATGGGCGGTCTCCTGGGGTTGGTGACGATAGAGCGCCAGCGTTTGTGCGGCCTGGTCACCGAACAACGAGCGATAATCCTGCGTCGAGGCCACGTGCTCGGGCTTGCCCTGGCAACAGACGCAGCGATTCAGGCAAAGCACATGATCCGAGGTCTGCATCACCACGTGCAGGTCGTGGCTGACCATTAAAACGGCGCAGCCGTACGTGCGGCGAACGCTATCGATATGGCGATAAAACGCCGCCGTACCCTGGTGGTCGAGGCCTTGCGTTGCCTCATCGAGAATCAAAATATCGGGCTTGACCAGCAGCGCTCGCGCCAGCAGTACGCGCTGAAACTGTCCCCCTGACAGCTCGCTCATATTGGCCTGCCGCAGTGTCTCGGCACCGGCGTCTTCAAGGGCGCTATCGACCTCTTGACGTGAGTGGCGGCGCGGCAAGTTGATGAAGCGCTGGACCGTCATGGGTAGCGTAGGGTCCAGATGGAGCCGTTGGGGCACGTACCCAATGCACTGATTCGGAGCGATGGTAACGCTGCCCGAGGTGGGTTTTACCGCGCCCACCAGGGTTTTCACCAGCGTCGACTTTCCCGAGCCGTTGGGGCCAATCAACGTGAGTACCTGTTCACGAAACAAGTCGAGATGAATATTCTCGAGTATCTGCTGCCCACCGAAGCGAACGTTCAACTGACGAACGCTAAGTACCGCTTCACGATGGAGGGAAGATGCAAGTGACATCATTGACATCCGCTCTTGACGCATTTGTTATGTTATAACATAAATATCAAGACTAGCGATACTTGGATGTCCTTTCTTGTCTCGTTCACTCAGCCTCGTCTCATCAGGAGCCCTCATGCCACACCGCTTTACGTACTTCGCTCTGCCATTACTAACGGCCTTTCCCTTAGCAGCCTCGGCGGAAGTGCCCCGCGTCGCGGTCGATATTCCCCCCGTTTACTCACTGGTATCGATCGTGATGGGCGACGTTGGCTCGCCCGAGTTGTTCATTCAGCCCGGCGCCTCTCCCCACGGCTATTCGCTGCGTCCATCGGAAGCCAGCGCGCTGGACAGTGCGGATCTGGTGATATGGGTCAGCGATGCGCTCACCCCTTGGCTGGAAGGGCCGGTGGACAATCTAGCGGGCGACGCTCGCCACCTAGAACTGATGGACGTACCCGGCACCCGCACGCTGGAATATCGCGAGGGGGCGACGTTTTCTCTAGACGGTGAGCTGGCACACGGCCATTACCATGATCACGAACACGGGCATGATCACGAACACGAGCATGGCCACGAGCACAGGCATGACCACGAACACGAGCAAGCCCAAGGACATGATCACCATGGTCATGATCATAGCCATACCGGCATGAACCCGCACGCTTGGCTCGCCCCTGGGAATGCCCGCCAGTGGCTGGCGGCCATCGCCGAGCAGCTAAGCGAACTCGATCCGGATAACGCGGCGATCTACCGCGATAACGCCGAGCAGGGTCAAGAAGCACTGACCGCCCTCGAACAGCGCCTCCAGGAGCGCTTGGCCGACAGCACGGACACCCGCTTCATCGTATTCCACGATGCGTACCAGTACTTCGAAGAGGCCTTTGACGTTCATGCCGCGGGGGCCATTTCCATCGGCGATGCATCCGCTCCCAGCCCGGCACGCATCGAGGCGTTACAGACGCTCGTCAACGAAGAGAATATTCAGTGTGTCTTCAGCGAACCGCAGTTCAACCCGCAGATGGTCAACAACGTGTTTGGGGATACGTCGGCGTACTTGGGCGTGATGGATCCACTCGGCGTAGGCTTGACGCTGGATGCGGGACTGTACTCCGCATTACTGGAACAGCTAGCCGGTGAAATAACCAACTGCACGAGCGCTAAAAGTGAGTAATACTCGTCATTTGCCTAAGTGATCAAACGTAACGCTGCGTGCGAAGTGCTGAGCGCAGCGTTACGTGAGCCTCGGTAAGGAGCGATGACTCGACTACTCAACGACGGAGCGATGACATGAAGCGCGTCGCAGGCACTGCGGTTGGCATGGCCTTGCTCATCGCACTCACGCTGTGCGTGGGTCTTTATCGCACCCTTCATGCGCCCGCGAGCGTCTCGGTGGTCAGCCCGATGGGCGATTACCTGATCGAATCGGTGAGAGTCTCAGGACTACTCGCCCCCTTGGGAGGCGTCGCTTACCTGCGTGTCATCGAGCGGGCAGCGCCCGCGAACGTTTACCGCACGCCCCTTTTCGACACGCAGCATATCGACTTTTCGACGACATCCGAGAATAGCCGCTATTTAGATGCCATCGTTTGGGTGCGCTTCGATAAGCAGATGCAGCACTTCTTTATCAGCATGCCGCAGTGGCGTGCTGATTGGCGAAACCGCTTCATCAGCAATACGCCCTTCGAAGCAGGCGGAAACGGCTAGGAAGCCCTCCCCGACGGCATCATTTACCGTGGCCGCCGGTCGCCTTCCAGGAAGTTGGCGGTAAACACGGCTTTGCCGTGGGTCTCGAACGACCACTTCATCACCTCGCCGAGTGCCGCCATCACCTCATCGAACTCGCCAAATACCTGGGTGCTCATTCGGTTGGGGTGAACTTCCAGCCCGGTAGCCTCCAATCGTTGGACCACCTCTTTGACGACTGGCTTGAAATCATCGGCCAGCGGGTAGTAGCTCAGCTGTACGGAAAGGTACATATCGCCTCCTCGATCGGTTCTATGGCGCAGTTCGAAACTGCTGCCACGCGGCCAGTATGGCCGTACGCGTCTCTTCCGGATGCTCCATGGGGAACATGTGCGTCCCCGGCACCGTGCTGACCGGCAGCCCGCGACGAGCGATGCGCTTGAGGCGTGAAGGCGTCATCAAGTGCGACTGCTGCCCCGCCACCAGTTGAATGGGCACACCCACGCGCTGCGGTAATTTGGAGAGGTGATCCGGCAAGTGGCGGAAAATCTCCAGCTCGATGTTGGGGTCGAAGGTCAGCTCAGCGCTGCCGTCGTCCAGTAGTCGCGTGCCTGCTTCAATGTAGTCGTTGAGTGCCTCGGGGGTAAAGCGACGGAAGAGACCACGGCGACGCAGCGAGGTCGCCATCGCCTCGCGACTGGGCCACACGCTGCGACGCCCTTTGGTTTTACCCGCCGGCGTGATGCGATCCATCAATCCAAAGCGCTTGGCCGCTTTCATCGCCCAGGCATCCGGCCCCAGCATCAGCGGCGGGTCGAGCATGATCACACCGCGAAAACGCTCCGGCTGCTTGTCGGCAGCCATGGCCATCAGCATGCCGCCCAACGAGTGCCCCACGCCCAGCAGTGGCGCGTCGGTCTCGGGCAGGTAACTGAGCAATTCATCCACCAAGTTGCTCCAGTTATGGTTCACCGGATAGTCGGGGTGGTGGCCGACGCGGTCCAGCGGATGCAGATCGAACACTTTTGCCAGTGGGTCTAGCAGGCTGCGGTAGCTCAAGCCGGGAAAGCCGTTGGCATGGGCAAACACTAAACGGGGGCGTTGGGTGGCATCGGCAGGCATGGCAGGCTCGCGGGTCGGCTAACGGGAAGGGGTGCTATCTATCATACGTCTGTTTTAACGCGGGCACCGAACCTCGTCAATCCATCCAAGGGTTAACCGGCTAATTAAAACAACGAGAGCTGCTGGGCAGCGGTTTCTTCCGCCAAGCGGTAGCCGACGCCCAGCAGGCGCACGGGGCGTGCGCCCCTCGCCCACCCCACGTTGAGCAGCGTTTCGAACTGCTCCAGGTTAGGTGCGGGGTCGGCGTGTTCGACAGTGGTTTGGGTGAAGTCGTTGAACTTCACTTTCACCATCACCCCGCGCACGGCGGGGGCCGGGTCTAGGCGAGCGTAACGGCGCTCTAAATCGCCGATCAGCTCGGGGAGCTGCTGGCGGCAGGCGTCTAGGGTGGGTAAATCTTGGGAGTAGGTTTGCTCGGTGCTGATCGACTTGCGCTCGCGGTGGGTTTTGACCGGGCGCTCATCGCGCCCGTGGCTAAGTTCGTGTAGCCGATGACCAAAGCGACCAAAGCGCTCTACCAGCTCGGTCAGCGGCCGGGCGCGCAGATCCGCGCCGGTCTGGATGCCCAGCTCCGCCAATTTATCAGCGGTACGCGGCCCCACGCCGTGGATCTTTTTCACCGGCAGCTGTTGCACGAAGGCGTCGATATCGTTAGGCGTGATGACAAAGAGACCATCGGGCTTGCGCCAGTCGCTGGCGATCTTGGCGAGAAACTTGTTGGGTGCCACGCCCGCCGAAACGGTAATACCCACTTCCTGCCTCACCCGCTGGCGAATGGCTTCGGCCATGCGGGTAGCGCTGCCGTGGTACAGCGTGACCTCCGAGACATCCAGAAAGGCTTCGTCCAGCGACAGCGGCTCGATCAGCTCGGTCACATCGCGGTAGATGGCAAACACCTGGCGGGCAACCTCTTTGTACTTCGCCATATCGCCCCGAATCACCGTGAGGTGGGGGCAGCGTTTGAGCGCCTGAGCCATGGGCATGGCGGAGTGGATGCCGAACTTACGCGCCGGATAGTTGCAGGTGGCAACCACCCCGCGCTGCTCCACACTGCCGCCAATGGCAATGGGGATATCGGTCAACGCGGGGTTATCGCGCATCTCGACCGCCGCATAGAAGCAGTCACAGTCGCAGTGGATGATTTTGCGCACAGGCCGACCTTGCCTCCGCCCTTACCTGTAAAAAAGCACAGTTTATCACAGGGTGTGCTACAGCGCTGATGAGCAGCAAAACCCTAGGCGGGGGCGCTGTGAATCCCTCCCTGGACGCTACTTTCGCCATCCCTGGCGAAAGACCCCCGCTACGGGTTTTCCGCCCATACTCGCTGGTCTAAATCACGTACCACAAAAGGTGCGCAACACCTGCTCGCTTTCCGTGGCCGGAGCGGCCAAGCGGCGCGCTTCTTCGGATTCATCAAAGGGCTGCGTGACCGCCGCGAGCAGGGTTTGGAAAGGCGCGAAATCGCCCTCTACCGCCGCATCGATGACCTCTTGAATGCGGTGGTTACGGGGAATCACCACCGGGTTGGCGCGACGCATGACCTCCAGACGCTCACTCTGCTGGCTCGCTTGCTGGGCGTTTTCCCAGTCGGCCAGCCAAGCGGTCAGGCCAGCGGGCTGCGTGGTCAGCGCCAGCAGCGCCTCTTTTTGGGAGTGGGCTGACGTGTCCGCGCTCAAGACTTGAGCATAGTGCGTCAACGCGTCGAACGTCGCGGTCATGTCCATGCGGCCTTGATGCATCTGGATCTCTAGCGCTTCCATCAGCGCCACGGCGCGATCGCTTTCCGGGGCAAGGCCCAGCTTGTCGGCATGCAGGCGGCGCTGCTCGGCGCCAAAACGAGCGGTAAAGCCGCGTAGCACCTCGGTGGCTTGCTCTACCGCAGCATCGCCCTCAACGCGCATCAGCGGAAGCAGGGTTTCGGCAAAACGAGCCAGGTTCCATTGGGCAATGCCAGGCTGATTGTCGAAGGCGTAGCGCCCGCCCTGGTCAATGGAGCTATACACCTTCTGCGGGTCGAACTGCTCCATAAACGCGCAGGGGCCGTAATCGATGGTTTCACCGGCAATGCTGCAGTTGTCGGTATTCATCACGCCGTGAATAAAGCCCAAGCTCATCCAACGCGCCACTAGCGCCGCTTGGCGGGCGGTAACGGCTTCTAACAGCGCCAGGTACGGATCGTCAGCATTGGCCGCCTCTGGGTAGTGGCGGGCAATCACATGGTCGGCCAGCGCTTTTAGCGCGTCTTCATCGCGGCGAACGGCGGCAAACTGGAACGTGCCCACGCGAATATGGCTGCTGGCCACACGGGTGAGCACGGCCCCCGGCTCGGCCATTTGGCGCACCACGCGTTCGCCGGTTGAAACGGCCGCCAGGGCGCGAGTGGTGGGTACGCCCACGGCGGCCATGAACTCGCTCACCAGGTATTCGCGTAGCACCGGGCCAAGGGGCGCACGGCCGTCGCCACCGCGAGAAAACGGCGTGCGGCCGCTACCTTTTAGCTGCACATCTCGGCGTATTCCTTGCTGATCCACCACTTCGCCTAACAGCAGCGCGCGGCCATCGCCTAGCTGGGGCACGAAGTTACCGAACTGGTGCCCGGCGTAGCCCAGCGCTTTAGGCTCGGCACCCGGCGGCAGCTGGTTACCGCTGAACCACTGAGCCAGCGTGGCGTCGTCGGGCCGGGTTTGCATGCCTAGCTGCGCGCCCAAGGCATCGTTGAAGGCGATCAGGCTGGGCTGGGCAACGGGCGTGGGCTGGCACGCCACCCACAGGGGTTCCGGCAAGGTGGCGAACTGATGTTCGAAAGACAGCACGGGCAACTCCGCTTTTCAATGAATGGCCTAAAGAATACCCTAGCAGCTTACTCAAGTAATGGGCGATAGCATGCCGCATAGAGACGCGTTAACCCCTGTTAAGCCACCGATAGAGCAAGAGGCGCTCACGCCCCTGCCCCAGGCCTTCTACAACCGTGATACGTTGGAAGTCGCCCGCGACCTGCTGGGCTGCTGGCTAGTGCGCCAGCGGGATGGCGAACTGATGGCCGCGCGCATCGTGGAAACCGAGGCCTACCGCGGCTCGGAAGATTCTGCCTGCCACGCCCACCGGCGTAAAACCCCGCGCACCGAGGCGATGTTTGGCCCGCCCGGCCACGCCTACGTCTATTTGGTGTACGGCATGCACTGGCTGCTGAACGTGGTCACCCAGCCAGAAGGCAACCCCTGCGCGGTATTGATTCGCGCGGTGGAACCGGTGATCGGCGAGCCTGTCATGCGCGCATGGCGCAGCGTCGCGGGGCGCAACCTGTGTAACGGCCCCGGCAAACTCACCCGCGCGCTGCGTATCGACAACGCCCTCTACGGCCACGATATGACGCAGAACAGCGATCAAGCGAACGGGCTATGGATTACGTCTGGCGACCCGCCCAGCGCGATTGCCAGCGGCCCAAGAGTCGGCATCGATTACGCCCAACCCGCCGACCGCGACGCCCCTTGGCGGCTTTGGAGCGAAGGTAACCCGTGGGTCTCCAAAGCGCGTTAAGCGCCCTTCAGGCACGCAACCGCCTGCTCCAGCACCGGCGTTAGCGGCGCGCGCCACTGGTGAGTCAAAAACTCATCGGCGCGAGTCACGCCCAGCGAGAGCGATGCCACGGGCAGGCCCATGGCATGGGCATCCCGGCAGAAGCGGTAGCCGGAATAGACCATCAACGATGTCCCCACCGCCAGCACCGCATCGGCTTGCTGCAGCGCCGCCTGTGCTGCCAGCCGACGCGCCGGGGGCACCACATCGCCGTAATAGACCACCTGCGGTTTGAGGATGCCCTGGCAGCGCGGGCAATCCAGCACCTTGAAGGTGGAGAAATCGGTTTCCAGATCCGCATCACCATCCGGCGCGTGGTGGGCGTCCAGCGCGGCAAAGGCGGGGTTCATGCGCGCCATTTCGCTGTGCATGGCGTGGCGCATCATTTGATAGCCACAGGCCATACAGGCCACCACGTCCGCTCTGCCGTGAAGATCGATCACCTTTTTCGAGCCCGCCCGCTGGTGCAGGCGGTCCACGTTTTGCGTCACCAGCAGCTCCACATGCCCCATGGCCTCCAGCTCTGCAAGCGCTCGGTGCGCCCCGCTCACCAGGGCTTCGCGCATGGCTTTAAAGCCAACCAGCGCCCGCGCCCAGTAGCGCTGGCGTACGGCGAAGGAGCTCATGAAATCACCGTGCTGCACCGGCGGCGGGCGCTTCCACTGGCCATCGGCGTCGCGATAATCGGGAATCCCACTGTCGGTACTCACCCCCGCCCCGGTAATCACCCAGAGTTTGGGGTGGCGTTTGATGAACGCGGCCAGCGCTTCTCCGGCCACCTGACTGCTCTCGCGTTTTTCTGAACTTTCCACGGCCTGCGTCAATGGATCACCCTAGGCAACACTGCGACAAGTCAACGATACTGTATGACAATATAAGCACATGCAATGTGCCCTCGATAGCGAAGTAAGGAGCCTCTCATGCAGTGGGATCACGAGATTAATATTGTCGGTGGCGGCATGGTAGGCGCGGCCCTGGCGGCACGGTTAGGCCAAGCGGGCATTTCCGTGGGGCTCGTCGAGCGCGGTAGCGCCCCCAAACCCGCCAGCGGCGACTACGACCTGCGTATTTCATCGCTCAACGCCCGGTCGCTGGCGTTCGTGAAAGCCAGCGGCGCGATACTGCCCGGCGAGCGCTGCTGCCCGTTTCGCCATATCGATGTGGCCAATCAGGATGGCACCGGCCACTCCGTGTTCTCCGCCGAAGAGAGCGGCATGAACGACTTCGGTATCTTTATCGAAAACCGCGCTCTGCAATACGCCCTGTGGCAACGCTTGGAAGAGCTGCCCAGCGTGACCTGCTACACCCAGTGCGCACCGCTGAGCACCATGGCGGCCACCACCGCCCGCATGCTGGAGCTGGATAACGGCAAAACCCTAAGCGCCCGGCTGATCGTGGGGGCCGATGGTGCCCGCTCGACCCTGCGCGAGCTGGCAGGCATTGGCGTGACCAGCTACGACTACCACCAGCGAGCGATGATCATTAACGTCGAGACCGAGCTGCCCCAGCAGGATGTTAGCTGGCAGTGCTTTACCCCCAAAGGCCCCATTGCCATGCTGCCGCTGCCCGGCCAGCGCGCCTCGCTGGTGTGGTACGACAGCGATGAAGCCACCAAAGCCCGCGAACAGCTCTCCGACAATGCGCTCCAGCACGCCATCGAAACCACCTTCCCCCAACGCCTGGGCAAGCTCACCCGCATCGTGGCGCGAGCAAGCTTCCCGATCAAGCGCCAGCACGCCAAGCGCTACATAGGCAAACGCCTCGCGCTGATTGGCGACGCCGCCCACGTGGTACACCCGCTGGCGGGGCAAGGATTGAACATCGGCCTGCACGACGCCGACACCCTCGCCGAGCTGATCATCCAAGGCCGCGACCCCGGCGACCACATCAGCCTGCACCGCTTCGAGTGCCAGCGCCGCCTCGCCAACCAAGCGATGATTGCCGCCACCGACAGCTTCCACCACCTGTTCACCGGCGCAAAACCGCTGCGCCAACTGGGCGATCTCAGCCTGCACTTGGCCGAGCGGGTGCCGTTTGCCAAGCGCATGATGATGCAGCAGGCCAATGGGTTGAATCCGTTTAAAATCGGCTAAAAGCAGCGGAGCGGCTCGCCGCTCCGCTGCTAAATGTTTAGCCATATCCCCTCTTTTTGTAAGCGATCTCTTAAAATCTTGTAAGACATTGCTTACTTACCTGTAAGAGATAGTCACTTCTTACTGATCTGGGGTTGCCCTTCCTAGCTCTCCCGTTATCCTCACTGTTTCTCATTAGCGGTTGATGATCCAAGGAGGATGGGCATGGCACTCAGCACCGGACTGCACTTTACCGTGACGTTACCCGGCGTTGACGAGATCGCCGTGATCGACTTCACCCACCGTGAAGCCCTCTCCCAGCCCTTCGAGCTAACGCTGAACCTGGCCAGCCGCGACGGCAGCCTGGATGCCGCCGAACTGCTGGATCGCGAAGCGAGCCTCACCATCTGGCAGGATCGCGAGCCGCTGCGACGGGTACACGGCATCATCAGCGAGTTTGGCCGGGGCGACCGGGGCCATCGCCGCACGTTTTACTCCCTGGTACTACGCCCCGCGTTATGGCGGCTCTCGCTGCGCCACAACTCGCGCATCTTCCAAAAAGTCGATCCGCTGACCATCATCAATACCCTGTGCGACGAGCGGGGCATTACCGATGTGAGCTTTGCCGTCACTCGTGAACTCGCCGAGCGCGAGTATTGCGTGCAGTACCGGGAAACCGACCTCGCCTTTATCGAGCGCCTCGCCGCCGAAGAGGGCCTGTTTTACTTCCATCTGTTTGATGAGAAAGGCGAAGAGAGCGACGGGGGCGCCCACCGCTTGATCTTCGCCGATGACCCCAAGGTACTGACCAACGTCGGCGAGCGCTCTTACCACAGTCGCGCAGGTGGCACCGCGCCTACGCGCCACGTGCGCAAGCTCAGCCAGACCGCCCGGGTGGCCGCCGCCACGGCGACGTTGAAGGACTACAGCTTCAAAAACCCCGCCTACGCCCAACTGCATGAGCACCTGGGCCGCGAGGTAGAGAGCCACGGCCAGCGCGACGACTACGAACACTACGACTACCCCGGCCGCTACAAGCAGGATGCCTCCGGCAAGCCCTTCAGCCGCATTCGCTTGGAACAGCTCCGCCGAGAAGCCATCACCGCCCACGCCGACAGCGACCTGCCCGAACTCGCCCCCGGCGTGCGCTTTATCCTCACCGACCACGACACCGACAACCTCAACCGCGATTGGCAGGCCATTAAAGTTAGCCACGTCGGCGAGCAGCCCCAGGCGCTGGAAGAGGATGAGATAACGCAAGGGGATGCCAACGGCATGACCCGCTATCACAACCACGTCACGCTGATTCCCGGCGACACCCCGTGGCGGGCCACGCCCAATCCCAAGCCCCGGGTCGATGGCCCGCAAGTCGCCTTCGTGGTCGGCCCGGAGGGCGAAGAGATTCACTGCGACGAGCATGGCCGGGTCAAGGTGCAGTTCCCCTGGGACCGCTACGCGGAACCAGACGACACCGCCAGCTGCTGGGTCCGTGTCGCCCAAGGCTGGGCAGGCGGCGGCTACGGCAGCATCGCCATTCCTCGTATCGGCCATGAAGTCATTGTCTCCTTCCTGGAAGGCGATCCGGACCAACCGCTGGTCACCGGGCGTACCTATCATGCCGTGAACACCGCCCCGTACCCGCTGCCGGAGCACAAAACCCGCACGGTACTGCGCACCCAGAGCCACAAGGCCGACGGCTTCAATGAACTGCGCTTCGAAGATGAGGCGGGGGAAGAACAAATCTGGCTCCATGCCCAGAAAGACCTGGAGCTACTCACCCTCAACGACCGCACCGAAGAGATCCGCCACGATAGCCACCTCAAGGTGCATAACGACCGCATCAGCGAGATCGACAACGACGACCACCACACGGTACATAACAACCGCCACACTCAGGTAGACGGCGACGACCACCTGATCATCGATGGCACCCGCCATGAGAAGGTGGGCCAGTCGCAGCTGATGGAAGCTGGACGGGAAATTCACCAAGTGTCGGGTGGAAAAACGGTGATTGATGCGGGAGCCGAGATCACGCTCAAAGCGGGTGGCAGTTTCGTTAAGCTGGACCCAAGTGGCATTACCATTGTTGGCGCACAGGTGAAAATCAATTCCGGTGGCAGCGCTGGGGTAGGCAGTGGTCAGGCCGCCACCACAGCGCTGCTACCGGGTGAAAAGAGCGGTCTAGGCGATACGTTGCTGGACATGGCCAATTCTTCGCTCTTTGCGTCACTAGGCGAACAGCTGCTGGATATGACTGACACCTCCCTGCTTGATGGTCTGGCAGATTTTTGCAGTGCTTGCCAGCCTACCGTCGGTAACCCGGTCAACCCTGTACTAGGTGCCAAGCTATTACCGGCAGAAACGGATTTTGCCCTGCCCGCGCCTAAACCCTTCGTGTTCACACGTGGTTATCTCTCCCGCAACGCCGAGGTTGGTGTATTGGGCCAGGGGTGGTCCGTACCGGGCGCTTCACTAACGCTCAGCGTCAACGACCAGTACTGTGCTTTGAAGGATGCCCAAGGGCGTACCATTAGGTTTGGCGCCCTGGCCCCAGGCCAGGAGCGCTTTTCACCTACCGAGCAGCTATGGCTTCGACGCGGTGGCATGACGGACGTAGGCGCCTCCCAAGTGTGGCAGGCACTCGACGACGCCACACGGCGCGATGACAGCATCATCACGCTCTACGACGGTGCCCACTACCTGCTGTTTACCGCAGACGATGCGGGCACGTGGCGCTTCACGCAAGAGCGGGACCGCCAAGGCTATGCGACCACCTACCACTGGGACGGGGACCTGCTGGTGCGCGTCGAAGACAGCGCAGGCCGCCACTACCACTGGGAGTACGAACTCGCCACTGCCGCCACGGTGGAAGATAGCGGTTTACGTCTGACCGGCATACGGCTCGTGCGAGACGCCGAAGGGCAGCCCAGCGATCAACCGCTGGTGCAGTATGCCTATACCTCGGAGGGCGACTTGCAGGCCGTTCACGACCAAGCGGGGCATGTCGTCCGTGAGTTCGAATGGCAGTCGCATATTCTCGTCGCCCACCGCGTGCCGGGCCGCCAAGAGACGCGCTACACCTGGGATCATCATGCGCCCACGGGGCGCGTCATGCAGCAGCAGGAAGCGGGCGGGCTGACGCGTACCTACCACTATTTAGACGACCACACCCGGGTGGTCGATCACCTGGGCCGGGAGGAGCGCTACTACTTCACCGGCAGCGGACCCGGCTTGCGATGGGTGGGCCACGTGCGGGCCGATGGCTCGCGCATCGAGTTCCGCTATGACCGCGCCGGGCGAAAGATCGCCACTATCGACCCCCTGGGCCGCGAGACGCTGATCGCCCGTGACGACCATGGCCAAGTGATCGGCCAGACCCTGCCAGACGGCACTCACTGGGCCATCGAACGGGATGCCCTGGGCCTTCCGGTGCGACTCGACGGCCCGGACGACCAGCACTGGCAGATCGAACGCGATGCCCGCGGTAACCCGCTGACCATCACTGGGCCTGACGGCACCACGGCCTTCGCCTACGCTCATGCCGACCTGCCCGACCGCCCCACCACCGTCACCGATGCCGTGGGGGCGACCCACCAGCGGGCGTGGAATGCCCTGGGCCAGGTCACCGCCGAGATCGACTGTTCTCAGCAGCGTACCGAGTACGCCTTCGACCCGCACGGCTACCTGGCC
This sequence comes from Halomonas sp. BL6, assembly GCF_006228115.1. Taxonomy (NCBI): domain Bacteria; kingdom Pseudomonadati; phylum Pseudomonadota; class Gammaproteobacteria; order Oceanospirillales; family Halomonadaceae; genus Halomonas; species Halomonas sp. BL6. Next base: position 77,923 of record NZ_VDGL01000001.1, on the reverse strand, counting down.
AGCGTGACCAATGCCTTGGGCGAGACCCTCGCGACCCAGCACGATACGCAGGGCCGTCGCCTCGCCACGCAGCTACCGGACGGCTCCCAGTGGCACCACCACCACGACCCGCTGGGGCGGCTGGTGGAGGTCGAGGGCCCGCTGGGCTACCGGCAGCAGTTCTTCTTCGATGAGTATGGCCGGCCGGCGCAACGCATCGAGGCGGACGGCAGCCAGCAGTTCACCGCTTACGATGACGCGGGCCGCTTGAGCGAACTCACCCTGGGTAACGGCGCGGTCTATCGGTTTAGCTATGACGAGATGGATCGCTTAGCGAGCGAGACCGGCCCCGATGGCCGTGAACAGCACTATCGCTACGATGACGCGGGCCAGCTCATCGAGCGCGTGGAAGCCCACCGCCCAGGCCCGGATGGCCAGCCGCTGGTGACCCGTTACGACTACGATGCCCTGGGCCGCCTCACCGCCCGGCACCTGCCCGCCACGGAACACGCCCCGGCCAGCACGGAGCAGTACCAGTGGGGCCTGCACGGTCAGCTCCTCAGCGTTACCAACGACCACGGTGACGTGACGTTCCGCTACGACCACGCCCAGCGCCTGGTGGGGGAGCAGCAGCGGCACCGTGCCCATGCCGACGGCGCGGGGTGGACTTGGCAACAGCAGCACCAGTTGACCGCCAACGGCGCGCCTCAGGTCAGCCAGTTCGGCGACCTGCCCGCGCTACATTGGCACACCTACGGCAGTGGCCACCTGCACGGCCTCAGCGCCCCCGAACTGGGCCTGGAGATCGCCCTGGAGCCCGATGCCCTGCACCGGGAGACCCAGCGTCGCCTGCACCTGGGCAGCGATGCCGCCCGCGCGCCGCTGGTGCTGGAACGGGGCTACTCGCCCCTGGGGCAACTGGACCACCTCACCCTGAGCGGGGCAGGCAGTGCGAGCGTGTCGCAGCAGTACCAGTACGATGCCTTGGGCCGCATGAACTTCCGTACCCAGCAGCAAGGCCGGGCCACCGACATCGTCGCCTACACCTACGACGCGGCGGGCCGCCTGATCGGCAGCCAGCACGGCGAACAGGCTCATCGCTACTCGGTGGACGCCGCCGGTAACCGGTTGGCCTCCCAAGCGCAGCAGGCGCTGCCGGACAACCGCCTCACCCAGCTTGACGATGCCCGCTACCGCTACGACGGCGCCGGTAACCTGATCGAACGCCAGCAGCCCGACGGCGAGCGTCTGACGATGGGCTATGACGGCGCCAACCGACTGGTGCACCTCACCCACGCCAGCGCCTCCGGCGAGACCCGCGACGCCACCTACCGCTACGACGGCCTGGGACGACGCATCAGCAAAACCGTGCGCCACCCCGACGGCACCACCGCCACCACCCACTACGGCTGGGACGGCGACCGCATCGTCCGGGAAGAGACCGACAATCAGCGCACCACCGTGGTGTATGAGCCGGGCAGTTTTGTGCCGATGCTGCGTATTGAAGATACCCCGCAAGGCCAGGTGCTCAGCGCCTATGTCACCGATGCTCTCGGTACGCCGACGCAACTGGTCAACGCCCACGGCGAAAGCGCCTGGCAAGCCCAGCCCCACGACTGGGCCGCCACCCGAAACGAGCGCGGCCACACCGCCCAACCCATCCGGTTCCAGGGCCAGTGGCACGACGAAGAGAGCGGCCTCTACTACAACCGCCATCGTTACTACGACCCGCAGCAGGGGCGGTATATTAGTCAGGACCCGATTGGGTTCCAGGGTGGGACGAACTTGTATGGGTATGTGACCAATCCGACGGGGATGGTGGATCCGCTGGGGTTGTTTGGAGCTTCAATGACCGGTATGGGGGCCGCCTTCCGCATCTCCTCTCCAGAGCCCAAGGCGCCTATCATACCAAGTGGAGAAGTTTTGACAGGCGGCGCATATAGACCGGGATTAGGAGGGCTTTTCCCCTCCAGCATGTCTGCCTTTGCGAAAGAGCCACAGTATGCTGCCGCTTTAGGGGTTCAAGGCGCTGTCCGTAACAACATTACTCTTCCAGCGGCTTCCTCTGCCTTGGGAGGCCCCATGTTAGGAGCAGCCGCTCCCTCAGCAGTTAGCGCCGCGTCAGGAGCAGGCAGTACTCTTGCTGCAGGTGCTAATCAGCTCAGCCTACGTGCTATGTGCAGTGTGGCGTCAGTTTCGCCAGGAGCGGCTGTTACGGTAGCTAATCCAACTGTTCAGCAAGCAGCTATTGATTTCATAGATGGGTATTTTGTTCCAGGAGGACCAACAAGTGTCATGGGTGGAGCTGGTCAATTTTCTGAGTTCGTCAAGTCATTTATGTTGGATAAGCTACAAAATTAAAAACGAAAGGACAGGTGCATTACTATGAAGCTAGACAATATTACTTTTCTGATACTGGGGGTATTTAGCTCTTTTTTTGGCATCATGGTTTTTCTTTCACCAATACAGTCATCAGGGAAGTATGGTGTTATTAACTTTGGAAGCCATCACGAACTGATTGGAGTCGCAATAATAGCATTTGGGGTTATTTGTATTTATAGCGCCATAAGAAAGAAAAAATAGCCTACAGCCAACCAGAAGTGAACCACATGTTCACAGCTAACCACACGACCATTCACGGACATGGATCCCACTACACTTGGGACTTCCACACTACAGAAGGCCGGACGGCACCCACAGATACCACCATCACGACCTGCTGGGGCGCCTGGAGGAGGTCGAGGGCCCGCTGGGCTACCGCCAGCAATTCTTCTTCGATGACCAAGGCCGCTCGGTGCAGCGCATCAAGGTCGATGGCAGCCAGCAGTTCACTGCTTACGATGACGTGGGCCGCTTGAGCGAGCTGACCCTGGGCAGCGGTGCCGCCCGCGCGCCGCTGGTGCTGGAACGGGGCTACTCGCCCTTGGGGCAACTGGACCACCTCACCCTGAGCGGCGCGGGCAGTGCGAGCGTGTCGCAGCAGTACCAGTACGATGCCCTGGGCCGCATGAACTTCCGCACCCAGCAGCAAGGCCGTGCCACCGACATCGTCGCCTACACCTACGACGCGGAGGGCCGCCTGATCGGTAGCCAGCACGGCGAACAGGCCCACCGCTACTCGGTGGATGCCGCTGGTAATCGGTTGGCCTCTCAAGCGCAGCAGGCGCTGCCGGACAACCGCCTCACCCAGCTCGACGATGCCCGCTACCGCTACGATGGCGCCGGTAACCTGATCGAACGCCAGCAGCCCGACGGCGAGCGCCTGACGATGGGCTACGACGGCGCCAACCGACTGGTGCACCTCACCCACGCCAGCGCCTCCGGCGAGACCCGCGACGCCACCTACCGCTACGACGGCCTGGGCCGACGCATCAGCAAAACCGTGCGCCACCCCGACGGCACCACCGCCACCACCCACTACGGCTGGGACGGCGACCGCATCGTCCGGGAAGAGACCGAC
>NZ_VDGL01000001.1:0-74387 GCF_006228115.1 Halomonas sp. BL6 | reverse complement strand
CCGCGCATCAGCAAAACCGTGCGCCACCCCGACGGCACCACCGCCACCACCCACTACGGCTGGGACGGCGACCGCATCGTCCGGGAAGAGACCGACCAACAGCGCACCACCGTGGTGTATGAGCCGGGCAGTTTTGTGCCGATGCTGCGTATTGAAGATACCCCGCAAGGCCAACGCCTCAGCGCCTACGTCACCGATGCCCTGGGCACCCCCATGCAACTGGTCAACGCCCACGGCGAGACCGCCTGGCAAGCCCAGCCCCACGACTGGGCCGCCACCCAACACGAACGCGGCCACACCGCCCAACCCATCCGGTTCCAGGGCCAGTGGCACGACGAAGAGAGCGGTCTCTACTACAACCGCCACCGCTATTACGACCCACAGCAGGGGCGGTATATTAGTCAGGACCCGATTGGGCTCCAAGGTGGGATGAATTTATATGTTTATGTTAACAACAACCCTATTGGTTACGTAGATCCCAAGGGCTTAGAAACAGTTGTAACCATATGGCAGCCAGTTGGATGGGGGGCGTCATCATTTGGACATGTGTCTACGAGCATTAATGATACGACATACTCATTTGGTCCGAGTGGGATGTCCATCTTGCCTACTGAAGTTTACCTTGGTAACAATGCTTTCCGAAGTGGCGTTGGAACTACGCTTAATCTTTCTTCAGAGCAAGAGTCGCAATTGCAGAGCTGTATGAGCAATTTTAATGATTCATACAACGCATTGAAAAATAACTGTGGCGCTCCAATACAGAACTGTTTAAGAGAGCTTGGCCATGACCTCGGCGGGAAGTTATTACCGGTATCACTTGGTAACTCGCTGCTTGACTCCGAGCTGGCGAAAGAAGTTGAGTTTTATCCGCAAACAATTCCTGCTACAGGGACCAGTGCGCCATGGGCCAAATGATACGGAATTTTATTTTTGGAGGTGTTGCAGTTTTTGCTGCAGCAGGAATCATGAGCTGTAAAGATAATCCAGAACTTTTTTTAATAGCCGAAGCGCCGGTGGCTGTATATGAGGACTATCCATCTGATGGCCCACCTCGTGCAAGTGTTATTGGTATGTTGGAGGAAGGTGAGGTTGCTTCAGTAATGCACACACGTTATGCAAAAGACGCTGCATATTATAAAGTTAAGCTTGATAGCGGTATTGAAGGATATGTGGGGTGGGGTGGCGGTTTTAGAATTACACCTGTAGAGCATAATTAAATAATGCCTGAGCTTTACGTTAGTCACAGCATCTTTGACTGGCGTGGTGTAGACACTGAAGACCGGAGCTACATGAGGGAAGCCAATTCCTTTTGCAATGGCCCCAGGGCTTGCTGACTCGGGGTCGCGACTTCTATAGATAAGCGTTCGCGACGACCACAGCCACGTATGGTTGATTAGCGGCACCGTGTAGATGGCGCGGGGCGGGCATGGCAATGCAACACCAGCTGACCGCCAACGGCGCGCCTAATGTCAGCCAGTTTGGCGATCTTCCCGCGTTACACTGGCACACCTACGACAGTTGCCACCTGCACGACCTCAGCGCCCCCGCTCTGGGCTTGAAGATCGCGCGAGAAAAAAAGACAAACAATAAAAACGCTACTAATTTGTCGTCCGGCCTCTCACTTGACACATTTGAAGGCTCCATATACTCCATGCAAGCACCGTAAAAGCGCGATACTCCCTCATGGCGCTCTACGATGACTCTCCCTGTCACTGGGGCTTGCCTGTACGCAGCCATCACCAGCCCCCCTCTGCCCCACACCCCGCTCATGCGGACTATGCTGAGAAGGTGGCTGCCCCGCGTAGCCCGACAACAACCACAATAACCTTCAAAAAGGAAAGCGCATGCGACGCAAGCAACCCTATACGCTCGTGGCGGTAGCCTCGTTCACCAGCCTTGGCCTGCTGTTGGCCACACCCTTATGGGCCTGGGATGGCCTAGTCGAGAAGCAGACATTCGAGATGGAGAGTTTTACCACCCAGGGCGGCGAGACGATTCCCAACGTGACGATCGGCTGGGAAGCCTACGGTGAGCTAAACGAGGCTCGCGACAACGCGATTCTGATTACCCACTTTTTCTCTGGCACCAGCCACGCCGCAGGCCGCTACAGCGCCGATGGTGAGCCCACCGGCTACTGGGATGCCATCATTGGCCCTGGCAAGCCACTGGATACCGATGAGTACTACATCATCTCTTCCGATACGCTGGTCAACTTGGGGGCGAATGACCCGAACGTGATCACCACCGGGCCAGCCTCCATTAACCCCGATACTGGCGAGCCCTGGGGCATGGATTTTCCCGTGGTGACTATTCGTGACTTTGTCGAAGTGCAGCGCGCTCTGCTGGAAAGCCAAGGCATTGAATCGCTGCATGCGGTGATGGGTGCTTCCATGGGTGCCCTGCAGGCCATTGAGTGGGCCAGCGCCTACCCTGAACGCGTTGAGCGGTTGATCCCTGTGATTGGTGGCGGCGTGGCCGACCCATGGCTGCTGGCCACGCTAAGCGCCTGGGCCGCGCCGATTCGCCTGGATGCCCACTGGAACGAAGGCGACTACTACGACGGAGAGCCGCCCACCGATGGGCTAAAGGAGGCGCTGAAGCTGGTCACGCTCAATGCCAACCACTGGCAATGGGCCAACGAAGCGTTCAACCGCGATTGGGCAGATGACGCTCGCGACCCCGCCAAGGATATCAACGCTCGCTATGCCATCGAGCAAACCCTGGATGACATCGCAGGCGCACGGGCGAAGCTCTCCGATGCCAACCACCTGCTCTACTTGGTGCGCGCTAACCAGACCTTCATGGCTGGCTACGGCGACTCGCTGGAAGCGGGGCTGGCCGCCATCGAAGCGCCCACGCTGATGCTGTATAGCGAGAATGATTTGGTCTTCGCCCCCGAAGGTGTACGCCGCACCGCCGAGCTGATTGAAGCCGACGGCACCGAGGTAATCCTGGAAACGCTGGAAGGCAACCGAGGCCACCTGGATGGCGTCGTTTCCATCGAGCAAGCCAGCGATACACTGCGGGAGTTTTTGCAGTAAGGAAGAAAGCGCTGGCCTCTTTGAGAAGCCAGCGCTTAAAAATGTCACTACACAGGCGTCTGACTAACCATGCTCCAACGCCCACTGCACCGCCTGCGCTGCGTGGAGCTCGGTGGTATCGAACAGCGGCACGCTCGTATCCGCTTGCTGAATCAACAGGCCAATCTCTGTACAGCCTAAAATCACGCCCTGCGCGCCGCGCTCAGCCAGCGAAGCGACGATATCCAGGTAGTCAGCTTTGGCATCTGCCTTCACTACGCCCAGGCACAGCTCTTGATAAATCACCGAATGCACGCGCTCGCGCTGTGGCTCGTTGGGCACCACCACCTCGATGCCGTGACGCTGCAAGCGCTCGATATAAAACGCCTGCTCCATAGTAAACCGCGTGCCGAGCAGCCCCACGCAGGTAATGCCCTGCTGCTGCAGCACCTGGGCCGTGGCATCGGCGATATGCAGCAGCGGAATGAAGACCGCCGCTTCCAGCGGCTCAGCCACCTTGTGCATGGTGTTGGTACACAGCACCAGAAAATCGGCCCCGGCGGCCTCGACCGACTTACCCGCTGCCGCCAGTATCTCGGCGGTGGCCTGCCAGTCGCCCTGGTGCTGCAGCGCCTCGATCTCGGCAAAATCGACGCTGTATAGCACCACTTTGGCCGAATGCAGCCCGCCCAGCGCATCGCGCACATGCTGGTTGATAAGGCGGTAGTAGATTTGCGTGGACTCCCAACTCATCCCGCCGATTAAGCCAATCGTTTTCATCGTGACTCCCTTCAAGCTCGCGGGCCGCTGGTGATGCCCTATGAATGACCGTGCATCCGGCAACCTTAGCCGCTAGCGTTCTCTTCGGCCACTTGGCGCAGCGCATCCACCAGCACATCAGCAGGCTGGGCACCTGAAATCAAATAACGCCCTTCGAGAATGAACGCAGGCACGGCGTTGACCCCTGCCTGCCGAAAACGCTGCTCGGCCTCACGCACTTCGTCCGCGTATTGATCAGAGCGGGCGATAGCCTCGGCGGTGTCGCCGTCCAGCCCCACCTCGATGGCCTTTTCGCGAAGCACCTCGGGGTCAGCGGGATTTTTCGCTTCACCGAAATAGGCCTCGAACAGCGCCAACTGCAGCGCTGTCTCTTGGTGTTGGGTTCCGGCCCAAGCCAGCACGCGGTGGGCGGCAAAGGTGTTGTTCGCCCGGCGCTCCAGGGCTCCTTGGAAATTTAGTCCAAGCTCCTCGGCCACCGCCATAATCTCGCGCTGGGACTGCTCCATGCTGGCAGCATCCTTGCCGTACTTGCGGCACAAGTGCTCCAGAATCGGCTCGCCTTCAGGCGGCATATCAGGATTCAGCTCGAAGGGCTGCCAGACCAGCTCGACGTCGATTTCACCCTCGAGCGTCTCTAGCGCCTGCTCCAAACGCCGGTAGCCAATGGCGCACCACGGGCAGGCCACATCGGAGACTAGGTCGATTCTTACCTTTTGCATCATGGAACTCCTCTTCGACATATTCCAACATTCGATCCAACTGACAGCATGGTACGTATATATAGTGAGTAACGGCAGTACCGATTACGGAGGCCACCATGGAAAAAGCCGCGTTAGCACTCATCGCCGTGTTGCTACTAAGCGGGTGCAGCAGCAACACCGCGTCATCTAGCGCGCCTGCTCCGGATACGGCAACCGAGCAACACCCGCCCCACCATCAGCTAACCGATCAATGGATTGGCCGATGGACCGGCGTAGAAGGGTTATTTCTGGCCATCAGCAAAAACGAACCTGCAGGCCCCGGCCACTACCTACTTGAAATGCAGTATGGCCTGGATGCTGATCAACGCGGCACCTTCGAAGGCCAAGCAACCGCCGAGGGTATTCGCTTCAACCGCGAGGACGGCCAACACTTGCTCCGAGCTGGCGATGGCGAAGCCACCGGCATGAAATGGCTATTGGAAAAGGAATACTGCCTGGTAGTTAAAACAGGTGAAGGCTACTGCCGCGACTGATCTACCCGGTGGGCTATCAAGACGTGGCACGGTGACATCGGCTATTCGTACGGCAGTTCAGTCAACTGGCCTACCTTATCCAAGCTGTATTCGCCAAAATCCCGCGCCATGTAGAGCGCGCCTGAATAGACGCTTTGCGCCTCTTTGCGGATATCCTCAATGGAGGGCGAGGTATGGGAGATAAGCGGATAACGAGGGCTGAAGTGGGTGAGCACCAAGTTGGGCAGCTTGATGGCTTGAGCAAACGCCGCCACCTGCTTGCCGTAGCTATGCCCTATCTCACCGGCCTTTTCGGCCATCTCTTCGGTGTAGGTGGCTTCGTGCACCAGCACCTGCGCCCCCGCGCACGCCTGCGCCAACAGCTCGGGCCGGTCGTTGTCTCCGGCAATCACCACCTTTCTCGGGGTGTGTTTGAACAGCAGGTAATCCTGGCTGCGCAGCGGCTTGCCTTCGAACGTTACATCCACGCCCTGCTTCAACTGCCCCCACAACGGCCCTCTGGGAATGCCATGCCGATCTAATGTATCCACATCCAGGGCGGCCTCCACGTTGCGCTCGGTGAACGCATAGGCGTAGCACGGCACGCGATGGGAAAGCGCAGACGTTGCCACCGCCATGTTCTCGAACTCGATGCTGGGCAGGTCATCGGAGCAGATGAACTCCAGCGCGAAGGGCAAGCAGAGCTGCGTCACCTCGCACGTCGCCTCCAACCAAGTTTGGATACCCTTGGGTGCCACAAGGGTCAGCGGCGCCGTACGCCCGCCCATTGCTGCACTCGCCAATATGCCCGGCAGCCCGTAGCAGTGGTCACCGTGCATATGGGTAATCAGGATGGCCTTCAACGAATGAAACGACAGCTTGGTGTGCAACACCTGATGCTGCGTGCCCTCCCCGCAATCGATCAGGTACCAACCCTTGCCTTTGCTCTCGCGCAGGGCGATGGCGGAGACGTTGCGTTGTTTGGTGGGCACACCGGCGGAAGTGCCGAGGAAGAGTAGGTTCATATCTTATTGGCGAGTCAACAATGAGCGTGAAGGGGTGACGTTCGAAGCAACGAGGCGTGCTTGAATGCGCATTACCATGCGCATAAAATCAGACGATACATCAAGAGCCACCAGGAGACGACGATGGCCGAACTCTACGATGCAGCCGCACCCAAAAAAGCAGCGAACCTCTCAATCAATAGCGACCTGCTGCGCAGGACACGTGAATTGAACATTAACTTGTCTGCCACCCTGGAGCGAGCGCTGAAAGAAGAGCTTGCCAAATGCGAAGCACAACGATGGGTCGAAGAAAATCGAGCTGCGATAAAAAGTTATAACAATTTTGTCGAACAATACGGATGCTTTGGCGACGAATTCAGGGAGTTTTAATGGCACAGTTCGATGTATACCCTAATCCAAGCAAAACCAGCAAAGCGCACTACCCCTACCTTGTGGATGTGCAAAGCAGTTTGCTAAGCGAACTGGCCACTCGCATCGTCATCCCGCTGGGCAACCGTTCCGCCTTCGGCAACGACACCCTGCAAGGACTCACTCCGGAAATCAGCTTTGGCGATCAGGCGCTATTGCTGTTAACGCCACAGATTTCGTCGGTGCCTGAAAAACATCTACAGAATCCCATCGGCTCTCTCTCGCATGTTAGAGACCAAATTGTCGGAGCTCTGGACCTGGCGATCACTGGCTTTTAACACTGGTAGGGTGCGGCAACCTCATGGAGGCAAAGCCGCCATGTCAAACGCTTATCAAGCGGCGTTAAATTCCAGTGGATGGAGGCCATCCAGATTGACCGTACTCCGCGCCACCCAGAGATCATGCATATCCTGCATCGCCAACCAGCTCTCAGGGCTACGCCCCAGCACTTTGGAAAGGCGCAGCGACATTTCCGGGCTAATGCCACTTTCTCCTTTGAGCAGCCGGGACAACGTGGACGGTGAAACGCCCAGACTCGAAGCAAGCTGACGCGAGCTAATGCCAAAGGGTTCCAGATACACTTCCCGAATAAATTCACCAGGATGCGGCGGATTATGCATCGTCATTAGTGATAATCCTCATAATCAAGAATGTAGGCGTTGCCGTCCTGAAATTCGAACGTCATACGCCAATTTCCGTTCACCCAAATCGACCATCGCCCTTTGTCTTTCCCTTTCAATGGGTGAAGCCTAAAGCCAGGGATGTTCATATCTTCGACTGAAGTGGCGGTATCCAGAGCAAGAAGCTGCATACGTAGCTTCTTGGCATGATCCGGCTGTATGCCAGCGGTGCTGCCAGTCGAGTAGAACCGTTTCAGCCCTTTGTGCCGGAATGATTTAATCATGAAGAAACCATAGCATGATGCGCACCGCGCAACAACCGTCTAGCGCTCATCGCCAAAATTGACATCAGCAATGCTTGTCCGAACATTGAGCACATCGATCAATAAGGCCTAACAGCGAGGTTTCATGCGGTACGGTATCAAAGAAAAGCTTTGCCGATGATGCTGGTCTTGCAACAGGTCTACATCTCGGGCTGGAGCGGGTGCTGGTAATTCAACACCGCCATGACGTTCTGATCGTAGCTGTAAACCTTGAAGCGCGGCATGCCGACAACTCTCCGTTTGCTTTCCCGATCCTACCAAAACCTGGCTGTCAAAGGTTTTTTTCTACAGCCTCAACGCCAAGCTCAGTCGTGGCAGACCCGTCGGCTGCAGCGTCATGTTGGACGATTTCCCGTTCATCCATTAGCAAACCACTTTTCTCGATCCAGAAAGTCTCGATGCGTATGGTAGTGCCTCAGTTCTCGTGCCGGCCCCTCTACCTCCTCGCGAACATGGCGCTTAGCATCATCATCAAGGAAAGAGGCAGAATTGATGAACTCTTCTACAAGGTTAGGAAGTGACGGATCTGATGACCTTCCTCGCAAACCTCGAACCTTCTCTCGATATGCTTCGGCTAGCTCAATCCCAGGTGAGGTGTGCTCACTCGCTCCCACCTTCTGAAGCTCCCTCCCCATGAAGGCCTCGACCGCTACCTCTAGGGGGTTAAGTACCGGCCGGGAAAGATCAATCAGGTTGAAGCGATGCCAATCTACCTTCGCCTTTTCAATCTGCTCAGGTCGAACTCCGCAAGTGCGAAGCTCTGACTGTATCCGCTCCATAAGTTCATGCCGCTGCCGCCTAGGCATCTGACCACCAATGCGGTTGGCGCGGGCGACGTTGGAGAAGAGCATCTCTGCGATAGGAACGGTTATAGCTCTCAGTTGATACAGTGTCTTGTCCGCCTCCTCTATTTTGCGCTCAAGCAGTTCCGCCTCCAGCCCGAAGCCCTTGAAACTCTTGAAATCACGAAGGAAAACAAAGATCAGGCAGAAAACTGCAGCCCCGTACGTCGCGCTCGCACCGGCGACGTTGGCGAGGAACGCAAGGTAGGAACCGACGGCGAGAAGCAGGAGGGCTGACAGAAAAAGCACTACGTGCAACTTATCTTACTCCATTGTCCAACGCCACAAGCAAGCGCGGCTTTGTAGTGAGGGTGAAGCCGGAACGGAAAAGCCGTCGCCTTGATTTGCATTGTTAGCATTACGCTCTAACCTTTCTCTCATCCCAAGTCTCCAGTACAAAAAGTGCGATGGTATGAGCGGAATGGATGGCTAACCGTGCATGACGTGGCTTTAGATTGTATATTTTGCGGCCTTGCCCATGAGCGGAGCTTGCATGGGTTCTGAAAGCACCGATTCCGTCAACTACTGACAGTACGCCGGATAGAATTTTCTTGAGATCATCATCTTCCAAAGCGGCAGGATCAAACCCCAAGTCGGCACGCACCACCTTCCATACATTTTGAAGATCCTGCTTCTGGGGCACAACTAGCTTTTCATCGGCAATATACGTCTTGAAAATGGATTCAAGAATATTGCATGCAGCGGATACAGCCTCTCTAGGCTCTGAATTTACATTCGCAAGCGCACGATTAAATTCTGCATCAATAGAAGGAATATCTCGGCCTTTAATCAATTCAGCTAGCGACCGGCTTGGAGCGGAACTTCCGTCGGAAATAATCCCACCAGTGAGGTAGGTAAGATTGCATCTAGAAAGAATCGCTTCCAGCTTCTCTTTGAAATCCCTTTTTACATCTACGTTCGGGCCTCCAAACCAAGAAGGTGCGATATCTTCTACCTCAGGCAGTTCCATATAGCACTCGACAAGTCGTCCGAGGACAACCAGGGGGTAGTCTGATTCTTTATTGACTCGACGAAGCCATGCTTGAACTTTAACAGGCTTCGAACCATCAGGCGGCTCGCCTGGGGCTTCGGCATATGAGAATAAATTATCTAGGCTAGCATGCGTTTCATGGACAGCCATATTTTCCGACAACACGGCTATTACTGGAGCTGGAATTTTCTTTCTCATTAAATTACTCGTAATCTCTCATGGAATGCTAACGCCGCATTCAGCGGCTTGTCCGCTGCAATGCTTTGTTAGGCACGTGCCAGCATCGAAGCATGTTTGTGATAACATTTCTTTCTGATTCCTTCCTTTTCTAGCACTTCCTTAATTAAAGAGAATTCGACATTCTTAACTTTGTATTCCTCTTTTAGGATATGCCTTAGATAATGATATGCATCCTTGCATGGCGGATAATCAAGAGTGTCTTTTTTCAAAATTCTTTCGATTGCAACAAACCGCACAATGTACTCATAGCCAACCATTTCAATTAATTTTCTATTTATCTCTGAAGCTAGGCGATAACACACATCACTGTAGGTTATGGCGTGATGAGGCCTCAAATCAATTTTTTGATTATCTTTGACTGTTGGTGGTGGTGATAATTTATTTCCTGGATTCACTGTTGGCCAATTCTCAATTGCATCAAGAAAATCATCTGAAACTGAAAGTTCAGTTAGCTCTTTGTTAGCTTTTCCCATTTGATGAACTACACAATGTCGTGCGACATTATAGAAATGATAAACAGGTAGTAGATATTTGATGTTTTCAGTACCCCAGCCAAAAGCAGCAAATAACCTGGTAGCTGTTACACCATATGATGCTGGATCTAGCTCAACAGGATCTTTCACTTTGAATTCGCTATAAGAACCTGATATTTCGTCTAGAAAAACCTCAAACGAGGAATAAACCCTCATTAGAGCTGACTCGGTAAGTTGAAATTTTAAATCTTCAATCTCCTTGTGTGGATCTACATAATTTGTAGGGTACCAGCGCTCACCTGCACCTTTGATCAATTCGGCAATAAGATCAGATAACTCCTTGGAGTCAGTACTTGTATTCGACAAGTGATTAAGAGCTGTCACCGACAGTTTCACGTACTTATTCAAATCTATATGAAATTTAGCAAAGCCTCTTAAATGCGATGATGTGGCTTCTGACGTGTCCATTGTGTATCTCTCAATTCCTTACTGCCTAACAGTGATTATATGGAAGTCTGCATAAGTCCAATAAACCTGACCGCTCATTCATTGAGGTTATGTAGCCAGCTCCATCGACTCTATCCCACTGATTCGCCTGAAGGCAAAGGGAAAATAGGCGGCATATCCAACATTCGCATGCTGGTGCGTTTTGCTCTGCCCTTCATGCCGCCAAAAACGCACTGCACGGCTGATGCTCCACGCCAAACCAGCCAAGAAGCAAGCCATTAGCCAACCCCCACCGCCACCAACTCCCCCTCAAACCACTGCTGTTTGAGGCCGCGCTGTTTTTCCAGCAGCGTGAGGTAGGGCCTTAGCGGGTGTTGGGGCGGTAGGCTGACGTGGAGTTGGCGCAGGCGCCGTTGGTAGGGGAGCTGCCCGGTGGGCTGGTGCAGGGGGGTGGCGTGTTGGGTGAGCCACGCGATGTCGGGGAGCAGCAGGTGTGTGGCACCGCTGTCGAGCGCCAGAGTAACGCCCTTGGCGTCGAAGTCGCCTGCGTAGAGGTGCGGCCTGCGGGTTTTGCGCCATACCTCGGCCAGGTGGGCGAAGCCGCCGCCGTAGTGGCGGTCGCCTCGGTAGGCGATGAGCGGGTTGGCGTAGCCGCTGAGGGCGCTAATGTTCGGGTTGAAAGCGTAGAAGCTGTCGAGGTTTTCCACCTGCACCAGCGCGCCGAAGGCCCCCAACGTAAGGTGGCGAACGTCCACGTCGCGACTGCAGCGCGGCTCGCTTGCAAGCCCCAGAGTGGGCTGGGGCGGCAGGCTGAGCAGTACGCGCCAGGCGCGGGGGCCTTCGCGGGTGGCCTTGTCCTCCTCTACGCCCTCTTTGGCCTGGGCGGCACTGCTCAGGCCGCTGAGCGAGCGGCCCAGCGGGGCGAGGTGGGCGCTGGCCAGAACGCTATCGATCTGCGCCAGCAGCTCGGCGTCGAAACGCAGGGACTGACTGGAAAGCCGCATGCCGAGGTCAATATCCTGCTGGCGGCACCAGGCGACGACGTCGTCTACCCACTGGCGGCGGGGCTTCTCCACCGTGGGCTGGCGGTTGAGTTCCCGGGCCACGCCGTTGAGCCCTGCCCGTGCGCGGCTGGGCAGGTTCATACCGCCACCGCCAGGGCCACATCGTGAATCAAACGCAGGTCGTTATAGGCGCTGGCCTTGCTCTCCTCTTGCTGCAGGCGGAAGGCCTGCTGTTCGCTGCGCGGCAGGCCCTGGTATTCGGCAATCACCTGGAACAGCCAGATTTCATACGCCCACTCCAGGCCGCTCTCTTGCAGATACGCCAGGGCGCTGACCGGCTCGGCCGGGGGCTGGTCGAGCACTGCGAGGTAGAAGCGCTCGACGTCCAGCTTGAGGGCCTGCTGGCGGGCGGCGGCGAGGCTCTCTTCGGCGATCTGCACGGCGTTGGCCACGGCGACGTTTTGTGCGGCGTGGCGCGGGGCGGGCAGTTCGTGCAGCAGCTCGGCCAGAACGCGGGTGTCCAGGGCGCGGTCCAGCGCGGGGGCGGCGGCGGCGTTGAGCGGTGCGGCGCGGTTGAACAGCGCGGGCACCTCGCTGCGCTGGGCGTAGTTGCCGGGCACGAAGCCCGGGTGTTCGCGCAGGAAGGCGGCCATGCCGGTCATCAGGCGGCTGCGGGCCTGCTGCTTGCGGAAGCGGGCCATGAGTTCGATCAGCCGCCGCTGCACTTCCCGCAGGCTGGTGTAGTGGTGGCTCAGGCGGTTCTGGAGCTGGCTGATGAGCAGTTTGCGCAGGCTGCCGTCGCTGCCCACCAGGGCGATCAGCTCGTCGAAGTCGATCAGCGCGAGGCCATCGAGCAGGCGCACGATCTGCTTCTGGGCGCGGTCGTTCTCGCGGATCTTGTCGTTGAGCTGGCTGACGAAGCCGAAATCGCTGTTGAGCCGCTGCCACAGGCTGTCGATGGCGTCGGCAAAGCGGCCGTTGAGGTCGTCCACCTCTTGGCGCAGGCGCAGTAGCTGCTGCTCCTGGCGCCAGTGTTCGCCCTTGCTGCGGGCTTCCCGGTAGCTATCTACCTGGGTGCGAATCAGCTCCAGGGTTTCGGCCACGTCGGCATTGACGTGGCGGCGGGTTTCGTCGGCGAGCATTTCGGCAATCAGGTCGCGCACCTTGGGCGATAGTTTGACGCCGCTCTGCTCGTCGGGCCGCCATAGCACCCGGGCGGCCAGCAGCTTGCGCAGCGCGCCGTCGCTCAGGCCTTCCAGCGGTACGTCGTCGCGGGTGTAGGCCTGCATCAGCCGCTCGGCGTGTTTGCCCAGCAGCGCCAGGCGCTCCGCGCCGGTCTTGAGCAGGCGGCTCTCCAGCTCGCTCACGCCACTGCCCGCCCCATTGCCTAAAGCACTATTCTCACGCCGACTCACAGCAGGGCCTCCTGGGTGCCCATGTCCTCGTCGGCATCGATGGGCAGGTTCTCTTCGTCGCGGATGAAGCGCACTACGTCCACCAGGTAATCCATCTTGCCCGTCACCACGAACACCTGGCGCTCGCTGTGGGGCTGCATCAGGTAGCCGTGCTCTTTCAGCCGTTTGAAGATCTGCTTCACCTGGGCATCCAGCTGGTCGCTCTGGGAGCCAAAGAAGCTGTCCGTGGCCAGCCGTTCCAGGCGCTCGCGCAGGCTCTGGTTGTCTTCGCACTTGGCGCTGAACTCGGCGGGCTTGAGCACATCACCAGGGGCGGCCAAGGCGTCGCGGCCCAGCGCTTCCTGCACCAGTTGCAGCCACTCCAGCATGGGCAGCAGGCTGTTGAGGGTGTCGGCGAGCTGGCGGGAGAGCTGCTCCCGGGCGGTGTCGTTGAGCTGCCGCCAGGCCAGGAAGTAGACGCTAGCATCCTCGTTGCTGGCCAGCCGCCGATTGAGCGGGCGCAGGTAGGCGTCGATGGCCTCGCGGGTCTCTTCGTTGGCCAGGTGGCGGTAGGCGTTCTCTTCACTGACGGCGCAGATGAAGTCGCCGGCCAGCAGGCGTTCGAGCAGGGGGCCGTGTTCGATCATGCGCTCACCTCCTGTTGGCGCTGCTTGATTTTCTGCGCCAGCGCGCTGAGACGCGGCTCGATACGCTTGAGCTGGCGCTGTTGCTGGGCGTCCCGTTCGATGAGGTAGCGGTTGGCGAACAGCAGCAGTACGTCGGATTCCGGGTTGGGGAAGGCCCCGACGATATGGATGCGGTTGCTGTCGCAGGCATCGAACAGTTTTTCGACATTGTGGTAGGCCAGGGTGCCGATCTCATCGATGGGCCAGTGGATGGCGATGTGCGCATCGCCCCGCAGCAGGCGGGTAAACGCCAGCAGGAACTTGCACAGAATCAGATACGCCATGCCATGGCTGGAGGACTCCAGCAACTGGCGGTCGTTCTTGATCACCAGGTCCGTGCCGCCTTCGTTCAGGTGCAGCTCCAGGCGCAGCAGGCTTTCGAAGCTGTACTGCTGGTCGCTGCGCAGCAAATCGACCACGTCGGCCAGGGCGTTGAGGTAGTCGTCGCTGGGCAGCGTCTGGCCGGACTCCCGCCACGCCTTGTAGCGCTGGGCGAACAATTTGAGCGGTTCCCAGAAGCCCAGCTCGTCGATGGTGGATTGAATGCGCACTTCCGCCTTGGTGATGCCTTCCAGGCGCAGGTCGTCGGCGACCTCTTCCGAAAGCCGACGGCTCTGGGCGCTGATGCGCCGGTTCAGGTCGCGGAAGACGATGAAGAACTTGTCCAGGTCGTCGCTGAGGTTGCGGCCTTCCTGAATCAGCTGCTGCTGTTGGTCTTCCAGCAGTTTGAGCATGCCGCGTAAAAGCGGCAGCAGTAGCCGTGGGCTGTCGCTGGGCAGCTTGTCGCGTTCGCTCTGCAGGGCATCGGCAAAGCCGCTGCTGGCGTCCTTGATCAGTTGGCTTTCCACCTCCAGGCAGCCACGCCGCAGCTGCTCTAGCTGCTGGTGGCGGCTGGTCAGCGCTTGGCGGGTACGTTCGATGCGTTCGTCCACATCGCCCACGCTAGCTTCCGCTGGCGCACCTTCGGCCACCAGCTCCAGGCTTTCCAGCTGGTTGAGCAGCGGCGTGAGGGTGTCCAGGGTGCCTCGGGCGCTATCGCGCTGGGCCTTCAGGCCGTTCACTGCCTGCTGGTGGGCCTCTCTGGCAGCGTGGAAGGCGTTTTTCAGATGCGCTTTATCGCGTTTGAGCTGCTGGTCGCGCTGGGCCAGTTCGGCCTCTTCCGCTACCAGCTGCGGTTTGTGCTGGCCCCACTCGATGCGCATGAAGCGCTGGTACTCGGCCAGTTCTTCCTGGCGGGCGGCGGTTTTACGAATGCGCTCGTTCTGCGCTTCCAGGCGAGTTCGGGTGGCCTTGAGCTGGGCGGGGTCGACGCCCTGCTCGGCCAGTTCCTGGCTGAAGGCTTCTTCCAGCTCGGCGCGCTGGCGCTGGTGTTCGGCGTTGGCATCGCTGAGCTGCTGTTTATAGGTGCGTAACTGGGCATCCAGGCCATCGAGCTGGCTCTGGGCGTCGGCCTTGAGTTCCAGCAGCTGGCCCTGGTGTGTCTCGGCCAGCTCGGCCAGGGCGTCGCGCTTCTCGTCGCGCAGCTCGGTTTGGGCCTGCTCCTGGCGGGCCAGGGCGGCTTCGATGTGGGCACGGCGAGCTTTCTGGCTTTCCGCGTGGCGGGCCTGCTGCTGGCGGCGCGCTTCCAGGGCGTACTCCACCTCCTGCTCGGCGCGCTGGTGGGCCAGGCGGGCGGTGTCCTGGGCTTCATCGGCCTGCTGTACCCGCTCGTTGTGCTGCTTGAGGGCCTTTTCAGCGGCGGTGCAGGCGCTCTGGGCGCGGGCCTTGGCGCTCTCGGCCTCTTCGATGGCGGCCAGCAGGCTGGCTTCGTCCTGAGCATAGTCGGGCAGCGCAATGGCGGAAAGATCCAGTGTCAGGCCGAACAGGTCGTCGCTGGCACTTTCCGCTAGCTGTGGGGCGAGGTCGCGGCGCTCCAGCAGTTCCGGGGCGATCACCTTGCCAAGCTGCTGTTCCCAGCCGGGGCGGTGGTAGCGCAAAAAGTGGCGCAGGCTGCCCTGCTCGGGGGTCTGCTGCTGGTAAAGGGTGTAGCAGTGCTGCTCGGCGCGCTCCCGCTGCTGGCGGCACTGCACGAGATGCTGTTCGGCGGTGTCGCGCTCGCGCTTGTGGGCGTCCAGCTCGCGGCGCAGCGCTTCCAGGGTGGTGGCAGCGGCACTGCGGGCCTGCTGGGCATCGTCCAACCGCGCCTGGGCCAGCTCGGCTTCCTGGGCTTCTTCGCGGGTTTGGCTGGGCATGGCCAGCTGGGCCTTCAGCTCGGCCAACTGCTCGACGCCTAGCTCCAGCTGGGCCTGATACTCGCTCTCCAGCCGCTGGCGGGCCTGCTGATAGCGTTCGTTGTGCTGCTGTTCGGTTTGCCACTGCTGCTCGCGGCGCTCGGCTTTCTCCTCCACCAGCGCGTCGATCAGTTCCTGGTTCTCTTGAGTCTGACGGGCGAGGTTTTCAGAGAGTTCGCGCAGTCGGCCATCCAGGCGCGCCTGGCTTTCCTTGACTGCGTCCTGCATCACTTGCAGGTGTTGCTGCAACTGGTCGCGCTGTTCGCGCCACTGGGGCAGCGCGTTGATGTCCCGCTCCAGGCCGGGCATGTCGGCATCGGCGTACTGCTCGAAGCGGGTTTGCAGGTCGTTGAGGCGGTGCTGGGCGTGCTGCAGCTGGCTTGCCACTTCGCTGTGCTGGTCGTTGAGCGTATCCCGCCGTTCGCCGTAGGCCTGCTCTTCGGCCTGAAACTCCCGCTGGTGGCGGTTGAGCTCACCTTCCAGGTCGGCGACCTGCCGCTGGGCCTGTTCGCGGTCGGCGGCCAGCTGGGGTTTGAGTTGCCACAGGGTGGTGTCGAGCTCGGCCAGCTCGCGGTCGATGCCGGAGAGTTTGACCAACGCGGCCTGCAGCGGCTCCAGGCGCATGGATTGGCGCATCTGGTGAATCCACTCGCGGGCCTTGGCACTGCGAATGCGGGTAACCGGCAGCTCGACGCCGTCCTCTTCGAAAATCGCCGCCAGCATGGTCTTGAGGGTGTCCATCTTGCCCTCTTTGGCGTGCACCGCCGAGACCAGCTTTTCGATATGGCGAATGCGCCGCTCGGGGTTGACCAGGCTGAACTGGGCGGCGATCTGGCGCAGCTTCAGGCCATCGCGGCTGTTGCCGTGGAGCTGGGTAAAGTCGTTCTGAATCACCGAGCGGAACTCGGAGGTGGCCCCCAGCTTGGGCGACATCGGCGTGCCGCTGCGGCGCAGCCCGCTGGCCCACTGGGTGTAGTCCAGCGCCAACGGGCCCTGCTCGGTGTCGACCAGGTAGTCTTCCGGGCGGTAAGGCGCGCCGACGAAGCGATACTCCACGCCGCCTTCCTGCTTGCGGGTCAGCACCGCCTGGCACACGTTACCCGCTTCGCGGCGGTATTCGTATACCAGGTAGCTGTTGCGATGGGGCAGATAGAACGCATCGAATTTCATGCGGGTTTTCGGCACCACCTTGTTGGGCAGCTCGCCGTAAAACACCGGCACCAGCCGCTGGAGCGTGGTTTTACCCGACGCGTTGGTGCCGCAAATATTGGTGTGGCCGTCCACACTGAGTTCGACCACGCCGTTCAGGTGGCCGTGAATCATCACGATGCGTAGCAGATGCGCCATGCCGTGTCCTTGATCGTTTAACGTCCGAAAACGCTATCTTGCCAGACACCTCCAGCGCTTGTCTTACTCTTCTCTAACGTGCGGGGGTCATCTCCAGGTCGCTATCAACGGCGTGCTCGCAACCCCTCAAAAAAGCTCACCGCGTTGGCTTCCAGCCCTTCCAGGTAGTAGCCGCCTTCCTGCACGACCAGGGTGGGCACGTTCAGGCTGGCTACCCTTTGGCCAAGTTCTGCAAACCCGGCGGTAGAGACGGCCACTTTGGCTTGAGGGTCGCGCTCGTAGATATCGAACCCCAGCGCCAGTACCAGCGCGTCGGGTTCGAACAGGCGAATGGCCTGGCAAGCGTCCGCCAACCTATCGAAGAACACTGCTTCTTTTGATCCGTGCGGCATGGGCAGGTTGAGGTTGTAGCCCAGCCCTGCCCCTTTCCCGCGCTCCTCTTCGAAACCGGAGACCGCCGGGTAGAAGTTGGTGGTATCGCCATGGATGGAGATGTAGAGCACATCGTCGCGCTGGTAGAAAATCTCCTGTATGCCCTGACCGTGGTGCATGTCCGGGTCGAGCACGACGATGCGCGGAAACCGCGAGGTGAGATGCTGAGCCGCAATGGCGGCATTGTTGAGAAAGCAGAAACCACCCGCTGAGTCGATGCCCGCGTGGTGGCCCGGTGGGCGTGATAATGCATAGGCAAACCGATCTCCAGCCAGCAACGCCTCGGCACCCGCCACGGCACTTTGCGCCGACCAGTACGCCGAGTGCCAGGTGTGCTGCCCCACCGGCGCGCTGCCATCGGCCAGGTAGCGCGCCGCTTCGGCCAGGATGCCGCGCAGGGCGTTGGGCGAACGCACGAAGATATTGGAGATCACCTCCTCCCCCCAATCCTCGCCCACCGCCTGCCAGCGCCGATGGGCGCTTTCCAGAAAACGCAGATAGGGCAGCGAGTGCACGGCCCTGATCGGCCCCACGCCGTGATCCGCAGGACTCCGAATATCAAAGCCCAGCCGCTTGGCGGCGGCCAGCAAGTGCATGGCGCGTTCGGGCACTTCTTGAGGCGTGCGCATTTTGCCCCGGGAGAAGTAGGTCTGCGGATGATGAAGCGCCTGATCCGCGTGAAAGAACGTCTTCATGGTAAGGGGGCTCCGCTGTCGCTCACCCCTTTCACCACGAAATCGCGGGCGACGCCGATGTGGTAATCGATGGCATCGCGGCACGTGGCCGCCTGGCCACTGGCTAGGGCATCCAGCAGCTTGAAATGACTGATGGCGATGGTGTCGGGGGCTTCGTGGGTCTTGGTGATGAGCGTGATACAGAGCCGCAGCTCGTGGGTCAGGTTATCGAAGGCGCGCAGCAGCCGCTCGTTGCCTGCGTAGTGCAACATGAGGCGGTGAAACTGCAGGTCTTCCTCGATACGGCGCGTCCCGTCGTTACTGGCGGCCGCCTCGCACAACACCTCTACTTGTTGCTTCAATGCGCGCTCAGCCTCGCCGCTGTAACGCTCGGCCAAACGCTGGATGGCGTGCCGCTCCAAGCACAGCCTCAGATCGAAGACGTCTTCCAGTTCAACGGCATTCAACGCCCGGACGAAAAACCCCCGCCGTGGTTTCGAGATCAGCAGGCCGCGACTCTCCAGCAAACGTGCTGCTTCACGCACAGGTGCACGACTCACGCCCAGGTCTTTGGAAAGCTGGACTTCTGACAGGCGCTCGCCGGGTAAAAAGTGCTGCTGAATAATCGCTTGCGTTAAGTAATCGGCCACCTGCTCGACAAGGTTATGCTGCTGAATGTAGGTATTGGGCGCTGCTAGCGGAGGGGCCATAAAGTGCACTCTCGATCATTCATATACTGCTCAGTATGACAAAAAAGGGCTCTTTGTCGACGGCCGATTGACGACTGTCGACAGTTTAACCAAGCGCTGCTATGGTCAAAGAGGACCTCCAACAAACATCACAATCGGTCTCAACCGTCACGCCTCGCTCGCCTAACGACGACGTAAACACATTACGTGCTAATAACCGAGGAGCAGGAAACATGAAGACACCACTGGCTTTGGCCATTACCGCTGCAGCGCTTGCCCTTTCCACCGCCGCCACGGCACAAGAGCCCCAATCGGGCGGCACCATCGATACGATCATTCAGCCTGAGCCGCCGGGCCTGGTGCTGGGCATGATTCAAAACGCCCCTACCCGCACCGTCGCGGGCAATATCTATGAGGGGCTACTGCGTTACACCACGGATTTAGAACCCATGCCGCAGTTGGCCGAGTCGTGGGAGGTCAGTGACGATGGGCGAACTTACACGTTTCACCTTCGGGAAGACGTGACCTGGCACGACGGTGAACCCTTCACCGCCGATGACGTAGTGTTCTCCGCCGATGTTTTCCACCGTGAGTTGAATCCCAGCGCGCGGGCCGTGTTACAGCATGTGGAAAGCATCGAGGCCACCGACGACCACACGGTGGTGTTCACACTGACGGAGCCATTTGGGCCTTTCCTGATCTCGTTCGAGGCGGGCACATTCACCATGGTGCCCGAGCACCTCTACGCGGGCACCGACTTCCGTAATAACGAGCATAACGATCACCCGATTGGCACGGGCCCGTTCAAGTTTGCCAACTGGGAGCGCGGCACCGTCATCGAGCTGGTCAAAAATGACGACTACTACGAAGAGGGGCTACCCTATCTGGATGGCGTCAACTGGCACGTGATTCCCGATGGCGGCTCCCGCGCGGTGGCGTTCGAAAACGGTACCATCGATGTCTTGCCCAGCGGCACCGTGGAAAACTTCGATATTCCGCGCCTGTCGGCCATGGATAACGTCTGTATGACCGAAGAGGGCCACGAGTACTTTAGCCCCTTCGCCATGCTGTGGATGAATAACCGCGAAGGCCCGACCGCCGACAAACGCTTCCGCCAAGCGGTCATGTACGCCATGGATCGCGAGTTTGCCAAGGACGTGCTGTGGAACGGCCTGGGCAACGTACCACTCTCGGCGTTTGGCTCTAACGCGCGTTTCCAACACGACGACCTGGAGCCCTACGATCACAATCCTGAGCGTGCCCGCGAGCTGCTCGACGAAATGGGCTACGACGGTGAGGAGATCACCATCCTACCGCTGCCCTACGGCGAGACCTGGACCCGCTGGGCCGAAGCCGTGCAACAAAACCTGCGTGAAGTGGGTATCAACGTCAGCACCCAAGCCACCGACGTGGGCGGCTGGAACCAGCGCCTGGGCGATTGGGATTACGACCTGGCCTTTACCTACCTTTATCAGTATGGCGACCCGGCATTGGGGATTTCACGCACTTACCTGTCCGACAACATCGCCAAGGGCTCGCCCTGGAATAACGTCGAAGGCTATGAAAACGAGCGCGTCGACGAACTTTTCAACGCGGCCGCCACCGCCTTCCCCGATGAAGAGCGTGAAGCGCTGTACCACGAAGTACAGGAAATTTTGCATGAGGATGTCCCGGTCGGCTGGCTGATGGAACTGGGTTTCCCGACGCTGTACCGCTGTGATGTGAAAAACCTCGTCACTTCGGGCGTGGGGGTCAACGACGGCTTTAAAGATGCTTGGTTAGATCGCTAGGCCAAGCCACCCAGGTAGCGCGAGCTGCCTGGGTTTTTTAGCTATCGCTCGTTAGCTATGTCTCGAAGGTATCCGCCAGGAAACGACTTATGGTTTATGCGCGCCTCGTTCTGATGCGGCTGTTCAAAGCCGTGATTGTGCTGTTTCTCATCGTCATTTTTAACTTTTTACTGATTCAAATGGCGCCCGGGGACCCGGCCGCCATTCTGGCGGGCGAAGCCGGTGCCGCCGACCAGGAGTTTCTCGACCAGTTGCGCGAGCGCTTCGGGCTCGACCAGCCGATGTACGTGCAGCTTTGGCGCTATGTGTCAGGTATCGCCATGCTCGATTTCGGCTACTCCTACCGGTTGGGCGTGCCGGTGTTCGATCTGATCATGGATCGCTTACCTGCCACCCTGCTACTCACCGGCACCGCCTTCGTACTCTCGCTGGTGTTGGGCATCGTGGCCGGCTCCATGGCGGCCGCCCGTGTCAAGAAACCGTCCGGCTCGCTGATCATGGCGTTAGCGCTGGTGTTCTACGCCACGCCGCTGTTTTGGGTGGCGCTGATGTCGGTGGTGGTGTTCTCGGTTTACCTGGGCTGGCTGCCCGCCTACGGGCTGTATACCGTGGGCGCGGGCCACACAGGGTTTGCGCTGGTGCTCGATGTGGCTAAGCACTTGGTGCTCCCCGCCACTACGCTGGCGCTATTTTTCATGGCGATTTATACCCGCATGACGCGCACCTCCATGCTGGATGCCGCTCAGCAGGATTATGTCAAAACGGCGCGGGCCAAAGGGCTCAAGCCGGGCGTCATTCAGCGCCGCCACGTGCTGCGCAACGCCCTACTGCCCATCATTACGCTGGCGGGCCTGCAGGCCGGGCAAATGGTGGGCGGGGCGATCCTGACCGAAACCGTGTTTGCCTGGCCCGGTATCGGCCGCCTGATGTTCGAAGCGCTGCAGCAGCGTGACTACAACCTGCTGCTGGGCATTTTCTTCTTCTCGGCGGCGCTGGTCATCGTCTTCAACATCATCACCGACGTGGTGTATCGCCTGGCCGATCCGCGTATCAAGGGGGCGTCATGAGCTTTTTCGCACGCTTTGCGCAGAACCGTGGGGCCCTCGTGGGGCTGGTCATTCTGCTGCTGATGATTGCCATGGCGGTGCTGGCCCCCGTGCTGTTTCCTGAATCGCCCTGGCGCATGGTGCAGCGGCCTTTTTTGCCGCCGTTCTCCCAGGAGGGCTTTTTGCTGGGCACCGACACCATGGGCCGTAACGTGGCGGCGGGCCTGATGCACGGCGCGTGGGTCTCGCTATTGATCGGGCTGGTATCCACCTGCGTTGCTTTATTGATTGGCGTGCCGCTTGGGGCCATTGCCGGTTACTACGGGGGCTTGGTCGACGACGCGCTGATGCGCTTTACCGAGTTCTTCCAGACGATTCCCAACTTTGCCCTGGCCATCGTGCTGGTGGCGATCATGCAGCCCAGCGTCACCTCGATCGTCCTGGCGATTGCGATTGTCAGCTGGCCGCCGGTGGCGCGTTTGGTGCGCGCGGAGTTCATGTCGCTGCGCAACCGCGAGTATGTCGAAGCCGCCCGCTTGGTGGGCCAGTCCAATAGCACGATCATCCTGCGCCAGATTCTGCCCAACACATTATCGCCGATTATCGTGCTGGCCTCGCTGATGGTAGCCACCGCGATCCTACTGGAGTCGGCGCTGTCGTTTCTCGGTTTGGGCGATCCCAACGTGATGTCCTGGGGCTACATGATTGGGGCGGCGCGCACGGTCATTCGTCAGGCGTGGTGGCTAAGCTTCTTCCCCGGTTTGGCCATCCTCCTGACGGTGCTCGCGCTCAACCTGGTGGGCGAAGGGCTCGACGACGCCCTCAACCCGAAACTTTCCCGCGAACGCTAGGAGCTCGCCATGACGGATGTCACTACAGAAACGGTTCTCAGCATTCGCGAACTGAGCATTGCCCTCCCGAAAGGGGCCGACCGTGCACTCGCGGTCGAGGGCGTTAGCTACGAGGTCATGCGCGGTGAAATCATGTGCGTGGTGGGTGAATCGGGCTCCGGCAAGTCGATGGCGGCGAACGCCATCATGGGCCTGCTGCCCAAAGGCGTGAACGCCACCCAGGGCGAGGTACTGTTCGAAGGGCAGGATCTGCTCGCTATGACGGAAAAGCAGCACCGCACCCTGCGCGGGTTGAAAATCGGCATGATTTTCCAAGAGCCGATGACCGCCCTGAACCCGCTGATGCGCGTCGGCGCACAGATTGCCGAAGTATTCGAAGCCCACGGTCAGCTTACCCCCAAGGAGCGCCAGGCCCGCGCGCTGGAACTACTCATCGAAGTCGGTATTCCGCAGCCGGAGAAAGCCATTCGCGCCTACCCGTTCGAGCTTTCCGGTGGTCAGCGCCAGCGAGTGATGATCGCCATGGCGCTGGCGCTGGAGCCCACGCTGCTGATTGCCGATGAGCCCACCACGGCGCTGGATGTCACCACCCAGGCGCAGATTCTGGCGCTGATTCGCGACCTACAGCAGCGGCGCGGCATGGCCGTGATGTTTATTACTCACGATTTTGGCGTGGTGGCCGAGATTGCCAGCCGCGTTTGCGTGATGCGCCACGGCAAGATCGTCGAACTGGGCGACGCCCGCTCGGTGCTGGAGAACCCTCAAGACGCCTACACCCAGGCGCTGATTGCGGCCATTCCCAGCAATGCGGTGCCGCCCCACCGCGACATCGGCCAGGTCGCACCGCTGCTGGAAATCAAGCGGCTGCAAAAAGTGTTCCGCTCGCGAGGCGGCTGGTTCAAGCCTGCCCGTGAAGTGCATGCGCTGAATGACGTATCGCTCACGCTCGCCCGGGGGGAAACCGTGGGTATCGTGGGCGAATCCGGCTCGGGGAAATCGACCCTGGGCCGCTGTGTGGTGCGTCTGGAGCACCCGGATAGCGGCGAGCTGCTGCTGGACGGCGTCAACCTCTCGCAGCTAAAAGGCGACGCGCTGCGCCGCGAGCGCCACCGGGTGCAGATGATCTTCCAAGACCCCTACGCCTCGCTCAACCCACGCACTAAGGTGGGCATGGCGATTGCCCAAGGGCCGATGGCCAACGGCACGCCGAAGGCCGCCGCACTGAAACAGGCAGGAGAATTGCTCGATATGGTGGGCCTGGGTGCCAGCGCTGTGGAGCGCTATCCCCACGAATTTTCCGGCGGCCAGCGCCAGCGAATCGGCATCGCCCGAGCGCTGGCGCTCGACCCGGAACTGATCGTCGCCGACGAAGCCGTCTCCGCCCTCGACGTCTCCATTCAAGCCCAGGTGCTGGAGCTGCTGGAGGAACTGAAACAGCGCCTGTCGCTTTCGCTGCTGTTCATCACCCACGACCTGCGCGTCGCCGCTCAGCTGTGTGACCGCATCGTGGTAATGCAGCACGGCCGTATCGTCGAGCAGGGCAGCGCCGAGCAGATTTTCCTCGCCCCGCGTGAGGCGTATACCCAAGACCTGCTCGACGCCATTCCAGGCCGCGAAGCGCCCGTGGCCGCCACCGCGTGATTGACAAAATGGACACGATAGGCGAAGGAACCCACATGCAAATACCCCTGAAAACGCTGCGTGCCATCGTCGGCGCGCCTCATGTATTGACCGGCGACGATGTGAGCAGTCGGCGTGAGGATTGGATGACCGGCGCGCCCTGCCAAGCAGGCGCCATCGTTCGGCCGGCGGATACCGAACAGCTCTCGGCGGTGATGCGCGCCTGCCATGAGTCAAGGCAGCCAATCGTGACTCACGGCGGTTTGACGGGGCTGGTGCACGGCGCCGAAGCATGCCCCGACGAGCTGGTGATTTCCCTCGAACGCATGACGGCCATCGAAGAGATAGACCGCGTGGGCGGGACGCTGACCGTGCAGGCGGGGGCACCGCTGCAGCGGGTGCAGGAAGCCGCCAGAGAGGTAGGCCTGCAGTTCCCGTTGGATTTGGGCGCGCGGGGCAGTTGCACCATCGGGGGCAATATCGCCACCAACGCTGGAGGCGTTCGGGTGATTCGTTACGGCATGATGCGCCAACAGGTGCTGGGGCTAGAGGCCGTCATGGCCGACGGCCGGGTGGTCAGCTCCATGAACCGGATGCTGAAGAACAACGCCGGGTTCGATTTAAAGCAGCTCTTCATCGGCAGCGAAGGTACGCTGGGGATCGTTACCCGCGCCGTGCTGCGCTTGCAGCCCCCGACACCTTTTGAACAAACCGCCATGGTGGCCTGCCCCTCCTTCGACGCACTGACGGGGCTGCTCAGCCAGATGGGGAAAGCGCTGGGCGGCAGTTTGGGTGCTTTCGAAGTCATGTGGCAGAACCACTACCGGTTGCTGACGGAAACGCTTGGCCGCCACGCTCCACCGATTGCCCCTGAGCACCCTTTCTATGTGATCACCGAATCGCTAGGCAGCGACGCCGAGCGTAACGCTACCCAGTTTCGTGAAGCCCTGGAAGGCGCGCTGGAGAGCGAGCTGATCGTCGATGCCGTCCTGGCGCAGTCGAGCACCCAGCGCGACGGCCTGTGGGCGATACGCGAGGATATCGAAGGCCTGGTCAAAGGACTTGCCCCCGTATTGACCTTCGATGTCAGCCTGCCGATTGCCGAAATGCAGCGCTATACCGATGCGCTGGAAGCGCAGTTGACCCAACGCTGGCCCGATGCACGGCTGGTGGTGTTTGGCCATTTAGGCGATGGCAACCTGCATATTTCCGTCAGCGCGGGCAGTGCCGAGCTGTCGGTTCGCCGCGAGGTAGAGGCCATGGTCTATCGACCGCTGGCCGCGCTGGGCGGCTCGGTCTCTGCCGAGCACGGTATCGGCCTGGAGAAACGTCCCTGGCTCAGCACCTGCCGCTCTACCGAGGAAATCGACCTGATGCAGACGCTAAAGCACGCGCTTGACCCATACCGGCTACTGAATCGCGGTAAGATTTTAAGTTAACCACTTCTATAGTTAGGATTCGCCCATGTCCTCGCATACAACGCCCCGCTACCCCGCGCACCTGACCGGCGAAGGTCCCCACAACCCTTTCCCGGGCATTAAAGTGCTGGAGCGTAAACTTGGCCGGGAGCTTCCGCACCGGCTGGGTTCTAACGAGGGGTTAGACATGCCCCACCGCGCCCTGCGGGAGCACTTTGGCGACGCGGTGGCACAGCACGTGTACTGCTATGGCGATGCCGAGGCCTTGGGGGTACGCCAGCGCTTGAGCGCACAGCAGAACATTCCGCTGGAGCATCTGCTGGTGGATGCCGGTGCCGATAGCCTGATCGCCCTGGCGCTGCGCACCACCTGCACGGCGGGCGATGCGGTGGTGAGCACCGCAGGCACCTACCCCACGTTTGGTTACTTCGCCCAAGGCCAGGGCTGCCGGTTGATCGAGCCCAGCTACCATGAAGCCCCCGGCGTGCTCGCCCCGGATTTAGAAGCGCTGGCAGCCGCCGCCCATCAAGAAGAGGCGCGGTTGGTGTATCTAGCGAACCCCGATAACCCCAGCGGCCACCTGCATAGCGATAGCGCGATTCTCAAGCTGCGCGAGGCGCTGCCGGAGGCATGCTGGCTGCTGCTGGACGAGGCCTACGGCGATTTTCGTGATGATGCAGGCAGCGAGTTCCTCGGCAAAGCGCTGCCGGGGGTAATTCGCCTGCGTACGCTCTCCAAGGCCCACGGCCTGGCCGGGATGCGTATTGGCTACGCGATTGCCGAGCCCGACGTGCTGGCGATGATGATGAAAGTGCGTATTCACTACGCAGTGTCGTCGTTCACCCAGGCGGCGGCTGAAGTCGTGCTCGATCACCCCGACGAAGTACGCCAGCACATCGAAGCGGTGAAAGCCCGCCGCGAGCAGCTGGCGCTGCACTTTATTGGTTTGGGGGCCGACGTGCTGCCCAGCGCGACGAACTTCGTCGGCATTCGGCTCTCCAGTGCGGAATTGGCGGCGGCGGTTCATCAGGAGCTGTTGGCCGAGGGCGTATTGGTTGCCCGCTTGGCCCACCCAGAACTGGCCAACGTGATCCGTATTACGGCGGTCGAGGACGCGTTAGCGCCCGGCAGATTGGCCACGCTGGAAAAAGCGCTTCAGCAGCACGGCTAGCGCCGTTTGCCCCGGTGCGATGCCGGGGCGATTAAAAAGCGATCAGCCACCGTTATGCCGGTGTTAGCCAGTGCCGGTAGGCGTCTAACTCGCCGCGCACTGCTTGGCGATAAAGATGCTGGAGCCGAGCCGTCACGCTATTCGACGCCATCGGCTCGCTAAGGGGCGGCGCCCCGGCGCGAGTGCCGATTCTGCGCCCATCAAGCTCTCTTAGCGGCAGAATTTCGGCGGCGGTGCCGGTCAAAAATGCCTCATCGGCGGTGTAAAGCTCATCGCGGGTAATGCGCCGCTCTTTGACTTCGATGCCCAACACATCCCGGGCCAGCTGAATGACGCTATCCCGGGTGATGCCCTGCAGGCAGGAGGTCACTTCCGGGGTGTGCAGCACGCCATCACGTAGTAAAAAGACGTTCGCCGCCGAGGCCTCGGCCACATAGCCTTCGGGGTCGAGCATGATGGTTTCATCAAAGCCCGCTTTGACTGCCGTGTTGAGCGCCAGCATCGAATTCACGTAGTGGCCGCTGGTTTTAGCGCGGCACAGGCTGATGTTGACGTGGTGACGCGCCCAGGAAGAGGTCAAGGCGCGCAGTCCGTGGGACGCTGCATGAGGGGAAAGGTAGGGCCCTAGATCCCAGGCGGCAATCATCACATGGGTGGTCAGCCCTTGGGCACGCAGCCCCAGGCCTTCGGCGCCTAGAAACACGGTGGGCTTTAAATAGGCGCTGCTTAGCCCGTTTTTGGTCAGGCTTTCACGCTGGGCATCGATCAGCTCGGCTTCGCTAAACGGCAGCGGAATATCCAGCGCGTGGGCGCTTTCCACTAATCGGCGGGTATGCTCCGCCACTCGAAACAGCTGCGGGCCTTGCGGCCCTGCGTAGGCGCGCACGCCTTCAAAACAGCCCATGCCGTAGTGCAGCGTATGGGTGAACACATGCACTTTGGCGTCCCGCCAGGCCAGCCACTGGCCATCCTGCCAAATCCAGCCGTCACGATCATAAAGCGGTGTCATCGGGTCGTTTGCTCCCACTGTCGTTGCCAGCCATCGATGAGCGCCTGCTGATGCGGCTGCAGCGTTTGGTAGCCCCAGGCGGCAATTTCGTCGTTTTGCGGGTCGAACACAGCCGTGTGACTGCCCGCGAGGGTTTGGATCACCGCGTGGCCGCAGAGCGGCACATAGCCTTCGGAGTATCCGCCCTCATGCACCATCACCAGCTTGCCGCTGCAGCAGCGTTCTGCCACGGCCTTGACGTGGGCGGTCATGGTGGCGAAGGCTTGGCTGTTGAGCAGCATCTTGCCGAGCGGGTCTTTGGCGCAGGCATCATAGCCGCAGGCCACCACGATCAGGTCGGGGGCGAACGCTTCCAGCGCGGGCAGCACCAGCGTTTCCATGGCATACGCATAGGCCCCTAGGCCACAGCCAGGAGGCAGCGGCAGGTTCAGGTTAGCGCCTACCCCGGCCCCTTCGCCCTGCTCATCGAAACCACCGGTGTCCAGCGGGTAGTTGGCCGCTTGGTGTATCGAAATGGTAAAAACATCGGGGTCATGATAGAACGCCGACTGCTGGCCGTTGCCGTGGTGAACGTCCCAATCGAGTATCGCCACCCGGTTGGCTTGGCCAAGGGCACGGGCACGCAGCACCGCCACGGGAATATTGCCCAGCAGGCAGAACCCTCGGCCCTGGTCGGCTTCGGCATGGTGGCCCGGCGGGCGACAGAGGGCATAGGCGTTTTCCACCTGCCCCAGCGCCACGGCCTCCACGGCGGCGATGGCCAGCCCTGCTGAGCGCGTCGCCGCCGCCCAACTGCCCGGCATGTAAGGCGCGCAGTCGCCGCCGTTGCCACCCTGGGCGTTGTCCCCTGCCTGGAGTTCCTCCAGGTAACGCGGAGTATGAAAACGCTGAAGGTCGGCCAGCGTGGCAGCGGGGGGCTTGACCACGTGCAGCTCGTCGATCAGCCCGCTGACTTCCAGGATATTTTTCAACCGCCGCTTACTCTCGGGGCTTTCCGAGGCGGCTTGGGGCTGCAGAAATTCGCCCGGCGCAGAGAATACGCCGATGGCACCCTGATCGTGCCAAAAGCAGCGCTCGTGCCAATAGAAACCGGTGCTGCTCATACGTTAAACCCCTGCATAAAGGCCGCCAGGTTGGCGCTTAAATGCTCGGTGGGGTAGCCACCCTCCTGCACGATGACCATGGGTAGCGCGAGCGCTCGCAGGCGCTTTCCCACCTCGATGAACGCCTCGGTTTCCACGTTGAGGCCCGCGAGCGGGTCCTCTTTATGGGCATCGAGTCCGAGTGCCACCACGACGGCATCCGGTTCAAAGCGCTGCAGGTGGTCGATCAGAATCGCCAGGGCATCCAAATAGACCTCGCCATCGCTGCCCACCGGCAGAGGGAGATTGACGTTGGCCCCTACACCTTCATCGCCACCCTCTTCGTCCGCGCCGCCCCAGAAAAAGGGATAAAAATCACTCGGGTCAGCGTGCAGCGAGCCTGTCCAT
Source organism: Halomonas sp. BL6 (assembly GCF_006228115.1). Taxonomy (NCBI): domain Bacteria; kingdom Pseudomonadati; phylum Pseudomonadota; class Gammaproteobacteria; order Oceanospirillales; family Halomonadaceae; genus Halomonas; species Halomonas sp. BL6. The sequence continues at coordinate 45,114 of NZ_VDGL01000001.1, read as the reverse complement.
ACGTCGCCCCTGGCGTAGAAAATATCCTGGGTGCCGTTACCGTGGTGCAGGTCCACATCGATGATCGCCACCTTGGCAAAACGTTCGCGCAGCACGGTGGCGGCCAGCGCCGAGTTATTCAGCAAACAAAAGCCGCCAGCCCGCTCCGGCCCGGCGTGATGGCCCGGCGGGCGGCATAGCGCATAGGCAACTTCCTCCCCCGCCAGCACGGCTTCAGCGGCTGCCTGGGCAGTGGCGGCGGAGGCCAGTGCGCCTTGAAAACTGGTCGCGCTAAGCGGGCAAGCCATATCGTGCAGGTGCCAGCCCGCTTGCCCAATGGGATGGCGGGGATAGTGGAAGCCGCCGCCGCAGGGGTGAATGTTGGGTGCCACGAACTCGGCGGCATTGGGCAGCGCCTGCCAGCGGGCGTAGATCGTTTCGAGAAACGTCAAATAGCGCGGCGTATGAATCTGCTCCAGGCGTTTACGCAGCGTGGGAGAGTCTGACTCCACTGGCGCAGTGAGCACTAAGCCAGCCTTCGCTAACCCCTGCGTTAGCAGCTCGGCACGCACCGGGCCCTCTGGCGAGGCGGCGGGCTGGCCACGTAGCAGGAAGGTAGGCGGCGCATGCATCGCTTGGTCAGGGTGGTAAAAACACTTCATGAGTCGCAGTCCTTAGCTAGTCACAGCAGTGACGGTATCCAGGTGGAGAGCGCCGGGAAGGCCGCCAGCAGCACGATCACCACCAAGAACGAGACATAAAACGGCAGCGATGCCACGATGGCCCGTTCGTAGGGCACCTCGGCTATTCGCGCGGCCGTCATTAGCGTCATTCCCACCGGCGGTGTAACGTTGGAGATATTGAGCACCACGATCATCAGGATAGCGAAGTGGAGCGGATCAAAGCCAAGCTGAATCATCGCGGGCACTAGCACTGGCGCAATGACCACCAGCGCGGGCAGTACGTCCATTACCGTTCCCACCACCAGAAGCAGCAGGCAGACCAGCATCAGCTGCACGAAGGCCGCATCGCTAAAGGTGGTGATGATACTGGCCGCATCCCGAGCGATACCGGAGCGGGTCACGAACCAGCCCAGCACCGCCGAAGTGGCCAGCAGGAAAAACACAACCCCAGAAAAGCGCACGGTGGTGACGAGCGCCTCCCAGATTTTTCGCCACGTCAGGTTCCGGTAGAACACCACGCCGATCACGATGGCGTACACCGCCGCAAACCCCGACGCTTCGGTAATGGTCGTGAGGCCTGAGAGAATGCCGCCCAGAATGATCACCGGCACCACCAGCGCGGGTAGTGCCAGCACGAACGACATCATGGCCATTTTGAAGGGCGTGGGGGCTTGTTTCGGGTAGTTGCGCTTCCAGGCTAAAAAGAAGCTGACGCCCAACAGTGCCAAGGCCATTAGCAAGCCAGGGATGATGCCACCGGCAAACAAGTCGATGACCGAAATATCCCGCAGCAACGTAGCGTAGACCACCATCACCACGCTGGGGGGAATGATCGGCCCGATGATCGACGAGCATGCAGTCACTGCCGCCGCATACTCCGCGTCGTACCCCTGCTTTTTCATTTCGGGAATCATGATTTTGCCGATGGCCACCGTATCGGTCACCGCTGCCCCCGTGAGGCCCGCAAAGAATACCGAGACCGAAATGTTCACGTGAGAAAGCGAGCCCCGTACTCGGCCAAACAGCGCATTGTTGAAGGCAATCAGCTTGTGGGTTAGCCCGCCCTGGTTCATTAGCTCAGCAGTGAAAATGAAGTAGGGTACGGCGATCAGCAGAAAGCCGGAAACGCCGGAGAACATGCGGTCGGCGATGATGCCGAGCATCCGTTCGCCGCCAATGGCAAAACCGCCCGCCAAACCGGACATCGCCATCACGACGGCTACCGGCGCGCCAATCAGTAGCAGGACGACGAACGCAATGATCGCAGGTGTCATGAGCGGTGCTCCCTATCAGCGGTGTCGATAAGCTCGCCAATCACGTCCTGCTCGTCCATAAAGTGTTCCAGCAGTGCAAACCCATGCACCAAGTGCAGCAGCATCATCACGCCGCTTATCGGCACCACGATGGCAGTGACCTTGCTAGGAATGCGGATTTGGTCAGAGACCATGTACACCTGGGTGGCGCTAGTGAAGTAGTCCCAGCCGTACCAGGTGAGCAAGAGTGCAAATAGGCCGATCACCGCTAGGCAGAGCCCGGCGGCCACCTGCACCATCACTTTTGGCAGGCTGCGTACCAGCAGTGTCATGGCGACGTGCTCGCCATAGCGCAGTGAAATCGTCATCGAAAGAAAACCAATCCAAGGTAGGAACAGCCGCGCCAGCGAGTAGGTCCAGCTCAGCGTGCTGCCCGTGATCAGTTTGTATAAAAATGCGGTAAAAGAGATGCCCAGCATCGCCAAAATACAGCCTACACACACCACGATAGCGACCTGATTGACCAGATCGCTCACGCGACGTAAAGGAGTCAAAACGCCCATGGCCATTCCTCACGCTGGGGCGTAAGGCCCCAGCGTTGATTACCGTTATTGTCCGTAAATTCGCAGGTCATCTTCCGCTAGCTGCTGGCCCACGCGTTCGACCTCATCCAACAGGCCCTGCACACGCGCTTCGTCCATTCCGAAGTCATTGACGATCCACTCCTGCCAGGCGGGGCGGGCAATCTCGGCCATGCGCTCACGTTCGGCATCGGGCATCAGATAGCAGGCCTCGAAACGCTCGCATGACTCGACCCAACTGGCGGTGGCAAGGGCGCCCGACATGCCGTGGCTGAGCTGAATAGCCTCCCGTGCCGAGCTAATCACCGCCTGCTGATGGGATTCCGGCAGCGATTGGTACCAGGACTCGCTCACCATCCAGGGCGCGCTGTTATACACATGCCCGGTGAGCGTGGTGTAGTCGGTCACCGCATCGAAGTTGAACGTGGTATTGAGCACCGGCGCGTTGAACTGGCCATCGGCTAATCCGGTTTCCAGTGCGGTGATCAGCTCGCCCCAGGGCAGTGGCGTCGCGGAGGCGCCTAGCGAGCGCATGATGGCAACGTGGGCCGGGTTCTCTTCAGTACGAATATTGAGCCCTTCTAGGTCTTCCAGGGTCTCGATCAAGCGGACGTTGTTGGTGAAAGCCACGAAGCCGCCGCCGTCATCGAAGGTACCTAGATAGCGCATGTTTGCGGCCTCCACGGTGCCCGACATAAAGTCGGCAAACCACTCGCTATCGAAGAACGTCCACGCCTGCCGCCAGCTGGTAAAGAGGAACGGCGCGGTCACCGCTTGGTAGTCGCCATAGAACGACGACATGGCCCCGGCAGACATGATGGTGGACTGTAACGTACGGCCACCCTGCACTTCCGAGCCATTTTCTACTTCAGAGCCGAGCTGGCCGCCGCCGAAGATCGTCACTTCGAGATCGCCATCGGTGCGGGCTTCCACGAGATTCTTAAAATGCACCAGCGCCGGATAGATTTCGTTGTTGCTCATATCCTCCGGAAGTTGGGTCGCAATCACCATTTCATAAGATTGGGCCTGGGCCGTGTTGCTGGCAATGGCCAGCGGGAGGGCTGCTAGGGCAGTGAAGAGTAAAGAGCGCTTAGCGTTCATAACACACCTCGTTTTGGTTATTGATGGTCTTCGTTATGACTGGCGTTGCAGTGCTGTGGCGTAGCGGCCTTTATTGTTGTTGTCTGGCCAGGCCTGCAGCGTGGTTTTATGAATGATGCTTGGGCAGTGACTCCCATAGTTCGATGGCGGCGGCGAGATCCTCAAGAGAGGCGCCTACGGATTTAAACAGCGTGATGGCCTCTTTACCCGAGCGCCCTGGTTTGGCCCCGGACAGCACCTCGGCCAGCTCCGCTTGAATGGCGTCAAACTGAAAAGCGCCCTCCTCGATGGCCTGCAGAATATCCCCCGCTTCGCCTTTTGCGCCTGCGTAGGTGTCTACGAACACCTGCGCACGGCCTAAACACGCAGCATCGGTTTCGCGCATTTGTGGGCGAAACGCGCCGATTAAATCCACGTGCGTACCCGGCGTGAGCCATTCGCCTTTGATGATCGGTTGGGTGGAGAGCGTCACACAGCTGATGATATCGGCCTCCGCGACAGCGTCGGGTAACGCGTCTACCACCTGAGTAGCAAAGCGGTCTGCGTACTCCTCGGCAATCGCGGCGGCTTTATTGGGGTTACGGCCCCATATCAGCACCCGTTTGATGGGGCGCACGCTGGCGTGGGCTTCGATCACCATCGGGGCCAGTTTGCCGGTACCCACCACCAGCAGGGTGTCGGCATCTTCATTGGCCAATGCTTGAGCCGCCAGCGCCGAGGCGGCGGCGGTACGGCGGCGGGTTAGTTCGCTGCCATCGATACACGCCAACGGCTGGCCGTGTTTGCCTTCGCTGAGCAAGTAAAGCCCCGAAATAGCCGGAACACCGTGCTCGGCGTTTTGCGGAAACACGTTGACCATCTTCACACCGATATAGCCAGCAGCTTCCCAGGCGGGCATCAGCAGCATGGTGGCTTCGCCGTCGGGCCGGTGCATGGCGTGATGGTGGCGCGGTGGTGACTCCACTCCGTTCACAAAGGTATGCCGCAAACGGTCGATGACGCCCTGCCAAGTGAGATGCTGTGCGACTTCCGCTGCCGAAACGACCTGCATATCAAGCCTCCGGCAGCGCAGCGATGACCATGATTTCCACCTTCCACTCGGGCTTGGCCAATTTGGCTTCTACCGCAGCACGCACCGGTGGGCGACCAGGCACGACCCAGGCATCCCAGGCTTGGTTCATTTGGTCGAATTCCGCCATGCTGGTGACCCAGATTTGCGCCGAGATCAACTGCTCTTTAGAGGTGCCTGCCTGGGCCAGCAGTTGGTCGATACGTGCTAACACCTGCTCCGTTTGTCCGCGCATATCGGCGGTGGCATCCGAGGGTACTTGGCCTGCGAGATAGACCGTGCCGTTATGCACGGCGACTTGGCTCATGCGGAGGTTGCTGTCTTGATAGGTCACGCCCATGGGGTCTCTCCAAGGAAGGTGGGGTTCCTCTTGAGACTACGACGATGCCTTGGCGTGTGCTTGCCCGAAACTCGGGTAAATTTGCCCGCAAGTCAGGCAGACAGGGACGTCAGCCATTAGCGGTCAGATGAGGGGGAAATCTCGAAGTAACGCCGATAGGCGCGGGAAAAACTGCCCTGATCGCGAAAACCCACCAGCATGGCAATATGACCAAGGCTCAGCGCGCTATGTCGTACCAGCGTGCGCGCATGCTCTAGCCGCCTGCGCTGCACATAGGCCAGCGGCGTTATCCCGGTGAGCTCTCGAAAACAGCTATGGAAGTGCCCAGGGCTCAACGCACACAGCGCCGCTAACTGCTCGACACGTATGTCATCTGCCAGATGTTGGTCTAGCCAGGCATCCAGGCGCTCTAAGTCGAGCCGTTCGCTGATACAGCGCACCCCAAGCTGGTCAGCCGTCTGTTTTGGCGCATCCTGCAGGTACATATAGAGGGCCCGCAGCAGCAGAACGGCAATTTCGTTTTGCAGCGCCGGGCACTGATCCAGCTGATGCGCCAGCGCATGAGTCAGTTGATTCAGGGCGGGGGGTACGGTAAAGAAGCGCGGCTTATCGAATAAGCGCTCGATCTCACTGCCTTTTTCCAGCGTGGCCAAGTGCTGTACGGGAATATCCAGCACCAGCGTTCGATTGCTGCCATCGCCTTGGTACTCATGATGGCGGGCCGAGGGGATCAGGCAGCCTCGACGAGCGGTCACCCGCTCCCCTTGGCCTTCCATGGAGAGTTCAGTCACGCCACACGTCGCCAGTATCAACTGGTGAAAATCGTGAGTGTGTGCCACCTGTTCTTGCGCTAGGTTGCGGCTATGCAGCTCGAACTGGGACATGACCGTACCGTTCGGGAAGTGTGAGAAGAAGGCTTCACTATAAAACGATCGCGGAATAAAAAGCGAGGGGGCGTTAACGCTTGGTTAACGCCCCCTCGCTACTGCCTTGAGATAACCGATCAGGCGTCGGGCAGTGCCGCGATGACCATGATCTCCACTTTCCACTCGGGCTTGGCCAGCTTGGCTTCCAACGCGGCGCGCACCGGCGGGCGACCCGGCACTACCCAGGCTTCCCACGCTTCGTTCATTTCTGCGAACTCGGCCATGTCGGTGACCCACACCTGGGCAGAGATCAAGTGCTCTTTCGAGGTGCCCGCTTGCGCCAGCAGCTCATCGATACGCGCCAACACCTGCTCGGTTTGCCCACGCATGCCCACCGTGGCATCCGCCGGCACTTGGCCCGCGAGGTAGACGGTACCGTTATGAATGGCCACTTGGCTCATACGCGCATTGCTTTCGTGATAGGTCACGCCCATGGGGGTATCTCCCGCGAAGAGGGGTATGTTATTGCGTTGATATGCCATAAAGCACCGCCTTTATACGACGCTTGGCGGCATTCAACAATAGATAGGGGCGGCTCAGCGTTACCAGGCAGACGTGGTGGTGTAGAAAATATAGCAACCCCCGACAGCCATGCGGCTGCCGGGGGTTGTCTCCTCATGCATTAGGTGTAATTCGTGTTCCAGTTCTCATCCAAGAAGTTATTGAGGTCTAGGTTTTCGAAGCTGGCGAGCAACTGCGTATCAAACACATCGCCCGTATCCTCTACGCGGAATAGTTGAGCATCATCATTGATCTCGTCCGTATCACCGTTGCCAGCTAAGAGATAAACCACGTTGCCATCGATTAATCCCAAATCTGCTAACCAGCTGGCAGTGCCGCCGAAAAACTGAGCGGTGGTAAATACAGCAAAGGCAATATTGTCTACACCATCATTCACATCTTGCCGAAATGCTTGAGCATCATCATATTTGGCGAAGTCAGCACTAACCCCACCTCGTAGGCCCGGAATTTCTGTCGCCTCATCCCCAATTCGCAAGGCATCACCTGCCGCACCTGTAGTGAAGTTGGTAATGAGATAAGGCGTGCCCTCCACTAAGTCTGAGGGTAACTCTCTAGGCTCGCCAGAGTCGACTACTTGGCCGTCGATTGGCTGATAGCGATTATTAAATAAAGCGCGCGCATCCTCATCTTCGTTAATGGTAATAGTATTATCAGTCAATCTAATTTGAGAAGCATTTTGGACGACAAAGCTTTGTTCTTCGGCTATAACCGCCTCTAATTCATCCTGTATCTGCCACTCAAAAATATCAGTGATTCCACCACTAAAATCGCTTTGATTGATAGCGCCATTGATGATGCTTTCAATGTCACTCCTTATTTCTTCAGCCTGACCAATCGACAGCCAATCATAGACGGCAGGCACATCTTTGTTAATGACATAATCACCACTGACATCTGCTCCTGACAGTGCTTCCTCAAGGGTGTATACGTTATCAAAAACAAAGTTCTCTAAATCACGAAGCTCCAAATACTGTGCTTCGGTCACGCCAGAGTTCTCCACTAACTTAACGCTCTCAGCAAGCGTGACCACATTCGTCCCGATAGCGTTAATGATACTGCTAGGAGCATCTACGATATTCCAAATTGCAAAATCGCGCAAACTCCATTGCCCACCGCCATCAGGCTGATTAATAGCGCCATCTAAGAACATCCTAATAGAAGCGATATCGGCCCTAGCTTCCGAAACCGTCACATCTTCTAAGTCTACTAAACTCGCACTCTCATTAACATAATAAAACTCAGTGGGCTCGCGATCACCACTGACTATCAAAGAAGTTAGACTAAACTGTACAGGAGTGTCATCGACATCAAAGTTAAAAGCATTAGAACCTGTTAAAGACAAGTAATCGCTAAATGTTAGGAAATCATCACCCTCATCAAGATTAGCATAAACAACATCAGCACCACTCAGCCATTCTTCACTTGAGTTCACTAACTCAAGCAGTACTGACGCCACGTCTCGAATAGACCAACTGATTAAATTATCAAGCTGTAACTGATCACTATTGCGCGCGCCATCAATTGCCGTGTTAGTGTTTTGCACTAATGCTTGAGCACCTTGAACATCTAATACCCCCGCATCAAAAGGAGTTTGAGGCACAACGATAGCATAACTGACATCGTCGCCTCCGCCTGACTTATCAAGCGACTCACCCGCCTCCAACACGCCCAAAGCTTGCTGGATGGTATAAAGCACTTCAACCGGATCTGACTGATAGTCATAATTATTTAGCGCAATTAACGATTGGTATTGCGCAAACGTAATTTGATCATTCGTAACAGTGACACTATCTGCCAATAAGACATGAGCCTGATTGATTGCCTGTATAATATTGCTGGCGGAATCATTAACCGTCCAATCGAATAATGCCTGAACGTTGCCATCGTTATTTTCGAGACCAGACGCTCCGTTTAGAACCGTTCGCACATCTGTCAACTCTGCAGCAGCATCTTGCACAGATAGCTGCCCGGCAACGTGAGGCGTACTACTATCAACCAAAATAAAACTATCTACGGGCGCTAAAATATCAGATTTTACCGCACGCACTGCATCAGACATGTCAGTGTATTCGACAACTGTTTCCCCTAACACGAATCCTTCAGAAGCAGGATTATTACCTTCGACGAGGGTATAGGCATTTACTAAGCTTTCATAATCAGCAGACGTAATGGCTGCATCCGTCAACCTGATTCTGTAAGCTTCTACCAACACTTCTCTATTTAGATCAGCGTTAATAGCCGCAAAACTATCAACAACAGACCACTGATAGATCGCCGTTAACTCCACTCCCCTATATTCAGGCACACTTCCTGCAATCAAATCCCTTACATCGCTAATATACGCTTCAGCAGTTGCTATATCAATTTCGCTGTCAACGCCCAAACCCTCGTTTATATCGAACTGATCTTCAGAGAAGAAGTAGTCGTTGGCCAAGTCGCCTGGAGCCGCAAAACTGTTGTCTGTGTTATCGAACACGTAAGCTAACGTGTACACCACTAAGTTATAATCAAAACCGCCTTCACCCAGGCCATTGACCAAGGCGTCGTACTCAGCGGCTAGAATATTGCCATCTGCACCACCATTGGCCGCAAAGATACTATCTGCGCCTTCAAGTACTTCTGGAATGCCGCTTGTACTGCTCTCAATGACAGCAAGAATGTTGCTAGCAGAGTCGGTGATATTCCAATTATAAAAAGCTTCAAAATTGGCGGCATTGCGGTTGGTAGAGCCCTCAAGAATGTTCTTGACGGCTTCAATATCCGTCAGCGCATTGGTGACACTTAATGGGCCATTGGGGTTTGTATAGGGCGTGTTGCCTGTAATGGAGTAAAACTCACTGGGAGCGAGCTCACCCTCGGCCTCGGCACCCACTGCGGCTTGCAGGTTCGCATAGGTGACAGTAGTTTTGACTGCGTCTTCCCCTGCATCTAAGCGCAGCGTATTCCCTAACACTTCAAGCAACTGTTCATACTGAGCTTGAGTGATGGTGGTACCTGTCACACGCACCGTTTGGGCGTTCACAACAGCATCGTCGCCAAACGCAGTATCACCCGCGTTAACGTTACTGATTCCGTTGAGCAGGTTGCCAATGCTGTCTTCGACCTGCCACACCACTGCATCGCTGCCGAGTAGCGCAGTCCGGTTCTCTGCACCCGCGATAATGGCGAAATAGCTCGCTCCCTGGGCGACTGTCCAAACGTCGTTGAACGATGTTTCCAGGTCGATCACATAGTCGGCAACCAGGGGGCCATTGCCAGCATCGATGACAGAGATGGCGTTAGCCAACGTGTATTCCACTAGCTCACCGAGGCGAATGTAGTTGAAATCCGCTGTGCTTAGCGCTTCGAACTGCGCAATCGTAATGATGTCGTCACTAACGTTGACTGCATCTGCTCGAGTGAGATGAGGAACGTTACCCGCCGCGAGAATGGCGGAGGCACTGTCGACGACAGTCCAGTTGAACAGCGCATCGGCGTTGGGTGTTTGAGTGTTAAGGGCGCCATCGAGGATTCGTTCTACCGCTGCCAGCCTTGTGGCGGCGGCGTCGACGCTGACCTCACCAGCTTCAAAGGGCACGGTGGTGTCGATGTCGTAATTGGCGGCTAGCGCATCTGCATTGACGGCGTTTTCCAGCGTATAGCGAACGATGGTCGTACCCAGCTCGAAGTTGTCCAGCGTGTTGAGCTGGTCGAATTGAGCGGACGTAATCACTCGATCTTTCGCTGATACTTGGTTGGCTTCGATCACGTGGCCTTGGACTAAATCAGCGATTATCAAACCAACGTCATCGCGAATGACCCACTCGAACAGCGTAAGTGGCGGCTGGTTGTTAGCGCCTTCCAATACCCGGCTAACGTCGGCGAATGCGGTTTCTGCCTCGGCCACGGTGACCGTGCCTGCGTTCAGCACTGCCTGAAGGTCGATGATGTAGTTGCTGGCGAGAGGATCGGCAGCCAGCGCTTCGGCCAGCGTGTAATCGACCTCGGTCTCGCCGAGCACGAAGTTAGGCAACGCATTGAGCTGTACGAACTGCGCAGGGGTAATGATCGCTTCCGTCACGCTGATGCTATTGGCTTCGGCAATTTGTGGGCGTGCGGAGGGCGTTCCTAAAATCGTGGCAAGGCTATCGACGATATTCCACTCTAGGAGCAGATCACGGGTGAGATTGTCGCTGTCAGTGTTTTGGGCTAGATCCAGTAGCACACGCGTGCTATCGATCAACTCAGCAGCCTCGCGCACGGTTAAGTCACCCGCGGAGAAAGGCCTACTTGGGTTGAGCGTGTAGTTAGCAGGCATTACGTCGGTCGCCAACGCTTGTTCCAACGTGTACGGCACGACCGTGCTGCCCAGATCGAAATTATCCAAGGTATTGAGATCAGCGAACTGATCCGGACGGATGGTGGTGTTAGTGAGCGTCACGCTTTGCGCCCCAACGACCTCAGGGCGACCTAGACCACCGCTCACCAACACATCTTCGGCATCCGCGCGAATCGACCACGTATAAATATCGCCTAATGCAATGGGGGCAGTCGCCACATCGAAGTCGCCCGCCAGCACGGTTTCGACCAGCGCCAGCTGGTTGCCTGCAGCCGTCAACCCCAACGTGCCTGCCGCAAACGGCTGATTGGGGTTGATCAAGTAGTTCGCTGGCAGTTCGTCATTGGCCGCCAGCGCCACTGCTTGTTGTAGCGTTAGATAAGGTACCTCAGCACGGGTACCGATCGTGTCAGAAAGGTCGCTATTCGGGTCTTGAGCATCTCTCTGCGCGTCCCGAAGCGGGTTATTGTTGCCGTCTCGATAGGCATCGATATTAAGGCCGTCACTGGCGTTATCGATGGCGTCCAGTGCCTGCTTTACTTGGCCAGCAATGGAAGGAAGGTCCAACGCATCGGCCATTTCCTGATTGGTCAACTCCCGGCCAGCGTCGCTCGCTTGATTGAAGGCAGTTCCCAGCCGCGAGAGCGCATCGGCACTGCTAATCCCTGCCGTGGCCGCCATGGCCAACAGGCTCGCCACTTTGACACCCGCAATGAGCAGATCCAGATTAGGCGATGCCTCTGCCAACGGATCTGTCGTCATCAGATCGATTCGCTGGTCGAGGCCAAGCGCCGTTTTGATCGCCGTTTGGGCATCAGCATCGTTCAAGCCGAACTGTTGCGAGAGCTGCACCATCAGGGTGGTCAATGGGGTAATCACCGTCGCATCTTCCGGTGCCCGTAATACGCCGGTAAACGGCAACCCTGTGGAGATATCCACACCACCAGTGGCAGTCAAGATACCGCTGCCCTGCAAACCACTGAAGAAGCCATCGTCATTCGTGGTGACTTGATTCGAGTTGACGGCACGCGTCACGGTGGCCCCGGAAATATACCCATCGACCACATAGCCGCTGATGGTGGCAGGACCACCATCACTACCGCCACCGCCGCCTCCACCGCCCGCAGCGGCAGCCCCTACCGCAATGGCGCCGCCGCCGACATACAGCCAGGGGGGAATATCACCAAACGAGCTGACTGGCTCGCTACTACTGCTTGCGGTACTCGGGAAGCTGCTGGTGCTCGACGGCTGATTGGCGAAAGACGCGCTCGGCACGAATAATAAGTTGCCGAAATCTTCGCCGCTGGCAATACCTTGTTGAAGGGCATTGCTAGGGCTGATGAGAAATAGATCGCCCTGCTGGACCAGCGCACCGCGCTCGATGACCATTTGCGTGCCGTCGGGACGGGTGATCAAGACATTGCCGTCGGGCAACAGCTCCCAGGTTTGTACGTCGGGAAGCTGGCTAAGCGGGACGAGAAGACCACTATCATTGCCGAGTAGCTCCATCAGCGAATCGATATCGACGACGACACGGCCGTTTTCCAGCGCCACATCCGCGGCGGCCATGTCGATACGCTGACCGCTGTTCATGATGAGCGTTAGACTACCGTTAGGTTGGCGAATCACTTCCGCCACCCCTTGTAGATCATTGACGGCGACCATTTGGTCGGCCAGCGCCTGCTGTGCGAGTAACGGCAGCACCAACGTCGCGGCCATCCCCCCTTGCTTCAATGCTTTTTGGTTGTTGGCCATCCAGCGACGAACGAAGGCCATGCGCTCTTGAGGATCAGCCGGAACGTCGATACGCACCACGTCGTCACGTGTATTGGCCAGTGAGTCCCAGTCGCTTTGGGCTTCTTGATGGCTGACCCTGACACCGTTGAGCAGATGGCCACTCATAACTCCGGGCCGCGTTGACTTAAGTATATCGGCTGATGACTTCGCCATTGAGCACATCTCCACTAAAGATTCGCAAGCGCGTTGCGCCAAACGTTTTTATGTAAGTCTGGCGTTGACCGCCTTAGCGCTCTCATCCGTCGTGGATGACGAGCAGCCATAAAAAATTGATCCGAGTATTTCATAAAAAAGCAGGAAACAAACCTGCAATAAGGCGGGGTAATCCCGTTCTTCCCGCGATTAGAGGAGAGCATCGCGGGCAAAAACATCAGCACGGCTTGAGAGGCAGGCACAAAAAAAGGCCTAGCAATAAACGCTAGGCCTTTGATGTTGGTGCCGGTGGCCAGACTCGAACTGGCACACCCGTAAAGGCGGCGGATTTTGAATCCGCTGCGTCTACCAATTCCGCCACACCGGCAATGGAGGCGAATTATACGCAGATCGCCCGTCAAGTCAATCACATCGCTGACTTTATCGACCTAAAGCGCTATCCTAGGCGGCCTGTTCGACCACTGAAAGAGCTTTTTTCACATGCAGCGCGCGGATTTCCATTTCGAGCTACCCGATGAGTTGATTGCCCGCTATCCGTCCGAACGGCGCAGCGATTGCCGATTACTGTGTGTGGATGGCCAAAACGGCGCGCTGGACCACCGCCGTTTTCCCGATTTGTTGGACCTGCTGGAACCCGGCGATCTGTTGGTCTTCAACGACACCCGAGTGATTCCCGCCCGCCTGCACGGCCACAAGGCCAGCGGGGGTAAGGTGGAAATGCTGCTGGAGCGTCCGCTGGATAGCCACCGCGGACTGGCGCATCTTCGTTCGAGCAAGTCGCCCAAGCCGGGCACCGAGCTGATTTTCGAAGGCGACATCCACGCCGTGGTCGAAGGCCGCCGCGACGCCCTATTCGAGCTGCGCTTTTTAGGCGACACGCCGATGATCGCGCTGCTGGAAAAGCACGGCCATATGCCGCTGCCCCCCTACATTACCCGGGAAGACGAGCTAAGCGACCGGGAGCGCTACCAAACCGTCTACGCTCGCCGAGACGGGGCCGTCGCAGCACCGACTGCTGGGCTCCACTTCGACCAGCCGCTGCTGGACGCCCTGGCCGAAAAAGGCATCAACAGTGCTTTCGTGACGCTGCACGTTGGTGCGGGCACCTTCCAGCCGGTGCGGGTGGATAACATCCTCGAACACCACATGCACAGCGAGTGGATCGAGGTGACTGACGCGACCTGCCAACAGATTCGCGAGACGCAAGCCGCCGGTAAACGCGTGATCGCCGTGGGAACGACCAGCGTTCGCTGCCTGGAGAGCGCTTGCATGAAAAGTAGCGATGGCCAGATAGCGCCGTTCAGTGGCGATACCGACATCTTCATTTACCCCGGCTACGAGTGGCGCTGCGTGGATGCTCTGATTACCAATTTCCATCTACCCGAATCCACCCTATTGATGCTGGTATCGGCGTTCGCGGGCTATGAGCACATCATGCAGGCCTACCGCACGGCAGTTGAAGAGCGCTACGCCTTCTTCAGCTACGGCGATGCGATGCTGCTGACCCGCTAACCGACGCGCTTACCGATTGAACAACGAGTTATTGTGATGCGAAACGAATGCTTCATGCGCTTCGAGCGCTTAGCCGAGGATGGCCGCGCGCGTCGTGGCCGTTTGCACTTCCCCCGTGGCACGGTGGAAACCCCTGCGTTCATGCCGGTCGGCACCTACGGCACGGTCAAGGGCATGACGCCCGAGTCGGTCAAAGAGATCGGCGCAGAGATCATCCTGGGCAATACCTTCCATCTCTGGCTACGCCCCGGCACCGAGGTGATCGAAGCTCACGGCGACCTGCACGACTTCGCCCAGTGGGATAAGCCGATCCTGACCGACTCCGGCGGCTTCCAGGTGTTCTCGCTGGGCGAGATGCGCAAGATCACCGAGCAGGGCGTACATTTCCGCTCGCCGGTGGACGGCAGCAAAGTGTTCATGGGTCCGGAAGAGTCCATGGCGGTGCAGCGCTCGCTGGGCTCTGATGTCGTCATGATCTTCGACGAGTGCACGCCCTATCCGGCCACGTTCGAAGAGGCCGAAAAATCCATGGAACTATCGCTGCGGTGGGCCAAACGCTCCCGGGATGCCCACGGCGTCTCGCCCTCTGCCCTGTTCGGCATCATCCAGGGCGGCATGCACCCAGAGCTGCGTGAGCGCTCGCTCAAGGGGCTGTTGGAGATCGGCTTCGATGGCTTGGCCATTGGCGGCCTCTCGGTGGGCGAGCCCAAAGAGGAGATGATCAAGGTCCTCGACTACCTGCCCACTTGGATGCCCGACGACACGCCCCGTTACTTGATGGGCGTGGGCAAGCCAGAAGACCTCGTCGAAGGCGTACGTCGCGGGGTGGATATGTTCGACTGTGTGATGCCCACGCGTAACGCGCGTAACGGCCACCTGTTCACCTCCGAAGGCACCGTCAAGATCCGCAACGCCAAGCACCGTTTCGATACCCGTCCGCTGGATGAAGAGTGCGATTGCCACACCTGTCAGAACTTCTCCCGTGGCTATCTGCATCACCTGGATCGCTGCAATGAAATGCTCGGTTCCATGCTCAATACGATCCATAACTTACGCTACTACCAGCGGGTGATGGCTGATTTGCGCGCGGCAATCGAAGCGGGTACATTGACGACCTTTGTGGAAAGCTTCTATGCAAGGCGCGGCCTCCCGGTGCCACCCCTTGCGGGCGCTGAGTCCTAATCCTTTTATGGCCGCCCGCCGTTGCGGGTGGCATGACCCACTCACCCATTGAGTGTTCTAACCCAGGAGTTCCCTGCAATGCTGGATTTCTTCATCTCACCAGCCCATGCCCAAGAAGCCGCCGCTGGCGGTGGCATCGCGCAAATCGTCATGCTGGTCGGCTTCGTGCTGATCTTTTACTTCCTGCTGTGGCGTCCGCAAGCCAAACGTGCCAAGCAGCACAAGCAGTTGGTATCGGGCCTTGCCAAGGGCGATGAAGTCGTGATTGGCGGCGGTTTGGTTGGCCGCGTGACCAAAGTCAGCGACGAGTTCCTGACCCTGGAAGTCTCTGAAGGTACCGAAGTCAACGTGCAGAAAAACGCCGTGGCCGCCGTACTGCCTAAAGGCACCATTAAGTCCATCTAACGCTTGCACTCCCCCCTGCCGACCCAGTGCCAGCCACCCCGGCAGGGGTGACATGGTAGCGTCGATGGTGAACGTTGCTGTGCGCAGCCTGTCTGTGCACAGCGATTCCGTTTGTAATTGAAGGCAGGGCTTGCATGCTCAACCGTTACCCCCTGTGGAAGTATCTGCTGATACTGGTCGTCCTGGTGGTTGGCCTTATCTACTCGCTTCCCAATCTATTCCCCGCAGATCCCGCCATTCAGGTGAGCGATGCACAAGGCAACGCCCTGGATGAACGGCAGATTACCCGTGTCGAAGAAGCGCTCAGCGAGAGCGATATCGCCGTCAAAGCCGTCGAAGAGACCAACGGTCAGTGGCTGATTCGTTTACAGAGCGATGACGACCAGCTCGACGCCCGTGACATCGCCGCCGACGTGCTGGGCCCCAACGCCACCGTTGCCCTCAACTTGGCCGATGCCACCCCTGAGTGGCTGCAAGCGTTTGCGGCCTCCCCCATGACGCTGGGCCTCGATTTACGCGGCGGTGTTCACTTCCTGCTGGAAGTGGATATGGAGGCGGCGCTGACCCAACGCCTCGAAGTGAACGCCAGCGCCATGCGTGAGTTACTGCGCAGCGAGCGTATTCGCTACCGCAACACCACCATTGACGACCGCTCGCTGTCGATCGACTTCGCCAGCAGCGAAGACCGCGACGCCGCCCGCCGTTTGATCAGCCGCGACTTCCCCAACTTCGAGTACACCAACGAAGGGGATGGCCGCGCTTCGAGCCTGGTCATGACGCTAAGCGACATGACGGTCAACGAAATCCAGGACTATGCGATCAACCAGAACTTGACCACGCTGCGTAACCGGGTGAACGAGCTGGGCGTCGCCGAACCCATGGTGCAGCGCCAAGGCCCGAGCCAAATCGTGGTCGAACTGCCGGGCGTGCAGGACACCGTGGCCGCCAAGCGGATCGTCGGTGCGACGGCCAACCTCGAATTTCGTCTCGAGGCGCGCAACGATACACCGGATGCCGAAACCGAACGCTTCGAGTTTCGCAACGATCCCTCTCGTTCGGCAGAGCTGATGCGCGATGTGATCATCACCGGTGACAGCGTTTCCAGCGCCAGTAATAGCTTCGACGAGAACGGCCGCCCTCAGGTCAACATCAACCTGGACGGCACCGGCGGTACGCTGATGAACCGCGCCACGCGCACCAACATCGGGCGCAACATGGCGGTGCTGTTCATCGAGCATAAAAGCGAAGACCGCATCGAAGTCGACCCGGAAACCGGCGAAGAGACCATCGTTCGTGAGCCCTACACCGAGCGTGGCCTGATCAGCTTGGCGACCATTCAAAGTGCGCTGGGCAACAGCTTCCGCATCACTGGTCTCGACTCCCCTACCGAAGCCGCCGAACTCGCTCTGCTGCTGCGTTCCGGCTCGCTCGCCGCGCCGATCTACTTCGTGCAAGAGCGCACCATCGGGCCCAGCCTGGGCGCAGAAAACATCGAACGCGGCCTGCTCTCGGTTCAGATCGGCTTACTGTTGGTCGTGCTGTTCATGCTGGTGCGTTACAAAGTATTTGGCGTGTTTGCCAACGTGGCGCTGGCGCTCAACTTGACGCTGCTGGTCGCGGTGATGTCGATGCTAGGCGCCACACTCACACTGCCAGGCATTGCCGGTATCGTGCTGACGCTCGGGATGGCGGTGGATGCCAACGTGCTGATCTTCGAGCGGATACGCGAAGAGCTGCGTAACGGCATGTCGATTCAGCAGGCCATTTATGCGGGCTACGAGCGTGCCTTTACCTCGATCGTGGATGCCAACATTACCACCTTGCTAGTGGCAGTGATTCTGTTCTCGATTGGCACCGGCCCGGTAAAAGGCTTTGCCGTTACGCTCTCTATCGGCATTTTGACGTCGATGTTCACTGCGCTGCTGGTCACGCGTGCCATGGTCAATCTGACCTACGGTGGCAAGCCCGTCAAAAAGCTGTGGATCTGATATCGATGAGATCACAACACGCGCTCAGCAAAGAATTTAAGAGGTGGTCATGAAACCCCTAACCCAACTGCGCATCGACTTCATGGGACGGCGCAACCTGGCGTTCATCGTCTCGGCGGTGATGCTGATCGTCTCGATCGGTGCCATCGTCTTCCAGCAGCTCAACCTGGGGCTGGACTTCACGGGCGGCACCCTGGTGGAGGTTCGCTACGGCACCGCTCCCTCCCTGGATGCCATTCGGCAACTGCTAGAGAGCAGCGGCTTCCAAGATGTGTCGGTGCAGACCTTTGGCGCGTCGACGGAAGTCCTGATTCGCTTACAGCAAGCCTTCGATGGTGATGTGGGTAACGATGTCGTCAACCTGCTGCGGGCCAACGGCGATAGCGTCAATCTGGTGCGCGCCGAGTTCGTCGGCGCCCAAGTCGGCGATCAGCTTCGCGACCAGAGCGGTCTGGGGCTGCTCGTGGCACTGGGCGTGGTCATGCTCTACGTAGCCTTTCGCTTCCAGTACAAGTTCGCACTCGGTGCCCTGTTGGCCTTGCTGCATGACGTCATCATTGTCGTGGGGGTGTTTGCTCTGTTCCAGCTCGACTTCGATCTGACGGTGCTGGCGGCGATTCTCGCGGTCATCGGCTACTCGCTGAACGACACCATCGTCGTGTATGACCGCATCCGCGAGACGATTCGCACCTCGCGTATCGACGACATGCCGCAGATTTTCAACGAAGCTTTGAACGCCACGCTGTCACGCACGCTGGCGACATCGGGCACGACCGTTCTGGTCTTGCTGGCGCTACTAATGCTTGGTGGCGACATGATCGAGAACTTCGCCATCGCTCTATTAGTGGGTATCGTGGTGGGCACGTTCTCGTCTATCTATATCTCCGGCGCCCTGCTGATTCCGCTGAAGCTCTCTCGGGAAGACCTCATTCCTACCAAGAAAGAAGTGGATGAAGAGGAAGAAGAGCTGCCCTAACCATGGGATAGCCGCCAACGAAAAGGCCCTGCCGGACACCCGGCAGGGCCTTTTTACTATCATTGACGACGTACCATCCACCACTCACCCATCACACACAACGCCATCGCGCCGCCAATGACTAGAAGTGCGGCGCCAACTGCTTGATGAGCGCCTTGTAAAGGCGCGGGCCTGCCGCCATGAGCTGACCTTCGACATCCACGGATGGCTTGCCGTCCGGGGTGCCCATGAGGGCGCCCGCTTCTTTCAGCAGCAGTGTGCCGACCTGCATGTCCTGCTCTTCCAGGCCCAGCACGAAGACGCTATCGACGCGGCCAGCGGCCAGCTCGCACATGTCCAGCAGGCCGCTACCCGTGGCCAGCAGCGACTCCACCTGCGGGGCGAGCTGCTGGGTAATGGTCAAGTAAGCGGGTAAGTGGCTCGGGCGCAGCCAGGCTTCCGGCAGGCTCATCGCCATGCGCGTTGCAGGGATCGAGGTCGGTTTGCTCACACGCATCCGTTTGTCGTTGTGTTGAGCACCGCGGCCACGGCTGGCGATGTATTCATCGTCGCCAAAAGGAGAGATCACCACCGCGTGTTCGGGGCGACCTTTGACAAGACACACCACTGAGAGTGCAAAGCCCTTACCGGCCACGGCTAGGTTAGAGTAGCCGTGCAGCGGTTCGATTTTCCAAACGATCTCTTCACCTTCGCCTTCCCCCGCTTTATGGGGGGTGTAGCGGCCGGAGAAGCCATGCTGCGGATAACCGCGCTGCAGCTGTTGAACGATGGTCGCCTCGGCCTTGCGCGCCGTATCTTCTAACAATCTGTCGAGATTGAATTCTTCATGGGCGTTTTCGATGCGTTCGCGGACGCGTAAAAAGTGCTCAACGGCGCTACGCGCAGCGCGCAGCGTAAATTGGACCATCGGATTCATGATCGGGCCTTGTCACAGTGATGTTAAAGAACGGGGCAGGCGCCATGCGCCTTATGGCGGGCAATTCTAACAGAGCCCCCTCGGGCATGCCATCGACTCGTGCTAGACTGCGCGTTTTAGCCATTTTAACCGGGCCTACTATGCTTGAGCGCATCCGAATCGTTCTAATTGGTACCAGCCACCCTGGCAATATTGGCGGCGTCGCACGCGCTATGCATAACATGGGGCTGGCGGATCTCGCCCTGGTCGCGCCGCGCTGTGATGTGATCACCCAAGACAGCATCTCCCGCGCCTCTGGTGCGGACCACTTGTTGCATCAAGCCACGGTACACGCCACGCTCGAAGACGCGGTGGCCGACTGCACCCTGGCCGTGGGCGCCAGCGCACGCTCGCGCACGCTACCTTGGCCCATGATCTCTCCACGGGCGCTTGCCGAGCGCCTGCCGGGCGAGTGCCAGGCCGACAACGCCCGCGTGGCGCTGGTGTTTGGTCGTGAAGATAGTGGACTGACCAATGCCGAGCTGCAGCGCTGTCATGCCCACGTGCATATTCCCACCAACGCTGATTTCAGCTCGCTCAACCTCGCTGCGGCCGTTCAAGTGGTGGCTTACGAGTGCCGCATGGCGTGGCTTGGCCAATCCGAGGCCCCCGCAATGGCCGATGACAAGGACGAGCTGGCGACCCACGAGGAGCTCGAGCGTTACTTCGAACACCTGGAGCGCACGCTGATCGCTATCGAGTTCCACGACCCTGCACAGCCACGCCAACTCATGGCACGCCTGCGCCGCCTCTATTTACGGTCACGACCGGAAAAGATGGAAATGAACATCCTGCGCGGCATTCTGTCGGCCACTGAGAAAGCCGCCCAGCCACACGTAGAGAAGTAGGATGACAAGGCTAGACACGCGCGCCAGTCAAACGGCGATGACCTAAACTTGAAGTGGTGCTCACGCGCCCCAACATCGCACTGTCGACTGTCGCTGTGCGCTAATGACACGCCAACACCGACGTGCTGCCGCCCTCACCGCCCAAGGATCACCCATGTTTCAACGCCTGCGTGAAGACATCAATAGCGTTTTCGACCGCGACCCTGCGGCACGTAACTTTCTTGAGGTGCTGACCAACTACCCCGGCCTGCACGCCCTGCTGCTGCACCGCTGCAGCCATTGGCTATGGCAAAAGAACTTCAAATGGTTGGCACGGACGCTATCGACCTTTTCCCGCTGGCTGACCGGCATCGAAATCCACCCTGGCGCGTCCATCGGGCGACGCTTTTTCATCGACCACGGCATGGGGGTCGTGATTGGCGAAACCGCCCGCGTCGGCGATAACGTGACGCTCTACCAAGGCGTGACGCTGGGCGGCACGAGCTGGAACAAAGGCAAGCGTCACCCCACTCTGGAAGACGGTGTCATCGTCGGTGCCGGCGCCAAAATACTGGGGCCGTTTACCGTAGGAGCCGGTGCCAAGATCGGCTCGAATGCCGTGGTCACCAAAGAAGTGCCGGCGGGGGCAACCGTCGTGGGTATTCCTGGCAAAATCGTCAAGCGCGCGGATCCGGACGTAGAGGAGGCACTGGACATCGATCCCGCCCGCCGCGAAGCCATCTGCCAGAAATTTGGCTTCGATGCTTACGGCGTCAGCCAAGACATGCCCGACCCAGTGGCACGTTCGATGCAGGCGATGCTCGATCATATGCACGCCGTGGACGAGCGTATCGAGCGCATGTGCTCCACGCTGCGCAAGCTGGACGCTAACTACCGTGACGGCCAGTTGCCAGCCCTGCGGGACGAAGACTTTGCCGAGATTCTGGAGGAGAACGATACTGGCTGCCCTGGCTTGCGTCGCACCCCCCAGGAGCGTAGCGACGAGGCGGCCAAGAGCAGCACGACGCGCAATAGTTGACCAAAGCACTCAGGATTTCCATAATGGCGCAACATTTGCTGCCAGCGCGCTGAACGTTCAGCGACGAGGTACCTGACATGCGCTTGACCACGAAAGGCCGTTACGCCGTTACCGCCATGCTGGATTTGGCGATCAACGCTCCAAGCGGCCCCACCAGCCTGGGCGATATTTCCCAGCGCCAGGAGATTTCCCTCTCCTACCTAGAGCAGCTGTTTGCCAGACTGCGTCGGGCAGGGCTGGTCAGCAGCGTACGCGGACCGGGGGGCGGCTATCTCTTGGCTAGAGCGCCCGAGGCGATCAGCGTGTCTCAGGTGATCGATGCGGTCAATGAAACCGTCGACGCGACGCGCTGTCAGGGGCTTTCCGACTGCCAGCAGGGCGATACCTGCTTGACCCACCATTTGTGGTGCGAGCTGTCAGGGCAAATTCGCAGTTTCCTCGACGATATTACCCTGGCGCAGTTGATACAGCGTCCAGATGTCATTCGTATTGCAACCCGGCAACAGCAGCGGGTCGAGGCTGGCATCCTCGCCTCCTCACCTTGAAAGCCTTTATTTCACGCTGGATCCCATGACGATGACTGCTACCCCTTCGCTGCCCATTTATCTCGATTATGCCGCCACGACGCCGGTCGATGAGCGCGTGGCCGAGGTCATGCAGCGCTACCTCACCGTCGATCAACTGTTCGCCAACCCCGCCTCGCGTAGTCATATGCTGGGTTGGCAAGCCGAGCAGGTGGTCGAACAGGCGCGGCGTCAAGTGGCCGACATGATCGGCGCCGACCCGCGTGAGATCGTCTGGACCAGTGGTGCCACCGAAGCCAACAACCTCGCACTCATCGGCTTCATGCGCGCCAACCGCGAGCGAGGCATGCACCTCGTCACCTCGTGCATCGAGCATAAAGCGGTGGTAGATACCGCCAAGGCCCTTGAAAGCGAAGGCTTCGAAGTCACTTGGCTCACGCCTGGCCATGACGGTCGGGTCACGCCCGAGCAACTGCGCGCCGCCATGCGAGATGATACGGCGCTGGTATCGCTGATGGCGGTGAATAATGAATTGGGCAGCATCCATGATATCGCTGCTCTGGCAGAGGTCGCCCATGACTTCGGCGCGGCGTTTCATAGCGATGCTGCGCAGGCGGTGGGTCGGATTCCGCTCGACGTGGTCGCCCAGCATATCGATTTACTGTCGCTTTCTGGCCATAAGGCCTACGGCCCCAAAGGCGTCGGTGCACTGTACGTGAAGCGCCACCCAGACATTCGCATCGAAGCCCTGATTCATGGCGGCGGGCATGAGCGCGGCATGCGTTCCGGCACGCTGCCCACCCATCAGATCGCCGGGATGGGGGAAGCCTTTGCCATCATGCAGCAGCAACAGGGCGAGGACCAAACGCGCATTGCGGCGTTACGCGAGCGTTTGTTGAGCGGCTTGGCCGACCTAGAGGGCGTCGTTTCCAACTCACCGCTGGAACACGTCGTCCCTAACATACTCAACCTGGCCTTCGAGGGCGTGGATGGCGAGGCCCTGTTGATGGCGCTGCGAGACGTAGCGGTATCCACCGGCTCGGCCTGCAACTCGGCCAGCGTCGATCCCTCTTACGTCCTGTTGGGTATTGGTACGCCCCGTCGGCTGGCACTGTCGTCGCTACGACTCAGTATTGGGCGCTTTACCCAAGAGGCCGAGATCGATCACGCCGCCACCCTACTGCGCCATGCGGTGAGCGGCTTACGTGCCAACGCGCGCTAGACGGCTGACGCACGGCTAACGATTTCTCAAAGGAGAACGCTCCATGGCAACACTGAACATTACGCCCGCAGCGGCAGAACAGATTCACCGAGTGCTGGACGAGCGAGGCCAAGGTTTGGGCCTTCGCGTATCGGTCAAACCCAGCGGCTGCTCTGGCTACAGCTACGTACTTGATTTTGCCGATGAAGCCCAAGCAGATGACGTTCGGTTCGAGGCACATGGTGCCAGCGTGTATGTCGCTCCCGAGGCGCTCGAAATGCTCGACGGCAGCGAAGTGGACTACGTCAACGAAGGTTTGAACCGCTTTTTCCGCTTCAACAACCCCAATGTCAAAGATCAGTGCGGCTGCGGTGAAAGCTTCACGGTCTAGGCCGCACGTTAAAGACCTAGCGTATATCACCGGTATTCATCCCCACCGGGAGGCGCTATAATCGCGGCCACTCGGCAGCCGGTGAAGTAGGCGGCATTGGCCGACCCTTTTTTCCTGCGCCGCCTCGGCTTTCCGAGGCGGCAATTTCTGCTTTATCCCTTTTGAGGAGATTTCTGCATGGCGACTGAACGTACTCTTTCCATCATCAAGCCCGATGCCGTTGCTAAAAATGCCATTGGCGACATCATCGCGCGCTTCGAAAAAGCCGGCCTGAAGGTCGTTGCCGCCAAAATGATGCACCTCTCGGAAGACAAGGCTGGTGGCTTCTACGCCGAGCACAAAGAGCGCCCCTTCTTCAAAGACCTGGTCGGCTTCATGACCTCCGGTCCGGTCGTGGTACAGGTATTGGAAGGTGAAGGCGCCATTGCCAAAAACCGTGAGTTGATGGGCGCCACCAACCCGAAAGAAGCGGCTCCAGGCACCATCCGTGCCGACTTTGCGGAAACAATCGACGCCAACGCTGTCCATGGCTCTGATTCTCCGGAAAGCGCCGAGCGCGAAATTAGCTACTTCTTCGGTAACGACGAAATCTGCCCGCGCTAAATCAAGCGCTGCCGTTTCAACCTTCGTTGCCGGCCATTTTTGCGGGGGCTTTGCCCCCGCCTCTTCCTGAACGCTGACCGCCATGACCACCACCGTAGCTCAACACACGCCTGCCACTCGTACGACGCCGGACAACACCACGGCCGAACACCCAGCACCCGCTCGCCAGAACCTACTGGGACTCTCCCGCGAGCAGATGGAAGCGTTCTTTTTGTCGATCGGCGAAAAGAAATTTCGCGCCACGCAGGTCATGAAATGGATGCATCAGGAGGGCATCGACGACTTTACGGCGATGACCAACCTGTCGAAGGCCCTGCGCGACAAGCTCTCCCAGGTGGCCGAAATCCGCGGTCCAGGCGTCGTCTACGAAGGCACGTCTAGCGACGGCACGCGTAAATGGGTGTTAGAGGTAGAAGATGGCAGCTACGTCGAGACGGTGCTCATTCCTGCCGAAAACGGTAAGCGCCGCACGCTATGCGTCTCTTCCCAGGTGGGCTGCTCACTGGACTGCAGCTTCTGCTCGACCGGTAAACAGGGCTTTCAGCGTAATTTGACCGCCGCCGAGATCATCGGCCAAGTGTGGGTCGCCCAACGCAGCGTTGGCCCACGCCGTGATACCGCCAATCGCCCGGTGACCAACGTGGTCATGATGGGCATGGGCGAACCGCTGCTCAATTTCGATAACGTCGTGCCAGCCATGAAGCTGATGCTCGACGATAACGGTTACGGACTCTCCAAGCGCCGCGTCACGCTCTCCACTTCCGGCGTGGTGCCGATGATGGACAAACTGGGCGACGAACTGGATGTGAGCCTTGCCATCTCGCTACACGCCTCCACCGATGAGCTGCGCAACGAGCTGGTGCCGATCAACCGTAAGTACAACATCCGTGCGCTGCTGGACGCCTGCCACCGCTACCTGGCCAAGTGCCCCGATAATCGTCAGGTCACCATCGAATACACGTTGATCAAAGACGTCAACGATCAGCAGGAACACGCTGAACAGCTCGCGGCACTGCTCAAGGAGCTGCCGTGCAAGATCAACCTGATTCCGTTCAACCCGTTCCCTCATTCAGGGTACGAGAAGCCGTCACGCAACCAAGTGATGCGCTTTCAACAGTGGCTCTACGATTTGGAGTACAACGCCACCGTACGAACCACCCGAGGCGATGATATCGACGCCGCCTGTGGCCAGCTGGTGGGCCGCGTGAAGGATCGTACCAAGCGCAGCGCACGCTACATTCAGTCTGTACAGCTCGACGCTGACTGACCG
This sequence comes from Halomonas sp. BL6, assembly GCF_006228115.1. NCBI lineage: Bacteria > Pseudomonadati > Pseudomonadota > Gammaproteobacteria > Oceanospirillales > Halomonadaceae > Halomonas > Halomonas sp. BL6. The sequence continues at coordinate 19,519 of NZ_VDGL01000001.1, read as the reverse complement.
CTGTCGTCTTGACTTCCAACCGACACAGCGCTTTGATGGACACGTTTTTTGCCGGGCGCTTGGCAATCGCCCGCTGTATGGCAATGGTTCAACCCGACACAAGAGGGCGTAGATGATCGGTCACCGCAGGCGCATTATTTCCATCAGGATGCCCATGCTGTCCGTGCTTGCTGGCAGCCTGCTGCTAGCGGGTTGCGCCACCTCTGGTCAGGCCGTTCGCAGCGATGCCAATCCCGCTGCGGTAGAGGCGTATACCCAGCTTGGCGTCGCCTACTTAGAGCGTGATAACCTGACTCGTGCCCTGAATGCCCTCGACCGCGCTTTGGAGCTAAACCCACGTCATCCCGAGGCACTTCAAGCCCTTGCGCTGGTCTACCAGCAGCAGGGAGAGAGCGAGCTTGCCAACCGTTATTTCGAACAAGCGCTAGATGCCGAGCCATCGTTCACCCGCGCACGTAACAACTACGCCGCGTTTTTGTACCAGCAGGAACAGTTTCCACAAGCCTGCGAACAGTTAGAAAGGGCATCCCAAGATGCCCAGTACGCCAATCGCGCCCAGCTATTCACCAACTTAGGGCAGTGCTATTTGGCCATCGACGAATTGGATAAGGCGCGCGAACGTTTGCAGCGCGCGCAAAGCATCGACCCGCGCAACCCCCGCGGGTATTTAATGTTAGCCGAACTGGAAATTTCACAGGGCAATTATGATCAGGCCTGGGCGCCGCTGCAGAACTACTTGCAGCTGGCAGGCCCCGACCCAGCAGCACTGGAACTGGCGATCGATGTCGCCCTCGCCCGCGGTGACGACGCCGCGGCCACCGACTACCAGCGCTTGCTCAACCGCTGATCAACGCTCTGATCACCACATTATTGAAGGATGCTCAGCCATGAGCGACACACAGTTACACGATAGCGTTACTCCAGCCCCCAGCACAGCAACCCCTGGTGAGTTGCTCTCGCGTCAACGCGAATCGCTTGGTGTTCCGTTAGCGGATGCCGCCCGCGCCCTCAACCTGCGCCCCGCCGTGGTAGATGGCCTAGAGCGCGATCACTACGAAGAGATTCCCGTCGCCGCCTATCGTCGCGGCTACCTTCGCGCCTATGCCAAATACCTGGGCATGGACGACCGCATGGTGCTCGACGCTTACCAAGCGCGCCATGGCACCAGCGATGCCGATCGCAAAGTAGCGCCAGTTGCCGTCACCAAGCCCCCCTCCAAGGTAGGTGCCTGGCTTTTCAAATTGGTCACCCTGTTGGTGATTGCGGGGTTGATTGCCGTGACGGTCGCTTGGTGGCAGAGCCGCGGCGGCAGCGAGCCGCCGAGCATTGGTACCTCTTCCACGATGGAAGATAACGAAGCGCCAATCAGCGAGCCAGCCCCCGAGCCCACGCCAGTCGCCACGCCGGTGATCACGCCCGAGCCTGCCGTCACGCAAGAGCCGACCAACGACACCGCTAGCGATGCCTCGCCCGACAGCGATCTCAGCGATGCGGCCACCGCACCGGTGGCGAGCAATGATGAGCCCGCACAGGCAAGCGATGAAACGCCTGCCGACCAAACGGCCGAGACCGAGGCCGCCGTCGAAGCCACCAACGCGCCTGAGGAAACCGTGGCCGAGGCGGCTCCCGCCGCCAACCCCAACCTGCTCGAACTGACGTTCAACGAGCAATCCTGGACCGAGATTTTCGATGCCAACAACCAGCGCGTGTTCGTCGGCCTGCAAAACCCCGGCACCACCGCCAGCGTTGAGGGCGAACCGCCTTTTCGTTTAACCGTTGGCAACGCCACTGGCGTGGAGCTGCGTTACCAAGGTGAGTTAGTCGACCTTGCCGAGCGCGCCGGTGCCAATAACGTTGCCCGCTTTACCCTGGGAGAGTGACCCGTCTTATGCACGCCCCTTCTCCGATCAAACGCCGCCCGTCACGCCAAATTCACGTTGGCAACGTCGCGGTGGGCGGTGATGCACCGATTTCGGTGCAAAGTATGACCAACACCAACACACTGGACGTCGAGGCCACTGTCGGACAGATCCAGCAGCTGGAAAAAGCCGGGGCGGATATCGTCCGCGTCTCGGTGCCCGATATGGATGCCGCAGAAGCCTTCGGCAAGATCAAGCAGCGCGTGGCCGTGCCGCTGGTGGCCGATATCCACTTCGATTACAAGATCGCGCTACGGGTCGCCGAGCTGGGCGTGGACTGTCTACGCATCAACCCCGGCAATATTGGCCGGGAAGACCGCGTGCGCGCGGTGGTGAGCGCCGCCCGCGACCACGGCATTCCGATCCGTATCGGCGTGAACGCGGGGTCCCTGGAGAAAGACCTGCAAAAGAAGTATGGCGAACCCACACCTGCGGCGCTGGTCGAGTCGGCGATGCGCCATATCGACCACCTGGATCGTCTCGATTTCCAAGAATTCAAAGTCAGCGTCAAAGCATCGGACGTGTTCATGGCCGTGGCCGCTTATCGCGACCTGGCAAACCGCATCGAGCAGCCGCTGCACCTGGGCATCACCGAAGCGGGCGGCTTGCGCTCGGGCACGGTGAAATCGTCCATTGGCCTGGGCATGCTGCTGATGGACGGTATCGGCGACACGATCCGCGTCTCGCTGGCCGCCGACCCGGTAGAAGAGATCAAAGTCGGGTTCGACATGCTCAAGAGCCTGAAGCTGCGCGCCAAGGGAATCAACTTCATTGCTTGCCCGAGCTGCTCGCGGCAGAACTTTGACGTTATCAGCACCATGAACCAGCTCGAAGAGCGGTTGGAAGACGTGATGACACCGCTGGACGTCTCGGTGATTGGCTGTGTGGTCAACGGCCCCGGCGAAGCCAAGGAGACCGATATCGGCCTCACCGGCGGCTCGCCTGCCAATTTGGTCTATATCGATGGCAAGCCGGCGAGCAAGCTGCGCAATGACCACCTCGTCGACGATCTGGAAAAGCTGATCCGCGATAAAGTGCGTCAAAAAGAGCAGCAGCAAGAGAACATGATTGCGCGCAGCGTCTAACGCCCGTGTCGCTGGCCGAGGCGATGTCGACGCCCGCCTCGTCCGCTGCCGCCCCATAAGGAGTTTTCATTGAGCAAGTCCGCCGCTAAAAAGATTCAAGCCATCCGTGGTATGAACGACCTATTGCCCAGCGATAGCCCTCGCTGGCAATTTTTTGAGGGCAAAGTACGCCAACTGATGCACCGCTATGGTTTCGATGAAATTCGTACGCCCATCGTCGAGCAAACGGCGCTGTTTGCCCGCTCGATCGGTGAAGTCACCGATATCGTCGAAAAAGAGATGTACACCTTCGACGACCGCAACGGTGACAGCCTGACGCTGCGTCCCGAAGGCACCGCCAGCTGCGTGCGGGCGGCCATGGAGCACGGCTTGCTGCATAACCAAACCCAGCGGCTTTGGTACCAAGGGCCGATGTTCCGTCACGAGCGCCCCCAAAAAGGGCGCTACCGACAGTTCCACCAAGTGGGGGTAGAGACGTACGGCTTCGAAGGCCCGGACATCGATGCCGAAGTCATCCTGCTCTCGGCGCGCCTATGGCAAGAGCTCGGCTTGATGGAGCACGTCACCCTGGAGCTGAACTCGCTAGGCTCCGCTGAGGCGCGTGCGGCCTACCGCGATAAGCTCGTGGCCTACTTCGAGCAGCACCAAGACGTACTCGACGATGACTCCCAACGCCGCCTGACCAGCAACCCGCTGCGCATTCTGGACTCCAAAAACCCGGACATGGCCGACATGCTCGATGCCGCCCCGCAGCTGATGGACCATCTGGACGACGAGTCCCGCACGCATTTCGAGCAGCTCAAAGCGATGCTGGAGGCTGCCGGTATACCGTACGTGGTCAACCCGCGCTTGGTGCGCGGCCTGGACTACTACTGCCGCACGGTGTTCGAGTGGACGACCACCGCGTTGGGCAGCCAAGGCACCGTGTGCGCTGGTGGCCGCTACGATGGCTTGGTCGAGCAGCTTGGTGGCAAACCCACGCCGGCCGTGGGCTTTGCCATGGGCATCGAGCGCCTGGTGCTGCTGCTGGAAACGCTCGACCTGGTGCCCGATGAGGCCATGGGCGGCTGCGACGTCTATCTGATGCCGATGGACGACAGCGCTAGTGTGGCCGCCCTGACACTCGCCGAGCAGCTGCGTAGCGCGCTGCCCACCCTGCGTCTGCAGCTGCACTGTGGCGGCGGCAGCTTCAAAAGCCGCATGAAAAAAGCCGACAAGAGCGCCGCGCCAGTGGCGATTTTGCTGGGCGAAGACGAGCTTGCCCACCAAACCGCCACACTGAAGTATTTGCGCGATGATCGCGAGCAGCAGCAAGTGGCCCAAGCCGAGCTGGCCGACGCGCTTCGCGAGATACTGTCGTCGAACGTACCGTCTCACTAACGTAACTGCCCAGCACGGTTTGGGCAGATGAACATCGTTGGCCGCAGCAGCGGTTGACCCATGGAACAGGAGGCCGCCCGTGGCGGAGCTGAGAAGCGAAGAAGAGCAGCTAGAAGTCGTCAAACGCTGGTGGAAAGAGAACGGGACCTCGCTGATCGCTGGTGCCGTACTCGCGGCGGCGGGTGTCTTTGGGTGGAACGCATGGCAAAACTACCAAGAAGGTAAAGCGGAAGCCGCCTCTGCCCGTTATCAGCAGCTCATCAATATGACGGCTGGCACGACCTTGGAAGACGACCAGCTGAGCGAAGCACAGACGCTGATCGATGAGCTCACCGACGACTACGGCAACACGCTGTATGCCGAACTGGCACAGCTCTTGGAGGCTCGTCTTGCCGTCGATCAAGACGATCTGTCCACGGCCAAGCAGGCACTGCAAGACGTCGCCAGCCACTCATCGCGCCGCTATGTGCAAAGTGTGGCGTGGCTGCGCCTAGCGCGCATCGAGGTCGCGCAGGGCAATCCAGAAGCCGCGCTCGCGCTGCTCGACCAGCCCATTTCCGATGCACTGGCGGCTCAACAAGCCAATGTGCGGGGCGATGCGTTCTTCGCACAGAACCAGCCCGAGCAAGCGCGCGAAGCGTGGCAAACTGCGCAGTCCATCGCCCAAAACCAGAACCAGCCGCTGTACGGCGTACAGTTCAAGCTCGACGATCTCGGCGCCGAGGAGGCGACACAGTGATGACGACTCACCCGTCTAAACCGCTCTTTTCCAAACATCTGATGCGCACCACCCTGGGAGCCCTCGCGCTAGCGCTGCTAGCGGGTTGTGCCAGCAAAGGCCAACCTGCCTTTACTCCCAAAGAGCTGCGCAGCTTCGATGAAACCTCGTCGCTGGATAGCGTTTGGGACCGCCGCGTCGGCGATGGCTTTGGTCGTGCCCGCTACCCCATCGCCCCGTCGCGTGAAGGCAATACGCTCTTCGCAGCGGATGCCAACGGTTTGGTCGCCGCGTTCAATGCCGACAGCGGCGCGCGTGAGTGGGAAGTCGAGCTGGATAGCCCGATTTCCAGCGCGCTGAACGCCATTGCAGGTCACGTCTATCTCGGTACCCGTAACGGTGAGGTGATTGCCCTCGACCAACGCGACGGCAGCGTTACTTGGCGCTCGCGGGTCTCCAGCGAAGTGCTGGCGGCTCCGCAGGCCAATCAACAATTGTTGCTGGTTCAGAGCGTGGACGGCCAGATCACGGCCCTGGATCGCGCTAGCGGCGAAGAGCGCTGGGTGTATACCAGCTCGCAGCCTGCCTTGACGCTGCGTGGTACCGGCACGCCAATGGTCATCGACCCGGTCACCTTCGTGGGCCTAGCCAACGGGCGTCTGGCCACGCTCGATAACCGTAGCGGCCAAGCGCTATGGGATATGCAGATTGCCACCCCACGCGGACGTAGCGATGTCGAGCGACTGGTAGACCTAACGGGTCAGCCAGTGCTCAGTCCGGATGGCCGTCTGTTCGTGACTAGCTACAACGGCCGGGTTGCCGCACTGGAAGCCACCCGTGGCGGCGTGCTATGGGAAACCAGCCTCTCCAGCCGCCATACACCGATTCTAGTCGGTAATGTCCTGTTCGTAGTCAGCGACGATAGCCATCTCGTGGCACTCGACGCTAATAGCGGCCAGGAGATCTGGCGTAACGACGATCTCGAAGACCGCTGGCTCACCGCTCCCGCCTTTGCCGATGGCCGTATCGTCGTGGGCGATTTCGAGGGCTATGTCCATCTGATCGATGCCCGCGATGGCAATCTGGTCGGCCGCACCCGAATCGATGATTCGGGCATCAGCGTGCGCCCGGTCACGGAAGGCAGCACCATTCATGTCCAGGCCAACAATGGTCGCCTGGAAACCCTGGAAGTCACTCCATGACACCCGTCATTGCATTAGTCGGTCGCCCCAATGTGGGTAAATCGACGCTGTTCAACCGTCTGACCCGCTCGCGCGATGCGCTAGTGGCAGACTTCCCTGGCCTGACCCGTGACCGTAAATACGGTAACGGCATGCTGGGTGGAAAGGCGTACACCGTCATCGATACCGGCGGTATCAGCGGTGACGAAGAAGGCATCGATGCTGCGATGGCCGAGCAGTCGCTGGCGGCCATCGACGAAGCCGATATCGTGCTGTTCCTGGTCGATGCCCGCGCCGGACTGAACGTCGCGGACGAAGCCATCGCCAATCATCTGCGCGTCAATCAGAAAAAAACCTGGCTGGTGGTCAACAAGACCGACGGTTTGGAAGAGCACTCGGCCATGGCCGACTTCTGGACGTTGGGTCTGGGCGATCCCTGGCCGATTGCGGCTGCCCATGGCCGCAACGTGTCACTGCTGATCGATACGGTGCTCGAGCCCTTCCCTGAGCGGGATGCTAGCATCCCGGCCGACACGGGAACCAAAGGTATTCGTATCGGGGTCATCGGCCGCCCGAACGTGGGTAAATCCACGCTGGTCAATCGCCTGCTAGGCGAAGAGCGGGTGGTGGTGTTCGATGAAGCGGGCACCACCCGCGACGCCATCGAAATCCCCTTCGAGCGCAACGGCAAACCCTACGTGCTGATCGATACAGCAGGTATTCGGCGACGCAAGAACGTGCGTGAAATCGCTGAGAAGTTCTCGATCATCAAAACACTGGATGCGATCAAAGAGAGCCACGTGGCGGTGATGGTGCTGGATGCCCGCAGTGGTCTCGTCGAACAGGATCTGCACCTGCTGGATTACGTGCTCACCACGGGCCGTGCGCTGGTACTGGCCGTCAACAAGTGGGACGGCCTAGAGAGCGACGCCAAAGAGAAGATGCGCGCCGATATCAAGCGCCGTCTGGGCTTTGCTGATTACGCCGAGCTGCACTTCATTTCCGCGCTGCATGGCACGGCGGTGGGCGATCTCTACCCTTCTATCGAACGGGCGTTCAACGCTGCCAACGCGCACTGGTCGACCAACCGCCTGACCACGTTGCTGCAGGATGCGGTCAGCCAGCATCCGCCCCCCATGGTCAACGGCCGCCGCATCAAGCTGCGTATGGCGCACCAGGGCGGCAGCAATCCGCCGATCATCGTGGTACACGGCAACCAAACGTCATCGCTGCCCGAAGCATACCGCCGCTATCTCACCAACACCTTTCGTAAAGTGTTGAAGGTGCGCGGTACGCCGATGCGCTTCGAGTTTCGTTCCGGCGACAACCCCTATGACCCTATGGCGGGGGCCAGCGACAAAGAGAAAGCCAAAAAGCGCGAGCTCAACCGTACCAAAGAGGCACGCAAAAGCCGCCGCTAAACGCGGCTTCGTGTCTTCACGCCCGCTGCTGTCGCAGCGGGCGTTTTTATAGTGCCATTAGTGACAAATCTGCTTGACAGAAACCCTCGCCCACCCTCAAATAGCGGCGCTTTTCTGATCCAGCTTCATCGCTACTCACCTTACCTACCCTTAGCTCATTCACCCTTGTCCTTCTCAGGAGGGAGTCACATGCACGTTGTTTTTCGTCGCGGACGCGGCCTGGTGTTACTGCTGTTAGCCAGCCTGTTGACAGGCTGTTTGGCGCTGCCACAAACAGGGTTGTTTGCCTTTCGCTTGGCGGTCACCTCGCTCGGTATCGAAGACGTGCGTATTGGCCCCTATAGTGTCAATGCCGGGCTGGACACCAGCGACCTTTCGAGCCTGCTGGCCTCTAGCCTGGGCACAGGCAGTCTACCGGTGCAGGCCACGCTGGCGATGGGGCTTGGCTTACCCATTGGCATGCCGCCGGTCGAGATGTCAGGCTTTCGCTGGACGCTGGACATGCCTGGCGTGGACCCAGTGCAGGGCAACTATCAGCAGAACGTTACCCTCACCTCTGGCGAGGACGCCAATCTGCGCCTGCCGGTGGCGTTCGATATTCTCGCCGCCGACCGTCAGCAAATGACGCCGATGTTGACGTTAGCTCGCCAGCTCGCAAGCCAAGGGGAACTGCCCGCGGGCAGCGAACTGGCCATTACTCCTGGCGATTTGCGCGGATTGGGCATGACACTGCCGTCAGGCCTGCTCACTCCGACGATTCGCCTGAACGTCGGTGACGACGGGCAGCTCATTCCTCAACGCTGAGTCTTGCCAAGCGCGTTACTCACCGCGCTCATGCAGCCGTTTGCGGCCCACGTACTGGGCCGCAAATTGCCACGCCGTGCGGCCGCTTCGCCCTCCGCGCAGCGTGGCAAAGCGAATCGCCTCTGCCCGTGCCGCATCGTCCCAGTCCTGGGACGTGCCGATACGCCCCACCCAGTGTTCGCATACCTCCAAATAGGTCGCTTGGCTGAAGGGGTGGAAACCCAGCCATAGGCCGAACCGATCCGATAGCGAAATTTTCTCCTCCACCGCGTCGCCATGATGCAACTCCTCGCCGACCAGCCGTGAACCGCTGTTATCGTCCATGGACTCCGGCAACAGATGGCGACGATTCGAGGTCGCATAGAGCAGTACGTTATCTGGTGGCCCGGTCAGCGCGCCGTCTAGCACGCTCTTGAGCGCCTTATACGCGTCATCGTTACCCTCGAAGGAGAGATCGTCACAGTACACCACGAAGCGATGCGGCTGATGCCGAAGCTGTTCCACTAGCAGCGGCAGACTCGACAGATCATGTCGGTCAACCTGGATCAGCCGTAACCCCTCTGTGGCCAGCGAGTTGAGCAGTGCGCGTATCACCGATGATTTTCCGCTTCCACGGGAGCCCCACAGCAGCGCATGGTTGGCAGGTAGCCCTTGTAAAAAGGCGCGCGTATTATCGACCAACGCCAGCTTTTGCCGCTCGATACCGAGCAGGTCGTCCAGCGTCATCGTGTCTCTTGGCGGCACGGGCACCATCCGCCCACCCAGCGGGTGGCGTTGCCAAATGGCCGCCACGTGTTTTTCCCACTCGACCGGGGTGGGCGCAGGCGGCAGCCAGTGGTCGACATGATCGAGTAATCGCGCCAGGCGTTGGCTTAATTCGGCATCCATCGTCATCCTCAGAGTGCGTTATGATAGGGGTTGATTTACCACGGTCAGTGGTTATCTTGTGTGCAAGGATCCCTACTCGTCTATAAGGAAACTGTCTATGCGTTGGCTTCGCCCATTAGCGGTGACGGCGCTGTGCGCCTCGATCGCAGCCTGCTCGACCTCACCCACCGGCCGCTCACAGCTGTTGCTGCTCTCCGATGATCAGCTCAATCAAATGGGCCAGCAGGCCTTCGCCGAATATCAGCAAAACATTCCGACCGCTGGCCAGGCGAGCCACCGCTACGTGCAGTGCATCACCAATGCGATCGTCGACGTCCTCCCCAACGAACAGCGTAACCTCGATTGGCAAATTCGTGTCTTCGAATCCGAACAGCCGAATGCCTTCGCCCTCCCGGGCGGCTACATGGGCGTCAACACCGGCATGTTGGATATTGCCACCACGCAGGACCAGCTCGCCTCGGTCGTCGGCCATGAAATCGGCCACGTGCTCGCGCGTCATGCCAACGAGCGCGCCTCCACCCAAAGTGCCACGTCGCTGGGTCTCTCGGTCATTTCCAGCACCTCGGGGATGCAGACACCGGCAGGCCAGCAGCTCATGGGCGTGCTCGGCTTGGGTGCCGAATACGGGATCGCCCTGCCGTTCTCCCGACGTCATGAGAGCGAGGCCGATGTGATTGGCTTACAGCTCATGGCGCAGGCGGGGTTCGATCCGCGCGAAAGCGTCACGCTATGGGAGAACATGCAGGCCGCATCGGGCGGCGGCGCGCCTCCCGCCTGGATGTCGACCCACCCGAGTCAAGGCCAGCGGATTCAAGGCCTGCAAGCCAACATGGATCAAGCGCTGGCCACCTACGAGCAGGCGCGCAGCAGCGGCCGCACGCCCAACTGCCCACGCCCGTAGCTCCACTTAGAGGTTTTCGATGATCCGATTGGGTTTACTGCTATTAGTGCTACCAATTCTGGTGCTACTAGGCGTCTATTTTTGGGAGTTGGGGGACGTCCGCGCTTGCCAACTCGATGGCGGCTATTGGAACTATCTGGATGGTGCATGCTATGACACACCGCAGCCTTTCGTGTCGTGGCTCGAGCGTTCACCGCTGCTGGTCAACGGCGGCATGCTGCTATCCGTGGTGGGGCTAGTGATGTGCATGGTGGGGTTTTATACCAAATCGCGTTAGACCGACCCTTTCTCTCGCTCTCGTGAGCTCACGACGACACGATGGGGGCACTCGCCCCCATCGCCCTGCTCAATAATTGAGCGATTGACGTAGAAGCGTGCGTACGCTGGCCGTTTCGGGTCTCACGTTGCGCCATGCAAAGAACGATTCGGCCGCCTGCTCGACCAGCATACCCAAACCATCCAGCAGCTTTGCGCCGCGCGGTCCTGCCCACTGAAGAAACACCGTCGGCTCGGCGCCGTACATCATGTCGTAGGCCCAGGCACCTTCGCCAAACAGTGTCTCCGGTAGCGGCGGCAGCTCGCCTGACAGGCTGGCACTGGTGCCGTTAATGACCACATCGAACGGCCCCTTTACCGACGCAAAGCCACCGCCATAAATACGCCCCAGATCCACGAACGCCTCCGCCAACTGCTCGGCTTTTGCCACGGTTCGGTTGGCGACGACCACCTCGCTGGGTTTTTCGGCCAGCAGTGGCTCTAAAATGCCACGCACGGCACCGCCAGCGCCGAGCACCAGCACGCGCTTACCCGCCAGAGGGACGCGGTGATAGGCCAAATCCCGCACTAATCCAATACCATCGGTCGTATCACCGTAGGTGCGCCCGTTACCCCCCACGATCAGCGTATTGACCGCTTGGGCGCGCTTGGCGCGATAGCTCAACGTATCGCAAAGCGCAAAAGCATCGCCTTTGAACGGCACGGTCACGTTGGCACCCCGGCCACCGCCCGACACGAAAGCTCGCCATGCGTCTGTAAAACCATCCTCAGGCACCAGTTCCGCCGTGTACGTCATGTGCTGCTGGGTTTGACGGGCGAACTCACCGTGAATCAGCGGTGATTTCGAGTGTTTGATCGGATTACCAAACACGCAGTAACGGTCGGTCATCGACACTCCTTAGACATGGCGCTGCTGGGCGGCTTCGGTCAGCCAATCGCGGGGCACCAGATAGTCGTACAGCACGGCTTCACGGCTACCTGCCTCAGGCGTGAAGGCGTACTCCCAGCGGGCCAGCGGCGGCATGGACATCAAAATCGATTCCGTGCGTCCGCCGCTTTGCAAGCCAAACAGCGTGCCTCGGTCCCACACCAGGTTGAATTCGACGTAGCGGCCACGCCGATAGAGCTGGAACTCCCGCTCCGGCTGGCCCCATGCGTCCTGCTTCCGGCGCTCGACGATGGGAAGGTAAGCGTCCAGAAAGCTATCGCCTACCGCGCGCTGGAAGGCAAAACACTCTTCGAAGCTACCTTCGTTCAGGTCGTCGAAGAATAGGCCACCCACCCCGCGAGTCTCTTCGCGGTGCTTGAGGTAAAAGTAGTCGTCGCACCACGCTTTGTAGCGCTCATAAACACCCTCTCCAAAGGGCGCGCAGGCGTCGCGTGCGACCTGATGCCAGTGCACTACGTCCTCGAACACGGGATAGTAGGGGGTCAGGTCGAAGCCCCCGCCAAACCACCACACCGGCGGCTCACCCTCTTTTTCGGCAATGAAAAAACGTACGTTGCCGTGGCTGGTGGGGACGTTGGGGTTTTCCGGATGCATGACCCACGAGACGCCCACCGCGTGAAAGCTGCGTCCGGCCAGCTCCGGCCGAGCGGCGGTGGCAGAGGGCGGCAGCTGTGCACCGTACACATGGGAAAAATTGACGCCGCCTTTTTCGAAAACAGCGCCCAACTCCATCACCCGCGAGCGTCCGCCGCCGCCCTCTTCACGCTGCCAGCTATCCTCTTTGAACGCGGCCCGCCCGTCGGCGGCGGCAAGCCCTTCACAGAGCCGCTCCTGAAGATCGAGTAGATACGCTTTGACGTCGTCTAGGTGCTCGTGGGCCACGTTGACTCCTGGTGAGGTGAATCGTGAATCGTGAATCGTGAATCGTGAATCGTGAATCGTGAATCGTGAATCGTGAATCGCTGACAGTGTGACGAAGCCGAGCGGCTAGTCACGCATCACTTTGCCGGTCACTAAATCGCGGATGGTGCTGGGTTTGGCATTGCCGCCCAATTCGCCCGCCACGATAGCTGCGACGTCTTCGCCAAAAATGGTGGCGACCTCGTCTGCGCTCATGGCAGGCGGGTCACCGGCTCGGTTGGCCGAGGTGGAAACGAGCGGTCCACCAAACGCCTCGCACAGCGCTTTCATCAGCGGATGGTCGGTGACGCGTAGCGCCACGCTTTGATGAGCGCCGCGCACCAGGCCGTGGCTCCTGCCGTTATCGGGCACCAACCACGTATGGGGACCGGGCCAACTGGCGGCCAGCGGCGCATGTAACGCTAACGGTAGCTGATTGAGCCAGGGCTGGAACTGCTGAATGGTCGCCGCTACCAAAATCACGCCCTTGGCCGGGTCGCGCTCCTTCATACGCATCAGATGCGCCAGCGCTTCGTCGTTATCGGGGTCACAGCTCAACCCCCACACCGCTTCGGTGGGGCAGGCAATCACACCGCCTTTACGCAGCGCAGCTACCGCCGCTTTCACGTCAACCGCCGGTTTCATAGACGCTCCTGATAAGCTCTCAGCCAATCGAACAAAGGTGACTGCATCTTACCACGGGGCCGTCATTCTCACCCAGCCACCTGCCTGCTGCGTCGCCTGACCTTCGAGCTCCAGCATTAACAGCCGCTGTTGGCAATCACTGACCGAGAGACCGGTGGTTTGCACCAGCAGATCGATCGGCGTTGGCGAAGTGCCCAGTGCATCGAGCAGCGGGTCGCCGGTGATAGGCGAAGGGCTGTCGGTGCCATGGGAGACCGGCTTGGCACCGGCAGCCGCCTCTTCGTGCAGGTAGTGGGGCGCCCATTGCTGCAATTCTTCGAGCATGTCGTCCACATGGCGCACCAGCGTGGCCCCGCTACGCAGGAGCTGCAGGCAGCCACGGGCTTGCACGTTATGCACCGAGCCCGGCAACGCAAAAAGCTCGCGCCCTTGCTCCAGGGCAAGGCGGGCGCTGACCAGCGAACCGCTTTTTTCGGTGGCTTCGACCACCAGAGTGCCAAGCGATAGTCCAGTGACGATACGGTTACGGCGGGGAAAAAAGGCCGGACGCGCCGTCGTGCCCGGCGGGTGTTCGGACAGCACCAAACCGCCGGCCTGGGTGCTGAGCTGTTCATAGAGATCCCGATGGCGTGCGGGGTAAATGACGTCGATACCGCTTCCCAGCACGGCAATGGAGGTGCCACCCGCCTCCAGCGCGGCACGCTGGGCAATGCCATCGACCCCCAAGGCCATACCGCTCACCACACACCAGCCGCGCCCAGCCAATTCGCGGGCAAACGCTTGTGCATTGCGACCGCCCTCCGACGTGGGCCGGCGCGTACCGACCATGGCAATGCCCGGGGCGCTCAGGGCACGTAAATCCCCCTGCGCCCACAGTACCACCGGTGGGTCTGGAAGCTGATCGAGTAACTCAGGCCAATCGGGATGATTGCGGTGCAGTAGATGACGATGAGGCGCGCCTTGCAGCCAGGTCAAGGTGTCGTCCACTGCGTGTTGCAAAGGGCTGCGCGTTGGGTGAGCGAGCCACAGACGTAACGCATTGGCGGCACTACTGGGCAACGCCGCCAACCAGCCTTGCGGCCACGATGGCTGCCGCGCCACCAGTTGTGCAATGCGCGTTGCGCCCATCCCAGGCAGTGCATGCACTGCCAGCCACTCCTTGGCATCCATCGCTGTTCCCTCTTGTAACGGATGATTCGTTCGTTAGCGCGTGGGCGAACGCACGCGATCCCCGACGGCCAATACCCGTGACGCCTGCATGACCAGAGCGAAACTCATGTGATCGTAAGGTCGAAAAACCATCACCAGCCCCGCTTCAGTGTCAGGTAAACGCAGCAGCTCTTGGGTGCGAGGATCGGTGACGAGCTCGCCCTGCTGGTCGACACGCAGGACGTGCCCCGGCTGCAGGCCATCCTGGGTGCCTAAGTCCAGCGCAACGATCTGTAGGCGCCCAATAAAACGCACCCCGCCCGGTACTGCAACGATCTGTCCAGAGACGTCATTCAACGGTGCGCGGGGCTCGAACGACGCGCTCAGCTCACGATCCTCTAGGGGCAGCAGAATGTCGTTGTTACGTACTTCCTGATAAGCACTGAGCACCTCGACCCGGGCGATATCGCCCTCGCTGCTGACGTAGCGCGCTTCGCCAATATTGATCAGCTCATCGCCCAACCGTGTGCCATCGGCGGCGATGTAGGGCTCGCCGGGTCGATAAATGCCTAAGCTCGCGCGCTCCGGCAGCTCTCCACGCACGTACAACCTATCGCCTGCCCCGCTAATCAGACGCTGGTTGTCGCCGCCTACCACGTAGGCGAGTTCCTGCAGGGGCTCGCCTGGCTCGACCACGCGATGCTCGCGCAAAAACGCGCGGACCACTTCCATCGGTATGGGAGTAATGGCCTCACGCTCTGGCACGGTGCGCATTTGCGGGGAGAGCTTGACGATGCTCTGACCACGCTCCAACGTAACGCAAGGCTGGCCTTCGCAGCTGCCCAGCAGCAGCACGTCGCCAGGATAAATGAGGTGTGGATTGCGCACCTGTGGATTCGACCGCCACAGCGACGGCCACTGCCACGGGGAGTGGAGGTAGCGGGCCGAGATATCCCATAGGGTATCGCCAGGCACTACCTCGTAGCGCTGCGGCGCATCGTGACGTAAGCCTTCCAGAGCTAAAACAGCTTGGCTGGACAACAGCACCCACGTTAAGAGCACGCCAAAGACGCTATAATAAAGAGGCTTTCGGGCCGCCATCCGGTTCTCTCCAGGCAGTCGTTGGTAAAGCAGAGGAAGAGGGCCACACGGTGTCGCGCGTGCCCAGGAACGCTATCAGCATGATATAGTGGCCCATAGTAAAGTAGTTAGGCGCGCTGACACAGGTTCGCCGCTAACTCATCTTAAAGACTCAGCATAACGGTGATTGTAACGCCATGGCCAAACTTCCTATTCTCGAATTCCCCGACGAGCGCCTGCGCACCAAGGCGGTACCGGTGGAAACCGTTGACGACGAGGTCCGCCAGCTCGTCGACGATATGTTGGAGACCATGTACGACGCACGCGGCATCGGCCTTGCCGCAACGCAAGTCGATGTCCATCGCCGCGTGGTCGTCATGGATGTCAGCGACGATAACTCCCAGCCGCTGGTGCTGATCAACCCGCGCTACGAGCCCATCGGTGATGCCAAAGAGCCGCTCTCCGAGGGCTGCTTGTCGATCCCTGAGTACTATGCCGAAGTACCGCGCTACCTGAAAGTGACGCTCAACGCGCTGGACCGTGACGGTGAGCCCTACGAGTTGGAAGCGGACGGCTTGCTGGCCCACTGCATTCAACATGAACTCGATCATTTAGAAGGTGTCCTGTTCGTGGATTACCTCTCTCCGCTCAAGCGCGACCGAGTGATGAAAAAAATGCAGAAGCGCCACAAGCTGATGAACGACGCCTAATCGGCACCTCATCACCTGGCCACTGGCCGAGCTGACACGCTGACTCACAGGCTGAATGCCTGCACGATAGCGCTGCCTCTCGGCCTTTGTGCGTTTCATAGATGGCACTTTCTCTCTTCTCCTAGGGGCTCTCCACCATGTCACCGTTACGCGTTGTTTTTGCTGGCACGCCAGACTTCGCCGCCTCCAGCCTTGCTGCCGTTCTCGACAGCGAACATGAAGTGGTGGCGGTTTACACCCAACCCGACCGTCCCGCTGGACGTGGCCGCAAGCTCACGCCCAGCCCGGTCAAACAGCTGGCACAAGAGCACGGGCTGCCGGTGGTCCAACCCGTCAGCTTGAAAGACGCCGATGCGCAAGCCGAACTGGCGGTGCTGAATGCCGATGTGATGGTGGTGGTCGCCTATGGGCTGCTGTTGCCCCAGGCGGTGCTGGATACGCCGCGGTTAGGCTGTATCAACGTCCACGCCTCGCTGCTGCCCCGCTGGCGCGGCGCGGCGCCGATTCAGCGTGCCATCGAAGCGGGTGATAGCGCCTCCGGCGTCACCATCATGCAGATGGACGCGGGGCTGGATACCGGCGCCATGCTCTACGACGTGCGCACGCCGATCACCTCACGCACCACGGGCGGCGACCTCCACGATCGGCTGGCCATTCAAGGCGCCAATGCATTGGTGACCGTACTCGATCAGCTGGACAGCGGAAGTCTGAAGGCCACGCCGCAGCCCGACGAGGGCGTGACCTACGCCGCCAAACTTAGTAAAGCCGAGGCCGAACTCGACTTCAGCCAGTCCGCCCAGCAGTTGGCGCGTAAAATCCGTGCCTTCAACCCTTGGCCGGTGGCTTGGTGCACCCTGGGGAACGATCGTCTGCGGCTGTTGATGGCCAGCGTAGAGCCCGGTGAGCAGTCGCCCGTCGCCCCCGGTACGCTGTTGGCACATGGCGACGAACACCTGCGCATTGCCTGCGGTGCCCAGGGCCAGGAAGTGCTGTGCGTTAGCCGTGCCCAGCTGCCCGGCGGCAAAGCCATGGCAGTGCGTGATCTTTTGAATGCCCGCCAAACGCCCTTGAGCGAGGGTGTTCGCCTTGGACAGCCTTCACAGCCAGCCTCGCAAGGAGCGCACCCATGAGCGAGCGACCCACCAAAGGCGGCAGCGGCCTGGACGTGCGCGCGGCGGCGGCCAGAAGCCTGGTGCCGATTCTCACTGATAAAGGCTCCCTGGCCGGGCTCGATGAGCACAGCGTCATTGCCAGAGACCGCGCGCTGCTCAAAGAACTCTGTTACGGCACCTGCCGACGTTTGCCCCGCCTGCAAGCGTTGGCCAGCCGCCTGCTGAAGCAGCCCTTCAAAAAGCGTGACGCGGATATCCAGGCGCTGCTGCTGATCGGTATCTATCAACTGCTCTACATGCGCACACCTGCCCACGCCGCCGTGGGGGAAACCGCCGGGGCCGCACGCCTGCTGGACAAAGAGTGGGCAACTCGCGTGCTCAACGGTTGCCTGCGCCGACTGCAGCGCGAGGCCGATGCGCTGCAGGCCGAAGTGGACCGTGATGAGAGCGTGGCCTTGGAACACCCCCAGTGGCTGCTCGGCAAGCTGCGCAGCGCCTGGCCCGAGCAGTGGCGTGTCATTGCCGAGGCCAACAACGAACCGGGGCCGATGACGCTGCGCGTCAACCAGCGCCACAATGATCGTGAAGCGTACCTGCAGCGACTCACCGAGCAGGGCTTGGATGGCCACCTCTGCCTCCATGCCCCCGATGGCATTACGCTGACTCACCCTTGCGATGTCTCGACGCTGCCTGGCTTCGAACAGGGCCACGTCAGCGTGCAGGACGAGGCGGCACAGCTCTGCGCCGCGCTGCTGGGCCCGGCTCTCGCGCCACGCCCAGGCGCCCATGTACTGGACGCCTGCTGCGCCCCTGGCGGCAAAACCGCTCACTTGCTAGAGCAGTTCGACATTTCCCTGACCGCGCTGGATAGCGACAACCAGCGGCTGGCAAAAGTCGACGACACGCTCGGCCGTTTAGGGCTCAGTGCCGAACTAAAGCATGCCGATGCCACCACCCGCGACTGGTGGAGCGGCACGCCCTTTGATGCCATTTTGCTGGATGCCCCCTGCTCCGGCACCGGCGTGATTCGTCGCCATCCGGACATCAAAGCGCTACGCCGTAAAGAGGACATTCGCCAGCTCGCCAAGCTCCAGCAACGGCTGCTGGATAATCTATGGCCACTGCTACGCCCAGGTGGGACCCTACTCTACGCTACCTGTTCGGTGCTGCCCGAAGAGAACGCCGCACAAATCGATGCGTTTTTAGACCGCACCCCGGACGCCCATGCCACCACGCCCCATGACGTGGCCTGGGGTGAGCAAAGCGGCACGGGCCGCCAGCTGTTTCCTGCCGTGAACAGTCACGATGGCTTTTTTTATGCCAGACTAGAGAAGCGTACGGCCTAAGCACTAGGCCGCCTTTTCATGACACGCAAGGAGACAGCATGAGTCATCATACCTATAAACATATCGAGCTAACCGGTTCATCCGAAAAAGGAATCGAGGACGCCGTGCAGAATGCCCTGACCAAAGCCGCCGAAAGCGTTCGCAATATGCGCTGGCTTGAAGTCACCGACACGCGTGGGCACATCGAGGATGGCCGCGTGGCACACTGGCAGGTCACGATCAAAGTCGGCTTCACGCTGGAATAATCCCTACCTGCTTTTCGACGGCGGCTGGTTTACACTGGCCGCCGTCTTTGTTGCAGCGCACACTGCGTGCTGATAAAACGTTGGCGCTCATAACGGAACCGATGCTTAGCGATGAAAATCATCATTCTCGGCGCCGGCCAAGTCGGCGGCACCCTTGCAGAGCACCTTGCCCGCGAGGAGAACGACATCACCGTCGTCGATACCGACGGCGCAAAACTGCGCGAGCTGCACACCAAGCTGGATATCCGCACGGTGACCGGCGCAGGCTCCTACCCGATCGTGCTGCGCCAGGCGGGCTGCGAAGACGCCGATATGCTGATCGCGGTGACCAACACCGACGAGATCAATATGATCGCCTGTCAGGTGGCCCACACGCTGTTTCGCACCCCCACCAAAATTGCCCGGGTCCGCTCCACTGCCTATCTGACTCGTAAAGGCCTCTTTGCCCACGAAGCCATTCCCATCGACGTGCTGATCAGCCCCGAGCAGGTGGTGACCGACCACGTGCGCCGCTTGATCGAGCACCCCGGCGCGCTGCAGGTGCTGGAGTTTGCCGGCGGGTTGGTACAGCTGGTGGCGGTGAAAGCCTTCTACGGCGGTCCATTGGTGGGCCAGGATTTGGCCTTTCTGGGCAAGCACATGCCCAACGTGGAAACCCGTGTCGCGGCGATCTACCGCCGCAACCGACCGATCATCCCCCGGGGCGACACCATCATCGAAGCCGACGATGAGGTGTTTTTTCTCGCCGCCCGGCGAGATATCCGCGCGGTGATGAGCGAGCTGCGCAAGGTGGAGCGGGACTTCCGCCGG